>CAZHFW010000004.1:0-147821 GCA_964531675.1 uncultured Phycisphaeraceae bacterium | reverse complement strand
GAACTGGAAGATCCCCGTATCGGCCCACTGGTGCTCGCCGAAAGTCTCGTAGTCCATGAACAGGTTGCAGAGGTACCCGTCGCCGTTGATGTTGTTCACCCACTTGGCGAACTTCTCGGCGCTCAGGGGCCACTCCGCCCACCCGCGGTTGCTGAAGCGGAACGCCACGTCGTCGGAGAGCCGGTAGTTCTTGAGCAGGAGGCCGAAGGCCTTCCCGTCCTTGTTCTTGAGCTCCTGGCGGTCCCCCGAGTTGAACGGATCCCACATCGGAGGTTTGTACACGTAGTTCGGCGAGCGGTACCCGAGCAGGAAGTCCGTGCCCTCGCAGATCGCGCCGAGCCAGCGGGGCTTGCCGTCCTCGCCCTTCATGTGGGCCAGATGCCCCGAGAGCTGGTTCGCGTAGATGAGCTCGGTGTTGCGGAAGACCTGAGGCGTCTGCCCGAAGAGATCGCGCACACGCTTGGTGTGCATGTTCACCTGCTCATCGAACTCCGCCTTCGAATAGAGGAAGCTCAATGAGTGGTAATACGTCTCGCCGATGAACTCCACGCACCCGGTGTCGGCCATCTCCTTGAAGATGTCGATCACGTCCGGCGCCCACGCCTGCAGCTGATCGAGCACCACCCCGGTGATCGCGTACGACACCCGGAAGTTCCCCTTGTGCCGCCTGATCAGCTCCAGGATCAGCTTGGTCGCGGGCCGGTAGCACTTGTCCGCCACCTTCCGGCAGATCTCCGCGTTCTTGGCGTCATCGAAATAGAACGGATCCGCGTCAAAGACGCTGTAGCGACGCAAGCGGTACGGCTGATGCACCTGAAAGTAGAAGCAGACAGTGGCCATGCGGGCATTCTACCACCCCGGTCAAACATGCGGGCCCTCATCCACCCGCATCCGCAAACGCGCAAAATCACCGCGAAACGCTCCCGTCACGACGCGCCAAACCGCTTCGGCTGCTTGACGCTCGGCTTCGGGTGCTTCGACACGCTGACGCCGCGCCCTGCCGGTTCCGCCGCCTGCAAGGAGCGCGAAGACGATCTGCGTCGGCGGCAGGTGGAGCACGCCATCCGGACCCCGGACACCTGATCGAGAATCTCCGGATCCGTGATGGATGGATCGCCCGGCCCTCGGATGAATCGTGTGGGCCGCGTTTCCGCCGGCCCGCCCGCGGGCCTTGGTGGGTCCCACGGCAGCCTTCACCGCACGCCCGGAGAGAGCCATGTCCACGCTGTTCACCCCGTCCGCCCGCGCCGCATTCGCGATCCTCGCGCTCGTCACGCCACTGGCACACGCCCAGATCATCGCTCCAACTCCGGGAGCTACCTTCGGCCAAGGGACCTACGGCCTCAGCTTCGCCAACGGCACCAACTCCTCCGCCTCCAACATCTATAACCCCACCACCATCGGCTCCCGCTTCGTCGGCGACATGTCCGCCACCATCATCGGGGGGAACCAGGCCGGACAGCTCTACTCCGGCGGGACCCGCCAGACGGCCCTGGTCTGGTTCGGGATCAACGCCTTCCCGGTGCGCCTCACCGACGCGGCACTCGACGCCAACTTCAAGCTCGCCGCCTTCGGAGGCCAGACCGGCGACGCGATGCACGATCCGATGATCAACGTCACCCTCTCCGCTCGCGTTTACCAGCAGCTTGGCGGCTCGGCCAACCCCCCGGGCGACGCCCTGATCAGCGCGGTCTCACTCACCCGCTCGTACATCCAGGACGGCAACGGATTCCAGATCGTCGGGGAGACCGCTGCCAGCGCACCTGGTGACTACGTCATCGGCCCCGGGCTCTACTACCTCTATCAGGAGATCGACATCCAGGCTTCCTACTTCGGCACCGGACAACTGCTCCCCAGCCGTGGGTTCGCCCTCGAGTGGGGAGGCACCGTCACCGGCGGCACCTACGCGGGCAACACCTACTCCATGCACTGGCAGACCGTCCCCTCGCCCGGCGCGCTGGCGTGCTTCGGTCTGGCCGGCCTGGCCACCGCCCGGCGACGCCGCTGATCCCTCTGGCTTCCCATCTCTCACAGAGACAAGACCCCCGGCATGTGCCGGGGGTCTTGTCGTGGGGAGAGAATTCTGAGTCAGGCCGCGATCAGCGGCGACGACGGGCCGCAACCAGCGCGCCCAGGCCGAGCACGCCGACAGCGCCCGGAGCCGGAATGAACCCGATCTCCGAGATGTACTTGGAGTTGATCTGGTTCAGGCCCGCCTTGAGCGCGGTGAGGGAGTTGTCCGCGGGATTGCAGGACCACACGCCGTCGCCCTTGGAAACCATGATCATCCCGTTGTCCAGACGGAACGCGGCGCGGGGCCCGAAGCCGCCGGCGTAGAAGTTGAGGATGTTGCCCGTCGGGCCCATCTCGTACACGCCCGACTGGGTGGTGCCCGAGAACCCGCCGATGAGCAGGTTGCCATTGGCCTCAACCGTGATCTGCTGGGGACCGCGGAGACCCGTGGTCACCGAGTTGGCCTGCAGGTACAGGTTGCCGAGGTAGTTGCCGTTGTAGTCGTAGCGGTCGATGCGGCTCGTGCCGGTGTTCGTGGATGCCGCATAGGTGCTGACCAGAAGCTCGCCGTTGTACGCCTGCACGTCCCACGGGGAGTGGTCGGTGCCCGCGACGAACTGCTGGATGTTGAACGAGCCCAGGAAGGCGCCAGTGTTGGCGTCGAACTTGACGATCGCGTTGCCGAAGCCCGAGCCCGACTGGGACACGAAGACCGTGTTGCCCACGCGCTCCATGCCGCGAAGGTTGCTCAGGTTGGTCGTCCCGTTGCCGGTGATCGCGGACTTGAACGAGCTCGTCGCCAGGTCGTAGCGGAAGATCTTGTTCTGAACCTGGTCAGAGATCCAGACGTCGGTGCCGATCGAGAGGCACTCGGTCTGGCTGTTGAAGACGTTGGCGCCGCCGTCACCCACGATCCAGTTCTGGTTCACCAGCGAGCCGTCGCTCTTGTTGAACAGCATGATCGAACGGCCCGAGCTGCTGAAGTTCGGGACCATCAGGTACTGACCGGCCGCAGCCGAGGCCAGACCCGCCACCAGGGCAAGCGCTGCAAGCTTCTTCATGAGATCTCCTCCCCGGGTCAGACGTTGATCTGACCGCGTTCTGAATTCCGGTGCATGCTCCGAACGCGCGACGCTCGCGCCACCCGGCCGCTGAGCCAGGCTTCCAGAATCGACGGTGCACACCCGAGGAAGGAGCGGTTGTCTTGTCTCTCTGGCCGTCCCTCCAAGCCGCATGCTAATGGAAGCCCCTTGCCTGATCAATTCTTGCGCGAGCACAATCTGAGCGCGCTGCGGGCAAAACAGCCCACTTGTTCGGGCTTTGACACAAAGGCGTTCGTGCCCCTCGTGCGCTGTGATGCATATGCACAAAAATGCGGTGGTTTCCGGACTCGTCCACCCAGGATCGTCCTCCCGGCGTGTGAACGGCCCGCTCGACTACCATCCGGCCTTGCTCGGCCGTTCTTCCAAGACGTTGTGGTTCTACGCGCTGGCGGAGCTCTGGCGCCTGATCCTCCTGACCACCGGCGTGCTGGTGGCGGTGATCGCATTCGCCGCCGCGATCAAGCCCCTGGCCGACGGGAAGATCGGCCCCCTCGACATGCTCAAGTTCATGGGGCTCGCGGTCGTCCCCATGCTCGAGTTCGCCCTGCCCTTCGCGGCGGGCTTCGCTGCAACCCTCGCCTACCACCGGCTCGCGCAGGACAACGAGCTCACCGCGGCCCACGCCAGCGGCGTGAGCCACCGCTCGGTGCTGCTCCCCGCGATCACCTCGGGCCTCATTCTGGCAGCCATCCTCTTCGGCCTGACCCAGCTTGCGATCCCCCGCTTCCTGCGCGCCATGGAGAACATGATCACGCAGGATCTCACCAAGATCCTGATCTCCTCCGTCGAACGAGGCGAAGCGGTCGAGATCGACGGCAAGATGATCTACGCCGACGCGGTCCGCCGCGTCGAGAACCCGCAAGGCGGGGCCCAGCAGCAGCTCCTGCTCGTCCGCCCCGCAGCGGTCGAGATCGATGATCAGCTCGGCCTCAAGGCCGACGCCACCGCGACCGCGGCCCATCTCTGGCTCTATCCGGGCGGCAGGCCTGCCGAGGAAGGCCGTTCGGTCCTCCGCCGGGCCGATGAAGATGCCGGCGTCGCGATCGTCCAGCTCGACCGCGCCGTCCACGCCTCGCGGAGCAAGAGCGTCAGCGAAGGCAGCAATCTGCGCCTCATCCTGCCCGCCAGCGCGACCTTCCGCGACGATCCCAAGTTCCTCACCTACTCCGAACTCAACGCCCTCCGCGAGCATCCCGAGCGGATGAACTTCGTCGAGTGGCGTCGCCGCGACCTGGCCTTCCACCTGGGCGAACGCCTCACCACCGAGACCATCAAGTCACGCCTGCAGACCACGGGCATCGTGCGCTTCGTCGATGAGCAAGGCCAGACCACCACGATCGCAGCCTCCGACCTGAGCTGGGACGGCAAGCGCTGGATCATGGCGCCGCCCAAGGGCTCGCCCATGGTCGAAGTCTCTCAGCTCCGGCCCAAGGACCCGCTCAACCCCGAGAAGGGCGCGCAAGAGTTCCGCTGGACCGTCCGCCGGGCGGCATTCCGCACGTGGATGGGCTCGGACGATCCTTCCAAGCGTGAGCTCTCGATCCAGATGGAGCTCGATGGTCCCACCCTCGTGTCGCGTGGTTCCGACCCCGCGGGCGAGCGCGCCAGGCTGGCGATCTCCACGCTCGCGCTGGAGAACACCCCGCTCGACGATCTGCTGGACGCCAACAAGACGCCCGCTTCCAAGCTCCTGGAGCTGGCCCGCCAGCGCGTCGAAGGCCCGAATCCCGACACGTTCCTGGCGCCGCCCTACAACGACCTCAAGCGCACCATCGACCGCCTCCAGCGTGAGATCACCAGCAAGCAGCACGAACGCTGGGCCATGTCCGCGGCGTGCCTGGTGATGGTCGTCTCCGGCGCGGTGACCGCGGTCACGCTGAGCCAGAGCCTCCCGCTCACGGTCTACCTCTGGTCCTTCTTCCCGGCGCTGGCGACGGTCATCACCATCTCCAGTGGCCAGCAGATCACGCACGACAAGGGCGCCGCCGGCCTCTTTGTGCTGTGGGGAGGCGTCGGGGCCTTCGGACTCTACGCCCTCGCGTCGTACTGGAAGCTGGCCAGGCACTGAATCGCGGAGAGCCCCGGCTGGCACAGCACGTGACGATCCCGGCACACCACCCCACCCGCGCGATGGCCTGGGCCGCCTCCTGGCGCGCCACCTTGCTCCTGGTCGCGGGGCTCACGCTCTTTCGCCTGGCGTATCTGGCGCTGTGGTGCCCCTACACACTCGTCGAAGATGAAGCGCACTACTGGGAGTGGAGCCGTCATCTCGGGCTGAGCTACTACACCAAGGGCCCGGGCATCGCCTGGACGATCTTCGGCGGCACACAAGTCGGCGGCGCGACCGAGTTCGGGGTCCGCTTCGGCGCTCCGATCTTCCTGGGAATCCTGAGCCTCGCCGCAGCGGGGCTGGCCACCGACATCACACGCGACAAACGCGCGGGCTTCGCAGCCGCCGCGTGCATCAACCTCTCGTGGATGTTCCAGTTCGGCGGCATCCTGATGACCATCGACGTGCCCTACTGCGCCATGTGGACGCTCGCCGCGTGGGCCGCGTGGCGCGCCCTGGCCCGGGCATCCGGACCCGCGCTGGTTCTCTGCGGCCTGTGCCTCGGGATCGGATTCCTGTTCAAGTACACCGCGCTGCTTCTGCTCCCGGGCCTGTTCATCTTCGCCTGGTCATGGCGACGCGAGCTCTCGCTTCCCCGCAAGCTCCCGCTGTGGATCGCGCTGGCGCTGGCCGGCTTCATCGTGGGCGTGCTCCCGGTGATCATCTGGAACCAGCGCGAGGGCTGGCCCACGGTGCGCCACCTGCTCGGACACCTCGGCGTGCAAGGGGGCGACATGACGCCCAACCCCAAGCAGCACTGGTCGCCGCTCTGGCCGCTCGAGTTCATCATGATGAACCTCGGGCTCCATGGCCCGATCATCGGCATCGCGGCCTCCACAGCCTTGTGGTCCCGCAAGATCGCCAATCGCTCCCGCCAAGGCGAGGCGGTTGAGCCCCATCAGGCGAGCGTCGCGCCCACGCTCATGGGCCGCATGTTCCTCGTGTGGTGCGCGCTGCCGCTGCTGGTCTTCTACTTCGGCGTCACGTTCTTCACGGATGGCGAAGGCAACTGGACCGCTGCGGCGTACACGACCCTCGCAGCGCTCGCGGGTATCGGGGCGATCGAAGGGCTCGACGAAGTCCGCGTCCGCATGGCCACTTGGAACGCGCTCCCGATGCCGCGACCCAAGTGGGGCTTCTTCAACCGCCATCCCGAGAATCCGCGGCAGATCTTCTGGCACATCGCGATCATCGCGGGGCTCATCGCGGGCCTGGCGATGCTTAGGCTCGACCTGCTCGGCAAGATCCCCGTGCTCGACAAGATCGTGCCCGTGGGACGCCTCACCAGCGCCAGGCCCCAGGCCCAGGACGCGGACAAACGCCTGGAAGCGCTCGGCCCCGGCGCGTTCGTGATGGCACAGCACTACGGGCGGGCCAGCCAGCTTGCCTTCTATATGAAGAACCACCCCATCGTGCGCTGCTCGAGCTCCGCGATGGGCGGACGTCCGACGCAATACGACTACTGGCCGCAGACCTCCCTTGCGGATCCGGCCCTGCTCGGACACGACGCGCTGCTCATCGGCGCCTCCGCCGGCGAGTGGAGCATCGCGTTCGAGCACGTCGAAGAGGCGGGCATCCTCGCGGGCGATCACAAGCGCAACCGCCCCGTCTTCATCGGGAGAAACTTCAAGGGCTTCCCGAAGCTCAAGGGGGGCGCATGAGCATGGCCGCTTCCACCTCGCGCCAGCGGCTCACCAGGCCCGTGCTGCTTGCGATCTTTATCGTCGGCCTGATCATCGCGCTCAGGCTCGACGTTCTGGCCATCGACCTCATGCGTCAGGCGGGCTTTGCTGAACTCAAGCGCCGCTTCGAGCCCAAGACCTGGTGGCGCGCCCTCTGGCTCTACGGCACACTCTGGATCTGGGGGCCCGTCGCGCTGGCCCTGGGCCTGCAAGCCCTCACTCGCGCGGAGAAAACAGCCCGCGATCGGGCGCTGGCACTGGCGATCATGACCATCGCTTCGGCAGCCCTGGCGGGAGGCCTGGCCGACCTGCTCAAGCCCTTCCTGTGCCGGATGAGGCCCGAACACGCGGTCGCCCCCGCGACCTACGCCTTCGTGGACTTCCTGAAGAACTTCCCCAAAGGCAGCGGTCTGGGGCTGCCCTCGAGCCATGCCGCGGTCGCCTGGGGCGGCGCTCTGGCCCTGGGAGCAGCATTCCCCGCGGTCCGCAGCCTGGCCTTGCTCCTGGCGCTGGGCACGTGCGTCAGCCGCGTCATCGTCGGCGCTCATTACCCGAGCGACGTCCTTGTCGGCGGGTTTGTGGGGTACGCTTGTTGGACCCTGGTCCGGAGTCTGGGCCCCAAATCGCCCAGCCCCCAGCCCGCGGCGGCACCATGCTGACCATCCTCGACCGCTACATCGCCCGCCAGTACCTCATCAACGTCGCGGCGTTGCTGGTGATCCTCTTCTCCTTCGTCGTCACCATCGACGTCTCCCTGAACTTCGACCGCTTCGTGAACCTCGCCGAACGCTGGCTCCACGATGGCGATCCCTCGGGACAGCCCGACGCGCTCCGCAAGGGCCTCACGGTCGTCTTCCTCATCGTCGACCTGTGGTGGCCCCGCCTCCTCCAGCTCTTCAACTTCCTGCTTGGCGTGGTCCTCCTGGGCGCGATGGGCTTCACCTGCTCCCAGCTCGTGCGTCACCGCGAGCTGGTCGCGGTCCTTGCCAGCGGGCAGAGCCTCTATCGCGTCGCCCGCCCGATCCTCCTGGTCGCCCTCGCGCTCACCGGCCTGCAGATCGCCAACCAGGAACTGGTCATCCCCCGCATCGCGCCACTGCTCACCCGCGACCACGGCGACGCCGGCAAGCGGGGCCTGGGCCTGGACCACATCAAGCTCATCCGCGACTCCAAGGACCGCCTCCTGTGCGCCCGCATCTTCGACGCCGACAAGGGCACGCTCGGCGACGTCTCCATCCTCGAACGCGACGATCGAGGCCTGGCCACTTCGGTCATCACCGCCAAGGCGGCCCGCTGGCGTGACGGCGGCTGGGATCTGGAAAACGGATTCCGCGAAACCCGACAGGGCGAGTTCCACCCCCCCGCCCCCGTCGCGCGCGTGGAAACCAACCTCAATCCCGAGACGCTCCGCATGCAGCGCTTCGCGGGCTACAGCCAGAGCCTCTCGTGGACGCAGATCGTCTCGATGCTGTCGCGCGAGCAGGGGATCGACCGCCGCCTTGCGGAACAGCTCACCCGCGTCGGCTTCGGACGCGTGTCGATCATGGTCGCCAACATCCTGGCGCTGGTGATCGCGATGCCCTTCTTCCTCCGCCGCGAACCCGCCAACATGATGCTCCAGTCGATCAAGGCGGCCCCCTGGGCGGTCTCGAGCCTGGTCGGAGGCGTGGTCGGCGCATCGGTCGCCATCCCCGGCGTCCCCGCAGCCCTGGGCGCGTTCATCCCCGTGATGATCCTGCTGCCCATCGCGATCGCCAGCGTCACCGCGGTCCGCACCTGAAGCTCACGCACCCCTCCCCCACAGTCCGATATCAGGATCGTGCGGCAGCCTCATCCATCCCTGATCCTCGTCGGTGGCGGCGGCCATGCGCTGGTCGTCGCGGACGCTGCGCTCCACGCCTTCACGCTCGCGGGCTTCTTTGATGACAACCCTGAAGCCAGGCTCGGCCCGCTGTTCGACCGCCCGAGGCTCGGCTCGTTCGAAGACCTGCGCACCTTCAAGCCCGCGCCGGACCAGACGCTGATCCTCGCGGTGGGCGAACTCTCCACGCGCCGGCAGGCGCTGGCCCACCTCGGCGACCGCACGAAGTTCGCACGGGTCATCCACCCCAGCGCGCACATCGCCGCCAAAGCCTCTCTAGGCGCGGGCGTGTTTGTCGGTCCCCACGCCATCGTGCACACCGCGGCCAAGCTCGAGGATCACGCGATCGTGAACTCGGGCGCGATCATCGAACACGAGTGCCGGATCGGCTTGAACACCCACGTCGCGCCGGGGGCGGTCCTGGGAGGGAACGTGCACATCGGCGCCGACTGCCTGATCGGCCTGGGATCCCGGGTCCTGCCCGGCCTGGTCATCGGAGCGGGGAGCACCATCGGGGCCGGGGCGGTCGTGACCAAGGACGTCCCCCCGGGAAGCACCCTGCGCGGGGTGCCCGCCCGGGGCTGAGGTCGGTCTGGCGCGACCCTACCGACAGGGACTCCCCCGGGATTCCCGCCCGTCCGGTCCACAAGTCATTGTGCTGGTGCGGTTTCAGATCGCATGACAGGATTCAAAAGAGGGAATTGGGTTCCCTTGGGCACTCCCGGCTGATAAAGTTGGCGAGTGCTAGCGGTACATCCGGTTCGGGGCCCTTTCCCCCCGTTTCCCCGGATGGCCAGGCGCCGACGGCTTCTCGTCGGCGCGTCGATCGGAGGTTGACGATGAGCCGCCTGCCGGCCGCCAAACGCAGAGAGCAGCTCTTGGACTGCGCCATGCAGCTGTTTGCGAAGGCCGGGTACGCGCGGGCCACGACCGCCGAACTGGCCAAGGCTGCGGGCGTCACCGAGCCGATCATCTATCGCCACTTCACGAGCAAGCGCGACCTGTTCGTCGCGCTCATCGAGCGCACCGCGGCCCAGACGCTGAGCTCCTGGGAAAAGGAACTCGCGGGCTGCACCGATCCCGCCGAGCGTCTGCGCCGCCTGGTGGGCGACAACCCGATGGTCTCCGAAGAAGGCAAGGTCGCCTACCGCGTCTTCCTGCAGGCGATCACCGAGGCCGAAGACCCCGCGATCAACGAGGCGCTCCAGAACCACATCAAGGGCGTGCACGCCTTCCTGATGCGCGAGCTCGAACGCGCTCAGGGCGACCACAAGGTCACCGCTCGCTTCAGCGCTGAAGTCATCGCCTGGCTCCTCATCGACCTGGGCATGGGTTACGGCGTCCTCTCCGCGATGCACATCGCCGGGCACGGGTCGGACAAGTCCGGCATGCACGTGCAGGAGATCATCGCCCGCCTGCTCGTCGGCCGGGGCGGCGAAAAGGTCGAGAGCGCCGCCTGATCGCGCCGCCGCGAACCAGGCCCGGGGCCCACCAAGGGCGAACAATCCCCCGAAGCCTGTGATGCTCCCGATCAATCTCGACAACAACGCGACGACCCAGCCCTCGCCCGCAGCGAGCGAGGCGGTCCGCCGCGCTCTGGTCGAACTGTGGCACAACCCCTCCAGCGTGCACCGCGCCGGGCAGGCCGCCCGCCGGGAAGTCGAGCTTGCCAGACAGGCGCTGGCGACGCTCATCAACGCCAAGCCGCGTGAACTGATCATCACCAGCTCGGGCACCGAGTCGATCGACCTGGCGATCAGAGGCGTGCTCGAAGCCCTGCCGCCCGAGCGCCGCAGGCTCGCGACCACCCGGGTCGAACACAGCGCGGTCCGCGAGCTGGCCGAAGCCCTGGAGAAGACCGATCCAGGCTCGGTCGTGTGGATCCCCGTCGATCAGCACGGCGTGGTCCTGATCGATCAGCTCGAGTCGCTCCTGGCCGAGGCCTCTCGCGCCGGCAAGCCCATCGGCCTCGTCAGCGTGCAATGGGCCAACAACGAGACCGGCGCCATCCATCCCGTCCAACTCATCGCCCGTGCCTGCCGGGGGAACAACGCGCTGTTCCACTGCGATGGCACCCAATGGGTGGGCAAGATGCCGACGGACGTGGAGGCGGATCCGGATCAGCCCGACAACCCCGCCGCGTGCGGCTGCGATCTGTTGACCTTCTCGGCGCACAAGTTCCATGGCCCCAAGGGCGTCGGCGTGCTCTGGTCGCGCCGGGGCGTGCGCATGCGCCCGCAGACCATCGGCGCGCAGGAACTCGGACGTCGCGGCGGCACGGAAAACGTCCCGGGGATTCTCGGCGCGGGTGTCGCGGCCAGCGAGGCGCACGCCTGGCTTGCGGATCCGGAGGCCCGTCGCGCCGGGACGGCCCTGCGCGACAGGCTCGAACAGGGCGTGCGCACGCACATTTCCGACGCGGTCATCAATGGGCCCGTCGCGCCGGGCGCAAGGCTCTGGAACACGACCAATCTGGGCTTCCCCAGACTGGAGGCCGAAGCCCTGATCCTGCTGCTCTCCGAGCGGGGGCTCTGGGCTTCCGCGGGAGCGGCGTGTTCCTCGGGCTCGCTCGAACCAAGCCCGGTCCTGCTGGCGATGGGCATCCCGCCCGAAGTCGCGCACGGCTCGATCAGGCTCAGCCTGTCCCGATTCACGACACCCGAGGAGATCGATCAGGCGGTTCTGATCGTCGCCGAGTCGGTCCAACGCCTGCGGGCCTCCAGCAGCGCCATCGACTGACCCCCCTTGTAGGGCGGGTGTGCGCGAGCCCTGCTAGGCTTGCCCCCATATGGCAAGCAACTACAACGCTGAACCGTACGACCCCACGTACATCCCGCAACGCACGAGCGTGATGGCGATCATCTCGCTGGTCCTGGCTCTTGTGTGTTTCGTGCCCGGGCTCGGCGTGCTGGCGGTCATCTTCGGAATCGCCGCGATCATCGCGATCTCCACCGCCAAGGGAAGACTGGTCGGCACGGGCCTGGCCGCCACCGGCGTGGTGATCGGCCTGCTGTCGAGCGTCGTCTGGATCGGCATGGGTATCGGCGTGTACCAGGCCACGCAGGCGGTCGGGTCCAAGATCGTCAAGCCCGCCAACGAGGCCATCGGGGGGTTCGACTCGACGGGCGACGTGCAGGTGCTGCGCAAGCTCTTCTCCCCCGCGGTCAACGCCAAGTACTCCGATGCGCAGATCCTCGCCTTCCGCGACGCCTATCGCGCCGAGGTCGGCGCCTTCAAGACGGTCCCCAACGGGATCATGGAGGCCATCGGCGCGTACCGCCAGTTCGGGCCGCAGATGTCCAAGTACCAGGCCAAGCCCGGCCAGCAGCCCGACCTCATCCCCCTGCCCGCGCAGTTCGAGAAGGGCTGGGCGCTGATCGTCCTCCAGCTCGACGCGTCCCGCACCGGCGGCCCCGTGCAGGTTTCTCCGGGCGTCTCCGTCCAGGGTCCGGTCCAGCCGGGCAACAGCTTGCCGCTGCTTGACGTCGGCATCGAGTCCATGGCGGGCAAGTTCATCCGCCTGAGCGAAATGCCCGGCGGCAACGCGCCGGCGACGCCCGCGGCGCCGGCCGAGAAGGCCCAGGACGCCAAGCCCGAAGCCAAGCCTGAGAGCAAGCCCGAGACGAAGCCCGACGCCCAGCCCGCCGATGCGCCCAAGCCTTCGGGCGGCTGATCCGCTCTGGTTCTCGCACGCCAAAGAAAAGGGCGGGGCACATGGCCCCGCCCTTTTTCATTTCACGAACGCAATCCCGATCAAGGCTCCGCGAAGCACTGGTTGTCCCAAGCCTGGAAGAAGAAGAAGAAGTCGCCGAGATCCAGGCCGCTGACGCCGTCGATGTCCGCCTGCGGCACCTGAAGATCCCACCAGCCGAGCCAGGTGAAGAAGTCAATCAGATCAACAGCGCCGTCGTGGTCGACGTCCGCGTCACACCAGGCGATGGTGATCTGCAACGGGTCGTACGCGGTGTTGTTCGACAGGTTGCTGTCTTCCGGGTCGCTGGTGATCACGCCGAGGAAGTAGTTCCCGGGCGTGGTGGAGGTCGGAACGACGAAGTAGTTGTTGAACCAGGTCTGCGAGGCCCCAGCGGCCAGGCCGCCGAGAATGCCCGAGGAGTAGTACAGGATCTGCTGGTCAAACGTGGAGATGACCGTGTTGGTCGAAACGCGAATGTCCGCGTCGTAGCTCGAGACCTTCGTCCCGGAGTTGGTGTGCGACCAGCGGAAGCTGAACCAGGGCACCTGCTGCCCGATGCCCATCTTGCGGCTCGGGGCGCCGGTCCACGAGACGTCGTGCACATCGATCTCCGGACGACGCTTGACCTGAATCGTCTGAGGAGTCTCGTTGTAGTCGTTGTAGTTGTTGGAGAAGTAGCCATCGGGCGAGGTCTGATGGATGAGGCCGCAGTAGTACGTGCCGTCGGCCAGCGCCGCCGGGATGGTGGTGGTCAGATTGCCCGAGAACTGGGTCCCCGCGGAGAACGGTCCACGCAGGACCGAGCCCGCCAGGGTGTCGCCGCTCGAGATGATCGCGTTGGTCGACAGACGGCTCTCGACCGTGATCGTGCTCGAGGTCGAACCGCCGATGTTGCGGGCGACATAGGTCCCGACGAAGGACTGACCCGGGTCATACACGCCGCCGGGGACGTTGTACGACTCGTGCGCGATGTCCGCACCCGGATCATCATCCTCGCGACCGAACCAGGTGAACATGGGCTGGGTGCCCGAGGCGGAGCTGTTGAAGAAGGTGGCGCTGATGAAGTTGTTGGTGCCCAGGGATGAGCGCCGCGCGGTCTGGTAGTCGCCCCAGCGGTTCACGCTCTGACACGTGGAACCTGTCCCGATGCCCGCGATGGTCGCGGGCTGCATGCCCTTGCTGTTGTAGTTATCCGCGAGGAACGCGTACGGGCTCGGGTACGTGGAGGGGTCGCCATAGGTGACCACGCCGCCGTAGTCGCCTGCTGCGTTGGCCGCGACCGCCGGGTAGCACCACACCCCCGAGCCGTTGAAGATGTCGTCCTCGGCCAGCACGGCGCGATCGGACTCACGGATGCGCACCGTCTGCACGTAGGGCTTGGTGAAGCCGCCCTGAGGCGAGCTCATCCACATGAACAGGAGGTCGCCGCCGCCGCGGGCAGCGCCGAGGATGCGGTTGTCCGCGCGACCCATCCAGCTGCAGCCGCCCGGTCCGGAGAACGCCATCGAGCCGCTGCCGATCGCGGTGTGATTCACGTCATAGGTAGTCGCGCCGGAGCTGTCGCCGAGCCAGTTCCAGAGGCGGATGGTGTCGCCATCCACGTGGTGGGCGAACCAGCCCGAGCTGGTGGAACCCTGGCAGAGTCGGCGTCCGCCGTCGGTCCGGAAGTAGTACCACCAGTTGAACCCGCCGCCGTCGGAGAGTTCGGAGAGCGCGATGGACCATACCGCGGTGCCCTGATAGGAGTCGGCAGAGTTGAAGATGTTGGTCGAGAAGAAGACGCGCGAGTCGGACACCATGATGTCCGGGAAGTCGAGCCAGTCCCCGCTCGGGCGACCGAAGTCCTGAGCCGAGAAGTCCCAGTAGTACCAGTTGTTCTGCTCGAGGTTGCCCGAGCCGTTGGAGATCGCGATGCGCTGAACGTTGTTGCCCGAGCCGTTCTGGCTGTACTGAAGCAGCCAGATCGTCATGCCCCACGAGGTCGAGTGGGCGGTGACCTGATCGCAGCAGAACGTGCCGGCGCCGGCGGGAACGTCGTTCACGCCGTCGGCGGGGAAGTTGTCGTACGGATTGATGTACTGGAAGCTCACGCCGCGGTTGATCGAGCGGGCGGCGTACCAGTTGCCGGTCCAGAAGACCGTGTCGCCTTCACCAGCCAGCGATGGCTCGTTGGAGCGATCGCTGAAGCTCGCGCTCCCGCCGATGTCGCCATCGAGCGACCGGTTGCGCCAGAACCGGAACGTGTCCGGCGCTTCGGTGCCTCCATTGGCGGGAGGCGGGACAGTCTCAGGACCGCGCGGCATGATCTTGCTCGGGTCATAACCCGGGGGCGTTGCGGGCCGCTCGAAGTGATGCGGATCATTCTCCTCGCGGAGCTGATCCACATACGCCTGGAAGGCCGGATCGAGATACGGCGGCGTGTCGAACAGGCCCGCGCCGTTGTTCTCCACGATCGTCGGCTTCATGAACCGGCCCTGGGTGGGAGGACCCGCGTCGACTCCCGGCACTCCGGGCGAAACCACCTTGGTGTCGGGAGCGGGCGCCGTCGGAACGGTTCCGACGCCGACCTGCTTGGTCGGTTTGGGCTCCGGCCCAAAGCCCATCGCGCCGCCGGAGGCGACCAGCATCGACGCGGCCGCCACCCACAACAGCTTCTTCTGTTCCTGTGTCCTCATGATGAACCCCTCTTCGGGAGCAGGGGCGTCGCGATCGACGCGGGCCGCCAGCTCTGGACCCATTACAACACAGCGGATCCCCCGCATACACGGGGTTCCGAGAAAATGGTGAGATAAGCCGATCATAATCCGTACAAAAGCACGCCATTTCGGGTGTGTTCTGGGTTTGTGCTGATCGAAAATGACTTATTCGGCACGCTGTTCTGTGCACAATTTCCAAAGAAACAGCCGACTTTGAGCCATACTGCATTTTTCGCCATTTGATGAATATTCACGTTCTGGATGGCTTTTCGTTGACCCCGGGGCAATGACGGGTAGGTTTGAAAAAGATCCGGCTCCAGCGGTCACGGCGACCGCGGGTCCGGCCTCAGGAACGCTTTGCGGAGGTTGGCGATGAACACGCGCGCGGGTTTTGCGGCGATGGTCTTGGCGGCTTGTGCTGGTTCGGTCTACGCCACCCCGGGCGACACGCTCGTGATCAGCCTCGGACCGGGCGGCGTCCTGGGCAATCTCCCCTCGATCGCGCCCTCGATCTCCGGCGACGCCACCCGCGTCGCATTCCAGAGCTCGGCCTCCAATCTCGTCGCGGGCGACACCAACGCCAAGGACGACGTCCTGGTCCGCGATCTCACCGCCGGCGCCAACGCCGCTGCCAGCCTGAACTCGGGCGGCGCTTTCGGGAACGACAACTCCGGCCCCTGCGCCATCAGCGCCGATGGCCGGTACGTCGCCTTCTCCTCGCTGGCCACCAACCTCACGCCGGGCGACACCAACGCCCTGGCCGACGTCTTTGTCCGCGACCTGCTGACGGGCATCACCACCATGGTCAGCCTCGACGCCGCTGGCGGGCCATCCAACGGCGCTTCGGGCACCCCCGCGATTTCCGAGGACGGGCGCTACGTCGCGTTCGAGTCGGCCGCGTCCGATCTGGTCGCGGGCGACACCAATGGCGTCACCGACATCTTCGTCCGCGACATGAGCACCGGCGTCACGGTCCGCGCCAGCGTCGCGACCGGCGGCGTGCAGGGGTTCAACGGCAGCTCGCTGCGCCCCCAGATCAGCGCCGACGGCCGCTTCGTCTCCTTCGACTCGGCCGCGACCACGCTGGTCGCGGGCGACACCAACGGCGTGCGCGACGTCTTCGTCCGTGATCTGGTCAACCTCACCACCACCCGCGAGAGCGTCTCGGTGGCCGGTGCACAGCTCACCGACCAGTCCCTCGGACCGGCGCCCATGACCTCGAGCGGCTCCGGGATCACCTTCCAGAGCTTCGCCAACAACGCGGTCCCGGGCGACACCAACTTCAGCGCCGACATCTTCCGCAAGCTCGTGGGCAATCCGGGTTCCCTCGAACGCATCACGGTGAACCCCGTCACCGGGACGCAGGCCAACTTCGGCTCCTCGCGCCCCGCGATGACCCCCGACGGCCGCTTCATCGCCTTCGTCTCCAGCGCGACCAACCTGGTCGCGGGCGACACCAACAACAAGGACGACATCTTCCGCTACGACGCGCTGGTCGGCGTCATCAAGCGCGTGAACGTCAACTCGGGCGGCAACGAGGCCAACAACTCCTCGGCCAACCCCGCGATCTCGTCCGACGGACGCATCATCGCCTTCGCGAGCAACGCGACCAACCTCGATCCCGTCGATACCACGGTCTTCTCCGACGTCTACGTGCACGAAACGGCCTGCCCCTCCGACGTCAACAGCGACGGCGTGGTGGACCTGGCCGACTTCTTCCAGTTCTTCAACGACTTCGATCAGTCCCTGCCCGGCGCGGACATCACGGGCGACGCCAACGTCGACCTGGCCGACTTCTTCGCGTTCCTGAACGCCTTTGACGCCAACTGCTGAACACCCCGCACATCCGCAAAAGAGGATCCAGTCCATGCATCATCGCGTTCTTCGCATCAGCGCCCTGGCGGCGCTGGTCGTGGCCTCCGGGTCGGCGCTGGCCAACCCGGGCGACATCATCCTCATCAGCGTCAGCTCCGAAGGCGATCAGGGCAACTTCCCGTCCTGGCTTGCCTCCATGAGCGATGACGGCTCGCGCATCGCCTTCCAGACCTACGCCAACAACCTCTTCGTCGGGGACAACAACATCTCCGCCGACGTCATGATCCGCGACTTCAACTCGGGTCAGACCGATCTGGCCAGCGTCTCGACCCTCGGCGCCGTCGGCGCCAGCACGTCGGGCCCCTGCATGATCAGCGGGAACGGCCGCTACGTCGTCTTCGAGTCGGCCTCCTCCAACCTGGTCCCGGGCGACACCAACGGCGCCGTGGACATCTTCCGCCGCGACCTGCAGACCGGCGTGACGGAACTGGTCACGGTCGGGCTCGGCGGGGTCATCGCCAATGGCTCGTCGAGCTCCCCCACGATCTCCGCCGACGGGCGGTACGTCTGCTTCGACTCCGTCGCGACCAACCTGACCCCGTCGGACAACAACTCCCAGCGCGACATCTTCGTCCGCGACATGGTCGCGGGGACCACCGCCAAGGCTTCCGTGAACTTCGCGGGGGGATCCACCAACGGCCACTCCTACCACGCGACCATCTCCCGAGATGGCCGCGTCGTCGCCTTTGACTCCCTGGCCGACAACATCGTCCAGGGCGATGCTGCTGGCAAGCGCGACGTCTTCATCCGCGACATGGTCACCGGCACCTCCACCCGCATCAGCAAGGCGTACGACGGCTTTGAAGTCTTCGACTCCTCCTTTGGCCCCTGCGGCATGAGCGCCGATGGCCGGTTCATCGCCTTCCTCTCCTTCGCCAACGACGTCGTGGACGGGGACACCAACTTCTCGGGTGACATCTTCGTCTACGACCGCCAGACCGGCGTCAACGAGCGCGTGTCGGTGAACTCGCTCGGCGAGGAGTCCAACTTCGGCTCTCGTATCCCGACCATGTCCGCCGACGGCCGGTTCGTCTGCTTCGTCTCCAGCGCCAACAACCTCGTCGATGGCGACACCAACGCCAAGGACGACGTCTTCGTCCACGACCGCGCCCTGGGACTCACGACGCGCGTCAACCTGACCGCCGATGGGCAGCAGTCCGCCAACTGGGGCGATCATGCCCAGATCTCGCCCGATGCGCGCTACGTGATCTTCGATTCCTTCGCGACCGACCTGGTCCCCGACGACATCAACGCCAACACCGACGTGTTCCGCAAGGAACTGCGCTGCCCCGCGGACCTGAACGCGGACGGGACCGTCGATCTGCTCGACTTCTTCGAGTTCTTCAACGGATTCGATAACGCCACGCCCCCCGCGGACATCGTGCCGCCCCTGGGCGTCGACCTCAACGACTTCTTCGCGTTCTTCAACGCCTTCGACGTCGGCTGCTGAACCGATCGCTGAACTCTTTGCGGAACTGAGAGCAGTCCTCTTTTCCCAAACAGAGCGGGCCCTGCAGCACTGCAGGGCCCGCTCGTTTTTTGTCCGCGTTGTTTCTGTCCGGAGCCGTTGGGGCTTGTTCAGCCGACCTTGAGGGCCTGCATGACCGCCTTCTTGATGTCCTCAGCGGTCAGGCCGCACATCTGGAGCATTTCCTGAGGCGTGCGGGCGCTCTTGGGGATCCGCCGGACGTGCATCTGCTTGAGGCTGAAGGCGTCCCCGGACTCGACCAGCGCGTCCGCGACCGCCGAGCCGAGCGAGGCGCCGTAGTTGTCCTCGAGCGTGATCACCATCCCGTTGTTCTGCTGGACAATGTCGAGCAGCGCCTCGGCGTCGAAAGGCAGGGAGTACAGATCGACCAGCGTGGCGCTCACGCCCGCCTTGTCGAGCAGGTCCACCGCCCGGTTGGCCTCGTGGACCATGTAGCCCGCAGCACACAGGACGATGTCGCGGCCCTCATTGAGCACCTCGAAGCCGCCCAGGTTGAAGACCGTCTGATCGGAGTAGATGAACTCGGTCTCAGGCCGCAGGGTCCGCATGTACACGGCTCCCTCGTACTCGGCCATGACGCCCGTGAGCGCGTAGGCCGCGTGGGCGTCGGCGGGCTGGAGGACGTAGCACCCCGGATTGCCGCGGTGGTCCTTCATGGTGCTGAAGGAGCGGAACCAGGCGACGTCGGGGAGCGACATCTGGCTCGGACCGTCGGAGGCGAGCGTGATGCCCGAGTGGCTTCCGACGATCTTCAGGTTGGCGCCGGAGTTGATCGCCATCTCGATCTGGTCGTACGCGCGGGTCAGGAACTTGCTGAAGCTGTTGACGAAGGGGATCTTGCCCGCAGCCGACAGGCCCGCGGCGACCGAGATCATGTTCTGCTCGGCGATCTTGCACTCGAAGAAGCGGTCGGCCAGAGCCGGGTCCTTGCGGAACATCTCGGTCATGGTCGAGTTGGAAACGTCCGCGTCGAGAACGACCACGCGCTCGTTGACGTGGCCCAGGGCCCGCAAGGCGATGCCGTAGGCCCGGCGCGTCGCGATGTTGCCCGACTGGTAGAGGCTCTCCATGTCGAACTTCTTCATGGTGGCGCGGAAGGAGGGCAGGTCGCCGACCTTCAGCTCACGCGCCGGCATCTCGGGCGGCGGCTGGATCATGAACTGGTCCGTGGACGCCAGCGCGCTGGTGAGCTCGACGCGCTTCTGATCAAGCTCGGTCTTGGCCTTCTTGAGGGCCTCCCCGGTCGGGGGCTTGCCGTGCCAGCCGTTGCCCTGGATGCTCGGAGCGCCCCAGCCCTTGACGGTCTTGGCGACGATCGCCATGGGCTTGGCGGGGCCCGCGATGAAGGCGTCGAAGGCCGCCTTGATCTGGGTGGGGTTGTGACCGTCGATGGTCTTGACCTCAAAGCCCGCCGCGACGAACTTGGCCGCGATGGTCTCCGCGGACTGCTGCCCGCTCACGCGATCGGCCTGGCCGTATTCGTTGCAGTTGATGATCGTGAGCACGTTGCGCAGCTTGCGCTCCGCGATGTAGTCCATCGCCTCGGCGACCTGGCCCTCGCGGGACTCGCCGTCGCCGATGAGGCAGTACACCCGGCGGTCGATCCCGTCGAGCTTGGCCGCTTCGCCAAGACCCGCAGCGATCGACAGGCCCTGGCCGAGCGAGCCGGTCGCAGCGTCAAAGAAGGGGAAGCCTTCCATCGGGTTGGGGTGGCCTTCGAGCTCGCTGGCAGCAGCCCGGAGATTGGTCAGCTCCTCCACCGTCAGGCGGCGGCGCTTGTTCTCGTCCTTGCCGTACATCATCCCGAGCTTGGCCGCCGCGGCGTACACCACCGGCACCGCGTGACCCTCGCTCAGCACCAGGCGGTCGCTGGTCGGATAGGTCGGCAGATCCGCCGAGTAGCGCATGGTGTGGAACATCAGCACCGTGATCAGGTGCCCGATGCTCATGCAGCTGGTGGGGTGACCGGCGCCGGCAGCGGCGCACATGTCGAGGGAGAGTCGGTCGAGCTCGATCGCCTGGTAATGAACGGCGGCTTCAAAGGACATGCCGTCATCCTTTCTTTGACAGTTCCAACCCGCCGGCCCGCCGCCCCGTCGCGGAAGCACGGCATCTCCCCGACGGCCGCCAACGGCTGTCGGTTCGCCTCCGGGGAACTCGGGCGCATCCCGATCCCCCCGGCGCCGGGTGTCACCCCGACATATGCCAGAAAGTTGATTTCGACCGGGAGGTCGACCAGATCGCCCCGAACACGTCCCCAAAGCCCGACGCCGACACCGGCGTCAGTCCGAGGTGCGGGAAGTATCGGGGACCCGCCGCCGGATGACAACTTTCCCGGGGGCCAAACATGAAACAAACCGGTCGGAATTCAGGCGGGCGCGGCACCTTGGCGTCCCCCAGGAATATCCGCATCTTCGCAACGGGTGGCCAGTATCCTGAGTCCGGCGGGCTCCCTCCCCGCCGCGTGGATGTTCAGCATGCTTCCCATTCGTTCCCGCCGTCTGGCGGCGGTTGTGATCGCCGGACTCCCCTGGGTGGGAGCCTTGGCACAGTGCGTGCCCTCGTGGGTGCAGCGCGGGCAGATGCCTGACACCAACGGGACGGTCCAGGACATTCTGATCCTCCCCGGAAGCCCGCAGGACGAGTTGATCGTCGGCGGAAGCTTCTCGATCGCTGGCGGGTCGGCCGCCCGCAACGTTGCCAGGCACGACGACTCCGGCTGGCACGCGATGGCGGAGGGCCTTCCCTTTGCCGTGACGTCACTTGAGGTCCATCTGGGCCAGATCTACGCCGCGGGCGGGGCCTGCGAGGACGCTTCGAACGTCGCGGTGTTCGCGGGCGATCACTGGACGCTTCTCCCCAAGGCGCCGCTCCGGATCGCGGCCGTGCTCTCGGCAGCCGACACGCTGTACATCGCCGGAACAGCCTGCTCGACCGGCCCGGTGGTCTACCGGTGGGACGGTGCGGCCTGGGTCGGCATCGGACCAAACGCCACCAACACCGCCTCGAGCCTGGCCTGGTTCCAGGACAGCCTCTACGTGGCGGGGAACTTCGTCGTCCCGGGAACCCCGAGCCTGAACAACATCTTCCGCGTCAGCGCGGGGGTCACGCAGGCCGTCGGCCCGGGCCTGAACGCGGCCGCCAGCATCACGGTCAACCAGGGCCAGCTCGTCGCGGTGGGAACCTTCACGCCCACCACCGGTCAGCCCGGACGGAACGCCTCGGCGTGGGATGGTGTGACCTGGTCAGCGTTGCCCTCCATCGGTGCCAGCTCGCTTGATTCGGTCAAGTCCGCCACCAGCATCGCGGGCTCGGTGTACGCGATCTGGACGTCCAATCCGATGTTCGGCGGCGCCCCGACCGGGCGGCTTATCCGCCTCGACGCCTCGTGGACCACGCTGTACACCGCCCCGTACCTGATCGCGACCGGGGTGGGCAGCTTCGACAACCAGCTCGTCCTGAGCGGCGCGCTGACCTACGGCGGCAACACCGGGTACATCCTCGACAGCGGGTTCTACGGCATCGCGGGTGTCGCGGGCAGCACGCTCGCGCCCCTTTTCCCCAAGCCTGAGACTTACAGCGGCCGCGTGATCGGCCTGGGGAACCGCGTCCTGGGTCTCAACATGCGCGACTATCGCCAGCCCGGGCCGGCTGCGGGCATCATCCGCGAGTTCGACGGCTCCTCCTGGCCCGCACTCCCGGAGGCCTTTGACGCGAACATTGAGGCCGCCATCTCGTTCGACGGGGCGTTGTTCTGCTCCGGCGCGTTCACCAAGATCGGCGCCCAACCCGTCACCCGGGTCGCGCGCCTCGAAGGCGACGTCTGGTCCGATGCCGGGACGGGCCTCCCCTTCGTCCCCGGACAGTTCGCGGTCATCGGACAAACCCTGTATTGCGGCGGCTGGAACAGCGGCGTGAACTCCATCGCCGAGTGGAACGCCTCGGCCTGGACCGTTCTCCCCGGACTCCCCAGCGCCACATTCCTTGATACCGAGGGCTCGCTGGCGCTCTTGCTCTCGTCCACCAGTTCGAGCTCCGCGGCGCTCTGGGACGGGCAGACCTGGACCAACCTCCCCATCCCGACGCTCCCGGCCATCGGCGGCAGCGCGCCGGCGGTCATTGAACGCGGCGTGCTCTGGGACGGCGCGTGCTACATCTCCGCTCGATCCGCGACCACGTTCCCGATGGCCACCTTCAAGCTCGTCAACGGCGCCTGGGTGCAGAGCGTCGCCTCGGACTCGGTCTTCCTCAAGCACCGCGGCAATCTCTACCGCTCCAGCGTCAACGGCGTCAAAACCACCCAGCGACTCACCCCCGGTGGATGGGTCGATGACCCCATCATCCCCAACTGGACCGGCACGCCCTTTAGCGTCAATGGCGATCTCTGGATCACCACCGAAGCCGACATCACCGAAGGCGATGTCATCTCCGCGGGGCTCATCCAGAGCACCTGCGCATGCAAGGTCGATCTGACGTCCGACGGCGTACAGGACCTCGACGACTATTTCGCGTTCTTCAACGCGTGGGACACCAACAGCACGCCGGCCGACGTCAACTTCGACGGCACGGTCGATCTGCTCGATTTCTTCTACTTCTTTCAGTACTGGGATCTGGGGTGCGGGGTCTAGACCGGCGTGAAAGCCGGGCCGTAGGCTGATCTGGGAAGGGGCCGATCGAGCCCCCAAGGCCCACTTTTCCGCACCCCCTCCACCGGACCAGACAGCCGCCGACCCTGGCCGGCAGGCGATACACTCTGTTCCCCGGGCGGGGTGCCTTTTTTGGGCTTCTCCCGGAATTTCGAACGGAGTCGTCTTCATGAAGGTCATCGTCGATCGCGGCGCCCTCTTCAACGCTGTCAACCTCGTCTCCGGCGCCGTTGCGGCCCGCTCACCCCGGATGCAGCTCACCTGCGTCCACCTCAAGGCCACCAAGGGCAAGGAAGGCGGGCAGCTCACCCTCGTCGGCACCGACGCGGAGGTCGCCATCCGCATCAACCTGGCCCAGGTCGATGTCCAGCAGCCCGGCGAGGCCCTGATCCCCGCCGACAAGCTCCGCGGCATCGTCGCGGCCGAAGACGCCGACCCCACCCTCACCCTCGAGTCCGAGGGCGAGGTCATGAACATCCGAGGCACCGACGCCCGCTTCAAGGTCTTCGGTTACCCCGTCGCCGACTTCCCCCCGGTGCCCGACTTCAACGAGATGGTCTCCGGCGCCAGCGGCGCGCCCAAGGCCAAGACGGTCTTCACGCACCCCGCGGGGCAGCTGGCGGCCATCGTCGCCCGCACCCTGTTCGCGACCGCACGTGAAAACTCCCGCTACGCGATCAACGGCGTGCTCATGAAGCGCGAAGGCAAGAAGCTCGAGATGGTCGCGACCGACGGCCGCCGGTTGGCCCTGTGCCGCGGCACGCTCTCGGGTCAGGCCGACAAGGAAGGCAAGAGCGTCTCAGCGATCGTCCCCACCAAGGCCCTGGGCATGCTCCAGAAGCTCACGGGCGACCCCGAAGAAGTCGTGCACATCGCCCTCTCCGACAACCAGATCTGCTTCGGCTTCGGGAACGCGGACAACCAGCTCCGCGCCGTCCTCTCCAGCAACCTGGTCGAAGGCTCCTTCCCTCCCTACGAGGACGTGATCCCCAAGGACCAGGACAAGCGCGTGGTCTTCGACCGCGACCTGCTCTCGTCCGCGGTCCGTCGAGCCGCGCTGCTCACCAACGAGGAATCCCGCGGCGTGCGCATGAAGTTCACCGGGAGCGACAAGACGCTCGAACTCACCAGCCGCGCCCCCGAACAGGGCGAGGCCGAGGTCAAGATCGACCTGGCGGGCTACGAAGGCGAAGACATCGAGATCGGGTTCAAC
The DNA here is from genome assembly GCA_964531675.1 of uncultured Phycisphaeraceae bacterium. Classification (GTDB taxonomy): domain Bacteria; phylum Planctomycetota; class Phycisphaerae; order Phycisphaerales; family UBA1924; genus CAZHFW01. Next base: position 123,439 of record CAZHFW010000004.1, on the reverse strand, counting down.
CCCGCCTTCCTCACCGACGTGCTCAAGGTCGTGGATGACCCGCAGGTCATCTTCGAGCTCAAGGCGCCCAACAAGCCCGGCATCGTCAAGAGCGGCACCGAGTTCCTGTACGTCGTGATGCCCGTCAACCTGCAGTAAGACCGAGGTCCGTCACGCCCGCCCCCGATCCTCAGGATCGGGCGATGCTGCCTCGCCTGCGCCGCAGCATGACGAACATGCCCACGCTGGCGATGCCCATGGCGCCGGGCGTCGGCACGCCCATGAGCCCCACGTTGTCGTAGTACACCGCGTTGTTGTCCGCGGAGTAGAGGTCGATGGCCGCGATGGCCTGCGCCGAGGAGCCCGAGCGCATCCAGACGCCCGAGCTGATGAGCTGGTTGTTGTAGAAGCTCTGGACGGTGTTGGCGTTGAGGTCGATCGAGAGCCTGATGTCGGCCCACTGATCGGTCTGGATCGCGACCGAACCGCCCCGGAAGTCGTCGGAAACGCGCCCGCCCGCCAGATCGAAGCGGAGCTGGGTGCTCCACATGCCCTGGTCGTTGTTCCCACCGTCGACATAGCGGTTCATGACGATGAAGTACGAGAGGCCCGACTGGCCGCTGGCGATGTACTGCTTGGCCTCGATGGTCCACCGGCCGCTGGTGACATCGGAGAAGGTGCGGACCGCGTCGGTGTAGCCATGGATCTTGATCGAGCTGTCGCCGGTGTAGAAGAAGTCGTTGGACACGACGCCCGCGTGGGCCGCGACGTTGTCCCAGCCCTTCCAGCCATCGACGTTCGAGAGGCTGGTGCCGGGCACGTAGGAATCGAACTGGGAGACGAAGTCGGCCGAGGCGCTCCCCGCGAGCAGGGCAGCAACGAGCAGAGCGGACACGTTCATGTTGACCCCCAAACCGCGGGCCGTCCCATGCCACACACGGGCGAACCGCTCAACCCCAAAGAGGTCAAACACATCCGTTCATTGCCAGCGCATGAACGACCCGGCCCAGCATGCGGGGCGGTCTGTGACGTCTGGGCAAGTCGTGATTAGCGGGCGTCGCGCACGGGCAGCACCACATCCCCCGCCCGGCGGTGGCGGTGGGTTTCTGGTCCACGGCCGGCGCCTGCCGCGTCGCGGCCCGGGGCCTTGGCGTGCGTGATGTTCGCCATCTCCGCCAGTTCGCTCCCGGCAAGCTTGGGCTCGGGGATCGAAACAGGCTGGGAACTCCGCGGGGCCGGCGCCGAGCGGACGTGCTTCAGATCCAGCGCCCAGGCTCCGATGGTGAGCACCGGGAGCACGAACAGGCCCAGCAGAATGAGCAGCTGAGGCGTGGGGACCACGTTGATCACGCCCGGCCTGAGCAGGTGCCAGACCAGCACCAGGCCGCCGAGCATCGAGAACATCGCGATGGTGATCAGTACGCCGCGCCGCGAGGAGCGATAGATGCTGTCCATGCACGTCTCCGCCGGCCCGGGCAACACATCACGAATCCCGGCCGACCAAGTCCTCTGGAAGCCCTGAACCGGGGCTTCCACCCCAGCGAGCCCCCCCGGCAGACACGGACCCCAGGCAACGCATCCAGCATTGCCAAAGGCCCACGAATCAACCCTGGATCTGACCCGAGGACCGGCCAAAGGCCTCCCACGGGTTCCCCGGGTGGGTTCACCAGTCCTGGGGAGGAGCAATGTAGGGGACGTGTTTGGAAACTGCAAGCGGACCCGAATTGGGGACGCCTTGGGGATCGTGGCGCGGCATCACCCAGAAAAGGCATTGGGTTTGTGCCCCGGGCTTGAGGCGTGTATTGTCCCCGACCTGTGCTGAAGTTTGCGGGGACTCACTGTGGACGGTTGCTGGGGCTGTGCGCCTGCGCGGGCCTTGCGCTTGCATTGGCGCCGGTCGCGGCTGGCCAGCCTTTGAAGGATGAGAAGCCCCGCAGCGACGCGGCCCCCCCACCCCCGGAGCCCGACCAGGGTTCCAAGGTTCCGCCTCCGGCTGAGCTGGAGATGTACGAGGGGCGCGTGATCCGCGAGATCGAGCTGCGCAAGCCGATCAAGATCAAGCCCGGGCAGAAGGGTCCGATCGGGGCCGAGTTCGCGCCGGTGAGCGCCGAGATCGCCCAGCTGATCGACAACCAGCTCCGCTCGAAAGTCGGGGCGGCGTACCAGCAGTCCACGGTGAGCGGGGACATCACCAGGCTCAACCGCGTGGGGCGCTTCAAGTCGGTGGAGAGCCGAGTTCAGCTCCTGGACGACGGCACGGTCAAGCTGATCTACACGGTCATCGAGCAGCCGATCATCCAGGACGTGCAGGTGGTGGGCAACCGCCAGATCTCCGACCAGGACATCGGCGCGGTGGTGGATGTGCTGCGGAACACGCCGGTGGACCGCTACCAGCTCGACAACGCCTCCCGGCGCATCGAGGACCTCTATCGCAAGAAGGGGTTCTACCTGGCGCAGGTGACGGTGGATGAGAAGGAGCTCGAGGACTCGGGGATCGTGCTCTTCAAGATCCGCGAAGGCGAGCGGATGAAGGTCACGGACATCCGCTTCGAGGGCAACCTGAGCTTCCTGGCCCGCGAGCTTCGCTCGGCGATCAAGACCAAGGAATGGTTCCCGATCTTCGAGAAGGGCCCGGTCGACGACCAGGTCCTGCAGGAAGACGTCTCGTCGATCGTGCGGTTCTACCGCGACCGGGGCTACCTGGACGTGCGCGTCGACAAGACGGTGCGCCCGAGCCCGAACGGACGCGAAGCGATCGTCACCTTCGTCGTTGACGAAGGCCCGGTCTACACGTTCCGCAAGCTCCTGGTCTGGTACAACGATCAGGACCGGTTCTACTCGAGCGAGGACGAGGCCAAGCGCAACCTCAAGGCCGGCGAAGTGATCCTCCGCCTCGGTCGCGACCAGTACGTCGTGTACCGCTACGGCGTGTTCACGCCCGAGCAGGTCACGGGCCTGATGCTCATCAAGCCCGGCGACGTCTACAGCGTCGACAAGCTCGAGAAGTCGCTCAACTCGCTCACGGAAGCGTTCTCCAAGCTCGGGTACACCGTGCGGCGTTCGTCGCGCGACAAGTCGATCTACGACGGGATGATCTCCACGCGCGAGCTCCGCGACGAGAAGGACCCCCAGGTCGATCTGCTGCTGATCATCAGCCAGGGACAGCAGTTCAAGGTCGGCGAGGTCAAGGTCATCGGCAACGACCTGACCCAGCAGAAGGTGGTCATGCGGCAGATGCGCCCGGACGTGCTGCCGGACCGCCCCCTGGATCAGAGCGCCATCGACTTCTCCGCCAAGAAGATCCGGACGCTGAACCTCTTCGAGCGCCAGACCGATCCCCAGGATCTGGGCGTGAAGATCCGCGTGCAGGACCCGGATCCGGTCGAGCCTGATCACCGCGACGTGCTGGTGCAGGTCGAGGAGACCAACACGGGCTCCTTGAGCTTCGGCGCCGCGGTGAGCTCCGACTCGGGCCTGGTGGGCCGGATCGCGCTGAACCAGCGCAACTTCGACATCGCGGACACGCCCGACAGCTTCGGCGAGTTCACATCAGGGCGTGCGTTCCGTGGGGCGGGCCAGACGTTCCAGATCGAGGCGATGCCCGGCACGGACGTCCAGACGTATTCGATCTCGCTCTCGGACCCGTACTTCCTCGAGACCGATTATTCGGCGGGCGCGACCGCGTTCTATCGCAAGCGCGACTACAACGAGTACGACGAAGAGCGTTACGGCGGGCGGTTCAACTTCGGGCGTCGCCTGGGCGAACGTTGGTCGGCGACCACGCCCATCCGCGTGGAATCGATCAACCTGTCGAACATCGAGCCGGACAGGCCGGTGGACGTCTTCGAGGTCGAGAACGCCCACCTGCTGACGAGCATCGGCATTTCGCTGACGCGTTCGACCCTGGACGATGAGCTCCGCCCGAGCAAGGGCTCCAAGATCGAGGTCGGATTCGATCAGGTCGGCGCCCTGGGCGGCGACTTCAACTACAACGTGCTGCACGGCGAGCACCAGATCTTCATCAAGCTCAACGAGGACTTCCTGGGCCGCAAGACGGTCCTGAGCTTCAACACCAAGGCGAGCTACGTCCCGCAGGGACAGAGCGAAGTCCCGGTGTACGAGCGGTTCTACATGGGCGGCCAGAACTTCCGCGGCTTCAACTACCGCGGCGTCTCGCCTGTGGGCATCCGCAACGACACCAAGACCATGGGCGATGACCCGGTCGGCGGCACCTGGCTCTTCTTCTGGGGCGCTCAGATCAACCAGCCGATCCTTGAAGAGGCGGTCAGCCTGGTGGGCTTCGTGGACACCGGCACGGTGCAGGAAGACTTCGGGTTCGACGAGTACCGCGTGAGCGTGGGCTTCGGCATCCGGCTGTACATCCCGCAGCTCTCGGCGGCGCCCCTGGCGTTCGACTTCGGCTTCCCGGTCATGTCGCAGGACACCGACCGCGAGCGCGTCTTCTCGTTCAGCGTGGACCTGCCTTTCCGCTGATCGGTCGCCTTCGGTTCAAAAAGTGCGGACAAACCGCCGGTCGGGACCTATCGTGTGCGGACGTAAACCTTGATCTTTACAGGGGATGCCATGAACACTCAACGCGTTTCCGGTTCGGTTCTTCTCGGCCTGGGCCTCATGTCCCTGGCGGCGGTCGCGGGCTTTCAGTCCGGCGCCACGGCCAACTCGGCCCACCTTGATTCCAAGCCGTCGGTGATCGGCGTGGTGGACCTCAACAAGGTCCTTGGCTCCCTGACCGAGGTGAAGGAGCGCGACGCCAAGATCGTCGCCGACGGCAAGGAAGCCCAGAAGCAGCTCGACAAGTACTCCGAAGAGCTCAAGGCCATCGACAACGACCTGGAGCAGCTCCCCAAGGACTCCAAGGCCCGCATCGACAAGGTCGCCGAGGGCATCAAGCTCCGCAAGCGCGCCGAGACCGAGACGCAGATCTTCCAGCAGCTCATCAACCTGCGCAAGGGTGAAGTCCTCCGCGACGTCTACACCAAGATCGAAGACGCCGCCAAGAGCATCGGCGAGAAGGAAGGCTTCGACCTGGTCATCGTCAACGACTCGACGATGATCAAGATCCCGGACCGCGCTTCCGATCAGGAAGTCAGCATGGTCGCCCAGTCGCGCAAGGTGCTCTACGCCGGGAAGTCGATCGACCTCTCGGATCGCATCATCACCCAGCTCAACAACCAGAACAGCGCCCCGAAGAAGTAAGCGCGGACGCCGCAGACCCCGGGCGCGATCGGCGCCCGGTGGGGGGAAGCACCGATGACACCCGCAAACGCTCCGACGGCAACGAGGCCCAAGCCTCCCATGTCCGCCGCGGCGCTGGCTGAGTTCCTCAAGGCCGACCTGATCGGACCCGGGGACGTGATGATCACCAGCCTTGGCACCCTTGAGAAGGGCCAGGAAGGGTCCGTCACGTTCATGCGGTCCGCCAAGTTCTACGACGCCTGGACCAAGTCCCAGGCGTCGGCGGTGCTCGTCAGCCGCGGGCTCAATCCCCCAGCGGTCCCGGGGCGCAAGGCCCTGCTCATGGTGGATGACGCCGATCTGGCGCTGAATCTGGTGCTCGAGCTCTTTGCGCCCCCGCCTGCGACGCAGGCGCCGGGCGTGCATCCCTCCTCGATTGTGGACCCATCAGCCACGCTCGGGATGGGCGTGAGCGTCGGACCGCGCTGCGACATTCGCAAGGGCGTCTCGATCGGTGACGGGACGGTGCTCGTCAGCGGGGCGTACATCGGCGCCGACGTGAAGATCGGCCGGGGTTGCACGATTCACCCCAACGTGGTCGTCCTGGACCGTTCGGTGATCGGCGACGGCTGCGTCCTGCACCCGGGCGTCGTCATCGGCGCCGACGGCTTCGGGTTCCGCCCGAGTCCCGACGGCCGGGGCGTCGTCAAGATCCCGCACATCGGCAACGTCGTCCTCGAGCCCGGTTGCGAGATCGGCGCCAACTCCTGCATCGACCGCGCCAAGTTCGGCTCCACGGTCGTGGGCGCGGGCACCAAGCTCGACAACCTCGTGCAGGTGGCCCACGGCGTGCAGATCGGGCGCGCCTGTCTGTTCGCGGCCCAGTGCGGCATCGGCGGCTCCACTGTCATCGGCGACGGCGTCATGATGGGCGGGCAGGTCGGCGTCAAGGACCAGCTCCACGTCGGACATTTGGCCCGCATCGCGGGCGGCGCCGGAATCATGCAGGATGTGCCCCCCAAGGCCACGCTCGGCGGCATCCCCGCCCGCGAGATGAAGGACTGGCTCCGCGAGTCCATCGTGCTGAGCCGGATCGCCAAGCGGGGCGGCGAAGGCCGGAGTCGCTAAGCGCCGCCGGACCTCGGGCGAATCTCATTTGATTGTGCCAGCGCCGCGTCACACGACCGCGGCGCTTTTTTTCGATGCTCAGCCGCCGCCGTTGACGGGCTTGCCCGTCGCGGGATCCTGGCCGCGCAGACGGCGGGTCATGTCGCGCATGAGCTGCATCCCGCGGGCACGCTCGTTGCCCGCGGCATGCGAGCCGATCTGGCGGTCCATGATGACGAACATGGTCGCCATCTGACGCGCGTTGGGCGCACGCTTGGGATCGTTCATGCGCTCCATGTCGCGCTTGGCCTGGCGCTGACCTTCCTTGAGGCGATCCTCATCGGAAATGTCGCGGGGCTGCCCGCCCATCATCTCCATCGTCTTCTGGAACTCGATGAACGTCTTGTCCAGGTAGGCCTCGCGCTCGGGGCCTTTTACCTTCGAGTAGTCGTCGGCGTACTTGTCCCAGAGGTCGATCGCGAGCCTCGACGCGTTCTTCTCGAGCTGTTCGCGGGCGGAGCCCATGATGCCCGCGGCGAACGCGGCGAGCAGCGTCGAATCGCCCGAGTCCATCTTCTTCATGCGGGCGATGATCGCGCTGACCAGCTCGATGCGCTTCTCGACGGGAAGACGATTGAACTCCTCGGAGAGAAGCGTGTAGTCGAAGATCTCGTTGAGCGGGTCATTCTCGTAATCGGGCATCGGGCGCGGGCGCAGCACGAAGTACGCGCCGACCGATGCGCCGACCAGCAGCAACACACCCGCGATCCGCACACGCTTCATCGTGCGGGCGCGGAGCTCGGGGGTCGCGACCTTCGCTCCCCACCACTTCCTGATCCGTTCGCGGGGACCGGGCTTCCTGGGCGCAGCAGCGGCCGGGGCGAGCATCGACTCGTCGACCAGACTCGGGAGTTGTGTGCCGGCGTGCTCCAACGTACTTCCTCAGGTCTTGTTCTGCATCAGGCACCCGACGACCTCTGTCCAGAAGTCGCCGAGTTTCCAGGACGGCACGAAGGGCATCCAGTCGCAGTGCCAGTCGCCCATGAACGTTGCGTTCCGCTTCACCTTGCCCCCGGCGCGGAGATTGTGCCAATCACCAGAGTCGTAGAGAACCGGCCAATCGGGCCTTGCATTCAGCGCGTTGGTCACGCAGAGCCTGGGATCGCGGTTCAGAGCTGTCTGGGCCGCGGTCATCGCCAAGCCGGCGCCGTACTCGTAGCTCGTGCCGGTCGCCATGGACACGGTCTGGCCCTTCACGAACTGCGTGTCCGAAGGGCACCGATAGGGCTCGACGACGATGAAGTCCTCGCCTTCCCTGCGGGGCTTGGGGGCGTCCACGTACGTCGAGAGGACGTCCGTGAGCGTCAGGTCGCCCGGGATCTCCTCATCGCCCGCAAGGGGACGCGTGTTCGGGAGCAGGTCCCGGCCTTCGGACTGCATGTAGAGCTGCATCGCCTGCCCGAGTGAGCGAAGGTTCACCAGGCACTTGGTGCGGCGGGCGGTTTCCCGCGACGAGCTGATCGTGGGGACGAGAATGCCAATGAGCAGCGCGACGATGCTGATGACCACCAGCAGCTCGATGAGCGTGAAGCCACGGACCGAGATGCTGGAACGAGCTCGCTGCAATCCTGTCACCCCTGTTGCTCAGACCATCGCTCAGACCATCAGTCAGCGGACCGGAGTGTCCCGAACGGGAAGATCCGCCAGTGAGTATCGGCCGACCCGGCCCAATGGATGCATCAGGTTCAACGCACGAGAACCGGATCAGATCCGGCTCCGGCGCGGGAAACCACAGACTTTGGCCGCTTTTTTGGGTGCTGGAGGGGTGTCAGGGACGGCCGGTCGCCTTCAGGATGGCCCGACAAAGCTCCGCGGTCAGGGCGTGGCCGCCCTTGTCCGAGACGATGTCCGCCTGAATCGGGCGGCCGAGCAGGGCCACATCCCCGATCAGGTCCAGGAGTTTGTGGCGGGCTGGCTCGTCGGCAAAGCGGAAGCTGTTGTCGATGGGCTTGGCGTCCGGACCAAGAACGAGCATCTCCCGCGGCGTGATGTGCGCGAAAAGCCCAGCGGCGCGGAGGGCCTGAGCCTCCGCGAGCAGGCAGAAGGTTCGTGCCGGGGCGATCTGTGTGAGGTACCGCTCGGCAGCGTCGGGAGAGCCTGCGTCCCAGGATGCGGTCTGCTGGAAACCGGGGACGACAGCGGTGTAGTCCAGGCGGTACGCAAAGCTCGCGCCGGGCGTGGCCCGCGGGGTTGCGGTCGCGATCGCGCCCTTGCCGTCGCTGACCGAGACGGGGTCGCGCAGCACCAGGGGTTCCGGCGCTGATGGAGCGGAGGTGCTCGCCTCGTGCAAGGCGCGGGCGAAGTCCAGGGATGAGCCATCGAGGATCGGAACCTCGGGCCCGGCGATCCTCACCACCGCGTCGAAGACGCCCAGGCCCGACAGCGCGGACATGACGTGTTCGATGGTCGCGACAAAGCACGCGGGCGGCGCCAGCAGGACCGTGTTGCGCGAGGGAAGCTTGGCCAGCGGCCCGACCCCGGGGGGCGCGACGGAGGCGACTTGTGCGGGGAGCTCGCCGGCGTGGGGCGCATCGAGTCGAATGAAGCGCACCCCCGAGCTGGCGGGTGCGGGCTCGATCGTGAGCTGTGCGGGTGCTGCGGTGAAAAGGCCGACACCTTGGAAGGAGACAGCAGCGTTCAGGGTGCGCGCGGGCATGACCGGTTCCAAGGAGGGGTGCTGGCGGAGTGTAGGGCGGAAAAACAAAAGGGCCCGGGTGTTGGCCCGGGCCCTGCGTGAAATCAGGATGAAGGGAAAGGATCAGCAGCCGACGTCGAAGTCGCCCAGGAAGAGGAAGAAGTCACCGAGGTCAACGCCGGGGTTGCCGTCGATGTCCGCACGCGGATCGGACTGGTCGAACCAGGAGAGGAAGTCGAAGAAGTCGGTCAGGTCGGAGACGCCGTCCGGCACGCCGTCAGGCCCGGAGACGTCGGCCATGCTGACACGGACGTCAACCGAGGCGCAGTCGGAGTTGCCGCAGCTGGTGGACCAGCGGGCGTAGTAGGTGGTGCTGAAGTCCGGAGAGGCGATGACGAGCGGGTTGCCGCTGCCGACGAAGGTGCCGCCGCAGGAGCCGGAGTACCAGTTGAGGGTGGTGCCGGAGCCGCCGGAGGCCGAGAGGGAGATGGTGCCCGAGTCGCCGGCGCAGAAGCCGTCACGATCAACCGAGGCGAGGGTGGGCGAAGAGGGCAGGACGCCGACGTTGACGGACGTGGTGGTGCAGGTGGCGCTCACCAGGCCTGAGGTGGTGTTGCGAGCGCGGGCGTAGTAGGTGGTAGAGGAGGCCGGGCTTACGATGATGGAGGTTCCGGTGCCAACCAGCGTGCCGCCGCAGGAGCCGGTGAACCAGTCGATGGTCACGCCGCTGGGGACGGTGCCCGAGAGGGTGGAGTTGCCGCCGGGGCAGATGGTGCCCGGAGAGGCGGTGACGCCGGTGGGCGCCGCGGGAACGGTGGCGGCGGTGATGCCGAAGGCGGTGTTGGAGACGTCGAAGAAGATGTTGCCGATCGCCTCAACCTTGAAGCGACCCTGGCCCGTGGTGACCGCGATGTTGGGGAGCGTGACGACTTCGGAGCCGTCGTTGGCGGTGCTGGCGACGAGCACGTAGGGGAAGGTCGCGCCGTTGTTGGCGGACATGGAGATCTTGACGTTGGCGCAGTTGATGGGCGCGGCGTTGGTGCCCGCGACGTTCCAGGTCAGGGTGACCTGCGAGCCGCCGGTGTAGGGCGAACCCGTGGGCGTGTTGCAGACGAACGGCCCGACGGTCGAGTTCACGTTGACCTGCATGTCATCCCAGTTGACGCCGCCGCCGCCGGCGCGATTGTCACGGATGACGCAGCGGAAGTTCATCGTGCGAGTGGTGTTGGGCAGACGGTCGCCGGTGCGGAGCGTCGCCGAGGTGTAGTTGGTGATGACCGGGAAGACCATCGTCGGGCTGGACGTGGGATTGGTCGGGCGGATGATGGGGCTCGAGCCGTTATCCGCGGTGGTGATGGTGGTCGAAGCGCCCAGGTCGCGCTCTTCCCAGGTGAAGGTCAGGTTGGGAATGTCCGCAGAGTCCGGGTCGGAGTACGACGCGGGGGTCAGGGCGAACTGCGTGCCCTTGGGGATGGTGTAGTCCGGACCGGCGTTGACGGTCGGGATGCCATTGCCCGTGGCGGTCTGCACGGCGCAGGTGTTGCCAGAGCTGGCGGTGGAGTAGGCGATGATCTCGTCGAGGCTGGTGGAGTAGAAGTAGGGATCGGAGTGGGCCTGGAGGTCGTCGGTGCCGCAGATCCCGGCGTAGGCCATGATCGTGGAGCCCGAGCCCTGCTCGGTGGCGGTGGACGCGTTGCGGTTGCCGCCGCCGCAGGAGCCGGTGGAGCTGTTGAAGGTGTGGTTGCCGCCGAACTGGTGGCCCATTTCGTGGGCGACGTAGTCGATGTCGAAGGCGTCGCCGGTGGGCGAGGGGGAGCCGGTCACGCCGCCGCCCTTGTTGGAGGTGCAGACGACGCCGAGGTAGGCGACGCCGCCGCCGCCGGTGGAGACGACGTGGCCGATGTCGTAGTTGGCGCTGCCGATCTTGGAGTTGCAGGTGGAGATGTTCTGGCCCAGCATGGTGGAGCCGTTGGTGTTGGTGTAGGGGTCGGTGGTCGCGTTGGTGTAGACGAGCTGGGTGAAGTTGTTGGCGACCAGCACCATGCGGATCGCGACATCCTTCTCGTAGACGCCGACGACGCGGTTGACGGTGGTGGTCATGCCGGCCGAGGCGCCCGAGACCGTGCCGCCGTAGAACGCGGCGTACTCACCGGTGCAGGCCAGAGCCAGGCGGTAGGTGCGGAGGGTCGTGCCCGAGGCTTCGGTGCCGCCCGGGTTGTTGCCCGGAGCAGCGTTGTTCCCGCGGAGATTCTTGGGCACCATCGCATCGATGTTGCTGTCGAACCAGCAGGCCCAGTTCTTGGTGCGCGGCAGGTCGTCGCGGAAGTACGACGTGTGCAGGCGGTTGTTGCCCTTGCTGTAGGGATCGATGAAGATCGTTCCCTCGGGCGTGAAGATCATGCCGTGGAAGCCCAGGGGCGTGAGGTCGAAGCGGCCCCACACGCCCGAGTCACCATCGAGCGTTCCGATGTAGGTGCGCAGGTCCGGGTTCTCGGCCTGGAGCGCGGGCTCCATGATCGGGGCCTCAACGAAGTTGAAGGCCGCGTAGGTGCCGTCGGGCAGCGGGACCTGAACCTTGAGCGGGTTGGTCTGGGCCGCTGCGGTGCGCTCCATGGGCGCCTGATTGAGCAGGGCGCGGGCCGCGGTGTAGTCCAGCTCGAACGCGTGGTACCGCATGGGGCGGACCCAGGGTTCGGCCGCGACGTCGTCGGCCGCGATCTGATCGAGCGTCGTCCAGACGCCCTGAATCTTCTGGTTCTCAGCCATCGCGTTGAACGCGACGCCCGCGAGGGCAACAAGACCAAGGGCGCACAAACGTGCGCCGCGCAGCAAATTGCGATTCATCCTCAGCACCTCTTCTCGCGAGTCGCGCAGCGGTCGCCGGCCCCACCGCTTCGATGCCAGTCACACCGGTCGACGTCCGATGTGAAAGCCCGGCAGCTGCACTACTCGTCGTGCCAGACTAACCCTGCCCTTCAGCCCACGCAAGCGGATATCCACATCCAATCATCCAAACGTCTGGTAACAATCCCGAACCAAACGCGTACCAGCCCCAAAACACAAAGCCCCCAGTCTTCCAGGCTCAATCTCTCGACGCTTCCCCGGGGGCGACCCTGGCCAGCCTCAACAGAACTGATCCCAGGCGTTGAAGAACGCGAAGAAGTCGGAGAGGTCAACCAGCCCGCTCCCATCGATGTCGGCGCACAGGCTGCTGGCGTCCCAGCATCCGAAGAAGCTGAAGAAGTCCAGGAGGTCGACGACCGCGTCGCCATTGCGATCGGCCAGGCACACCGGGTCTCCACCCCAAAACCCGGGCCTGAGGTTCCAGGGTGTGGCAAAGCTCGGGGAAACGCCATCGACCTGGCCGGCGGTCGCGGAGATCTCAAAGCTCCCCCCTGACGCAGCGAGCGTTCCCGCGGGATCCAGGGTGGTCCACGTGAGCGAGAAGACCTGAGCGCCCGCGGCCGGCGCCGACATCGCGACCGCGACGTGGATGAAGAAGTGCATTCCTCGCATCAGCGCACCCCCTCGGAGCCGGCGGTCCGGAGCGCCGGGGCCTGACGTCGGGCCAGCTCGGCCTCCAGTTCGGCGAGCCTTTGCCTCATCTCGGCCAGTTCGCGTCCGATGCGGTCCTGGTTCGCCGCGGCAGCGCCGGCGACGGAGTCCTGGAGCTCCGCGTCGGTCAACGGCCCGCGCATCGGGGGAGTCCCGGGCGCAGCCGGGCGGGGTGCGGTGATCGAGCCGTACTTGGTCGGGAAGTACACGCACGACTGCGTGACCAGGCTGAGCGTGGCGCTTGATGCGCCGCCGCCACTCCGCTGCGCATTGAGGAAGAACGTCGACGCGCCACTCGCGACCGAGAAGATGGCGTGCGTCGAGCACGGGATGACGTAGGAACCCGTGGGAGCGGACGCGGGGATCGTGATGGCCTGCTGCTGCGTCGCGCCGACGGAGGTTGGTGAGATGGAGACGCCGTAGACCAGCGACGTGGCGGTGCCCGTCACGTGGTTGACCGTGGCACGTCCGGACGCGATGACCATGACGAACCCGTCCGCGGGCGCGGTGATGGACGCCGAGTGCGCCGCCGCCATGGCCAGACCAACCGCGACCGATCCGGACTGGGTTGCGTTCGCGACGCCGGGCTCATCCTGGATCTCTTCGCGCTGGATTGCGTCGATCGGAAGCACGACCTTCGAGGTGGCGCTGGAAGCGCCGGGGTCGAGGAGAATGGCCGACGCGCCGTTGGTCAGCGTGAGCTTCGGAGATCCGCCCGCAGCGTTGCCTTGGATGAGCACGCCGAGGTTCCCAGCGGTGTCGCGGGAGAGTGCAAGCTGACCGCCGGAGCTCTGCGGGCCGGGCCCGATGTAGGCAAGCGATCGCGCCACGCCGGATCCGGTGGCTCCTCCGAGATCCCACAGCGCCAGGCCATCACCGGCGCCCAGACCATTGGTCACCGGTCCGAGGAATCCCGTCGCGAGGGTGTCGAGGGTGCCGTTGAACGTCCGGAGCGATCCCGGCGCCACCTGGCCCGAGCCGATCGCGCCGAAGCCCTTGAAGATGCGGAACGCCTCGTCATTTGAGGTGGGCGGATTCAGGCAGAACGAAGTGGCTCCAACCGCAACAGTCGGGAAGCTCGAGGCGTTGAAGACCTCCTGCATCGTCGGCGGGATGATGGCCCGGGTGGCAAAGGGAACCGCGTTGAGTTCCTGACGATCTCCCAGCGCGGTGAACGCGCCGGTGCTCGCGCCGGGCCGCACAAGGACCTGCATCCAGCGCTTCTCGGTGGTCTTGATGAACTTGCCGAAGAAGACCTTGGTCTGAAAGAGTCCGCTTGTCACCCCGAGGTCCGCGACGTCGAACTGGGAGAGGATCGCGCCGCCGGTATCCGTGCTGAAGAGCTGGAACCGGAAGTCGTACGTACCGGTCGCCAGGGAACCGTCTTCGCTGAGCCTCCCTTGATACGTGAAGCCCTCGTCAACGGTGGTTTGAGCTTGGCAGATCGCTCCGGCTGCAGCGAGCAGGCCCGACGCGATCACGACGCGAACTTGGCTGGAAAGTCCACGAGGCATGATCTTCTCCCTGGTTGTCCGACGACGAAGCGGGCCTTGGCCGCGGCGAACCGCCGCGACGCCTGTCACACACGCCCGGGTCCACGAGGCCCGGGCTGTGAAATCTGCGGCCCGCACGGGCCCGCTCTGCTTCTCACCGACCCCCGAATCGTCATCATCCGCCAATGTCTTGAGGGGCCCAGCCTATTGCAGAACGGCCCCAAAAGACAGCGGGCCCCAGCACAATCGCCGGGGCCCGGAGGGAAAACTCGGTTTGCTCAGCAGCCGGTGTCGAAGGCTCCGAGGAAGGCGAAGAAGTCGCCCAGATCGATCCCGGGCACGCCATCCACTTCAGCGCCGGACGCGCCGGTGTCGAAGTCGCCGAAGAACTGGAAGAAGTCCGCCAGATCAACCGCGCCGTCGGCGTTGAGGTCGATCATCCGGCACGGGGTCACGCAGCCCGACGAGCCGCAGATCACCGGGATCCGCGCGACCTGCGACCAGGCCTGCCCACCCGCGGCGGCGGAGTCGTTCACGATCCACTGGGCGTACACGATCTGCCCTGAGGAGAACTTCATCGGCGAGAGCGTCCACTGCTGGGTCGCAAACCCGTTGCCCGCGCCCGAGCCTCCGACCACGATCGGATCAAACGTCTCGGTGGGCGTGATCTTCCCGTTGCTCGGGGGCGTGTTCGAGATCGCCAGGACCGCGGTGGCGCCGCCCAATGCACCGTCGAGACCGACACGGAACTCGCGGCTTCCAAGCAAGCCCGGAGCGTTGAGCACCACACGCGGCACAACATTGCCCGAACCCGCGTTGCCCGCGACGATGACCGTCGGTGTTTCGGTGGGACGCTCGCCGAGGAGCGTGGGCTTGTCGAACGGGAACGTCTGGGCCGCTACGCGCGGATCCGTCAGGCCGTTCTGCAGGAAATCCTGGATCAGGGGCGCGACCTGCGGCGGGACCGCGACGGTCTGCATGATCGGATCCTGGTTGTCCGGGAACTGCGGCAGCGCGCCGGGGGCGCGGGCGTAGAAGCGGATCACGTCGGGCAGAGTCGCGGCCTGGCCATTGTGGAAGAACGAGTTCTTCAGCCCGACGTTGCGGAGCGACGGCACACGGAACTTGCCGCGATCGTTGGGGTTTCCGGTGACGACCTGACGCCCCGTGTCCTCCGCGGGCGGCCTGAGGCCGACGTTGCGGAACGAGTTGTCGGAGAAGAGCGAGCCCGCGTGGCAGCGGTTGCAGTTGGACGCGTTGAATGCGTTCATGCCCTGCACCTGCTGGGGCGTCAACGCGTTCTGCTGGCCCGCCTGGAAGCGATCCCAGGGCGTCTGATCGGCGATGAGCGTGCGCTCGTAGGTCGCGATCGCAAAGGCGATGCGGGTCGCGGTGATCGCTTCGTCGCCGAAGGCCGCCTTGAAGAGCGCGGGATAGGTCGGATTGGCCGCGATGGCGCTGGCGATGTCCGGCGGGATGTTGGTCGCCAGATCAAGGGGCCTGGCCCGGCGGATGCGCTCGGCAGCATTGGACCAGCTCAGCCCCGCGTGGGCCATTTCGGTCGTGTTCTGGATCGGGGCCAGCGCCTGATTCTCCAGAGCGCCGCCAACCGCGATGGCCTGCTGCCCGGTCTCCGGATCGACGAACCGCGAGGGCGCCCGGCCATCCCAGAAGAGCTCCTGGGCGTAAACCGCGTTGATGGGCGAGCGGGCGGTGCGGCCCGTGACCTGCACGCGCAGACCGAAGGTCGCGCTGGGCGAGAAGTTGTTGTTCGTGTCCGAGTTCACGACGCCGGGCGAGGCGATGATGTCGTCGGGGGTGTTGAGCACATTGTCAACGCCCGCGGCCCGCGCGAGCCTGGGGTCCGAACCGCCGCGGCCCGGGATGTGGCAGCTGCCGCACGACACCACGTTGGAGGTGGAGAGCTGCTCGTCCCAGAAGAGGATCTTGCCGAGCTGACGCTTGGGCTCGGTGATCGGATTCTCAGGCGGGACCGGGACCGGCGGGAGCGCCGCGTTGGCGATGTACGCCACGCCCATGATGGCGCTGAGGCTCAGCGGGACGCCCGCGACCAGGGCCGCGAGGGTGATTCGAGCGGGGCGGGACGATGCAGCTTGATCTGGGTTGCGGGCCATGCACATACCTCCGCTCGAAGTTGTCGCGCCGGGTGTGCCGGGGGACAGGACCGGGAGCCAAGTTTGCCAAGACCCCCAGAATGACCCAAGCGAACTCCCGCTGTTTCGGCGGTCCGCGCAAGAAAAGACCCGCCCAGACGGATCGGGCGGGTCCTCTGGTCTCAGTGCTCAGCGCGGCCTGGGTGCTCAGGGTAACTCGAATGTTCCGAACGGTCCGGGGGACTCCCGGGCCCTGTGTGACTATGGGCAACCCTGATCAAAGGAGTTGAAGAAGGCGAAGAAGTCCTCCAGGTCGATGATGTGGTCGCTGGTCACGTCCGCCGCGGCGGTCTGGGCGTCCCAGCCGTTGAAGAACGCAAAGAAGTCGACCAGATCCACCTCGCGATCGGAGTTGATGTCGGCGGCGCAGCAGTTGGGGAACATCTCCCGGATCACGCGCGTCGAGAGGCCCTGGGAGTCGGTCACGGTGAGGACGAACTCCCAGTGGTAAAGCCCGCAATCCGAGCCGTGGGGCGCGATGGGCGCCTCCGACTCACAGTTTGGATCTTCCGGATCCGGGTGGGTGTGATCGTTGTGCTTGAGGATCGCCTGCCAGACGCACGCGAGCCCCGAGGGTCCATCCTCGGTGTCATCGATATCGGCGCGGAGGTGCTGGGTGAAGGTCGCGCCGGGGTTCCAGCGGAAGCCCTCGGGCGGATCCGTGATGTCGACGCTCGGGGGCGTGTCGTTGGTCACGACGATGGCCTGCTCGGAGACCGACTGGTCGACCGCGTCGGTCACGGTCAGCGTGACATCGTGCCGCGTCGGGTAGGCGTCGGCCGCTGCGATCACGCGGAGCTCACCGAGACTGATGAACTTGTCCGAGCCTCCGGGTTTTCCGCTGATGCGCACGCCGTTGGTCAGCACAGGCGGGATGTCGATCACGTAGCCGGAGAAGTTGGGGGCCGCGGCGCCGGCGTAGGGCGGATTGATGGAGTACACCGGGACGTTCTGCCAGGTGTCGCCGTTGACGACGATGTCGACCTTGAGCTCGTCCCACCATCCGCCGCTGGGGAAGTGGATGCCTTCCTGGAAGTACATGCGTGAGATGACGCGAGGCTGGACGAAGTAGTACCCGAACCAGTCGAAGTCGCCCTGCTGGCCGTAGTGATCGGTGCTGAACTCGCGCTGCGGATTGCCCGAGCCGGTGGGCGGAAAGTCAAAGTCGCGGACGATCTCGGGGTTGGTGTTGCTCATGCCGCTCGGACCGGGCGGATCGAGCTCATAGACGTGCGCGATCAGGATGCCTTCGCCTGTGATGTCCTCGCCGTTGATATAGGTGTGCGTCGGATTGGCCTCATGGCTTGGCGGCGAGCCATCGCCGAAGTTCCACTCAAACCGCAAAGGCAGGCCCTCCGGATCTTCCGATCCGGCGCTTGAGAACTGAACCTCGAGCGGCGCCGGGCCGAACTGGGGCGTGACCGAAGCAACCGCCACCGGCGGGCCGTCGGTCCCGTAGGTGATCCGCCGGAGCTGGCTGTTGCCGAACTCGTCGTAGCGGATGTAGTAGATCGCGTCGTCGTGCGGGCTCTGTGCGAAGCAGACCACCGCGCCGGCCGCGTCGTTGAAAGGCTCGATGGAGGTGAACTGATCCGCGGAGTTAACCGAGGCGACCTTCATCTTCTGGAGGTCGAACTCCGCGAAGAAATAGGCGTTGTGGTACTCGGGCGGGAAGGAAGACCCGGTGTAGAACACGCCGCCGGTGATGCAGTTGCCTCCGAAGCTCGGCCCCGCGATCGGACTCCCGGGCGTTCCCATGCTGATCGTTGAGGGCTCATTGCCGGCATAGGAAGGCGAGCGCGACGGGCCCCAGGGCAGGTGGTAGTAGTCCAGTGCCGGCCGGGTGTGCTTCATGCGATGCACGGATGCGGGGATCTGCTGCGCGGGATTGCACGGATTGGGCCAGCTCGCCGGCCCGAGCGTGTCCGGCGCGAGCAGATCGCGGAAACGGAAGAACGCCGGGCATGCTCCACCCGCCAAGGGGTTGGGCGCGGCGAGGTTGAAGGGCGACGCGTCGACGTACGGCTGATTGGTCTCCAATCCCTCATAGAGAGGCCAGCCGAAGTTGGCGCCTCCCGCGTGCGTGACCTTGATGGTCTCCCAGAGCCCCCAGCCCACATCGCCGATGAAGAGCGTGCCCGGATCAGCCTGTGCGGGATTGGCGCTGCCTGTCCCGGGCCTGATGCACCAGCGGAACGGATTGCGGAAGCCCATGGCCCAGACGCGCGAGCGGGCCGCACGCGGATTGCCCGCGTCGTAGAACGGATTGCTGGGAACGCCATCCCCCGTCGCGGGGTCGATGCGCAGGACCTTGCCGGAGAGCGAGTCGACGTATTGGGCCCGGAACGCGCCGATGTCTTCGTCGGGCCTGATGATGCCGTCGGTCAGCGCCGTGTTGCTGCTGCCGTCGCGGAACCCGCCGACATCGGGGTTCTCGGAGTAGTTGGCGCCGTCGCCGCAACCGACGAGGAGTGTGCCGTCGGCGCCGAACATGAGCGTGCCGATGGAGTGGGACTGGTGCGTGATGGGAAAGCCCGTGGACATGCTCTCGCCGATGAGCACGTGCCGCGAGTTGGGATCGACGGAGCGGAAGCCATCGGAGGCATTGCACGTGTAGCGCGTGACGCGCGCGATCGTGTCGTGGAAGTACTCGTTCTTGAAGGGGTCGTACTGGGCGGTGCCGAAGTACTTCAGGTGGTGATAGTCGACGTCATACAGCAGGTAGATGTACCCGTTGCTCTGGAAGTTCGGGTCCAGCGCGAAGCCGAGCAGGCCCAGGTCGCGCCAGTCCCCCACTTCCTCCTCGATGTCGATGAGCGGCTCGGCGGACTTCACGCCGTTCTCGACGAGCCAGACGTGCCCGGACTTCTCCCAGACATAGCCCCGGCCCGCCGCATCGAAGACGACACCGACCGCCTGGTTCCAGTTGGACACCACCGCGGCATCAATGAACCCGTCGGGCGGCCCCGCGTGGACAGCGCTGGCCACGCACCCGATTCCCAGCGCCGCAGCGGAGAGACGCCGAGCGAACCTCTGAAGTTTCCCCCGCCCGTCGCACGTGAGCATGTTCGCGCCCTCCAAGACCGCAACCATCATCGCGGTTGCCGCGTCGTCGTTGTACGCAATTCCCGGAAGCAAGTTGCGTGAAAGCCCACAACTCCCCGGGGGAGAGCCGCCCCGGCGCCGCGTGGGCCGCCAGAAAGAGGGGATGAGGGCCGCGGAAATGACAGCGGCGTCACCAGATCGATGGCCGATCGGGTGACGCCGCGGGGTTGGGCGAAGGAGCCTGACTCAGCAGGACGTGTCGAACGCGTTGAAGAAGTCGAAGAAGTCGCGCAGATCGATCTCGTTGTCCTTGTTCACGTCGGCAGCCTGTGTCTGCAGGTCCCAAGCGTTGAAGAACTCGAAGAAGTCGACCAGGTCCACAGCCCCGTCGCAGTTGCGATCCGCCATGCAGACCCGGAACGTCGCGGGCTTGCTCGTCGCGACGCCCGCGGGGTTGATCACGCGGCAGGTGTACGAACCCTCGTCACCGAGCGTGGCGTTGTTGATGCTCAGCACGAAGTCGTGCGACCCGATGATGAACGAGCCCGAGGGCTGGGGTCCATCGTTGATCGGCGCGCCATTGAAGAACCACTGGGGCGAGCTCCCCGCGGGAGCATCGGCCTCGAGCTCGATGTACCCACCGATGCAGGTCTGCGTGCGGAACTGACGGATGAACACTGCCTGGTTGGCGGGGACGAGCAGCACGCCGCGGGACTTGCCGGCATACGTGCCATTGCACGCGATCCACCCGTTGTCGTTGATGGCTTCGGCGGAGACGAGCGAGATCCCGCCCGAGGCCACCATCAGCCCGTTGAGATTCATGGGCCCCGCGGGCGTGAACAGCGTCGCAACGCCGAGGTTCAACGAGCTCACCGACGAGTAGCCCACGATGCCCGCAGCGCTGATGTCCGCTGCGGTGCTGTAGCCATGTCCGGGGAGCGCGCCCAGATCCGTCGCGACCCCGCCGACCCACTTGGTGGCGTGCCGGGCGCCGAAGGCGGTTTCCGACCAGCCGACGATGACGCCCGCATCGCTGATCTTGCTCGCGTTTCCGAAAGCGCCGCCGACGGTGGGAAGCGTGACCGGAGCCAGGGCTCCATAGGGCCAGAAGAGGGGCTTGACGCGGTCGTAGCTCAGGGGATCGGCGGTGAAGCCATAACCACAAACCGCGCCCGACGCGTTCACGCCCGAAGCGAGCGCGACCTGATAGGTGCCCAGAGGCAGCAGGTTCATCGTGCCGTTGTCCCAGAGGACCGGGAGCGCCGTGGTGACGGTGCACAGCGGGCCATCGCATCCTGGGACCTGATTGGTCCAGCCCGCGAGCATCCCGGCGTCGTTGGCGTCGCTGGCGCCGCAATCCCCACCTCCCGGGAGAGGCTGGTCGTAGCTCACCGCGGCTGGGGTGGTCACGTGACTCTTCATCGCACGACTGCTTCCCGAGCACTCGGCGCTGGCGGAGCCTGCGATCACGCCGCCAGGGCTGACGCCGAAGTACCCGCTTCCTCCCGCAGGGAAGCAATCGGCGAGCAGGCCTCCTCCCCACACCAGACCCTCGTGGTAGATCAGGGTCGAGCGCGGCGCGCCGCTGAGGAAGTTGGAGTTGTACGAATAGCCGACGACGTATCCGTTGTTGTCAACGCCCCAGGCGACGCTGGAATCGTGGTCGCGTCCGGGCGCGGTGGGGACCAGGAACGGGATGTACGTCTGCCCCGAGGCGGCGCCCGCGAGGGTGATCAAGGCGGACAGGGTGAGCGTCTTCTTGCCGAAAGCCATGCGAGCCTCCCATCTGGATGGCGCGTGTTCACAGTGCACGCGCGTCGGGAGACGCCCCTGGCTCACGGTTTCTCCGCCGCGACCAGGGACACCCGACAGGAGGCATCCGAGAGACCACCGCTCCGCCCATCAGGGAAGCGAAGAAAATCCGCACCCCTCGGGGAGCGGCCTGAACGCGGATTGTTCGGGAGGGCTTATGGCCCCTGGATGTTCGCGAAGGGGGCCAGGGCAGTCGCAGCGGTCCCGATCGGGCCGACGTCGTTGCCCGGCGCGATGTCAAAGTTGGTCGCGTTGCTCCGGCAGGTGTTGCGGATCAGCGTGTTATTCGTGCCCAGCACACGGATCCCGGCGACGCAATCCATGACGTGGTTGTCCTCGACGCGCGAGAGGAAGCCATTGGCGGGTATCCGGATGCCGACCGGGACATCGTTCACTCCCTGCACCTTATTGCCGATGATGACACCTTCTCCGGTCAACTGGATGCCAACGCCGGAGTTGTCATAGAGCATGCAGCTGCGAATCTCGCTGCCAACCCCGGCGTTGATACCGCCGCTGTTTGCAAGATCTGTTCTGCCGTTGCTGGTAAGCCGACAATCCACCACAGTGGAGTCGGAGCCGACGCTGATGCCCCACCCGTTGCCCGACACGGCGGAGTTGCCGTTGCTGGTGACAATGCAGCCCTCGACGCGACTGGTCGCGGATGTGGAGATTCCTCCTCCCGTCGAGGCGCCGCCGTTCTGCGTGACGACGCAGTCCGAGACGATGGAGTTCGAGCCCACCAACAGACCGAATCGGTTCTGAGCCGCGCCGTTGCTGCTGACGACACACCTCGTGACGATCGCGCGATCAAGGCAGCTGATGCCCGAACCGCCATTGCCGATGGCCCGCACGTCCTCGATCCGGGTTCCCTCGACGCCATTGCCGCCCCAGGTACTGGCGGTCCCGTTGCGCACCGTGATCATCGCGCCGACTTCGTTGTTGATGCCGTCGAGCGATCCGGAGACGCCCAAGAGGGCGAATCCATTCAGATCAATCGTCACCAAGCCCACAGTCGAAGCGACCTCGATCCCGTGGAACCCGGAAGCCCCGGAGACGTTGCCCGTGAGGTAGTACGACCCGGGCTGGGTGATCCGGAAGATCGAGTTGGCGTCGCCGGGCGTGTTGGTCTGGTTGATCGCGATGCGGGGCTCTGGGCCGGGGGTTGGCGCGATCGGACCCGTGGGGGGATCGAGCGGACCGGCCAGGGCCGCGGACGCCGCTGCCAACAGGCCGGCGATTCCGACCAACTGCTTCACAAGCAATCCAGGACGCAGGCTCTTCATCTCGGTCTCCCGGGGCTTATTCCCGTTCGTGGAACTTGAATCAGGGGATGGGCTGGTTCCGGCGGGGCGATGCACGCTCATGCTTCGAACTGTCGCGGGTGGGTTGATTGGTGTTGAGCTACTTCGTGTTGGGGCGCGTCGTGTTGGGTTGGATTCCGTCACTTGGCAGTTCAGTGCCGGGGCGATCAAGGCGTCTGCGTGTTTGCGAATGGGCTGGTCGCGCTCGCGGCGGTGCCGATGGGCCCCAGGTCGTTGGAGCCGACAATGTCATACGGCGTGGCCGATCCCCGCACGGTGTTCCGGACAATCGTGCAGCCGGTCACGCCGGCAATGGTCCGGATCCCGGTGCCGTAGGATGCGATGAAGTTGTTCTCGACCACCGCACTGCTCGCCTGCAGCAGGATGCCAAACCCCGTGGTCGGACCCGAGCCCTGGATCTTGTTATTGCTGATCTTGGCCTCGCCCCATGAGCTGACGCCGACATTTCGATTGAGGTACAGCTGATTGTCGCGGACTTCGGCGCCGGCAGACGCGATCACCCCCCCGCTGTTGTTCGGGTTGGTCGTGGTGCCGTTGGCGTTCACTCGGCAGCGCTCGACGATGCTGTCGAAGCCCGCGTAGATGCCCCAGGCGAGCCCGGAGTTGGAGAGATTGCCATTGGAGACCACGATGCACGCTTCGACGCGGCAGTTCTCCGCGACGACGATCCCCCCGCCGCCAGAGGCGCCTCCATTGGACTGAACCGTGCAGTTGCGGACGATGCAGCTGGCGGCGGTCTGGATGCCTGCGGATCCCAGAATGTTGCCGTTACCGCGGACGACACAGTCCGACACGATCCCCTGGTCGGTCAGCAGGATGCCGATGCCGCCGTTCTGGAGCACGCGCAGGTCCTGAGCGATGACCGCCTCGACACCTTGGCTTCCAAAGCCCGTAACCGTTCCGTTGCGGACCGTCACGATCGGCGTGACGCCCCCGTCCCCGCCGATGCCCTTCAGGGAACCCGCCACGCCGTTCAGGGTGAAGCCGTTGAGGTCGATGGTGACCGGCGCGCCGGTGGCGATCTCGATCCCGTGCTTTCCTGAGACGCCGGCAAGATTCTCTGTGAGGTAGTACGAGCCGCCCGCGGTGATGCGGTACACGCTGTTGGTGTCGCCCGGGGTGTTGGTGCTGTTGATCGCCTTGCGGGGCTCGATCTCGCCGATCGGTTTATTGGTGGATGTGATCGGCCCCAGAGGTGGGTCGAGCGGGCCCGCCTGGGCCAACCCTGCTGCACCCGCGACCAGCAGCGCGCAGGCTGCCAGCCACGACCGATTCGTACTTCTGCGGATCATCCTCTCCCCTTCCCCTTCTGGATCCCCCTTGGAGGGGGCGGTGCAGTCTGGCCGATCCCCGAGGGTCCGGTCAAGAGCGACGTGGCAAGCACCCAGCGATCCTGCATGACGGGGCCCACAAACCGCCCCCCCATCTCCGAGGCGGGCCATTTCCTATAGTCATCTCCCCCCGCACCGAGGACCGGTAACGGGGCAGACACGCGCTCACACCCGGGCCCCCGGGCCCGACAAAGAAAGGTGCTCCCTGTGGCAGATCGGCACTTCGACGTAGTGGTCATCGGCGGCGGTCCCGGCGGGTACGTCGGCGCCATCCGCGCCGCACAGCTCGGCTTCAAGACCGCGGTCATCGAACGCGACAAGCTCGGCGGCGTGTGCCTCAACTGGGGCTGCATCCCCTCCAAGGCGCTGCTCTCCAACGCCGAGCTGCTCGAGAAGATCAACCACGATTCGGACCTTTATGGCCTGAAGATCGAGGGCAAGGTCTCCTTCGACTGGAACAAGGTCATCACCCGCTCCCGCGACGTGGCCTCGAAGCTCAACAAGGGCGTCGAGTACCTGATGAAGAAGAACAAGATCGAGTTCATCAAGGGCAACGCCAAGATCGTCGCGGCCGCCAAGAACGGCCAGCCTTGCAAGATCGAGATCGCCGACGCCACGGTCCAGGACACCATCACGCACTCCCCGGTCACCGTCGGCAAGGCCCGCGAGACCATCACCGCGACCCACGTCATCGTCGCGACCGGGTCGGTCGCCCGTGATCTGCCCTTCGCCAAGTTCGATGGCGACAAGATCTGGGGCGCCCGCGAGGCCATGTACAACAAGGAGCAGCCCAAGAAGCTCATCGTCATCGGCGCCGGCGCGATCGGCATGGAGTTCGGCTACTTCTACCACTCCTTCGGCACCGAGGTCACCATCGTCGAGATGATGCCCCGCATCGTCCCCGTCGAGGATGACGATGTCTCCGCGGCCCTCGAGAAGCACTACAAGAAGCTCGGGATGAAGATCCTGACCTCCACCACCACGACCAACGTCGAGAAGACCGCGACCGGCGTGAAGGTGCATGTCGCCCCCCTCAAGGACGGCAAGCCCGACGAGTCGCAGAAGCAGGTGCTCGAGGCCGACAAGGTCCTGCTGGCGGTCGGCGTCAAGGGCCGTTTCGATGGGCTCTTCGACCCGTCCCTGGGCCTTGAGACCTTCAAGGACCACATCAAGACCGACTACGACGCGAGCAAGCCCGAGCCCCGCGCGATCGACTACAAGACCAACCTCCCGGGCATCTACGCCATCGGCGACGTCATCGGCCCGCCCTGGCTGGCCCACGTCGCGGGCGAGGAAGCCATCATCTGCGTCGAACGCATCGCGTGGAAGGCCAAGAAGCTTCACCACGAGCCGATCCCGATCGACTACACCGTCATCCCGGGCTGCACCTACTGCCACCCGCAGGTCGCGTCGGTCGGATACACCGAGCGCGCCCTGATCGCCAAGGGGCTCAAGAAGGGCACCGACTATCAGGTCGGCACCTTCCCCCTCTCGGCCCTGGGCAAGGCGATCGCCACCAACAACACCGTCGGTCTGGTCAAGATCATCCGTGGCCTTCCCCGCGGCGAGATCCTGGGCGCCCACATCCTGGGCGATCAGGCGACCGAGCTCATCTCCGAGCTGACCCTGGCGCGCCGCCTCGAGGCGACCAGCGAAGAGCTCATCGTCACCGTGCACGCGCACCCGACCATGCACGAGAGCATCCACGAGGCGGCCCTGGCCTCCGAAGGCCGCGTGATCAACGCCTGAGTCTTGACCACAGGCTCAACCTCGGGCCGGGATTCCGACCCGACAGACTGCGAGGCTTGTCTGAGTTCCAGACGCCCCTCTCCGGAGGGGCGTCTGTGTTTTTGCGCAGCACCCCGCAACTTCCACGGTGTTTCACTAGCCGTCTGCTTGCTCTGCGTCGCATCAGTCGGGCAAGGAGAACAACATGCTGAACCGAAAGATCACCGCCATTCTCGCGGCCTTGATGTGCTGCGCCCACGCCAGCGCGGGCCCCCTGGATCCTCCCACCGGACCGATCACGCCCACCCTCCGCACGCTCAAGGAGGTTGAGCCCAGGATTCCGATCAACCAGACCAACACGCCGGGCCAGGGCACCGCCCTGTACCGCATCTCGCAGCCCGGCTCGTACTACCTCACCGAAAACCTCTCGATCGATGCTCCGTACACCGTCGGTATTCAGGTGCTGACGAGCAACGTTACGATCGATCTCTCGGGCTTCACGATCGAGGGAAGCGCCTCGGGCGTGGTCGGCGTCCGATCCTCGGGCTCGATCTGGGGCCTGGTGGTCCGCAACGGAACGGTCACGGGATGCTCGGACACCGGCGTCGACCTCGGCCTGAGCTACGGCGGCGTTGTCCGAGACATCGTCGCGACGGAGAATGGCGTTGGCATCGACGTGGGCGATGATTACCACGTCGTCGGATGCACCGCGTACAACAACGCGGACATCGGCATCGACGCGTCCTCCCGCTGCCTCGTCGAGAACTGTGTGGCCGACCGCAACGGCACGGACGGCATCAACGCCAACAACCAGTCCACGATCCGCAACTGCTCCGCGGGCTCCAACAACGACGACGGGATCAGCACCTCCGATGCCTCGGCGATCCTGGACTGCACCGTCTCCAGCAACAAGAACATCGGCGTCCGCGTCGCCTGGGGCTGCACCGTGCAGGGCTGCACCTTCTTCACCAACATCGTCGAGCACCTTTCCTTCGGCAGCTACTGCCGGATCCTTGAAAACACGGTTCGCGGCGGCGCGATCGGCATCCACGCGACCGGCTCCCGCAACCTCATCTCCGACAACCACGTCACCCAGGGCACGACCGGATTCAAGGTCGACGGCACCAACAACCTGGTGATCAAGAACACCTGCGCGGAGGCCAGCGTCGCTGCCTTCAACATCGTCGCCAATAACCGCGTCGGATCCATCGTCACCATGGCGCTTTCTGCTGCGATCAACGGCAGTTCCGGCGGCACCGCGGGCACCACCGACGAAGCGGCCAACTTCGTCTACTGACCATCACCATCGACATCCGAAGGACCACACCCATGCATCGTCTCAACCGCAAAGCTGCTTCGCTCGCTGTGCTCTCGCTCCTGGCGCTCCCCGCTCTTGCGGGCCCGATCGACCCGCCTCTGGGACCGATCGTCCCCACAGGCAAGACCATCGCCGAGACCGAGCCCCGCATCGCGATCAACCAGACCAACACGCCCGGCAACTCTGAGTGCGTCTACCGCATCAGTTCGCCCGGAAGCTACTACCTCACGGGGAACGTCGCGGGCGCCGCGGAGAAGGTCACGATCCTGATCCAGTCGCCCCACGTCACCCTCGATCTCAACGGGTTCACGGTTTCCGGTATCTCTTCGGGTCTGGCCTGCATCGGAACCGACGCCGGACGCGCCGGAGTCACGATCAAGAACGGCGTCGTCGCCAACGGCGGATCCAACGGGATCTCCCTCACCTCGGCGTCCCACGGCGCCCGCATCCAGGACGTCACGCTGTTCGACTGCTCCGAGTCTTCGCTCACCGTCGGATCGGGGGCGATGATCGAACGCTGCACCGTCATCGATGGAGACACCGTCGCGTTCTCCGCCGGGCCCGGATCGACGCTCCGCGACTGCACCGTGGTCACCACAGGCGACACGGGCTTCTCGGTCGCCGGCGCCACGCTGATCAACTGCAACGTCAAGTCCTCCGCGGGCTATGGGTTCTACATCTGGTCCGCGTCCAGCCTGACGAACTGCGCCGCCACGGATTGCGGGACCGGGTTCTACAGCGATGTCGCCGCCAACCTCAACGGATGCACCGCCCGCAAGTCCACCGGCTCAGGCTTCGCGCTTGGCACCGACTCGGTGGTTGCCAACTGCCTCGCATCCGAGAACGGCGTCTACGGCTTCAAGCTCGTCGACCGCGGCGTGATCTCCAACTCCACCGCCTCGGCCAACGCGCTTGACGGCATCATCGTGGGATCCCGCTGCCTGGTCACCGGGAACACCTGCTCATCCAACGGCGTCGGGGCGAACATTGGCGCGGGGATCAAGCTCGCTGGAGCGGATGCCCGCGCCGAAGGCAACAACGTGAGCTCCAACGACATCGGCATCCGCGCCGACACCGCGGGGAACTTCATCGTCCGCAACACCGCCTCGGGCAACTCCACCAACTTCTCGGGCGTGGCCGGCAACGCCTGGGGCACCATCCTGAGCGCCGCCTCCGCTGGTGCGGTCGCCGGAAACACCGGCGGCGGGCTTGGCTCCACCGATCCCCTGGCAAACTTCGCGTACTGATCCCAATCCCTCTTGGGAAACAAACCCGCCCCCGGTAAACTCTTCCTGTCCCACACCGAACGGAGACCTTGCATGCCCCGCTCGATTCTTCCCGCCCTGGCTCTCGCGACGCTGGCGCTGCCCGCCGCGGCCCAGGACACCTTCCACGTCATCCAGGCCAAGAAGTACGCCTGGGCGGAGAATGTCGGCTACCTGAACTTCGCCGACGCCGACAACACCACCGGCGCCACCGGCGTTCGCATCCTCGGCAACTTCCTCTCCGGCAGGATCTGGTCGGAAAACATCGGCTGGATCTCTGTCGGCGATGGCAACGGCCCGTACCTCAACACGCTCGGCCAGAACTCCGGCGTGAACTTCAACCCCGTCTCCCGCCAGCTCTCGGGCTACGCCTGGTCGGAAAACGCCGGCTGGATCAACTTCAGCGGCGGCGCCCTGGCCACGCCCCCCAATCCCGCCCGCGTCGAATCGCTCGGGGCCTCGGGTTCCCGCCTCCGCGGCTACGCCTGGGGTGAGAACATCGGGTGGATCAACCTCGACGACGCCAACGTCTACATCGGCCTTACCTGCCCCGCCGACCTCGATGACGATGGTCAGGTCGACCTCTCCGACTTCTTCATCTTCTTTGGCTGCTGGGACCTCTCCACACCCTGCGCCGAACTCGACGGCGTGCCCGGCATTGACCTGGGCGACTTCTTCGCCTTCTTCGCCTCCTTCGACGTCGGCTGCTGAGCCCACTCCAAGCTCGCAAATCACACACGACGCCGGCGATGCCCTCGCCGGCGTTTTTTCATTCCCCCGTGCGGACGCCCGGGGCGCCGGCCTCACGATGTAACTTGTTATCGGACGGCCCGCTCCTCCAGATGGCGTATGCAGGGCGTCCGCCCCCCGGTCGTTCCGCGGCGCACCGCCGGCCACCTGCGTGGCTTTGCAGATTCTCGTTTGGCTTCCTCCGACCCTGACATAGTCTGGCCAGACCAGCCCCGGAGGTTTCCCTATGCAGATCACCCGCAACATCGTTCTTTCGGGCGTCGCCGCCTTGGCTGCTTCAAGCGCCGCTGCTGCTCCTCCCGAGTTTGCACTCAGCGTTGCCGATTCGGCGCCGATCCTGTGGTACAGGCTGAACGAGACGTCGGGCAACTTCGCCAACAACGGCTCACTCGGTGCCGCGTTCAACGCGTTCTCCACCGGAACGATCTCGCGAGGCATCGCGACCGCTGCTGGAGACGCCGGTGTCGGCTTCAAGCCCGGCGGATATCTCGAATCGCTGGGCGTCTCGCCCCTCTCTGGAAATCCAACGTTCTCGATCGAGGCGGTCGTGCGCTTGCCCGGCGCGTCTGGCGCACAATTCTGGGGACCGTTCCTCCATTGGGGTGACGGCGGCGCCAGTCGTTCGGGACGCGAGGTCTACTTCGGCATCGACGGATTCAACAACCTCATCCTCTATGCGGGCTTCTACAACGGCGGGCTGCGCGTTCCCTACGAGCTCGACCCGAATACCTGGATGCACGTCGTCTGGACGCGCCAGGGAGGAACCGACTCGGAAGCCGGCTCAAAGCTCTACATCAACGGCTGCCTCATCGCGACCATCCGCGACACCGCGCTCTCGCCCGGCTTTTTCGCGGCCGCCAACATCAACATCGTTCCGAGCTCCTTCCGCATCAACGAGGCCCGCGACATCCTCGGCGGGCGCTACTTCACCGGAACCCTGGATGAGATCGCGCTCTACGACCGCGTGCTGACCGCCAACGAGATCGCGTTCAGAGGCTCCATCTACAAGTGCGCCGCCGACCAGAACTGCGACGCGATCGTGGACCTCAACGACTTCTTCGACTTCTTCTCCTGCTGGGACCTCTCCGAACCCTGCGCGGACATCGATGGGAACGGCGAGGTCGACCTGGGCGACTTCTTCACGTTCTTCAACGGTTTCGACACGCAGTGCTGAGCCCAGCATCGCCGGGTGATCTGCTTCCAAAGCGAGACGGCCTGTGTTCGCTCGAACACAGCAACGCCCAGACCGCGCCCCGCTCGGGGGGCGATTCCGGAGACCTCCGATGACGACCCAGCGCCCACAGAACGGCCCGCACGCCTCTCTCAGAGACCTGGTCTTTCGATTGCTGATGCTGCTCGCGGCGCTCTCTCCCGCGATGGCCGCTTCGGCGCAGTGCGAAGAGAAGTGGCGCGTCTTCCCCGACGCCGGGGGATTCTCACGCGCCATCGCGACCCACAACGACGGCCTGACCAACGACGTGTTCTGCGGCATCAACTACGGCGTCTACCGCTGGACCAGCGCGGGCTGGGAGAAACTCGGAGGCGACTTCGACAGCTTCGCCAACACGATCATCTCGTACGAGGGCAGCATCTACGTCACCGGAAGCTTCAACCAGTATGAGGGCCAGCCGCTTCTGGGCGTCGCCCGCTGGAACGGCACCGACTGGGAAGCGGTCGGCGGCGGCGTGGGGGGCTACGCCTACGACGCGTTCGTCCACGACGGGAAGCTCTACATCGGCGGCGGCGGGTTTACCATCAACGGCGGTCAGCAGACGCGCGGCGTGATCGTCTGGGATGGCTCCTCTTGGTCCACCATCCCCTTCGACTGGACCTTCAGCCCCAACGGCATCGTCACCGCGATCGACACCTTCAACGACGAGCTCATCATCGGCGGCAACTTCTATTGGAACGGCACCACCGCGGTGAAAAGCGTCGCACGCCTCCACGACGGCGCTTTTCAGGCCATGGGTGATGGTCTCTACTACCCGGGCGGCTCCGTCTACTCGTTTGCGACCTACCAGGGCGAGCTCTACGCTGCGGGACAGTTCCAGGCTGCCCAGGGCGCTCCCGACAAACACATCGCCAAGTGGAACGGCACGAGCTGGCAATCCGTGCTTGGCGGCACCAACACCCCGATCTTCAAGCTGCTCGTGAAGGATGGCCGCCTGTGGGCGTGCGGACAGTTCACGACCGCGGGAGGCGTGTCCGTGCTCGGGCTGGCCTCGTGGAACGGCTCGTCCTGGTCTGATGGTGGCCTCCCCTTCCTCAACCACGACGTGCAGAACATGTGCATCGGACCCGATGGCGGCCTCATCGTCTGCGGCGAACTCTCCGACAACCCCGAAGGCTTCTACACGAACTATCAGGCTGCCCGGTTCGCGGCTGGTTCGGCCGACATCTACACACAGCCCAATCCCGGAACGTATTGCAACGGCGCCAACGTCCTCCTCTTCGCACAGGCGTTCACGGGCGCGGAAGCCGGCGCACTGACCTGGGACTGGAGCAAGGACGCCGAGCCCCTCGAAGATGGCGTCACGGATCACTACTCCGAAATCCTGGGTGCTCACACCAACGCCCCACTGATCCTGCACGCCCGCGCCGCCGACTCGGGCTTCTACCAAGGCGTCGCGTACAACTCGTGCGGGTTCACCCTCACCAACGTCGCCCTGATCGTCATCTGCGCCAGCGACCTGAACTGCGACGGCGTCTCCGATCTCCTCGACTTCTTCGAGTTCTTCAACGCCTGGGACACCACCGACATCCACGCCGACATCGATGGCGATGGACAGGTCGACCTCATCGACTTCTTCGCGTTCTTCAACGGCTTCGACGCGCAGTGCTGAGCATCTCAGATCGACTCCCGCCAAAGCAGCGGGAATTGCCGCGGATTCGCGGTGTTTGTGCACCCCCGTGTTCGACGCGGCGCGCCTTGTTTGCCGGGGTTTGCCCGGCAACACCGCTCGACATGCCCACGCTTTCATCGGTTTCGATGAAAGCAATTCCCGCTTGAAGTGAATTCTCTCGGCGCCGCTGACGCCTTGTGTAGCTTCCTCGCCTCTAGCAGAGGTTAAGGTCCGGATTCGGCGTATCTCCGTGTTGGAGCGCGCCGGCACCGAGCGAGGTGGCACATGAGCCCAGACCGCTTGTCGATCAGGCCGCACCGATCCGCGCTGTTCCGGAGTGGGGCATCACGAAGATCGTTCTGGCGCCGCGCCGCAACCGCCCTGCTGGCGGGCGCGGCGCTGCTCCCGGGGATCGCACGCGCCCAGACGACGTACAACGTCGTGGCGTACAACGACCTGGGCATGCACTGCATGCAGAACGACTTCTCGCAGATGATGATCCTGCCGCCCTTCAACACGTTCCGGGCCCAGGTCATCCGCCGGGGCGTCGAGCCCGAGATCATGACCGGGAACAACGCCAGCGTCTCGTTCATGTTCCCGACCAACACCTACTCCGCGGGAAAGACCAACTTCTGGAACTACGCCTCGCAGCTTCTGGGCGCGAACCTCGCGCCCGACGTGGGCGTCGCGGGCTTTGGAATGTCGGGCGCGATGCCCTACGAGAGCGCCCACGAGAGCTATGTCGCGACGGGCGTCCCCGTGACCCCGATCGATGACGACGGCAAGGAAAATCCCTATCCGATGGCGCTCATCACCGCCAAGATCGGGAGCACCGTCGTCGCACAGACGCAGACCGTGGTCCCCGTGTCGTGGGAGATGTCCTGCAACCTGTGCCACAACACGCCGGGCGAGTCGGTCGCGACCAACATCCTCAAGGCCCACGACCGTCTCCACAGCACCAACCTGATCAACAGCCAGCCCGTGCTCTGCGCGGGATGCCACTCGGACAACGCGCTGGGCGCTCCCGGTCAGCCCGGCGTGTCCAGCCTCTCTTCGGCGATGCACCTGGCCCACGCCTCGCGCATGTCGCAGGCCAACCTGACCAACGCGTGCTACGCGTGCCACCCGGGCGTCCGCACCAACTGTCAGCGCGACGTGCACGCCTCCAAGGGCATGGATTGCAACTCGTGCCACACGAGCATGACCGCGGTCGGCAATCCCGCCAGGAATCCCTGGGTTGATCTGCCGCGCTGCGCCGACTGCCACAGCAAGCCCGGCTACCAGTTCGAGCAGCCCGGCGTGCGATTCCGCGACGCCGTCGGCCACAAGGGCGTGCAGTGCATCACGTGTCACGGCAGCCCGCACTCCGTCGGATCAGCGACGACCGAGCAGGACAACGCCCAGGCGGTCCGACTCCAGGGCCACTCGGGCGTCATCAACACCTGCACCGTCTGCCACACCTCCACGCCAGGCTCGTTCTTCCACAAGGTCGACGACTGATCCGCACGCCCCACGACAGGAGCTCGCCATGAATACCGCATCCATCACCCGTCTGATGGCCCTGGCGCTGGTCGCGGCGCCGTCGGCCGCCCTCGCGCAGACTTATCGCGTCGTTGATCTCGGCTCGAGCACCGCGCAGAGCCGCGCCTTCGCCCTCCGCAGCGATGGGCTTCCCGCCGGCAACACGACCGACGCCAGCGCTCACTTCATCCCCGCATCGTTCGATCCGGGCGCTCTGCTCTATCCCGGCCTGCCGGGCTACTCAGAGAGCGCCATCTTCTCCTTCCTGCCCGATGGCAGCGCCGTGGGTGTCGCCTACACGCTCGGCTCCTTCGGCTCTCAAGCGGTGCGCTGGACCAACGGCGTGCCCGTTGCCCTGGGCGCATTCCAGCCCCATGCTTCCAACGCTTCGGGCGACATCGTCGGGACCACGCTCGTCCGAATCAATGGCTATGCGTTCCCAACCGCCTGCATCCTGAAGAACAACACGCTCACCAACCTTCCCGCGCTCGGAGGTTCCACTTCTCAGGCCCTCGGTGTCGACGACTCCGGCCGCGTCGTCGGCAGCGCCTCCACCGCTCAGGAAGCCTCCTCGCGCCCGACCTTGTGGCTCAACGGCGTCGCCAAGAACCTCGGCACGCTCGGCGGCGTCAATGGTCAGGCCTACGCGATCAATGGCACCCGCATCGTCGGCTGGTCGCAGAACGCCGCGGGCGTCCGCCGTCCGACGCTCTGGAATATCGATGCTGCGGGCACTGTGCTGAGCCGCGTCGATCTCGGAGGCGCGACCCCGTCCACTCCGGGCCTGGCTACCGGGTTCGTCGGCGCATCGGACATCATCGGGATCAGCAGCTTCCACGCCACGCTCTTCCGCAACAACACCGCGATCGATCTCAATACCCGCGTGCAAGACGCTCCCAACTGGAGCCTTGAGCAGGTCTGGGCGTCGAACGCTTCGGGCCAGCTGGCGGGCAACGGCTCCTGGCTCGGCACGCCCCGCGCATTCCGCCTTGATCCATGCGTGAGCGATCTCAACAGCGACCTGGTCGTCGACCTCGAGGACTTCTTCGCCTTCTTCAACTGCTTCGATCAGTCGCTGCCGTGCGCTGACATCGATGGCGTCGCGGGTATTGACCTCAACGACTTCTTTCTCTTCCTCAATGGGTTTGATGCTGGCTGCTGAGCCGGCCCGTCCGGATAACCCACACAGGCCCGCGCCGGTGGCTGCAAGCCTCCCGCGCGGGCCTGTTTGCTGCTGGCCTGTGTTGCGGGCCTCTGATTTTCTTGGCTGCGCAGCGCTCTGCGAGTAGTCTGCTGACATGGGGAGAAGGCCCCGAGTTGCACACTGCGCCCGGGCCGCCCTGCCGGTCCTCGGTTGTGCTGCGCTTGCACGTCCCGCGCTGGCGCAGTACTGGATCGCCGCGGTCCAGCCGGTCAACCCCAACGCCGGAACGATCTGCTCCACAGTCGATCTTGCCGACCAAGGCGTGCTGCTCGGACAGCAGTCCGGCCCCGGCGCGACCCAGATCCCCTACCGCTGGACCATCCAACTTGGTCGTGTCGACTTGCCCACCTCCGGAACGTCCGCACAGGCCGGGTGCCTCTCGCGTGACGGCGTCGTTTCGTTCGCGACACGCTCCTCTGACTCGCGCGTGCTCGCCTTCATCGGAACAGCCGCGGCGCCGGACCTGAGCCCCCTGGCCGGGTTCGCTCAAGCCTCGACCAGCACGGGCGATGAGGCATTCGGCTACGAGCAGTCCGGCCAGCGCGTCCCCAAGATCTTCGACCGCCTGTTCCCCGCGCTCTCACAGACGCTCGGCACGATCTCGGTCTCGGGACACACAACGCTGGATGTCCAGGTCACCTCCGCGACCACGGACGGCCTGTTGCTGCTCGGACGCGCCGACTATCGGCGCAACGCTGACAATCAGCTCGTCTCGCGCACGCAGATCTGGAATCGGAACATCGAGCCCGTGATCTCCCGACTCATCGTCAACCCGGGCGGCTATCAGTCGTACGTCATCAATGCCGCGTCGAACTTCGCGGACTTCTGTGCCGCGTCCGCGTGGAACGCCGACCAGATTCATCAGCCCTGGTTCCATCGCTTCCTGGACTTCACATCCTGGCCTTTGCCGATGCTCGCAGGAGATGTGTCGGGCGACGCGCTGGACATCTCGGGCGCGGGCTTCACACTCGTCGGAAACGCCCGGTCCACGCCCTTCGGAGCCGACCATGGGCGCGTCTGGTGCACAACGCTGAAGCTCTCGGCCCGCTCGGTCGAGAGTCTCCTGGCCAGCCGGGGCATCGACCTCTCGCACTGGTCGAATCTCACCCTCGATCACATCTCGCCCGATGGGCAGTTCGTCTCAGGCTCGGGCGATCTGGATGGCGTTCCCTGGACCTTCGTCGCCTCTGTCGGACAGACCTGCTGCGTCGCGGACGTCGACGACAATGGCATGGTCGACCTGAGCGACTTCTTCGCGTTCTTCAACTGCTGGGACCTCGCCGAGCCCTGCGCCGACCTCGACGACGATCCGGATGTGAATCTGGGCGATTTCTTCGCCTTCTTCAACGCGTTCGACGCCGGGTGCTGAGCCCCGGAATTCCTTGGTCCACAGCTCATCAACCGATATTCTCGGAGGATCGCGATCGCGCGATTCCGACGGGAGCGTGCCATGAACCCTTCGCGCCGCTGTGTTGTTTCCCTGGCTGTGGCTCTGGCTGCGCCCCTCGCGCACGCACAGCCATGGATCGAAAGGCTCGAGCGCCATCCCAGTCCGCTGGCCACGCTCCGCTTTGTGGACGTCACCAACGAAGGCGTCGCGCTCGGCCAGTACTCCTTCGCCTTCCAGACGACGCTGGTCGACACCGGATTCTTCTGGAGCAAGACCAGCAGCCTCCAACTCATCGCAAGCCCTGCCCGCTGGACCGCTGCAGCCCTTTCGGATGATGGCTCCACCGCCTTCGGCGTCTCGATCGGCTCGGGCACGATCATCTCCTACAAGGCTGGCGCCGCCGGCACAAGCTCGAGCTCAATCGTCGGGCGAGTCGTTGGCTCCGCGATCGATGGCTCCGAGGCCTTCGGGTCCCTCAGCACGGATCCTCGCACGGGCCTGCTCTTCTCGCGCACCAGCCCCGCATCGTCCCTCTCGCTTCCCGCGGCGACGTTGTCGGGATCCGAGACCCGCGACACCGAAGCGCTCGGCGCTGTGGGCACGCGCATCTTCGGCAACGCCAGCTTCCGCCGCATCAGCGACGGCGCGACGATCCTGAGGGCGGTTTCCTGGAACCGCGCCGGCTCCCCCATCACCGCCTCGCTCCTGGCGCTGCCATTCGGCAACACCTCTTGCGTGCTCAACAGCATCTCGGTCGACGGCGCCTGGGGCGCGGGAGCTGCGGTGAACGCCTCGGGCGTCCGCCAGCCCTGGCTCTACGTCTCCAACGTGAACGCCTGGGCTCCGCTTCCGCTGGTCGTGGATGACGCCTCAGGCGAAGCGCTCGACCTCTCCGCAAACGGCGCGACGGTGATCGGCAACTCGCGCAGCCCGGGCTCCAGCGCCGACCGAGGCCGGGTCTGGTGCAACACGCTCCGCTTCTCCGGACGATCCGTCGAGTCCCTGCTCGCCTCGCGCGGCCTCGACCTCTCCCACTGGACCGGACTCTCGGTCCGCAAGATCTCGCCCGACGGGCGCTACCTCATCGGCGATGGCTTCTACGACAGCGTCGAGAACTCCTGGATCGCCTTCGTCGGAAACACCTGCTGCACCGCGGACATCGATGACAATGGCGTCGTTGACCTCTCCGACTTCTTCGCGTTCTTCGGGTGCTGGGACCTCTCGGGCCCCTGCGCCGACCTGGACGCCAACCCGGGAACCGACCTCAACGACTTCTTCGCGTTCTTCAACGCCTTCGACGCGGGGTGCTGAGAACCCGGGCCTACCCTCAGGCATGGTTGAGATCAACGTCCGTTACGCCGGCAACAAGAAGTGCGACCTCACCCACCCCGAGGGCCCCACCCTCCGCACCGACGCGCCCAAGGACATCGGGGGTGAAGCCTCCGCGTTCTCCCCGACCGACCTGGTCGCTGCGGGCCTGGCAGCGTGCATCCTGACCACCATCGGCATGTACGCCGAGCGCAATGGGCTGTCGATCGGCAACGCGACGGCGCGCGTCGAGAAGCACATGAACCAGACGCCGCGCCGCATCGGCCGCCTGCCGGTCGTCGTGACGCTCCCCGCCTCCATCCCCGCCGAGTGGCGCGAGCGCATCGAGCGCGTCGGGCACACGTGCCCGGTGCACGCGAGCCTGCACTCCGAGGTCGAAGCGCCCATCGAATACCGGTACGTCTGAGCGGGTCTTCACGCCTGAGACCGGGCTTTCACGCCTGAGACCGGGCCGCACGACGGAGCTGGAACCACGCCTCGTAGAACGGCGTGAGCCTGGCCAGTTCGATCGAAGGCCGAAGCCGCAGATCGCCCAGCGCCGCGCAGATCGCCAGCGCCGTCGGAGCAGCATCATCCGCGCAGGGGCCGCTCCCCGCCGCGTCGATCGCGCCGCGAAGCCTCTCCCGCAAGCCCAGGCTCGAGAATCCCCAGGGATCCGTCGCGTGCTGCGCAAAGAAGTTGTCCGGCCCGAAGGTGAGCAGCGCCCGATAGTTCTGGAACACGTAGCGGATCACCGTCCGCCGGGCGACAAACCCGCGCCTCAGCACATAGCGCACCGAGCACGTCCGGCTCTGGAACTCACCCTGCACCAGGTCCACCGCGCCCAGGCGGTCGCACCGCGAACGCACAGGCCCAACCGACCAGGGCCCGCCCTCGGGCCCGTGGAACATCATCGCCAGATCGAGAGAAGGCAGCGCCAGCTCGCACAGATCGCCGCGCTCCGTGCCCGGCACCTGAAGGTCCACGTCCACATGGATCAGCCCGCCCGGGTTGAAGCGGCGGATGTGATCCAAAAGCCTGGTGACATTGGCGCGGAAGCGATGCTCGTGGCACGCGTAGACCGCATCGCCCCGGGCCCGCGAAGCCGACAGGAGCTCGGCCCAGCCCGCCTCGTCGGTGCACGACGGCCGGTCCACCAGCACCGCGCCGGGAACATCCTTCAAGTTCGCAAGCTGCTCCAGCCCTCCCGGGCCGACGACGTGCAGGTCCGCTCCATCAACCGCGTCGAGCGACCGCGATTCGGCAGAAAAGCCCTCGGCGTTCGGATCGCCGTATGCCACCACGCGACCCTTGAACCCGAGCTTGCGCAGCGCCCCAGCATGACGGCTCGTCATCGCGCCGGGCCCGACGAAGCTCAGTTTCTGGGCCGTGATGCTCATGGGCGTCGCGGTCGTGTGGGGTGATTTGAAGTTGGGCTTCTGATTCTCAACCGTCTCGGTCAGCTCGCGCACCCAGTCAAAGCCGCGCTGCCCGGCGCTCGAAGGCGCAGCTCCATCGGTGACGCGCCATGGTTCAAGCTTGGCCGCCCCGAGCTTGGATGCGACCCACCCGAGCCCCGACACCGCGGGCCAGATCCATCCGGGCACGCCGCGAACACCGACGCCCGCGCCGAGCTGTTGGCAGCACGCGGTCAGATACTCGCGCTTGGTGGGACTGGCTTCCTCGATCCGGTTCGTGAGCGCCGGCCCGCCGGTGTTTGCGAGCAGCTCCGCGATCGTCTCCGCCACCGCCTTGGTGCTGCTCACGGGCACACGCTCGCCCATCGCGCCCAGCGCCAGCACCCGGTTGTTCCACAGCCGCACGCCGATGCCGATCATCGGGTCTTCCAGGAGACCGCCCAGAAGCACGCCCACGCGCACGATGTGGATGGTCAGCTCCCTGGGCGCGTTCTCGACGACCCGCGACGTCGGAGACTCCGCGCCGGGACGCCTGAGCACAGGCTCGACATGAATGAGCTTCGGAACCCGGCGCTCCCGGCAGAAGCGCACGAGCGAGCTGAGCCGATCAAACTCCCCCGAATCCGCGCCGGGCGCGATCGAGAGAAAACTCACCGCTGCGGAGAAGGTGCCTTCGAGCCCCTCGCTCAGATGAACCTTGCCCAGCGCGCCGCGGACCAGCGTGACGCCCGGGTCCTGCACGCCGATCTCGGGGTCTTCCTGGTAGACGCACACTTCGCTGCCGCCGGCACGGAGCTGCCTGATGAGCATCCGACCCGCGGTGGTCGACCCGCCGCAGATCAGCACCCGCGCGACGCGACCACCCGCAAGATCCCCGGGAAGGGTCTCGCCGGCGGCGCCGGCCGGATTGGTCGTCAACTGCCCCAAGCACGCTCCCAACACAAGGTCGTCCGGCTCGATGATATCGATCCGGCCTTGGGAGAGTCAGGGCTTGCGAGAGTCAGGCCTTCTTGCCGCCCAGCGTCGAGCCGTCCGGCATCTGAATGGGGGGTCGATCCTTGAGCTTCCGGGCCGGATTGCCCACATAGATGCTCCAGGGCTCCGCATCGCTGAACAGGCTGGCGCGGGCCCCGACGATCGTGCCTTCTCCGACCTTCACGCCGGGGCCGATGAACGAATCGGCCGCGATCCAGCAATCGTCCCCGATGGTGATCGGAGGACGCAGCAGAGGCATGTCGCGCCGCGTGAAGTCGTGCGAACCCGCGCA
The DNA here is from genome assembly GCA_964531675.1 of uncultured Phycisphaeraceae bacterium. Taxonomy (GTDB): domain Bacteria; phylum Planctomycetota; class Phycisphaerae; order Phycisphaerales; family UBA1924; genus CAZHFW01. The sequence goes on along the minus strand of CAZHFW010000004.1, from coordinate 83,718 downwards.
CAGGTGGGCGTACTGACTCACCGTCACGCGCTTGCCGATCTTCACAGGCCCGAGGTTGTACACGATCGCGCCGTCACCCAGCGCCGAGATGTCCCCCATCTCAAGATTCCAGGGGATGTACACCTCGACCGACGGACGGATCACGCACTCACGCCCGATTCTGGCGCCAAAGAGCCTGAGCACCCAGCGGCGATACCCGTACCAGTTGTGCCAGCTCCAGCGCAGCATGCGCCGACCGACCAGCATCCAGATCGCCCGCAGGATCTTCTCCTTGAGCGTCCAGGGACTCTGCTTGGCCTTCAGATACGGATCCGATGCCGCGTCATACCCGCCGGGCTGGCTGTTCTGCTCGCTCACCGCTCGGACCCCTTCTTGCTACGCGTTGGAAGCCTGATCCTCGCGCCACAGATCCTCGATGCGGCCCTGAGGCTTGGGACCCTTGATCCGGTCAGCGCCGACCACCATGCTCTTCCAGAGATACGGCACGCGCCCCGCTCCGATGAAGCGGATGTTCTCGAACCCGTGGAACTCGAGCAACCGCGCGATCGTCGCCTTCGACCAGAACTTGATGTGCCCGCCGGTGCGCAGCGGATGGAAGTGACCATCCCACTTGTTGAGCACCGAGATCGCCATGTTCTTGATGTAGCCGTGGTAAGGCGTGGACATGACCAGACGCCCGCCGGGCTTCAGCGCATCAAAGCACGCCGACGCCCACGCGTGCGCGTCAAAGACGTGCTCCACGACTTCCGTCGAGATCGCCACGTCAAAGGGCGCTTCGCCAAGCACTTTCAGGATCGCCTCGTTGGCGGGAACGACCTCGAACCGCGCCTGCGGATGGGCCTTGCGCGCGATCTCGATCCCGTCGGGGGCCATGTCGACGCCCACGACCTTGCAGCCCCGGCGCGCGTACCGCCCCGCGTGATAGCCGTTGCCGCAGCCGATGTCGATGATCCGCGTCTCGGGCCCGACCGGACCGATCAGCGCGTCCATCGGGGCCGTGAGGATGTCCGCCGATTCACGCGGCGTCGCGTCCACCCAGCCGTACTCGCTCTTGCTGCTCTGCGCCATGACCTATGCCTTCCCTTCCTGACCAGCAGCGGGGCTCCGCTGCGACTCCAGCCAACGCCGATCCTTCTCCTGCAGCTCAAGCTCGATGAGCTTCAGATGGATGAGCAGCTCGTAGGCCGTAATGAACATGCTGAACCGGAAACCCGTGATCCCGTCCCAGAATCCCCCCTTGAGGATGTACATGAACAGGAATCGGAACAACCACTTGCAGGGCAGTTTCGGATAGATGACGTGCTTGATCCAGCGCCGCCGCTCGATCGGACCACCCCAGAAGCTCGCCTTGAATCCCGCGTGGCTCGCCGAGTGGCGGACGCGGTAGATCTCCTTGGCCTCGAGCGTCGAGTACCGGTTGTGCTTCTCCATCAGCACTTCCAGGCTCCGACGGTCGTAGTGCTCCAGGTGCCCGTGGATGTACCCCACCGGCCCGTCGGCCAGCATGTGCTCGTGCACATCGCGCTGCTCGTAGCGCGCCTTGCCCCGCTTGAAGAAGCGGATGTTCCACGACGGGTAATACCCGCAATGCTTGATCTTCTTCCCCAGGAAGATGAAGTACCGGTTGATGAAGAACGCCGCCTCCGGCACCTGCTCCATCGGCTTCGACGCGATCGCCTGCATCTTCTCGCGAAGGTCGTCCATCACAACCTCGTCGCCGTCGATGATCAGCACCCAGTCGCTCTTGAGCGGCAGGTTGTCCAGCGCCCAGTTCTTCTGCCCGGCATAGCCGAGCCACTTCTGCACCCGGATCCCGCACCCGTGCTCACGCGCGATCGCCAGCGTCCGATCCGTCGACTCGCTGTCGACGATCCACACCTTGTCCGCCCACGACGTCACCGCCGGCAGCGAGAACGGGAGGTTCATCTCCTCGTTCTTGACCGTGAAGATGACCTCGATGTTGCTCCGACGCACGTACGGCGTGCCGTCCTCGGCCAAGCTTGCCGCCTTGGGATCGCTGGCCATGGTGCTCACGCCGACACTCCCTCAACCCTTCCAGTCCGGACGGGGTTGCACAAGTCGATTTTCCACAGACACTTAGACGATCAGGCAGCCCGACGCTGCCGCGCCCATCCGCGGAACCGCTTCCGCCGCGCACACGCGCGCCGGACCGTTTCTATCGGCCGGTCCGCACGCCGTCTGCGAAGCCGGAGAGGATATCTCTCACCAGCCCCCTCGGGTGGTTTGGTGTGGGTTTGGGTTGGATGGGAAATCCAGGCAGGCCCCAGGCCGGCGGTCAGGCCGCCCGCGCATCTCTGGCGCTCTGATCGGGAGCGGGCCCACCCACGAGCGTTTCGAGCATCCGTACCCAGGACTGGCAGAGCGTCGCCTTGTCGTACTTCCCGAGCAGCTCGCGCCGGGCCGCATGGCCCATCCGCGCCGCCAGGGCCCGGTCATCGGCCAGCCTGGTGATCGCCTCGGCCATCTCCTGATCCTGACCCTCGCGGACCAGAAACCCGGAGTCCGACTCGGTGAGCACCCGCGCGATCTCGCTGCGGGGATTCCCCACGTACACGCTCGGCTTGGCCACCGCCATCACGCCAAAGAGCTTGGAGGGACAGATGATCCCCTCGCACCCCTCACGCAGGCTGATCAGGTGCACGTCGGCTGCGCTGAGCGATTCGCCGATCTTCTCCCGCGGCACGTAGTCGTAGTACGCCGCGTTGCTCAGCCCGCGCTCCTTGATGAAGGCCTCGACTTCCTTGCGGCGCTTGCCGCCGCCGACAAAGACGAACTTGATGTCGACGCGGTCCTTGAGCCGCTCCATCGCCTTGCAGATCGTCAGCGCCTCGTGGCCGATGCCGAAGTTGCCCGAGTACATGACGCAGAACTTGCCCTCAAGGCCCCAGGTCTTGCGGTACGGGTTGACCTCGGGCGCCACCGGATCGTCTTCGCCAAGATCCGACCACACCGGGATCAGCTTCACGCGATCCGCGGGCGCGCCCTTGCTCAGCACCTTCTCCTGCATGCACCGGCCCAGGACGACCGTCGCGTGCGAACGCTTCAGGATGAACCGGCTGAACCACTCGAACATGCGCGTCAGAGGCGACGAAGCCTTCATGAGTCCGCACGCGACCGGCACGTCCGGGTACAGATCCATCAGCCAGTACACCGCCTTGGACCCGCGCACCCAGCTGCTCAGAATCGCCAGGAGCGAGATGAACGGCGGCGTCGTGAACCCGACCACCACGTCGGGCTTGCGCACCGTCAGGATCTTCCAGACCGCCAGGATGTAGAAGAACAGGAAGTCCGCCAGACGGGCCGCGATCCCCGCCTTGCCGAAGAGGCTGAAGCCCACGCGGTGCACGTCGATGCCGTCGACCATCTCGCGCTTGGGGAGCACCGCGCCCGACTTGCCGTAGATCGACCGGGATGCGATCGCGGTGACGGTGTGCCCGCGCTTGGTCAGCGCATCGGCCAGGTCCTTGGCCATCTGCGCGGTCGCGACCACGTCGGGGTGAAACGCCTGGTTGAGCAGAACAATGTGCATGCGCTCGCGGCCCTCAAAGCTCCCAACCAATCGCATCCGAACCACCCTTCACGCGTGACCCCGAGGACCGGCATCCCGCGCTCGGGCGCCTACCAGTTCCCCTGCTTCAAGGCGCCCAGCAGACGCTCGTGCAGCGCCGCGCTGGCCGCCAGGAACCCGGAGTTGCGGGCCAGGCTCTTGCCCACCCCGAAATCCAGCTCCAAACCCTGTGTATCGGTCATCCGCGCACCCGACTCCCGGGTCACAAGCTCGCCCGGAGCATGGTCCCATATGTAGTCCGGTGACTGCCTCCGCTTGGGAAGCCTCATGAACAGGTCCGCTCGACCCAGCGCCACCATCGCGTACTTGCACTGGCTGTCGAGCCTCAGGATCTCCGCCTCAAGCCCCACCGACGAGAGCACCGGCAGCACCCGCGGCACCGCCGCGTAATCAGGCTCCGCCGACAGCGCCACCCGAACCTTGCGATGAGCCGAATCCCACGGAGCACACGTCACCCGCTGCGCGGCGGCCCCCGCCTCGAGCCCCGATGCGTACGCGCCGCCTCCGAGCACCGACCAGAGCATCACGCCCGAAGCCCGCGACGGATCAAGACCCTTGGACGGATCCAGGTCGAGCGTCGGACAACCAAGCACCCCCACCACCGGACGTCCCTTGTGGATGTACGCCAAGCAGCAGCAGTAATGCCCATCGGGCCCGCGCAGAAAGCCCTTGGTCCCGTCGATGGGATCAACCGTCCAGAACGACTCCTGCCTGGCCCCTTCCTTGTCCGCGCCCAGATCGATCGCGCGCAGCACATCCTCCGGCGTCGCGTTCTTCCACACGGGTTCCACGATCGACGTCGCCAGCGCCAGGGCTTCGCGATTGGCCTCGCCCTGCAAGGGCTCGGAAGTCTCCTCGCCCACCAGCGTGAACGAAGGCCCGAGCATCTCCGAGAGCGTCCGCGCCACCACCGCCTGCCCGGCCATGTCCGCGACGGTCACCGGGCTCGAGTCCGACTTGCTGAACGAACCCGCCGCCAGCACCCTGGGCCTGGCCTGACGGATCACCAGCGTGGCCCGCGCCACCGCCTCGCGGGCCGCACCCAACAGACGCTCCAGTTTCTGCGCGTGAATCACGGCCCATTCTTGGGGCCGCCGCCGACACAAACCAGCCCGGGCCCGAAACCCGCCAAGCACAGGCTCCAAAAGCAGACCAACCCCCGCGCGGGGGTTGGTCTGGGGGGTAGTGCGTTCGGCCGGAGTGCACTGGCCGAACGAATCGTGAGGATCACTTCTTGTCGTCGAGCTTCTTGGAGAGCTCCTCAAGCTTCTTCATGAGGGCGGCGTTCTGCTCCTCCAGCGCCTTCATCCGGCGATCCATGTCGGGCGACCCGGGCACGCTGAAGACCATCCCGGACTCGGGGGCCAGCGCCCTGGGCGCTTCACCCGGAACGCCGGGAGCCGAGGGCGTCGGCGTCGTCAGGAGCCTGTACCGCTTGGCCAGGTTCTCGTGGGTCTTGGCGAGCTTCTCCTGTTCCTGGGCCAGGCTCTGCATCGCCTTCTCCAGGGAGTCGGAAACCTCCTGGCGGATCTTCTCGCTCTCGAACTTGGCGCTGGCCTTGAGCTGCGTCAGGGCCTCCTCGATCGACGCGCGGGCCTCCTTCAGGCGCTCCTTCATGTCTTCATCGAGGCCGTTGAAGCTCCAGGCCTGCCCCGGAACCATCTCGAACACGCCGCCGCGCGGAATCGTGGCGGTCACGTTGCCGAGCTTGGTCGCGTCGTACGCCTCGAGCTTGATGGTCAGGTCCTGCGCCTGTCCGCGGCGCATCACCTTCACTTTGAGCTCATCGCCAGCCTTGGAGGCTTGCAGCACCTCGCGGAGCTTCTCGCGCGTCGCGGGGGTCTGCCCGTTGATGGACGTGATCAGATCATCGGCCTGCAGGCCCGCCTTGGCCGCGGGAAGCCCGTCACGCACCGTGTCGATCTGGATCGCGCCGCCCTCGATGCCAAGGTGCTTGAGCACGTTCTCGTCCGCCTCGGACATCGTGACGCCCAGCATCACCGGCGGCGGATTGACCTCGGCGCCAAAGGCCATCTGGCCCGGCATCAGGCGCTGAATCCTGGCAAGCCCATCGTGCTCGAGGACCAACGCTTGGCCATCGCGACCGAGCCCGGCGCCCGCATGACCCACCGCGATGGGCTGGCCGATCGGCTCGCCCTTCTCGTCCAGGATGGTGATCAAATCGCCCTCGCGCTTGATGCGGTCCGCGGGGACTTCCTTGCCGTCAACCTCGGCGCTCACGTCGTCGCCATTGACGACGATCTTCATGGAGTGATCGCCGTCGTTCTGCATGTACGTGAAGTGCTGGGTGCCCGAGTTCTTGGACGCCTTGACGCGGGCCTTGAGAGGCTTGTCGAAGCCCTCGCCGGCCTTGTCGCTCGGCGGGGTCGGGCTCGCGGGCGGCGTCGGCGCAGACTGGGCGCACGCACCGGCCGCCACCACCAGCGCCGCGGCGCCGCACACCATCATCTTGCCCGTCTTGTTCCAGAAAGCGTTCATCGTGTACTCCTGTTGCGGGAGGGCCAAGGTCTGGCCCTCCGCGTGTTGTCACTCCGCTTTGTCGCTGTCAACCCACCATCGTTCTGTCGGATTCACGCCCGGCGCTTTGCACCGGACGATGCACTCAATACGCGCTGGAGCCCGGATCATCGGTGCGGAGATTCAGCCGGTCGCCCGTGTGGACCGCCTGGCCCCACTCGTCGGTCGAGAGCTTGTAGAGATCAGGCACCGTGGCCCGCTCGAGAATCTGCCGGACGTAAAGCACGTCGTAACCCTTGCCGTCCGCCGATGGCTTGGCGTCCAGCAGAAGCTTCGTGGGAAGCTGCTGCACGACGTTTCCATCCGCCTGCCCGCGCTTGAGGTACGCGTCCAGCGCCGCCGCTGCGGACGTGAAGATCCCGCCCGTGTTGGCGGTCTGCGGCCCTTCGTTGGTCTGCGTCGTCGGCGCCGCCATGGGCACGCCAAGCCAGGCCAAGCCGATCACCGCCGCCGCCGCCCAGCCCGCCCACGTCGCGACGGTGCGCGAGCGCTGGGTGAGCTTGAAGACCATGTGCTCCTCGGCCGGCACATCCACGTGCATCGCCGAGTCGATCTCGTCATTCACTGCCATCGAGAGGGCCGCCATGTCGCGCCGCGTCATCGCCACGTCGCGCCAGATCTCCGCGTCCGCCTTGGCCAGCGTCTCGAGCTTCGCCCAGCCGCGCTCGCCCAGAGAGCCCTCCGCCGCCCGGGAGATCAACAGATCCCGCTCGTCGGCATCGATGCGCCTCTCGTCGCTCCGCTGTTCGGTGTTGTGCGTGTTGCTCTCGCTCATGGGCCCGCTCCGCAAGTCCTTCCTCTGCACTCTGATGCGCACCCCGCCCCGACCCGTCACCACTTCTCAAAGCACCGACAAAGCCCGGGGCTTGTCCCGCGCATCCTCCCGGGCCTCTTTCCCGGACCCGGGACCTTCCCGGTCCGAAAGCCCGCGCCCCAGCGCCAGCTCCCGCAGCATCCGCCTCCCACGAGCAATCCGCGTCTCGATCGTCGTCTCGGGCAGACCGAGCACTTCCCCGATCTGCCGGTAGCTCATCTCCTGCACGCACCGCATGATCAACGGCTCCCGATATCCATCCGTCAGTTGTGCCGCCAGCTCGAGCAGCCGCTGCCCATGCACCCGCTGATCCCGCGCCGAAAGCTCCGTCGCCGCGTCGGGGATCGCCCCCGCACGCTGCTCCATCGGATCGCCCTGATCGCCCGCGCCCGGGAACGAAATCGACCGCCTTCGGTGCGAAAGATCCCGGCTCGCCACCCGCGCCGCGTTGGCCGCCACGGTGCGAAGCCAGGGCTTGAACATCCCCTCATCACGCAGCGTGCCGATCTTCTTCACGAGGGTCGCCGCCACGTCCTGAAGAATGTCCTCGACGTCGGCCCACGCGGGCTTGTTGGCGATCACCACCGCCGCGACCCAGCGCCGGTTGTCTTCCCAGAGCGTGCGCAGCGCATCGCGCTCGCCGCGAATGGCCGCCGCGATGAGCTGCTGCTGATCAACCCCGTCGGGCTGGTGGTTGTGGTCGCCTGACAAACCTGTGCACTCCGGTGTCCTGCTGCATCCTTCGGATGCGCCCCGTCGACCTTGCCGTCAGATTCCAGTACGAGCCCCGGGCCCCGATCGTTCGGTCCGATAATATCGTTCTCCGAACAATGTCCAGCCGGACGCATACCTCCTCCGGCACGCCCCCCCTATCTTTCACCCGCCAATGTCCGGCGGACCCGTCATGTCGCTCGGCGAACACCTGGATGACCTGCGCCGCAGGCTCGCCCTGGCGTTGATCGGCGTCGCGCCCATCATGCTCATCTCGCTGGCCCTGGGTGACACCCTTCTGGGCCTGCTCATCAAGCCCGTGCAGTCCGCGCTGCGCGACGCGGGCCTGCCCGCAACCCTCCAGCAGACCAGCGTCCTGGAGACCTTCCTCACCTACTTCCACATCGCGCTCATCGTCGGCCTCATCCTCGGCGCGCCGTGGATCCTCTACCAGCTCTGGAAGTTCATCGCGCCGGGCCTCTACCAGCACGAGCGCCGCTTCGTCTACCTGCTGCTCCCCTTCAGCGGCGTGCTCAGCGTGGTGGGCGTCGCCTTCATGTACTTCGTCATCCTCCCGGTCATCCTGGCCTATTTCGTCGACTTCGGCACATCAATCGGCACGCAGCGCCCCAACGTCGCGCAGATCCCCGAGGGAATGGTCATTCCCACCTTCCCTGTCCTGCAAGGCGACCCGCCCACGCCCGTCGAAGGTCAGATCTGGATCAACGCGACCACGCACGAGATCTCCACCGTCGTGGGGAATCAGATCCTCCGCTCCGAGCTTGGCAAGGGCGCCGCCATCACCCAGCAGTACCGCGTCGCCGAATGGAGCGACCTGTTCCTGGATCTCTGCCTCGCGTTCGCCGCAGCATTCCAGACGCCCATCGTCGTCATGCTCCTGGGCTGGGCCGGCATCATCACGCGCGACTTCATGCGCACCTACCGCCGCCACGCGATCATGGCCATCTGCGTCGTCAGCGCCGTCCTCACGCCCGCCGACCCCATCTCCATGCTCCTCATGTCCATCCCGATGTACGCCCTCTACGAGCTCGGGGGCGTGCTCGCGGTCATCGTCACGCCCGAACGCGTGGCCTACGGCCGCAAGGGCAAGCCCAAGGACGAAGACGACGACACCCCCGCGCCCCCCGGTCGCGGTGATGGATCCTTCTACCGCGAAGAATCCAACCTCACCAAGAAAGTCCGCGAGCTGGTCCCCAACACCCTCGCCAGCGCCGGGCTGCTGAAGAAGGGCCAGGGCGAAGACGACAACACGCCGGGCCCGACCTGAGCTGCCGATGGCCAGCCCACGCCCATCACCCGAAGCTGCGCCCGCCGACCTGGCCATGATGACCCGCGCGCTGGAGCTGGCCGATCAGGCCGCGGCACTCGGTGAAGTGCCGGTGGGCGCCGTCGTGTACCGCGTCGAGAACGACGCCCCCACCATCCTGGGCGAAGGCTTCAACACCCGCGAGCGCGACGCCGATCCCAGCGCCCACGCGGAGTTCAAGGCCATCCTCGCGGCTTCCAAAGCCATCGGCGATTGGCGTCTGGAAAACTGCTCGCTCGCGGTCACGCTCGAGCCCTGCCCCATGTGCGCCGGCCTGATCGTCAACGCCCGCGTCGCCCGCGTGCTCTACGGCACCGACGACCCCAAGGCGGGCGCGGTCCGCACACTCTTCAATCTGCTGAACGATCAACGCCTGAACCACCGCCCCGAAGTCATCGCGGGCGTGCTCGCCGAGCCCGCAGCCGAGAAGCTGCGGACGTTCTTCAGAGCCTTGCGGTCCAGACCAAACCAGTGAACGCCGCACGCGTAGGAGTCCGAATGGGCACGCCGCACGCGTCCAAGCCAGCCCGGAGCATCCCCCGCGCCGCATGGATCGCAGCCTGCTCGCTGGCGCTGATCATCCTTGATCTCGGAACGGCTGCCAAGACGAAAGCCGTATCCACCGACTACCTCGAGGCCGTCATTTCCAAGGACTCCGTGCAGACCTCGCTGACCGCGACGCCGATGTCGCCACTCGCTACCCAAGCTGCACCACCGGGCCAGACCGTCGTTCTCTTCAATCGCGAGCGTTGGGTCGACGGACCCATCCACCCACTCAGCCGGGAGTGCGAGATCAAACTGGAGTCCTGCATCGACACCGGGATGACGATCACTGTCTGGGGAAACAACCAGATCATTGACGAGCATCGCGAGCAGGCGGTCCGTGCGCTCCTTCGCGATGGCCTCCTCACCGAGCAGCAGGCCGCAACGCTCGCAACGCAGAACTTCTGGCACGAGAAAACGCCCCTGATCGGCGGCTGGATTCGAACTGGCGTCCTGGGTGTGCTCATCGTCTCACTGCTCGGCTCGACGACCTGGATCCTGACCCGCATCTTGGGGGTCTTGGTTCTCAGCGCGATCCGCAGATCACACGGTGACGTCTGCACGGGTTGCAGCTATGACCTTGCCGACATCCGACCGGACGACTCGGGTCGGCGCATCTGCCCCGAATGCGGCCGGGCAACCGATCTGCCTCGCTTCCGGGTTCAGAGTTCCTCCGCGCACGGGTATGGCGAGCCCCCGCCCGATCACCCCGCCGCCTGATTCCCCGTCGTGAGCTTCCGGATCGCCTTGTCGCCGATGAACCACAGCGCGATCAGCACGACGATCGTCAGGCCGATGCCGATCTCCAGGAGCCAGTCCGGGCGCGTCTTGGCCGCTTCTGAGGCCATCTTGTTCTGCAGCGTGCTCGCGACGTAGAGCACCAGGCCCGTGCGCGGCGCCATCCCGATCAGCGTCCCGAGGACGTACGTCAGCAGAGGCACGCGCGTCGCCGAGAGCACGAAGTTCGTGATCGCAAAGGGCGAGTTCGGAGGCAAACGCAGCATCGTGACGATCGCAAACGTCCGCAGCGGCGAGCCGCCGATCAGCGCATCGCGCACCGCCTTCCACTTGGGCTTCTGCGCGATCAACTGCTCGACGCGGTCCTTGGCGGTGGGCTTGGCGATCGCCCGCCCGATCAACGACGCCGCCAGGAATCCGACCAGCGCCGCCGGATAACCATGCGCGAACCCGAAGGCCCATCCACCCAGAATCGCCGACGCGTAGGTCGGCATGAGCCCGCAGCCCGCGAGCACCGCGAACGACACCACATAGATCACGAGCCCTTGCGACTCGTGCCCACGCAGGTACGCCCCGATCGAGTTCATGTACCAGAACAGGAAGATCGAACCCAGCGCCGGCACAAAGGCCCACGCCAGCGCCAGGAAGCCCGCCGCTCCCAGCTGCTTGAAATCCTCAAGCGTGGGAACGTTCTCATCCACAGGCTTGTCGCCGGTTTGCCCTGGTTTGGTCGTTGTCGGTTCGTCGCTCACGCACCCAGAATAGGAAACGCCCGGACTCCACGCCCGGGCGCCCTTGATTCCGTATCTCCACCACCCGATTCAGCGCATCGTGACCTGGGCATCGCCTTGCCCCACGACCGTGAGCTGCTTGTCGTACTCCATGCGGAACCGGTAATCGAGCTTCCCGGCCTTTTCCCCGAAGGCCTGGGCCTGGACCGGCAGGTCCCACCGAAGGATTCCCGACTTCCGCTCCGATGTGCCGCCGCGGGTCAGCTCCTCCACCGGGTAATCGCTCGCGGGGATCAAGGTCACCTTGAGCTGGGCGTCGTTCGAGCTGGGCAGCCTGTCCATGACCTTCACGTGCGCGGGCTTGTCCCCGAAGTTGGAGACGCTCAGGCGGTATGCGATCTCCACGACCTTGTTGCCGCCCTGGATGGACTCGGTCCGGGCCAGAAGCTCGCGTTCGGCGCGGAGCGAACTGTCGATCCCGAAGCCGATGATGAACGACTCGCCCGCGACCACTGTGGGAATCGTTCCCGAGCCCACGAACGCGCCGCCGACATACGCCGAGACCGGCCCCGCCAGGAGCACGCGCCCGCCGTCGTTGGCGACGTTGGCCTGCTCGTACACGTACTCCGTGAGCACGGGCGTCGCGATCTTCTCAAAGTTCGCCTTCATGGGCACCGTCGCGATCTGCACGAGCTGATCGTCCTGCCGCGAAGGAATGCTCGACTTGCCATCCAGGCGATACGTCACGCTCAGCCCTTCCTCACGCGGCGTTGCGCTGGGCACGCGCATCCGGCGTCCCGCCATCATGTCGAGGACCTGGTCCTTGCCCGCGATCGCGTTGAGCCCCGCGTCGAAGGAATCCGGGACCGCCTTCTGTCCCGCTTCCCGCGCCGACATGGCCGGGACATTGGCCGACGAGAGGTTGCGCCGGTTTCCAAGCTCCGCCCTCTGCTTGCCGAGTTCCTCCTTGAGCTTGGCGTACCCGCTGACGTCGGCCCGATCCTGCAGATCAGTGCTCAGCCCCACCGTGAGCGCGGCAAGTTCGGGGCCGCGGGCCGCCAGCGCGGGGGTCGCGGTCGAGAGCTCGAGGGACACGCCGCTCCAGTCCTCGCCCGAGACCTGCCTGACCGACGCGTAGTACTCCAGGTTCACGCCCGAGCGCGCCTGATCGGCCCGCGCGTTGTACGAAGGCGACCACGTCGCGTCGTTGACCAGGTAGCGCACCCGGATCAACCCCGCGCCGGCATCCCGGCTCAGGAAGATCACCGCCTCATTGACCGTCCGGTTCGAGCCCGCCGCAAGCTTGTCGCGCTCGCGAGATTTCAGCTCCAGCTGCGCCTGGGCCTCGCGGCGCTGCTTTTCCAGCGCCTGTTCCTGGGCCCCGATGCTCTCGCGCGACTTGAAGACGTAGTCCGTGAGCTTGGTCAGGGTCTCCGCGTTGAGCACGCCGTGGGTCAGCTCCGCCTGGGCGGTCGGCGCGACGAAGGCTTGCATCTGACTCAGGTAGTTCTTCTGATCGGCCAGGCGCTGGGCTGCCGCGTTGATTGAGGCCAGGTTGTCCTGAATCGCCTGGATCTCGCCCTCCATCTTCCGCACGTCCTCGCGTACGTCCTGAGCCACCGGCCGGGTGCGGAACTGCACGGAGCGCACCTCGACGCCCGCGTCTGCCTCGGCGTACACGCTCCCGGGCTCCACCGACGCCGGCAGGTCGGTCACCACAAGCTCGGTGAGCCCTTCGCCCTTGGGGAGGTCGACAAGCCGCGTGACCAGGGCCTGCCCGCGATACACCGTGACCGACTCGATCCGCCCCTTGGCCTCGGCCGCTTCCGCCGCAGCCTGCAACGCTGCGATGCTGTGGATCGAGAAAGCCAGGCCCGCTGCTGCGATCAGATTCCGCATGATGAACTCCTTCGTTCCCCAAGGCGTGGACCCGGGGCGACCATGCGACGACGACGCCAGAGCGCCAGCGCCCCCCGCCGGGCCCGGCGCCGCCGTCGCGTGATCCGTGCGTGCACTCGTGTCTGCGCCGGCGTCCCCGCCGACCGGGCTTGGACCGGCGCAAGTCGGCCCCGGTTCGGAGAAATCGCCGCGTTCAGCGCGCTACCATGTGCCTCACATCGCACTTCCGCCGGGCACACCTCGCCCGGCCTCGGAGGATTGGTCCATGATCCCCAAGCCGCCGCCCCGTGAGGGCAATCTGGGCTTCCTGTTCATCCCGCCGTTCCGCGTCCAGGGACTCTCGATCGCCGGTGAGATCACCAGCATCCAGGTCCCCGAGCTGGACATCTGCTTCGACATGGGCCAGTGCCCACGCGCGATGCTCGCCAGCAAGTACCTGGCGATCTCCCACGGCCACATGGACCACATCGGAGGCGTCGCCTACTTCGCCTCCCAGCGCCGCTTCCAAGGCATGGGCAACGCCAAGATCGTCTGCGATGAACGCATCGCGCCCGCGCTCCGCCAGATGATGGCCGGCTTCGAGGAACTCGAACGCCAGAAGACCCCCTACGACCTGGCGGTCCTCAAGCCCGAGGAAACCGTCGAGATCAAGAACAACATCCACCTCCGCGGCTTCTACACCGAGCACACCTGCCCGAGCATGGGCTACACGATCGTCGAGAAGCGCTCCAAGCTCAAGCCCGAGTTCGCCGACTACCCGCAGGACAAGCTCCGCGAACTCAAGGACCGCGGCATCGAAATCACGCGCACCCTGGAGATCCCGCTGGTCGCCTATCTGGGCGACACGCTCCCGGGCCCCTGGCTCGTCCGCGATGACGTGCGCAAGGCGCAGATCGTCATCAGCGAATGCACCTTCTTCGAGCCCGATCACGTCCAGCGCGCCAAGGTCGGCATGCACATGCACGTGAACGACGTCGCCGAATGGCTCCGCGTGCTCGAGTGCCAGCACCTGGTCCTGGTCCACGTCTCGCGCCGCACCGATCTCGGGTACGCGCGCAAGCAGCTGGTCGCCAAGGCGGGCGAGAGCCTCTCGAGCAAGGTCCTGTTCCTCATGGACCATCGTGCCGCTCGCACGCGCTACGAGCATCAGGAACGCGACGCCTTCGTCCGCGAGCAGGAACTGGCCGCCAGGCCCAAGCCCGCAGCCGCGTCCGAAGAGCAGGACGACTGATCGTCGCCGGGCGCGCATTCCGGAAATCGCTGAAATCCCCTCAGAACAGAGGGTTTTGCGCGCCCGCACGCGGCGCATCTTCGCGCCGTGTTGACACCGGCCCACGCGCGATGTACGTTTGATCACTCTCGCGGGCGGGTGGGACTGCCCGACAAGTCAGAGCGCTCCGACGCTGGTCTCAGACCTCGCCGCCATCCGCGGCCTGTTCGGGACCCGCCAAGGTGGCCCTTCCGACCTCGTGTCGCCCCACCCGGTCCGAAAGAAGCCCCAACAGGCTCCTTTCGGTGGAACCTCTCTCCGACACTTTCCGCGCCCGGTCATCCGGTCGCGGCAACAGCGATGGCGGTGCACATGGCCACGGGCACTTCGGCGAACCCTCAGGCTCTCTCCTCCGAACGCTCCCGTCCCGGAGCTTTCCCGTCCGTTGATCTCACGCTGTTCCGGACCACCACCACCGCGATCCTGAAGCGCTAACGCGTCATGACCGACCCCGATCGTCAACTCTGGGGCGGCATGCTCGCGCATCTGCGCCGGCATCACGTCCCGCTCTGCCGCCAGTGGTTCGAAGAACTCGAGCCCCTTGGTATCTCCGCGGGCGCACTCAACTTGCGCTCCGCCTCCAACGTCCACCGCGACTATCTCCGCCGCGCCTGCGCCGAAGCCTTCAACGACGCGGCCCTCGTGGTCTCCGGCCGCTTGCTCTCGGTCCGCTTCCTCGGGCCAGAAGACGAACTGATCGTCGAGCCCAAGCGCCCCGCACGTCACGGCCGCGAGAGTTCCGAGATCGCCCCTGCCGCCGGCGCCCACCCCGGCGTGCGCGAGAAGCCCGAGCTTCCCGCCTCGATCGCCCCCGCCAGACCCGGCGCACAGCCCAGCATCGAGATCGAAGCTCGCCCAGTTTCCCACCCCGAGGCGCGCAACCAGATCCGTCCGGAGCCGGCTTCGCTTCAGACGAGTGAAGCCCCCACCGACGCCGAACGGCCCGATCCGGTGCGCAGCGGTGTGACCGCACTCCGCACGCCCCCCGAACCCATCCGCCCACCCGCGCCCCGTGGCGGGCCGCGCCCCGAAGAGGCGCTCACCATCAACCCCGACAACAGCTTCGACACCTTCGTCGTCGGACCGGGCAACCGCCTGGCCCACGCCGCAGCCGTCGCGGTCGCCGGTTCGCCCGGCAAGGGTTACAACCCGCTCTTCCTCCACGGCGGCGTGGGACTGGGCAAAACACACCTGCTTCAGGCGGTGTGCCTCAAGATCCTCGAAGCCCGCCCCGATGCGGTGCTGTACTACCTGTCCTGCGAGAGCTTCATCTCGCAGTTCATGGAGGCGGTGCAGGCCGGCGAGATGACCTCGTTCCGCCACCGCTTCCGGGATGTGGACGTCCTCATCATCGATGACATCCACTTCCTGGCAAAGCGCGACCGCACCCAGGAAGAGTTCTTCCACACCTTCAACACGCTCTATCAGGCCAACAAACAGATCGTTCTGTCCTCGGATGCGGCGCCCGAAGAGATCCCCGATCTTGAGGACCGCCTGGTCAGCCGCTTCATGTGGGGCCTGGTCATCAAGATCGACAAGCCCGACTACGAGACGCGCACCGCGATCATCAAGACCAAGGCGCGCCTCCGCGGGATCACCATCCCGGACGATGTCGCCAGCTTCATCGCCTCCCGCATCGAGAGCAACATCCGCGAGCTGGAGGGCGCGATCACGCGCCTGCACATCCAGTCCGCGGTCGAGAACGAGCCGATCGACCTCCGCATGGCCCGCAAGTGCCTGGGCGAGCCCGAGCTGACCGCCTCCGCGGAACCCACGATCCAGATCATCCAGAACGTCGTCACCGACTTCTACGGCGTGCGCCTGCTCGATCTGCAGTCCAAACGCCGTCAACGCTCGGTGGCGCTGCCCAGGCAGGTCTGCATGGCCCTGGCCCGCAAGCACACCCGCCTCTCCCTCGAAGAGATCGGCGGCCACTTCGGCAACCGCGACCACACCACGGTCATGCACGCCATCAAGACCATCGACGCCCGCCGCACCAGCGACAACGAGTTCGCCGCGGTCTTCAAGGCGCTCGAAGAACGCCTCCGGCCCGGCCGCAGCGCCGGGGTGTGACACGCTTGTGGCGGTCGGTCGTTCCCCTACTACATATAGATGGTCTGCGGACCTCTCACGCGCACGTCCGCGCGCAAGCTCAGGCACACGTGCGCTCGCACAGATCCACCTCGAACAGGGGCCTGACGATTCGTCGATCGGAAGACTCCACACGACTGTGGGCGGCTTGTGGACAAACGTTCGGTGGGCGGCGCTTCGGGCGCTTTGAGCCGTTTCCACAAACGTCCTCGGAGGGCGTCTACACCCCCAACCAACCCCCCTGGCGGCGCTTGCCGACACCGCGCCGACAGGTTCGCGCACAACCCATCCCGTCTGTAAGTGCCTTTCAAGGCATGGATTTACGGACGACGGTTCGGTCTTCTCCACATTGCGCCAGCACTCTGTACGAAGACGATTGAATTGAACCTCTTTTGATCAGAAGAAAGAGGGAAGGCGGAAGGGTGTTGTCGGCAGGCCATTGTGGATAGTTGGAGGAGTTCATCCATCGCTAACTCCCACGTTATTCGGCCCTTACATGCTTGGGGCGACGCGGCTGGCAGTTCGGGCAGTGCACCGTGGTGCGTTGGGCCAGGGTGGTCTGGGTCAGTGTGCGGCCGCAGCGTGTGCAGGGCTCGCCGCCCCGGCCGTAGACCAGGTGCAGCTGCTGGGCGCTGCCGGGATTGCCATCGGAGTCGACGTAGTCGCGGAGCGTGGAGCCTCCGGCATCGACGGCGCGCTGCAGGATCGCTCGGATGGCGTCGGCCAGACGCGTGACCTCGTCGGCTTTGAGCGAGCGTGCAGGCCGGGCCGGGTGGATGCCGGTCGCGAAGAGAGCCTCGTCGGCGTAAATGTTCCCGACGCCCGCGACGACCTCCTGGTCGAGCAGAGCGGCCTTCACCGCCCGCACCGAGCCTTCGAGACCGGCACGCAGGTCTTCACCGGTGACCACGAGACCGTCGGGCCCGAGGTTCGACCAACGGCTGGCCCTGAGGCTCTCCAGCGTTGGAAACGTCCACAGCCCGCCAAAGCGGCGCGGATCTCGGAACACCAGCACGCCCGCGCCCCGCTTGGTCTGCAGCTCCCAGGCTGCGTGAACATGGTCGGTCTTCGCCAGCGGCGTGCCCAGCGGCCGGTAGATCACCTGGCCGGTCATGCCCAAGTGCACACAAAGCGTGCGGCCATCGGCAGCGGTAATGGCCATCTGCTTCCCGAGCCTGGACGTGCTTGTGATCGTCGCGCCTTGAAGCAGCGCCTCCGGTTTGGTCGGAGCCTTCCCGCCGTGGGCGTCGAAACTCTCGCAGATGTCCCGCCGGTGAAGCGTGGCGCGACGGACCATGGCGCCCTCGACGTGCGGGGCGATGGTGAGTCTGGTGCGTTCGACCTCGGGAAGCTCGGGCACGGGGAGATCATTGGGGCCCCTAGACTCCGGGTGATGTCCGAACCGCTTTCTGAGGCTTATGTCCGCAAGGTCGCCAAGCTGGCCAGGCTGGCGCTGACCGACGATCAGGTGCGCCTGTATCAGGGGCAGCTCTCGGCGGTGCTCGGCTATGTCGAGCGGCTCGGCGAGCTGAAACTCGAGGGCGTGGATCCGCTCGCCAACGTGGGCGAGACGGTGAACCGCTTCCGTGAGGACGTGCCTGGCGAGATGCTCAAGAACGAGGCGTTGATGGCCATCGCGCCGGATGTGATGCCGCCATTCGTGAAGGTGCCCAAGGTCATCGGGGATGGAGGCGGGGCGTGAGCGCGTCCTCTTCCACACTTCCCAGCGCCGCGGCGATCGCGGAGCAGGTGCGTCAGGGCGCATCGGCGACGGGCTTCGCCCGCGCAGCACTCGAACGGGCCCAGAGCGTGAATGGCTCGCTGCACGCGTATCTCCAGCTCTTCCCCGAAGAGGCGTTGGCGCAGGCGCAGCGGGTGGACGAGCAGGTGCGCGCGGGCAAGAAGCTCCCGCTGGCGGGCGTGCCTGTGGCGCTCAAGGACAACATCTGCCTGGACTATGGCTTCACGACGGCGGGATGCAGGCTGCTCGAGAAGTACCGTTCGCCTTACAACGCGACCGCAGCCCGGCGGCTGCTCGACGCGGGCGCGGTGATCATCGGGAAGACCAATCTCGACGAGTTTGCGATGGGCTCGAGCACGGAGAACTCCGCGTTCGGCGTGTCGCGCAATCCGTGGGACGAGCTCCGCGTGCCGGGCGGGTCCTCGGGCGGTTCCGCCGCGGCGGTCGCGGCCCGCACCGCGCCGCTGGCGCTCGGTTCGGACACCGGCGGCTCGATCCGCCAGCCCGCGGGGTTCTGCGGCATCGTCGGAATCAAGCCGACCTACGGCCGGGTTTCGCGCTACGGCCTCATCGCCTACGCGTCATCCCTCGATCAGATCGGGCCGCTGACGACCAACGTCTCCGACGCGGCGCTGGCGCTGGAAGCGATCTGCGGCTTCGATGCGCACGACTCCACGTCGAGCGATCAGCCTGTCCCCGCGTTCTCGAGCGCCGTGAACACGCCGATCGAGAAACTCCGCCTTGGTGTGCCCAAGCAGGCGCGCAGCAGCGCCAATCACCCCGAGGTCACGCGGCTCTTTGACGAGGCGATCCGCACGTACATCGGTCTGGGCGCCGAGATCGTCGACATCGACCTGCCGATGGTGGATCACGGGATCGCGGCGTACTACATCGTCGCGACCGCCGAGGCCTCCTCGAATCTGGCGCGGTTCGATGGCATCCGCTACGGCCGTCGCGCCGAGCTTAAGCCTGGCGAGGATCTGTTTGATCTCTACGCCCGCTCCCGCGCCGAGGGCTTCGGGCGCGAGGTGCAGCGGCGCATCATGCTCGGCACGCACGTGCTTTCGAGCGGGTACTACGACGCGTACTACACGCGGGCGCTCAAGGCGCGCCGGCTCATCAAGCGCGATTACGACGCGGCCCTCACCGCGCCCGACTCGCCCGGAGGCGGGCTCGGATGCCACGCGGTGCTCATGCCCGCGACGCCCGGCCCGGCGTTCCGCATCGGCGAGAAGACCAACGACCCGCTGGCGATGTACCTCGAGGACGTGTACACGGTGACCGTGAATCTGGCGGGGCTTCCCGCGATCACGATCCCCGCGGGATTCGCGCTGGTGGACGGGCGCAAGCTCCCGGTCGGCGTTCAGCTCGTGGGCGCCGCGTTCGACGAGTCCACGCTGTTGCGCGCCGCGCGGATGTTTGAAGGCGCGACGAAGTACAACGAGCACGCGCCCGCGTGAAACTGTGGCGGGCCTGAAGCGTGTCGTATACCCGCGGATCAGCCCAGCAGGTTCACCGCGAGGATCATCGAGACCATGATGAATCCGTTGTGCAGCGCGTGCGCGGTCATGCACGGGATGATGCTGCCGCGCCACTCACGCATGAGCGCGAAGTTGAACCCGAGGGTGATGACCGGGAGGAGCATGAGCGGGTTGTACCCGTGCATGAACCCGAAGATGAGCGCCGAGAGCACCGCGGAAACGAAGACGCGGGCCAGGACCGGGACGCCCTGGGGCCGTGCCGAGCGGAAGTGGCGGTAGAGCCCGCCGCGGAAGATCAGCTCTTCCACGATCGGGGCCCAGGCTGAAGCGAGCAGGCCGAGCATGAGCTGCAGCGGCAGATCGGAGTTCTGCATGAACTCCTGGACGGGGTTCGGGGGAGCGCCATCCTTTCCCTTGAAGACCAGGAGCAGGACCGCGGTGATGAGCATGGAGACCAGCAGAATCGGAAGCCCCGCGACGTAGCCCAGAACGCCCGCGAAGACCTCGCGGAAGAAGCCGCCGCCGGCGTGCAGTCCGACCGCGCTTGCCCACGACCGGCCGCTCATGCCTCGGACGCGGGGCCAGAGCACCAGGGGGAGCAGGAGCCATTGACCCGCGAGCGAGGCGTACACCGGCCAGCGCTCGCCCGGGTTCGCGGAGGCGAGCGCTCCGGACACGAGCTTGAGCAGCAGGAAGCCGATCAGGAAGACCGCGAAGGTCTCGACGAAGATGCTGCCTCCCGGCGCGGGCGGGACGAAGTGCGTGCGCAGCCTGCCGGTGACGAGCAGCACCAGGAGGATCGGGAGGGCGATGAACCCGCTGATGAATGCGCCGATCAGCAGAAGGATGACCATGAACACCAGCAGCATGAGCTGCGCGCCGCCCGCCAGGAGTTCCCGGCGCTGGGCGGTGTCGCCATCCTTGAACGAGAGGGCGATCTCGCCGAGCTTGCGGTGGTTCTTGGTGAGGGCGGTGCGCTGCTCGTCGGTCAGGTCCGCCTTCTTGCCCTCATAGATCATGCGGAGGGTCTTGAGGTCAGCCTTGAGCGGCGCGGGAATCTCGGCGTTGGCGTCGAGCGTGCCGAGCCTGGCCAGAGCGGCGGTGTCGTCCTTGAGTTCGGCGGTCGCGATGACCAGCCTGACCTGATCCAGAGGCTTGGAGGCCTGCTGTTCGAGCCCGGTGAGGAAATCGCCGATCGGCGCCGAGGGATCGGCTTCCTTCATGGCGACGCCGGCCTTGATGAACAAGCGCGTCAGCCCCGCGAAGGTCTGGTTCTCCATGGTCTCCTGGATCTCATCCGGAGCAACGACCGCGGGGGCGGACTTGGCGAGCTTGGACGCGGTCGACTCCCCGGCCTGCTGCTGGTAGATCACCAGCCCGAAGAGCACCGCGACCAGCGGCCAGAGCAGGAGCAGCAGCTTCCGGGAGCCCGGGTCAGGAGGAAGTTCGGGTGCTCCGGTATTGGGCAGGTAGACGGAGCTGGCGGTTTGGCTGTTCTGGCTCATGGCGGAAGGGTAATTCGGCGCTTTTGGGCTTGCAGCGCCACGGGAAAGCCGCGGGCGAAGGGTCCGGCTTGACTGCCCCGGCCCGGGTCCTAACCTTCTCGGCTTGGGAGGTTTGCCTCCCGGCTTCCCGCGGATGGTTTGGCGGGAGTTTCCAGAGCCATTTCTGCCTGGCGTCTGCTCGAGGATGTGAGCGACGCCGGCCCGACCCGCCCGGTAGGCGGCGAGCGGTCCCGAACGAATCGGGCCGATGCTTCTTCGGCGTCGGTCAGACCAGATCGGGCAAAGTGCTTCTCGGCGGATGCGCAGTTTGCGTGTTCGAACGGGGAGCGGAGGGTGTGCATCCGATGCGTCGTCAAACTTACCTCGCCAAGCCCGGCGAGCAGAGCAAGAGCTGGAAGATCGTGGACGCGGCCGACATCCCGCTGGGACGTCTGGCTGTCGAGGTCGCCCGCGCCCTGCAGGGCAAGAACCGCGCCGACTGGACCCCGAGCGTCGACGGCGGCGACTTCGTGATCGTCACCAACGCGACCAAGGTCGCGCTGACGGGCAAGAAGGCCGACCAGCGCCTCAAGACCCGCTACTCGGGCTATCCGGGTGGCCTCAAGGCCGAGACCTACGGCCAGGTCCGCGAGAACAAGCCCGAGAAGCTCGTCTCCGACGCGGTCCGCCGCATGCTGCCCAAGAACCGCATGGCCCGCGTGCAGCTCAAGAACATGTTCATCTACGCCGGCGCGGAGCACCCGCACGCCGAGAAGAACCCCCAGAAGCTGGTCGTTCTGTAAATCCCCCGCACCACCGCACGAACGGGGCCAAGGTCCCGGCGTGAATGAGAAGAAGAACAATGAGCAACAGCAATCCTGCGAATCTCACCGGTCTGGGCGGGCTGACTCTCGGCTCCGCCCCGGCTGCGCCTGCTGCGGCCCCGGCCGCTCCGGCTGCCAAGCCCGTCCGCGCCGCCAAGCCTGCCGACAAGAAGGGCTGGTGGTGGGGTACGGGTCGCCGCAAGTCCGCGGTCGCCCGTCTCCGCATGCGTCCGACCACCGGTCAGGCGACCATCATCATCGAGAAGGATGGTCCCAAGAACGGCAAGAAGTCCACGAAGATCCGCAAGACGGTGGAGCAGTACTTCGCCGAAGAGCGTGATCGCTCCGACGTGGTCGCCCCCCTCAAGATCGCCAACATGGAAGGCCGCTTCGACATCGTGATCCGCACGCACGGCGGCGGTTTCATGGGTCAGGCCGGCGCGATCCGTCTGGCGCTCTCCCGCGCTCTGCGTGATTACGACCCGTCCCTGGACGTTCCGCTCCGCGACGCTGGGTTCCTCACCCGCGACGCCCGCGAGGTCGAGCGTAAGAAGTACGGCCAGGCCGGCGCCCGCCGTCGCTTCCAGTTCTCGAAGCGCTGATCCGACGATCGGTTTCGATCTCACAAGCGCGGTCCGCAAGGGCCGCGTTTTTCATTTCCGGCGCGTCTGTCCGAGCCTCTGGCGCAAGCCAGAGGAACCCCCCGACGCCTCGTCGCCTACGCATCGCGGCCGGCGCATGGCGAGAAAAAACCTCCCGCTCGCGCGAGAGGCTCAGATGGGCAGGAGATGCGTGCGCAGCGCTCAGGCGCCGGGCTTGGCCGGCGCGGGTGCGGGCGCCGCTGCGGGCTTGGGCTTGCTCACCGGGAGCGAGCGCGGGAAGAGCATGCGGTCGGCGGCGAGCGCTCCGGGGCCCGCGAAGAACAGGCCCAGCGCGGACATGAACAGACCGAACTGCCAGAGCAGGTTCTTCCACTTCTCGATGTCGAAGGCGGGATAGTCGGGAAGGAATCCGAAGCGCGTCGCGCCGGACTGAATCGCGGGGCCGATCACGGTGAGCCACATCGCGCCGAGCATCGTGCCCGCGATCCCCAGAGCGCTGAGGCGCGTGAAGAGACCGACCAGCAGCAGGAATCCGCCGATCAGTTCGGTGAGCGCGACAGCCCAAGCAAGAATGGAGGGCCACATGCCGCGGGCAGCATTGGGAGGCCAGAGCGCCATGCGGGCCGTGCCATCGACGTCGCTCGGATGAGCGCAGGAGTCGATGAGCAGCGCGATGCCGTAGAGCCGTTTGACTTCAACGGGGTTGGGGAAGTCTGCCGCGGAGTACTTCTTGGCGGCGGGTGCAGCGGGCTTCTCCGCGGGCTGTATGAGCGTCGGTGGGAGCGTGCGGGAAGGAACATCCTCACGCGCAGCACTGGTCGGGGAGACCGACGTGGGCGTCAGCACGCCCATGTTCGCCAGAGCTGCAGCAGCCTCGCCTTGCACCGGCATGGTCTCAAGCACCTTGCCCGC
The DNA here is from genome assembly GCA_964531675.1 of uncultured Phycisphaeraceae bacterium. Taxonomy (GTDB): domain Bacteria; phylum Planctomycetota; class Phycisphaerae; order Phycisphaerales; family UBA1924; genus CAZHFW01. The sequence continues at coordinate 60,423 of CAZHFW010000004.1, read as the reverse complement.
GCCGGCCCAGACAAAGGTGATGCCCAGCGCCACGCGGAGCAGGAGCGGGGTGACGGAAATCGCCAGCGAGTCGCGGAAGGACATGCAAAGCTCCAATACCGACCAATCACCAACCAGGAAGGCGACGGCGTTCCAGCAGACGCGGGAGACGGCCCGTGGCCGGTCACGTGAAAGGCGCCGGGGCGAAGGAAACCCGCGGCAGATCTTGTGCACCCTCTTGTTCGGCACAAGGCGGGCGCGTTTCATGATAAGTCGGTTCGGGACGCGCGCTGGGACCCCTGGGGTCAGCGTTCAGCGGCTCCGAACCCAGCGCCGGCGTGGCGGAACTGGCAGACGCGCGGGATTTAGGTTCCCGTGGCCGAAAGGCCGTGCAGGTTCGATTCCTGTCGCCGGCAGTTTTTTGCGGAGTGTCCGATGGTGCCAAGCACTGTCTTTTCAGGACTTTCCGCGCGTTCTTCGGTTTTGGCTTTGCTGGCCTGGCCGTCTTGAGGCGGCCGGGGTCGTTGGCGGGCATGAGCTCGGTGCTCGCGGGGGCGCCCGGGCTTTCCCGCTCGTGGACTGGTGGATGCACTCACTTCCCGTATCGCGCCTCGCGCCACGCAGCCCGGGCCAGCCTGGTTTCCTCAAGCCCCAGCACCTTGGCTGCGTTCGCCTTGGCGTGCGCCTCGGCCGCCTGCCTGTCCGCAAACGCGATGATGCCGGAGGACATCGGCGTGCGGATCGCATCGCCCATCACGAACGTCGCGTCTGACGCGTCGATCCAGCGGCGGCTGGGATAGTCATGCACAAACCGGCTCAGCACAGGCAGCGCATCTTCCTCCTGCTCGAAGTCGAAGAGCTCCCCAATGTCGTCAAAGAGCCTGGACTCCTCGCCCTTCTCGGTGCGCACCAGGACCGCAGCTGCGGACGCCTGGTCGTTGATCACCATCTCGCAGACCGCGCACTGGTCTTTGCCCAGGCTGATCCGTGGAGCGCCCGCAGGCTCCGCCGGGCCGCACGAGCTCAGGCACGCGATGAGCACCGCTCCCACCAGCCCAGCACATCCGTCGAGCGAGGGCCAGGACCGCACCCGCGCCTGTTCCGTCTTGCTGCATTTTCGGGGAGAATGAGGCATATGCACCGATGAGCCTAGCGCCGGACACCCCGTTCCGCACGACTGTGCAGCCGGACGCTTCGGCGTACCCTTCCCGAACAGGCGGAGCCCGACGTGAGCACCCAGCCCAACAATCCTGAACCGAATGATGCTGCGCCGGGCGCACCCGGAGCGCGGGATCCTTCCATGGAGGTCACGCTTCCGGGCGTGCCGCTCTCGGGAAGCATCAGGCCGGGGTCGGTTGTGGGAGACCTGTCACGCGTGAAGCCCGAAGCGCTCACACTGGCCACCCTGGGCGCGTCCACCGACTCGAGCACGCCCGCGACGGGCTTCCTCGAGGGATTCGTCGGCCGATCGATCGGCCACTACCGCATCGAGGCCCTCATCGGTGAGGGTGGCATGGGCGCCGTCTACCTCGCGCGCCAGGAGTCGCCCGATCGCCAGGTCGCGCTGAAGATCATCAGGCCCGGATACACCTCCGAAACGACCCTGCGCCGATTCCAGTTCGAGGCCCAGGTTCTGGGCCGGCTCCAACATCCGGGCATCGCGCAGATCTACGAAGCAGGCGTCTACTCCACGCCCGAGCGCGAAGCCGCGGGCCTCCCCGCCGTCCCCTACTTCGCAATGGAGTATGTCCGCGGCGTCGATCTGAAGACGTTCGCCGATCAGCACCACCTCTCGACCAACGCCAGGCTGGAGCTCTGCGCCAAGGTCTGTGACGCGGTCGAACACGCGCACACCAAAGGCGTGATTCACCGCGATCTCAAGCCGGGCAACATCCTCGTCGACCAGTCCGGGCAACCCAAGGTGCTCGACTTCGGGACCGCCCGCGCCATCGACCACGACGCCAACGCGGTCACGATGCGCACCGACGTCGGGCAACTCGTCGGCACCATTCCCTACATGAGCCCCGAGCAGGTCTCGGGCGACTCGATGGATCTCGACACCCGCTGCGACGTTTACGCGCTGGGCGTCGTGATCTTCGAGATGCTCACCGGCGCCCTCCCGCACGACCTCGGCGGGAAGATGATCCACGAGGCGGTCCGCATCATCCGCGAGCAGGAGCCCACGCGGCTCAGCTCGGTCGATCGGGCGCTGCGGGGCGATGTCGAGACGATCGTGATCGCCGCCCTCGAAAAGGACAAGTCGCGGCGCTACGCCTCCGCGGGAATGCTGGCCGCGGACATTCGTCGCTATCTCAGCAACGAACCGATCATCGCCAGGCCCGCGAGCCGTGCGTACCAGCTCCGCAAGTTCGTGCAACGCAACCAACTGCTCGTGGGCGCCATCGCGACCGTGATCGTGGTGCTGTTCCTGGCGGTCATCGGCGTCTCGACCGCCCTGGTCCGGGCCATCGACGCGGAACATCAGGCGACGCTCAGCATGGAGCAGGCCATCGACGCGCGGGCCGCCGAAGCCAAGCTCCGCGAGAAGGCCGAGAAGGAGCGGGCCCGCGCCGAAGACGAGGCCGAGACCAGCCGTCAGGTCAATCGGTTCATGAACGACATGCTCGCCTCGGCCAATCCTGGCCAGGGCAACCGGCTGATCACGGTGCGCGAGGTGCTCGACCAGTCCACCCGCCGGATCGGCACCGCCTTTGGCGAGCGCCCCATCGTGGAAGCCCAGGCCCGTTCGAGCATCGCCGGAAGCTATCTCGGACTCGGAGAAGCGTCGGTCGCCCTGGAACAGGCCAAGGCCGCGCTGGCGCTGCTCGAGAAGAACGCCGGGCCGGACGATCAGCGCACCATCATCGCGATGGGTCAGGTTGCGACCGCGATGCAGAACCTGGGCGACCTCGAGCACGCCGAGTCCACGTTCAGGGAAGCGATGGCCCGCGCGGATCGCGCGCTCGGCCCCACCGCCAAGGAAACGCTGGCCCAGAAGAACAACCTGGCCCAGGTGCTCGCGATGTCGGGCCGGAACGAGCAGGCCGAGAAGCTGCTGGAAGAAGCCACGACGCAGCTCCGCGAGACGCTGGGCGAAGAGGCCCCCGAGACGCTCGACGCCCTGGCGAACTACGCGGTCGTGCTGCAGTTCCAGTCCAAGTACGAGCTCTGCGAGCAGGTGACGCGCAAGGTCCTGGAGCTCCGCCGTCGCGTGCAGGGCCCGGAACATCCGTCGACGCTGATCGCGGTGAACAACCTCGCGACCTTGATGGCGGATCTGGGCCGCTCGGAGGAAGCACTCCAGGGCTACCAGGAATCGCTCGAACTGAGCCGGAAGGTGCTCGGCGAGGATCACCCGGACACGATCACCTCGATCTCCAACGTCGCGGGCGGGTTGACCGACCTGAAGCGCTTCGCCGAGGGCGAGAAGTACTACCGCCAGGCGCTGGAGATCCGGGAGCGCAAGCTCGGTCCATTGCATCCGGACACGATCCAGAACCTCGTGGACCTAGGCATCAACCTCGACAAGCAGCAGAAGCAGACGGACGCGCTGGTGATGTTCCAGACCGCGATGGAGCGGGGCCGCGTCGGCGAAGATCGCCCCGAAGGGATTCTCGCCGCGTTCCAATACGGCCGCGTGCTCACCGATGTCGGCCGGGCCGCCGAGGCCGAGCCCGTCCTCGCCGACGCGCTGGCACGCCAACGCAAGATCGAGCCCGATTCGTGGCGCGTGGGCATGATGCTGGCGGTCCGGGGCATGAGCCTGCACAAGCTCAGCAAGACCGATGAGGGTGAGAAGTCCCTCCTCGAGGGATACGACCTGCTGGCCCGCCAACTCGGACCGGATGCCTCCTGGTCCAAGCGCACCGCTCGGGCCCTGGCCGACATCGCCAAGTCCCGTGGCAACACCGACCGCGAAGCGTTCTGGCGCAATCTGGCCCAGGATCAGCCCAAGTAACCCGCGTGCACCGCGCGTTCTCTCTATGAAAAAGGCCCTCCTGAGCGGAGGGCCTTTGAGCTTGATGCTCCACGTGGGCGTTACTTCACGCCCGTCCCCTTGTTCTTCCCCTTGAACAGATTGCCAAGCCCGTCCTCGAGCCCCTTCTTGAGCAGATCGTCGGGACGGATGCGCTTGCCGAACTCCTGGACGAAGCGCTCCAGATCAGGCTCGGTCTTGGGATTGTCAAAGCTCCCGGTGGTTTTGAAAGGCATAAGCGTCGCGGCCTGGATCAGCTCGTTCAGCACCGGCACGTTCCCGAGGCTCTTCTTGTAGATGCCCGCTGCCTCGTCCGAGAGTGCGCCGAACGGCACATACGTGTACACCTCGAGCTTGCGGTTCACCAGATCCACCGTGCCCTCGGTCTCGATCGCAAACTCTCCCAGAGGCAGCGCCCAGCGCTGATACTTCGCGACGCCCGCGTTCACCGCAACGTTGAGAGGCTGGAGCTTGCGCCCGATGTAGCCCTCCTGCTTCTGGCTCAGCACGTTCAGGAACTTGGCGAATCCGCCACCGGTCGTGAACTTGAGCTCGCCCGGATCCACGGAGAAGTTGCCGTAGAGCTTCGACAGGTCGTTGTTCAGAGGCACGCGGATCGAGTCGCCCTTGACCATCGCGGGAAGCTGTGCGGTGGTCTTCTCGAGCGACGTCGTGATCGGGATGCCCTTGATGAGCCGCTCCGAGAGCGACTTCTGGATCTGCGTCACCTTCACCGACAACGGCGCCTGCGACACAAACACGCCCTTGTCGAGATTGCCCTGGAGCGAAGCCTCCGCGAACGCGCTCTTGGCCGACGCCGAGAGCGAGCCCGAACCCTTGGCCGGGTCGAGCATGAGCTTGTCCGCCCGGGCGTCAAGCGTCACGGTCGGACCGAGCGCGTCGACGAGCAGGCCGTTCTGATTCGCGAGGGCGTCGATGATCGCCGTCGGGAAGGTCGGGACCTGCGCCGCCGCGGTGATCTCCGCGCCGTTGATGTTGACGTTGCCCGCCGCATCGCCGAGATTCTTGATCGTGCCCTTCACGCCGCTGGTGGGGACAGGGGCCTGGGCGACGCCCTTTTCGTCGATCAGCTCCGCGCCGGTGATGTTGAGCGCGAAGGCCAGGCCGCCCGCGCTGTCGCTGGTGGCCTCCGTCGCGAGGCTGGCAACCTTGAAGGTCTTGCCGTCATCGAGCTTGACGACGGCGCTGGGGATGTTCGCGTTGAGCGCCAGCGCGAAGATCCCGGGCTTGAGCGGCCCGACCGCGGGCTTGCCGTCCGCCGCCGTCGCGGGCTTGGCGATCGAGAACTTCGCGAGCTTGACGCTCACCGGGCCCAGGCTCTGGACCGTGACACCCGCGCCGGACGACGCCGTCGCGGGCTGACCCGCGTTCTGACGCACGCCCTTCTGCACCGTGTCGCGCGCCGGCGCGCCGCCAGGCGAGGCCAGCAGCCCGTTGAGGAACTTCACGTCGGGCGTCCAGGTGAGCTCCGCTCCGTCCGGGAGGGAGATGCGATCGTCCGTCATGCTCAGGCGTGTGGGCTTGGGCATGTTCAAGCGCTGGGTGTTGGCCGACAGCGTCGCTTCGAGGGCCGTGGACTTGCCCGTGCCGTCGAGCTTGGACGCGAGCGACACCGAGCCGCTCTCGCCCAGCGCCGCGAGCATCATGCCTTCCTGTCCGAGGGCCGGCGCCAGGAAGCGGTCCATGGCCGCCACCGCGATCTGATCGAGCTTGACACCCGCGTCGATCTTGCCGGGCTTGCCTCCCGCGATCGAGCCATCGACCGAACCCGTGAACATCGCGAGTCGATCGACCGCGCCCTTGCCCGCGCCCGCGAGGAGCGCCGCCGAGAGGTCCGCCTTCACCGGCGCGCTCCCGCCGCCCATCAGGGCGCCCACCGGCGCCTTGGCGGTGAGCTTGAAGTTCTCCACGCCGACCGCTCCCAGGTTCTTGGCGGGCGTGATCGTGCCGTTGGCTGTGCGTGACTCGGGGATGGCCAGACCATCAATCACAGTCTGACCATCGAGCGAAACGCGCACGCCGGCCTCGCCCACCTTGTCGAGCTTGGGCGACATGTTCTCCATCGGGATCGTGAGCGGATCGACGCTGGCGACCAGCCGCGCCGGACCCATCAGCCTCGGGGGCTGAGCGCCCTTGGCCAGATCGGGCGCGAACTTCCGCACCAGGAACTCGGCCGTGCTCGGCGCCATGGTGGCTTCCACCTGGGCCCCGCCCACCGCCAGCGCCGTGTCCGACAGTGCTGCTGCGACATCCGCGTTCAGGTGATCGCCTCGCGCCATCAGGGCCACATCGACCCCGCCCTCAAGCTTCTTGCTGGGCTGGGTGGTGAGCGTCACCGTGACCGAATTGCCCACGATCTCGCGGACCAGTCCTCCCAGATCGAGCGTGTTCGGAGGCTTGGCGACGAACCCCGCGATGTTCGAGGGCACGTTCTTGAGTTCGAGCGAACCGACCGGCCGCGTCTTCTCCGGGCGCACGATCATGCCGTCGGGCGAGAAGATCCCGACCAGATCCATGCCGCCCGCGAGCGTGAAAGGCTGCTTGTCGTACGAGAACGCGCCGTTCACATCCACGCGAGGCGAGCCGCCGCCACGCAGCTGGCTCACCACCGCGATCGACGCGATATCAAGAGGCATCGACGCCCAGCCCGGCGTCTTGGGATCCGTGAGCCTCAGGGCGATCCCGCCCACGTTCACATCAACCTTGGCCTCGACCTTGTCGAGCACAGGCTTGCGTTCCTTGGTCAAGGGCACCGAAAGCCCCGTGAGCTTCAGGCTCAGATCGCCGCCGGAAGCCGAGGGCGTGATGAGCACGCCCGCGTCCTTGGGCGCAAGCTTGGACGCCAGCGCCCCCGCGCCCGCGAGCTTCAACCACACGCCATCGCCCTGCGCGCGCACGCCCGACGACGAAAGCACCGCCGCGCCGCCTCCCGAGAGCTTGGCGCTTCCCAGCGCAAACTGCAGACTCGTCGGCGGCAGCTCACCCGCCGCCGCGGTCCCGGTCGTGTTCGCCGTCAGGTTCACATCAAGCGTGGGGCCGATGTCCCGTTGCAGCTCAAGCCCCGTGCTGGCGACAAAGGGCTGGGCCAGCGCGGTGCGCAGGCCAGTGAGCGCCACCTTGCCCGAGAGCCCGCCGGGCATGCCGGTGACAGGCGATCCATCCGCGTTGAGCAGGCCCGTCGCGGTAACATCGATGTCCACGACACCCGCGGCTTGTCCGCCAATGAGGGCCGAAGTCTGACCCGCGAGCCGCACAGGCCCGCCCAGGTCGGGCGCCGCGAGCTTGAGCTCCAGAGGCTTCACCTCCAGCGCCTGCTTGCCTTGTCCTTCATCGAGCAGAACCGAACCCGTGATCCGCGTGGTGCGCACGACCGCGCTGGCCGACGAGCCGCGCAGATCAAGCTTGCCGCCATCCTTGGGGAGCTTCACGCGAACATCGCTCAGCGCGACCGTCACGTCGGGGAACTCGGAGATCGTCAGGGGCGGCTGCCCCTTGTCGTCCGCCAGCGCCTTCTGCAGATCGCCGCCGAGCGCCGCCAGGCCCTTGCCCGAAGCCTCGATCGTGATCGGGCTCGGCGTGGAGACCACGCCATCGGCGAGCTTGGCAACACCCGCGATCTTCAGATTCTGCCCCGACACGTTGATCGTCGCATCGCCGCCCGCCATCCCGCCCTTCACGTCGATCTGAGCTGCCAGCGTCGGCCCCACGACGCCGCTGAGCCTCCCGCCGAGCCCCGCCAGCGCGTCGATGACGGCCACCGGCAGGTCTGAAGCGCTGACCTTCGCGTCCACGCTCGCCTTGTCGGTCGTGAGTTTCCCCGACGCATCCGCCAAGTTCGCGATGGTGCCGGTGATCGCGAGCGTTCCGCCCGCGTTGCCGCCCTTTCCGCCCGTGCTGGCCGCGAGCTTGAGCTCGACATCAGACTTCCCCGCCGGCGCCAGGTTGGCGGTGGCGCGAACATCCTTCAAGGAGATCGTCTCCACCTGCCCACCCGTGCGCTGCGCGAGCTGCGCATCGGCGACGTCCAGGTCGAACTTGTCGACCACGACCTTGACCTTCAGAGCCGCGGGAAGCGTTGGCGCCGCTCCCCCACCGCTCGGGGCCCCGCCCGAGGGCGCGCCGGACGACGCGCCCGCCGCGGGCTTCTTCAAAAGCGTGTCGATCGTGGTCGTGCCATCGGCGTTGCGCGCCAGGCTCGCCTTGCCGGAAAGCGTGACCGTGCCCAGATCGCCAAGCCCGCCCGCCAGGCCGAGCAGCCCGACGCTGGCGTCAACATTCACAACCGCCACGTCCTTGCCCGCAGCATCGCGCACCGTCACCGGTCCGATCTTCTGCGGCCCGCCCCACGAGAGGCTCAAGCCCCCGACCTTCACCGAGCCATTGAGCTGCTTGCCCGCCTGACTCTCGATGATCCCCGGCGCGATCGCCGACGCGATCGTGGGCGCCAGTGCCACCAGGATCACCAGCGCCACCACCAGGCCGCCGAGGACAATGAGCAGGCGCTTGCCGCGCCGGGACGTTGTTGTGGACGTTGTTGTCGCGTGCATGAACAGTTCCTCTCGCCCACGGGCCGCTGCTTGCAGACAGCCCCGGAGCCCACGCGCCGCAAAGACGCATGAGCCCCGCCCGTGTTGCCCGCCATTGCGGGTTGCCGGAGGGTATGAAGCAAAAACCCACCCAGTTGTGCGGGTGGTGCACGGATTTTGTCAGTGTCGGATACGGATGCTCAGGCCGCCCGACGCTCCGCTGCGTCGTCGGTCTGTCCCTGGCGCGTCGCCAAGGCCTGCAGGCAGACCCGCAGCAGGTTGTTCTTATCGACAGGCTTGCTGGCGTAGAGATCGCATCCCGCGGCCTTGCAGCGTTCCATGTCCCCGCTCATCGCGTGGGCCGTCAGCGCCACGATCGGGAGCTGGCACCCCTTCTGGCGCAGCAGCGTGGTCGCGGCATAGCCATCCATCTCGGGCATCTGCATGTCCGTCACGATCAGGTCCACCGGCGGCGGATCGATCAGCGCGCCCTCAATGCTCCCGCCCTGGCACAGCGCCTCCACCGCCTGACGCCCATTCTCCGCGATGATCACCGTCGCGCCGGCCTTCCTCAGGTGGAACGAGATGAGACGCACATTGTCCGGACCGTCCTCGGCCAGAAGCACGCGCTTGCCATCCAACGGCGTATCCCCCACCGGGAGGTGGACCGTGGGCCGCTGCGCCGAGAGCGCCGCCGACGCCGCAGCGTCGATCATCGCGATGCCTGACAGATCCCCGGTGCCCACCGTCAGCGAGAAGACGCTTCCGACGCCCAGCGTGCTGCGCACCGCGATGTCGCCGCCCAGCATCCGCGCCAGGCGCTTGCTGATGCGCAGCCCGAGCCCGGTCCCACCGAACTTCCTGGTCGTCGACGTGTCCGCCTGCACGAACGCTTCGAAGAGCTTGCCGACCTGATCTTCGGAAAGGCCGATGCCGGTGTCCTCCACGTCGAAGCGCATCAGCCCCGTCGAGGGTTCGAGCGAGGTCGTGAGCTTGATGTGCCCGATCTCCGTGAACTTGATGGCGTTGCCCACCAGGTTGACGAGGATCTGCCGGAGCCTGACCGGATCACAGGTAATGGTCTCGGGGATGAGCGAGCGGTACGCGGCGCTGAGCATGAGCCCCTTGGCCCTGGCCTTCACGTCCATGAGCGCGAGCACTTCGGAGACGATCTGCGCCGGGCTGGTCCGCACCATCTCGACAGTCATCTTGCCCGCCTCGATCTTGGAGATATCGAGGATGTCGTTGATGATCGAGAGCAGGTGCTCGCCGTTGCGCTTGATCGTGTCGATGTTCTCGAGCCGCCGCTTGGGCGCGATGTTCGTGTCGCCGTCCTCCAGGAGCAGGTCGGCGTACCCCAGGATCGCGGTCATGGGCGTGCGGATCTCGTGGCTCATGTTGGCCAGGAACTCGCTCTTGCTCTGATTGGCCGCTTCCGCCTGCCGCCTGGCCTCGACAAGCTCGGACTCGGCGCGCTTGCGATCGGTGATGTCGCGGGCCACCGCGAGCATCTCCGTGACGCGCGACGGATCGCGCGGATTCCGCAGGCCAACCGCGTGCTGCTCCATCCAGCGCCGCGTGCCCTTGAGCCCCACGATCTCGAACTCGATCCGGCTGGTCTCGCCCCGGAACGCCTGGTCGATGGACTGCTTGTACCGTTCGCGATACTCGGGCGTGATCAGCTTGTGCGTATCCAGCCCCATCACGCTCTCGAGCGAGTCGGCCTCGATCAGTGAGAGACCCGCCGGATTCATGTCCAGGAGCTCGCCCCGGCGTCCCACCAGCTTGACGCACTCGGGCTCCGCCTCGTAGATCGCGCGAAGCCTGAGCTCGCGCTCGCGGACCGCCTCAGCCGCCAGGAACTGCTCGGTCACATCCTGGAACGCGCCGCACAGCGCCACCACCCGGCCCTCGCGCTGCACCGCTTCGCCCTGCGCACGCACCCAGATCGCACGGCCCTTGGCCGTCACCATGGGCAGCACCAGATCCCAGGGCTTGCCTTCCTTCTTCCCGAGTCGGACCGCGTCCGCGATCGTCTGCTGCGCGTCCGGCGCGTAATACTGGATTGCGCGCTCGACCGTCACCGGGGTTCCGGGCGGGAGCTCGTGAATCCGGTACACCTCGTCGGTCCAGGAGAGATGATTGCTCTCCAGATCGAGCTCCCAGCCTCCCACGCGGGCGACATTGCCCATCCGCCGCAGCACGCCCGCGGAGCGCCGCGCCTCGTCCTCCGCCGACTTGCGCTCGCTGATGTCGCGCGCGATCTTCGACGCGCCCACGATCCGGCCGTTGGAGTCGCGGATCGGCGAGATCGAGACCGAAATGTCCACCAGCTTTCCGTCGGCCCGCACACGCTTGGTCTCGAGGTTGCGCACGACGTCACCCTGGAACACCCGCTCCAGGATGTGATCCTCTTCCCCGCCCCGGTCCTCAGGCAGAAGCATGCGGATGGACTTTCCGATCACGTCCTCGGCCTTGTACCCGAACAGACGCTCGGCGCCCGGATTCCAGCTCCGGATCACGCCGTCGAGCGTCTTGCTCACGATCGCGTCCTCCGTGGAGTTCACGATCGCCGCAAGCCTGGCCGAATGCTCCGCCGCAGCCCGCTGAGCGGTCACGTCGAAGCGGATCGAGACATACTTCTCCAGCGTGCCGTCCGCGCCCATGAACGGGACGATCGTGCTGTCCACCCAGTAGAGCGGGCCGTCCTTGCGGCGGTTGCAGATCTCGCCGCGCCAGGCCTTGCCCTGCTTGAGCTGCGCCCACATCGCCGCCCAGAACTCGCGCGGATGTTCGCCCGAGTTCAGGATGCGGTGATCCGAGCCCACCAGCTCTTGCTGCGTGAACCCCGAGATGGCGCAGAACCCGCGATTGGCGTAGGTGATCCTGCCGTCTTTGTCCGCAACCGAGATGATCGCGTGCTCGTCCAGGCCGGCACGCAAGGCCGACACTTCGCGCAGCGCCGACTCGGCCCGATCGCGGGCCCGGGCCAGATCCGCGGTCATCGATCGCGCCAGCTCCTCCGCCCGCCGCCGGGCAGAGCCCAGCACCCACACCACGCTGGCGCTGAGGATCGAGAGTGCCGAACCACCGATCGCCACGACCCAAGGCAGACTCTGGTCGACCGTCGCCTCGAACTTGGGACGCGTGCTCAGGACCAGCGTCCACACGCGCCCGCCGACCGTGATCCGGCGTGTCGTCATGAACATCCGCGCCCGACCCGCCTGCTCGTGAATCCCCACAGGCTCGCGGTCCAGATCGTACAGGAGCGACGCCTTCGAGATCGTCGTCCCGTCGTAGGACTCCAGATCGAGCATGCCGTCGAGCTGCTCAGCCATCCCCTCCGTCGTCGCCGCCGCGATGAACGGCACATAGATCAGACCGCGCAGCCGATCGAAGCGCTCCGCGGGCGTCGTCGGATTCGATCCCGAATCAAACACCGGCAGCAGATAGAGATAGCCCGTCCGACCCTCTGGGTCCTGCACCAGCTTCACCGGCGGCGACACCGTCGGCTCGCCCGTGCTGATCGCCCGCTCGATCGCCTCACGCCGATTGGGCTCGCTCCCCAGGTCAAAGCCCCACGCGCCCCGATTCGGTTCCAGGGGCTCGATGTACCGGATGACGTACAAGTCATCATGGCCAGGTGCGCCGTGAACCGCGAAGGCGGGATCGCCGTTGCTGCGCTCGTCCTCCTCGACGGCCGAAATCTCGGATCGGGAGATGCGCTCCGCAAAGCCCACGCCCATCGCGCCCGGAAACTCCTTGGCGAAGTCGCACTGGCTCGCAAACGCCCGGAAGTCATCACGCGTCACGCTCGTGCTCGCGGCGTACACGCCCCGGGCGCCCTTGAGCACGTGCTCCACCTGGTTCGCACGCCGCGCCGCTTCCTTGGTCGCAAGCTCCGCGATGTGATCAAAACGCGAACGGGAGTCACGCAGCACCGAACGCCTTGCTTCCAGCGTCGCGGTCGTTGTGACAACCATGCCCGCGATCAGCGCCAGACAGGCCAGCGTGAGCGCGCCCGCCGCGCGACGGCCGCTGGCGTGCAATCCCCCCCACGTTCTTGGCTGGTCTTTCGGCATGCGGTCAAAGTCCCATGGACGCGCAGTCTCTGGCTGCTGTCTCGACCATCCCGCCGCCGCGATGCAATATCACTCCGCAGATACAGCTCCGCCGTTTCCCCAAAGGTCACCCCGGCGCAGAGCACCCCCCGATCCAGGCGTGCTTGCGACGCCCTGTTGCTTGTCAAAACGAATAACGGAGGCGGGACCTTGCCCCGCCTCCGCTGTGATTTCTTACGCGCCAACTTCTCGGCTCTGGCTTACTCGCCCTCGGCCTTGCCGATGATCCACTCCTCGACCTCGATCGGGGCCTGACGGCCGAAGATCGTGACCAGGACGCGGACCAGTCCCTTCTCGGGCAGCAGCTCGTCGACGGTGCCCTCGTAACCCTGGAACGGTCCGTCCTTGATCATGACGTGCTGGCCCTTCTCGAACACGAGCTTGATCGTCGGCTCGTCCTCGGGCTTGCGCGAGTCCTTGAGCATCTTCTCGACTTCGTGCTCCTTCATCGGGGTCGGACGACCCGCGGTGCCGACGAAGTCGCCCACGCCGGTCGTTTCCTTGATGAGGAAGAACACGTCCTGCGGGATGCGCCCGTCGGGCTCGAGCTTCATCTCAACGAACACGTAGCCCGGATAGAGCTTGGTTTCGGTGATCTTCTGCTTGCCGCCCTTGACGGTCTTGGTCTTCTCGGTCGGGACCAGAATGCGTCCGACCAGGTGCGACATCTTCTCGATCTGCACCTTGCGGAGCAGGGTCGCCTGCACCGAGCTCTCCTTGTTCGACGCCACCCGGAGCACGAACCAGTTCATGCCCTCCTGGTACAGCGGTTCGTCATGGCCGATCAGTCCACCTTTTTCTGACATGGGTCGGTCCCCCAAAGCCGCCAGGCGGCTCGCAAAACACCAGTAAAAAGGGCCCACGGTTGCCCGGAGCCCGTCAAAGCACATTGGTTTTTCACCTCAGAGAGCGGTCCTATTCCGCGGGCCGGGCCGTCACGAAGGCCGGGTCCGCCAGAACCGTTTTCCGAGGCCGCGCTGCGCCCCGCCATCCTGGCGATGCGCCCCGCGTTCGATCCGGTCAGCCCTTGAGCACGCCAAGCTCGTGGAAGATCCTGGAGAGGCCGACGTCGAGCAGGAACAGGATCAACGCCAGGATGAAGAAGGCGCCGACCACGACCCACGTCGAGTCCATCACCATCTTCCGCGTCGACCAGTTCACCTTCTTCATCTCTGCATCGGTCGCGATCAGGAACTCCACCGAGCCGGGCTTCACCGCCACGTACCGGAAGATGATGATCGTCCCGATGACCAGGACCAGCGCCGCCGCCGCCGCCTGGACATAGATCTGTTCAACGATGGGGATGGCGCGATAGCCCGTCACACGGACGTTCCAATCCGCGCCGCCCGCCGAGGCCTTCAGACGGCTCGCCTCGGTCATCGAGCGGTCCTTGACCAGGGAGATGTTCCCGACCACGAGCTGCCCGCCGCCGGACTGCTTGGGATCGATGGTCGCCTGCCCGATGTTCTCAAGACCTGCCGCCGACTCGTGCTCGATCTGCACCGTCGTGCCCACCGGCGGCGCCTTCTCGAGGCTCTCGACCGTCAGGGCCCAGCGGGGCGTGGGGAGCGAGACCGCCGCCATCTGCTGCCAGAGCCAGCCGGCCAGCGCGGTCACCATGACGCCCGCGAGGACCGCGGTCATCATGCGCACCCAGTAGCCCTGCCCGCTCTTGTAGATCAGGCCGTCGCCCGACGCGTGCTCCGCATCACGACCGCCATCAGAATCACGCCGGGAGGGACTTGAACCCGCAACCTGCGGATTTGGAATCCGCTGCTCTACCAGTTGAGCTACCGGCGTATTTGCGTTCGACTTTTCCATAACCTCGCGGCCCTCCGGCAGTTCGGCCTCACGACCTTGCTCCCGGTCGGACCGCGTTCCCGCAGCGGGTCACTCCTGATCCGCTGAATGTCAGCATTCGTACCAGCTCAAACTCTAGGCAAGTCTCCGGAATCGCCCGGGAGTGCCCCGAGCCTTCCGTACGACCTGGGCCGCTGCGACGTTCGGAGACGGATCTCCCGCCCCGCGCCGCAGCAGGCTTACTTGCGCTTGACCTTGTGCAGGGTGTGCTTGCGCAGGCGGGGGGAGTACTTCATCAGGCCTTCCTTGAGGCCTTCGGGCATCCCACCCTTGGTGTTCACGTTGGTGCGGTAGTTCAGGTCCCCGGTCTCGGAGCACTGAAGCCAGAGGTATTCCCGCGCCATCGACTTCTTCTTCGCCATCGAACTACCCGCCTTTTCCGCAGCCGTGAATCGGCCGCGATTCCCACCTTCGTTCGGGTTCTTCCACTTGCGCTCCCCATCCACCGGGGCCGCTGGTCGGAAAATCCCTCCCGAGAAAGCGCCGCTCGGACCTTCTGGCCCGAGCGGCGTGATGAATCAGACTGTCGCCCTTCCCGAGTCGCCCCGGGTCAGGCCCGCGATCACTTGATGATCTCGGTCACGACGCCCGAACCGATGGTGCGGCCGCCTTCGCGAACCGCGAAGCGCAGACCCTTCTCCATCGCGACCGGCTTGTCGCCGAGGTCCACCTGCAGGGCGATGTTGTCGCCCGGCATGCACATCTCAGCCTTCTTGCCGTCGTGCGTGGTGAGGCTCTCGACCTTGCCCGTCACGTCCGTCGTGCGGAAGTAGAACTGGGGCTTGTAACCCGCGAAGAACGGGGTGTGACGCCCGCCCTCTTCCTTGGTCAGCACGTACACCTCACCCTTGAACTGGGTGTGGGGCTGGATCGAGTTGGGCTTGCAGAGCACCTGGCCGCGCTCGACGTCGGTCTTCTCAACGCCGCGGAGCAGGGCGCCGACGTTGTCGCCGGCCTGGCCCTGATCCAGGGTCTTCTGGAACATTTCGACGCCGGTGACGACCGTGGACTTCTTCTCGGTCTTCAGGCCGACGATCTCGACCGTGTCACCGACCTTGACGATGCCACGCTCGATACGACCGGTGGCGACCGTACCACGACCCTTGATCGAGAAGACGTCTTCCACGGACATGAGGAAGGGCTTGTCGATCTCGCGGGTCGGCTCGGGGATGTAGCTGTCGATCGCGTCGAACAGATCGTCGATCGGCTTGCAGGCCTTGTCGTCCTTCGGGTTCTCGAGGGCCAGCTTGGCCTGACCGCGGATCACCGGGGTCTTGTCGCCCGGGAAGCCGTACTTCTTCAGGAGCTCGCGAACCTCGAGCTCGACCAGGTCGAGCAGCTCGGCGTCGTCGACCAGGTCGACCTTGTTCATGAAGACGACGATGTAGGGCACACCGACCTGGCGGGCCAGGAGGACGTGCTCGCGGGTCTGCGGCATGGGGCCGTCAGCCGCGGAGACCACCAGGATCGCGCCGTCCATCTGGGCGGCGCCGGTGATCATGTTCTTCACGAAGTCGGCGTGGCCCGGGCAGTCGACGTGGGCGTAGTGACGAGACTTCGTCTGGTACTCCGTGTGCGACGACGCGATCGTCACCGTCTTGTTGGCGTCACGCACCGTGCCGCCCTTGGTGATTTCCGCGTAGGTCTTGGGGGTCTCGTTGTTCTTGACCGCCGAGCGGGCCGACAGCGCCGCAGTCAGCGTGGACTTGCCGTGGTCAATGTGGCCGATCGTGCCGACGTTGACGTGGGGTTTGGTCCTCTCGAAATTGCCTTTAGCCATGTTGACGAACCTCCAGCCACTCAGAGCTGATTTGAAGCCGCCCTTCCCGACCATCTGGACCGGCAGAGCGCTCGTTACCCTATCTCTGGACCACGCCGGACACCCGTCGCAGCCACCCGATTCTGACACAGCCGCTGATGGGACTTGAACCCATGACCTCACCCTTACCAAGGGTGTGCTCTACCACTGAGCTACAGCGGCAAAGTCCGCGCCTTCCACCCCCAGAAGCCCGGCCCGCTTGCGGACCTGACCACCAAAGGCTGCCGACGTTGACGCTTCGGGCCACACCACGCGACCCGAAACCCGTCGGCTCACTCCCCAATACCCTCGGAAACCCACCCAAAGCCCAAACAAATCGGGCCCAAGCCGGTTCCCGGCGGTTCTTTGCCTTCCGTGTTGTCGAACCCACCTCTGCCCGCTCCGCTCGTCGAAAACCCTGTTTTTCCAAGGTCAGGACGCGCAAACCGCGCAGCACAGACCGGCCCGTAGGCCGAGACTGAGCCGAGATAGTAGCGCCCGGGCAAGGGGGGTCAATCGGCCTGATCCACCCTCCAGACCTATAGGACCCTGGTTCCCGGCATCCCGACCAACCCCTCGGGAACACCAGAACCGCGCCGTCCTCGGGAACGGAACGTTCCTGACGCAGTCCGAGGGGTAATCTCCTCACGGACCAGCTCCGGACTGATCCATCCCGATCTGACAGTCGATGGCGTTCCAGACCATGCCTCAGGTTCGCGTCATCAAGCTCAACGACCAGACGCTCCACGCGGAGCGCTGGTCTGAGTCCGTCCGCGCCTTTGCCCCCTCGCGCACCCTCAAGCGTGAACAGCACGCCGCGGTCTTCATGGGCGAACTCCGGGGTCGTCAGGTCGTCGTCAAGATCGCCGACATCATCGGCTGGCGCGAGCGACTCAAGCTCCGCCTGGGCCTGTCCCGTCTGCAGAGGCAATGGCGCGGGCACGAGCGCCTGGCCGCGATCGGTGTCGCGACAGGGCAGCCGATCTGCCTGGCCACCTTGAACGATCCGGGCGAATCGGTGCGTCTGCTCCTGGCGCTGCAGTACGTTCCGGGCAAGTCGCTGCTCGAGCACGTCGCCGCCAACGATCTCTCGGTCCGGGCCGAGCACCGGCTCGCCGCCGCCCTCGGCCGCCAGATCGCCTCCATCGCGGCCCACCGCCGTCGCAACCGCGACCACAAGCTCTCCAATCTCATCGCGGTGGAACCAGAAACCGACGAGGCCACCGTCGCGGTGATCGACGCTGCGGGCGTGATCCCCCGCCGGAAGCGCTCCCGCAACGGTGCCGCTGCGGACATGCTCTTCTCCGCGATCGTCGAGCCCTATGGCCTGGGGCTGAAGGTCCGCAAGACGCTCAAGCTCCGCGTGGCCCTGGCCTGCGCCAAGAAGCTCCTGGCCGAAGACCGCGACGCCAAGCCAACCCGGGACGCCCGCGAACTGGCCCGCGCCCTGCTCCTGCGAGCCTCCCGCCGCCTGGCGCGCCACCCGAACCCGACGCCGCGGATCAACCCGCTGGCGACGATGGCGTAGGCCCCCCGCCCCCACAACAAACATCATCAACGCCACCGGGTCCGCGCCCGGGCATTACCATACTTGCATGCCCGTCCTCCTCCGTTGGCTCCTCCGCCTTGGGCCCACCAATCCCATCGCGGTCCGGCTCGTTCAGAACGGCTCGCGCCGCGTCAAGCACATGTACATCCGCTCGGGCTACCTGGCGGTGCTCATCATCGTGCTGCTCTGGATGCTCCTGTTCAAGACCTCCGCGGGCGATCTTGATTACCGCAAGCTCGCCGAGGCCGGCGCCGTCAGCTTCACCATCGTCGCCTATCTCCAGATCACGCTCATCTGCATCCTCGCGCCGGTCTTCATGGGAGGCGCCATCGCGCAGGAAGCCGATCCGCGCACCTGGGAAGTGCTCCTCACCACGCCCATGACCCAGGGCCAGATCGTTCTGGGCAATCTCTTCGGCCGCCTCTTCTTCGTGCTGGCGCTGCTCTTTGCGAGCCTCCCCCTGTTCGCGATGACCCAATACTTCGGAGGCGTGCCCGGGCGCGCCATCTTCGCGAGTTATGGCATCGCCGCCGCCGCTGCGGTGCTCGTCGGCTCCATCGCCATCTCGCTTTCGGTCTCGCGCCTCGCGGGCAAGCGCGCGTTCTTCGCGTTCTACGTCGCGATCGTCAGCTACCTCGCGGTCACCATCGGCGTCGATAACTTCCTCCGCTCCGCCGGGCAAGGCGTCGGAGGCAAGGGCGTCACCTGGATGACCGCCCTCAACCCCTTCCTTTCACTCCACGCCCTGCTCAATCCGAGCACCTACATGAAGGCCCCGCCCGGCAGCCAGTCGGGCCTGGCCGCGTGGTTCCTCGAGAAGCCCGTGCAAGTCTGGTGCTATGGCTCCGTCATCCTGAGCTTCACGCTCCTGACGGTCTCCACGCTCACGGTTCGCGCCGGCGGGTGGGCGGGCATCGCGGGCGAGAGCGCCGGCGTCCCGTGGTACCGCCGGCTCTTCGGACTCGGCGCCGCCGGCGCCGAACACAGGCCGCCCCGTGCCGTGTGGCACAACCCCATCGCCTGGCGCGAAGCCGCCGCCCGCAACGCGACGCTCGGCCGCATCATCGCGCGCTGGGCCTTCATTGCAGCAGGCCTGGCCTTCGCGTTCGTGCTGGTCTGGGCCTTCCACGTGGGAAGACTGGCGATCCCCGACTTCCAGCTCGCGATGCTCGCGACCGTCTGGGGCGAGCTCGCGGTGACCGCGCTGGTCGCGATCAACATGGCCGCCACCGCGATCTCGCGCGAGCGCGAAGACGGCACCCTCGACATCCTGCTCACCACGCCCATCACACCCTCGATGTACCTCTCGGGCAAACTCCGAGGCCTCATCGCCTACATCCTGCCCATGCTCGCGGTCCCGCTCTTCACCATCGCGCTGGCGTCCGTCTACGTCCTCTTTGGCGGCTTTGAACGCACCGGCGGCGTGAGCACCCAGATCACCACTGGCAATGTCTCGCTCGAAGTTCCCGCGATCCTTCCCGAAGCAGCCCTGCTCGCGCCCGTCGCGTTCATCCCCTTCATGGCCTTCTGCATCATCGTCGGCCTCCAATGGTCCCTCAAGAGCAAGGGCACCATCGGCTCGGTCGTCGCGACCGTGGGCGTCGTCGGCGCGATCTCGGGCGTCATCGGGCTCTGCGGCTGGCGCGCCGCAGCGGACATCACCGCGGTCGGCCCCGTGGTCGGCGCCCTTTCCCCCGCGAGCCTCACCTACGCGTTCATCCACTCGCGCGACGCCATGCTCGAGACCGTCGCGCAGTCGGGCACACTCGGCCCGGCCCGCATGTCGCTCGCGGTCGGATGCGCGATTGCTGCAGCGGTCTACATCGGTGTCGTGTACGCGATCCACGCGAACATGGTGCGCACGTTCGACATGACGGTGCGCCGCCTCGCGGGCATGCGCTGAAGACGTTGATCTATCAATCGTGATCGATGTATCAGCGGCGCCGCCCGCCGCGCCGAATCCGCGCGTCGTTCCCTGGCCCGTCCCGAGGGGACAGAAATCCCTCTCCAGATGCGAAAAAACGCAACCCGAAGGAGGAACCGCCAGGCCCGGGTCGCCGAACAGTTTGGCGTTCCAGTTGATGTTCTCGAAAGAGAACGCGAGAGAGACAGCCGGTCGGCGCTTCGATCTCAACGGTCCTCTCACACCGAACGCAACGCCGATTCTTCCCGACTGATTTCTTCTTCCGGACCGCAACCCAAGCAACAGCCGACGCTTCGCACGGACGCTTGCTTCCCCCGCACGAGCCAACTCGTTGCGGCGACGCGGCCTTGACCCCCGGCCACGCGCCGCTTTCACATCTCGAACCGCGCAGCCTGTATTTCTGCGGCTCGCGGGGGTTTGTCACGGACCCATGGTGCGTTCCGACCCACGGGTCCCCCGGCGGCGCGACGGACTGCCTGTGGTGCGGAACAGCCCGTCCGCGCCGCCGGATTTCAGAATCCTTGCATCGGGTCCTGGGTCTCCACGCTCCGAGGTGAGTCTGGAGGATCGAGGGAGAAAGCCGCCGGCCGCAACCCCGGCGAAGGACCAGGCGCCGCGCTTGCCGCGACGCTTGGTCGGAGGCCCAGACCCGCCGCCCGCCCGCCCGGATCTCGAGGAGGTCCGGGCGGCGTGCATTGTCCACGATCGCGCGGCACACCAACTCCGCGACACGACGCCGCGCGATCGTCTTCACATCGCATGTGCTTAGTCCGGGCTCAGGGCCGCGAACTGGAGCGCGAGCCGCTCGACCGTGCGCTCGCCATCGCCCAGTCCCGACTTCTGCCGCCGATCCGCATCCAGGCACGCACGGAACAGGCTGTACGCCTGCTCGGGCCTGATCGCCTTGGCGACCTGCAGGATCGTGTCACGCCCCGGCCCCCAGATCTTGAGCTTGCCCGCGACCTGGAACGGATTAGCCCCCGAGCGCAGCGCCCGTGAAGCTCCGTGCAAGCCCTTGGCCAGATCCGTCATCGCGTAGGTGATGAGCGTGGGCGGATGCCTGGAGACCTCGATGAGATCACGCACGTTCGCGAGGATCTCTTCCGCCGAACCCGTGAGCAGGCGCTGCTTGATGTCCCAGACCTCTTCCTCGCGGCTCATGCCTACGAAACGCGAGACAAGCTCGGTCGTGATCGAAGGCAGATCCTTGGTCGCAAACTCGCCCGAGGCGTCGCGCTCCGGCGTCTTGCCCGATTCGGCCCCCGCCGCGACCGCGAGCTTCTCGAGCTCCGTGTCGAGCCTTCCCAGGCTGGCGCCGATCCGCATCACGAGCATCTCCGCAGCATCGCGCTCCAGATTGGCCGCGTGCCGCTTGGCGGCGCGGGCGATCGCCCAGCGCTGGATCTTGTCCAGATCGGGCCCGATGTCCTTGCCGCGCTCGTCCTTGATCATCGGGGGCTCGCAGCGCAGCAGCAGCCCGCCGTGGCTCTCGATGATCTCGTCGAGATTGCCCGCGCGCCACTTCTCGCTCCGCAAAAGCAGCGTCGCGTTTTCGCTCGGCTTCTCCGCGTAGCGCTCCAGCACCGCGCGGGTCCCTTCCTTCACGAACTGGTCCGCTTGATCGACGATCACCAGCTTGTGCGTCGCCATGAGCCCGAAGCTCCGGCACTCGTCCAGCACGTCCGCGGCTTGCACGCTCGCGCCGTCGAGCTGGAACACGTCAACCTGACCGTGGGCCGCCTCCAGCGCCTGCCTGAGCTGCACCGTGAACTGCGTGCGAAGGAAATCCTCCGGCCCGAAGAGCACCACGACCCGGCGCGAAGCGTCCAGCGCCGCCGCACCGCCCGGCTTGGATTCAGACTTTGGTGTCGCGTCCTTCTTGGCCATCTCCCAGTCCCCTACCCAACCCGAATCCCCCCCACCACCACGAGCCCGAAGCGCAAGCGAGGGTCTTTCTCTCTCTCTCTCTCTCTCTTTCTCTCTCTCCGATCCCAAATCGCAAGCAAGGGTCTTCCCCCCGCCTCATCCCCGAGCATACAACGCCGCGGGCTCCAAGACCCCCTGCGCCCGCCTGAGAATCTCGCTCTGATCGCGCCGGACGTACACGCGGTTGAAGCCCACCCAACCCGCCATCACGTACCCGAGCGCCGTCACCGCCGGGTCGATCCGCCCGTCCGATCCCGCCGAGGCATCCTCGAGCATGAGGATCCGCGGGCGGAGACCGCCCATCCCGTCGAGCACGTCAAGCTCGGCGCCCTCCACGTCGAGGGAGAAGAAGTCGATCTCACCCTGGTGGTCCTTGAGCAGTTCCGCCAGAGAGGTCATGGGCACCGTGACCTGCCGCATGGTCCCGCCCCGCTGCGCGATCTCCGCTTCGTGCCCCGCCTTGGGCTTGTGGAACGAGAGGACGTCGAGCCCTTCGCCATCGGCGATGGTGAACGTCGTGGTCCCGCTCGCGCCGGTGCGCCCCAGTGCTGCGTGCTCCACCCGCGCGTTCGGGCGCACACGCCTGCAATCCGCGACGCGCTCGGGGATCGCTTCCACGAGCAAGCCCCGCCAGCCGATCTGCTCGAAGGCGTACGACACGCTGATGCGATACCCGTCGTGCGCGCCCGCCTCGATGAAGAACCCATCGAGCTGACCGCCCAGCAGGTCCCAGAGCACCGCGTCCTCACCCGCTTCGGCGCGGAACTCGATCTCGCCTCTGGGCTTTCGGCCCGCACGGCTCAGCGCCCCAAGCGCCCGCTCCGCGTACGCCGCCCGCCTGACCCGCGCCAGCTCGCGGTCCACGTGCTTCACGCGCTGATCAAGCCGTCTTTGCCGCTTGCGTGCGGACTTCTCGCGCGTCAGCGCGACAAACAGCGCCGCTCCGCCCAGCGCAACACCCGCGATCCCGATCGCTGTCCCGATGTGCATGGGTGCAAGATAGCCGCCAATGGGCCGCGAGGAATCCCGTACGCCCCGCGGGCCCGGTCATTCCTTCAGAACCGACTCGTCGGGCCGGGCCCGCACCGCGATCTCCGCCTGGGCTTCGGGGCGATCGGCCTCGCTGGCGTGACCCTGATCGTCCTCGCTGGCCGCGAGCTTGACGCGCACCACGCGGGTCGGCTCGGCCTCCAGAATCGTCGCTGCGATCGTGCCGATGCGGAGCGTTTCGCCCTTGCTCGGGATGCGCCCCAGGGTCACGGTCACGAAACCGCCGACGGTGTCGTAGTCCTCGCTCTCGGGGATCTCGATCCCGATGGGCAGGAGCCTGGCGTTCGCGTCGTCGATGTACGCCCGCGCGTCGATCTCCGCCTCTCGCGCCGCAGCGTCCACCGTGACTTCCGCGCTCACCTCGGGCGTGAGCTCGTACTCATCCTGGATGTCGCCGACGATCTCTTCGACGATGTCCTCGAAGGTCACAAGCCCCGCGGTCCCGCCGAACTCGTCGGCCACGATCGCGATGTGCACGCGCTTGGCCAGCAGCTCGCGGAGCAGCTCGCGCACCGTCTTGGTCTCGGGCACGAACAGCGCCGGCCGCGCCAGCTGCTTGAGGTCAAAGGTCTTGCCTCCCCGGCTCCCCTCGCCCGCGAGCCAGCGGATCAGATCCTTCACGTAGAACACGCCCACGATGTTGTCGAGGCTTCCCTCGTACACCGGGATCCGGCTGTGCGAGCTCTTGCGGATGTGCGCCGTCACCTTCGACAGGTCGTTGGTGAGCTCCATCGCCTCCATCTCGGTCCGGGGCGTCATCACCTGCGCGACCGTCAGGCTCCGGAAGTCGATGACCGCTTCGATCATCTCCTTCTCCGCCTCGTCCACGCGGCCTTCCTGCTGAGCCTCCTCCACCACCGAGAGGATCTCTTCCTCCAGCGCCTCCGCCTCGTTCACGCCGCTCTTGCCCGCCAGACGACGCACGACCTCGTCAAAGAAGCGGATCATCTTGCGCAACGGCGCCGTCACGATGTACGCGACGCGCACCACCGGGGCCCAGGTGTACACCGACACCTCGCCCGCGTGCTGCGCGATGCTCGCGGGAATCACCAGCCCGAAGATCCACACGATGATCGTGGACGCCAGCACGCCCACGATCGACTCGAAGATCCCCGGCTCGGTCTTGCCGCGGGCCGCGGTCAGCCAGCCGATCATCGCGACCACGAAGACGAAGTTGCACACAACGCGGGGCAGACCGATGGCCGCTGCGTGACCCTCGACGTCCTCCAGGATCCGCCCCACGCGGAGCTTGGCCCTTTGGTTGCGCCGGATCTCGGCGATCTCCTCCAGCGTCGACCGCGCCAGCTCACGCAGCGAATGGAACAGCGCCGAGCAGAGCGCTCCGCCCACCAGCGCCAGCGTCGCCAGCAGAAGCCAGAGGGACTCGGTCACGACCCACCCCCGCCGCCAGGGCCGAAGGTCGCGCCCACCCCGATCGCGCTCAGCACCCGGTCTTCCTCCGCGTGCATCCGCGCGTACGCCTCGGGGTCGTGGTCGTCATGCCCGAGGCAGTGCAGCACCCCGTGGACCACGTAAAGCAGGAGCTCGCGGAGAGGCTCATGCCCCCGCGTCGCCGCCTGCCGCTTGGCCTCATCCAGGCACACCATCACATCCGTATCCAGCATGACCCCGGACTGGGGATTGCCCGGGTCCAGAGCCTCACATCCAAGGTCGAATGTCAGCACATCAGTCGTCCCGGGGACGCCGGCAAACTCCTGATGTGCTTCGGCCATTTCGGCGTCGGCAACCACCTTGACGCGCAGGCTTCCGACCGCCTTCAACTCTTTGCAGCTCCTGGAGATGTGTGTTCCGAGCCACTGCATCTCCGCGGGCTGGAGCAGGCGCGTGGCGTCCAGGATCTCCAGCGTCAGCCGGTCCCGGGAGGGCTCCGGCGCGTCGATCCCATCACCCGACGGCGGGTTGTCGTCAAAGCTGGACATCACAAATACCCCCAGCAGAGCACTGTACCCCCCTAAGCCCCCCATCGCCAGCCCGACCCGGTTGTGTTTTGTTTGGATCGGCCACCTAGCCCCCTGTTTGAGTGTTCTCGGGCCTTCCGCGGCGGGGCTTAACGCGTGTGCCGGGGCGATCCACGACCGGAGCATCCCGCGGGGTTGCCCGGCTGGGGTCGTGGTCCGTGGGGGTCGATCACCACCGCATCGTGGGTGACCTGTGCGCGCCCAGGAGAGTGGCTGCATGTCGGACTTCTGCAACACCCATTTCCGCCCGGCCAGCGACGCCGCCGACAACCGTCGGCGGGCCGGCCGATTGACCTGCTCGATGCTGGAATCCAGCTTCGGGGAGGTTGTGGATCTGTCGGTGACAGGCATGCGGTGCCGGTCGTCCAAGCCCATCGACGTCGCTTCTGGACAAGTTGTGGATTTCCATCTCAAGACCCTCGCCGGCGACATGGCCATGCAGGGCCGGGTCGTCTGGACCACCAAGAAGGGTTGGCGGCGCTTCGAGGTCGGCGTTCAGTTCGTGAACGTGTCGGACCAGATCCGCCGCACGCTGATCGAGGTCGCGCGCATCAGCGCCGACCGCGAGTGCATCCGGAGGTCCGCATGAGCAACGGCAAGCAGAACCGCCAGCAGCAGGCGCCGCGAAACTCCGTCTTCTCCGCTGCGGCCGACCGTGTGCTCGAGTCCGGGCTGCTCAAGAAGCTCAGCTTCGAGAACGCGACCGCCGAACCCAGCGCCGAGGACCGCCGCTTCCAGCGCTCCAACGTTTACGCACGGGTTCAGGTCACCGAGATCGATGGCTCCGGAGTCGAGGGACGATGCTGGACCGCCAGCGTGCTCGATGCCAGCCGGGGAGGCCTGGGCCTCTTCAGCCCATACGAAGCCGCTGCCGGCGAGATGCTCCTGGTGACCTTCGCGCCCCGCACGCCCGACACGCCTTCGGACACCAAGCTGATGCGCGTGTGCCATTGCCGTCGCGGCGGGGAGACGGGCTTTGTGCTCGGGCTCCGCTTCGAAGGCCGGGGCGAACAGGCCGCCTGAACGCGCCGCGACGCCGTTCCCATCCAGACCGCCAATGAAAAACGCCCCGGGAATCCGGGGCGTCTGTGCGTCAATGGTCGGGTGCTTACTTCGGCACCGGCTCGGGGGTCAGCCGGCTCGGACGCTCCAGGAGCCAGAAGCGCTCCCAGTCGCTGCGGAGCGCCCGGAGGTTCTCGTCGTTGGTGATGGTCTGCGCGTTCTTCAGATCGGCGTCGCGCTGATAGGGCGAATCGAGCTCGGGGGACGGATTGGCGCGAAGCTCTTCGGCCTTGGCGTCGAGCTTGTTGCTGGAGCCGCAGCCGCCCAGGACAGAGCAGGCCAGGGCCAGCACGCCGAGCGAGGCGGAAGCGGTAAGAAGATTGCGGGACCTGGACATGCGACCTCCGTATCCGCGGGCCGACAAACCGCCGCGCGGGGCGTTGTTGTACCTCGCCGACCGGCCATGGTCAAACCAGCGGGCCGAAATGCCGCTGGCTGACAGGACTTTGTTCGGACAGGTCCGCTTTCCTCCTATCGGGAAACCCACCCGAATAACAGCCGATCCGCCAATAGACTCGCCCTTCCCGCGTTGAGTCGGTTGGTGAAGCCAGACCCGATCGGTTCAATGACGGGGCTGCTCGGTGGGTCCGTCCTTGTTCTGTCGTGGTCTGGCCGGGTTGCGCCTCGGATTCGGGGTGCTGCCGCCCCCTTCGTTGACCGATCAAACCTTGGGATGTTGACGTTCGTGCCGACCGATGACCCGCAAGCGACAGGGCCACTGGTGGGGAGTCCCCCCCGGGCGGTGCCGTGCTGCGCCCGGACCTGGCGCAAGGTGACGCGCGGTCTGCCGGGCGTAAACTGGACCCCGCGCGCCGGGCGTACGGCGCGCCATGAAGTGGTCGGGAGTGCGTGATGCAAGTCGGCAGCCGGAAAGACCTTCCCCGACTCGCGTCCAACTTCTCGCGCCTGGGCCTGAACCTGGGCATGGGCCTGATCCTCGTCCCGGTCCTGTTCAAGTGGCTCGGGAACGACTGGTTCGGTCTCTACAACGTCATCCTGAGCGCCATCGGTCTGGCGCAGCTCTTCGAAGATGTGACACGCACGAGCATGGTGCGTGAGCTGGCCCGCTCGTTCCACGCCCGCGACCCCGGAGAGTTCAAGCGCGTCTACGCCACCGGCATCGCGCTGGCGTGCGCCGCAGCGGTCGTCTCGGTGGTCCTCTTCGCCGGGCTCTGGTTCCTGATCCCCCAGCTCAACATCAGGCCCGAGATGATCGGGCCGGCCCGCACGTTCCTGGTCGCGCAGGCGATCACCAGCGTCCTCAGCACGATCCAGACGCCGATCAACAACATGTTCGTCGTCACGTTCCGCTTCGTCTCCGACAACACCTGGCAGGTCGTGCGCCGGGCTTCGTACATCATCTCCGCCTGCGTGTGCGCCTTCGTGCTCCGGATCCAGGACCCCGCCGAGGGCTTCCGCGCGTTCGTCATCGGCGCCAACCTGCTCTCGGTCGCCTGCATCGTGGCGGCCACCATCCAGCTCATCAGCAGCGACCGCCGTCTGATCCCCGACATGCGCCAGGTCGACTTCCAGACGCTCCGCACCGTCTGGCCCACCGTCATGTGGAACTCGCTGGTCAACCTCGCGATGAACTTCTACGAGCGCACGACCGGCGTGATGATGAACCACTTCTTCGGGCTCCACGGCAGCGCCATCTGGGGTCCCTCGCTCCAGCTCGCCTCCTACGTCCGCATGGCCTCCCTGGGCGTCAATGGCGGGATCGAGGCGGTCAGCGCCAAGATCGCGGTGGAAAAGGGCGAGCGAAGCACCGAGATGAAGTCCATGGTCCGCCACGCTGCGGTCCTGCACGCGGTCGTCTCGCTGGCCGCGTTCGCGCTCATCCTGGGCCTCCCGGGTCCCCTGGTCCGTCTCTGGATCGGGAACAAGGTCGAGAGCCCGGCAATCTCGCTCCCCCAGATCATCATCCTCACGCAGATTCTGCTCATCCCCGTGACCGCCCGGGCCATCAGCGACTGCTGGACCCGCATCCTCTACGGCGCCGGTTTCGTCTCGCGCTACGCCAAGCTCGTGCTGCTCGGTGGCGTGCTCAACCCCATCGTCACCTTCTCGCTGCTGAGCTGGGCCCCGCTTCCCGAGCACCTGCGGATCTACGTGCCGGCGATCGGGTTCGCCGCGGTCTTCTTCCTGTTCCACTTCATCCTCTTGCCGCGGGTCGCGGGCAAGTGCTTCGACATCACCCTGGGCGCGATCTACCAGCCGATCGTCCGCCCCGCTCTGGCGGCGGGCCTGAGCATGGTGTACCTGGTCCTTGTGACCAAGGTCGTGCACACGTGGAACCTGATCACGCTCGTGGCGGTCTGCCTGGGCTACGCCGTGGTCTTTGGCGTGTGCATGTACACCGTGGGAATGACCGCCTCCCAGCGCCGGGCGGTTCGCGACCTCTTGCCCCACGGCACGTCGTCCACGCTCGATCCGGATTGATCCTCAGCCGAGTCTGCGGCGGACAAGCCCGAGCACGGTGCGCCTCTGCGAAGGCGTCAGCGCGACCGTCAGGGCCAGCGCCGCGGTGAGCGCCCCATACCCCGCCAGCGCCGCGCCGAAGCTGATCAGCGTCCAGTGCGTGACGAAGTGGTCCACGATCAGCGCCAGCACCATCGCGATCGCCGACGCCAGCGCCGGACGGGCCATCGGCAGGAAGATGTCGCGCCGCCTGATGTGCAGGCACCGTACCGTGATGATCGGCAGCAGGAAGAAGTGGAAGAACGAGTACACCAGCGCGAAGCTGGCCGCGGGCACATAAGGCCTGTACGCCTCGGGAAGCGGCGCAAACCGCAGGACGAGCCAGGCCAGAGGCGGATTGATCATCCCCCCCACCAGCACCATCGGTGAGAAGCGCGCGACAAAGCCAGCGCCGTAGAGGATGCGGGTCCAGCAGTCGCTGATGGCGCGCACCGTGACCGGGATCAGGAGGATCTTGGTCAGGAGCACCGCTTCGGGGATCTGCGTCGCGGGGTTGTCCAGGCGCTTGCCCACCCAGAGCAGGACCATGGGCTCGGTGAGCCCGAAGATCAGGGCCGCGACAGGCAGGGACACCAGCGCGTGCAGCACCGTGGCGTAGCGCACCAGCGCGGACATCTTCTCGCCGTGCCCGCCGTGATCGACCGAGATCTTGGCGCTCATCGCGTCGATGCCGGAGTTCACGCCCAGGGACGTCATGCGGACGTAGGAAGAGAGCTGGAGCGCGACGCCCCAGACGACGTTGCCCTGCACGCCGAAGAAGATGTTCATGAGCACGCCCGCGGTGCGCTCGTAGAGGTTCATCGCGAGGTTGAAGAGCGTGTTCCACATCACGGTGGACCAGATGGTCCGCAGCGTGAGCATGTCGAAGAAGCGCGGGCTCGGGATCATCCGCCGGTCCGCGAGCATGAGCTGCCCCGCGGAGATGAACAGGGAGACGCACGTCAGCACGTTGGCGGTGAGCACGAACCAGGTGAAGCCCTTCACCGGATCTTCGACCCGAAGCACGTATGCGAAGAAGCACGCCGAGAGCACGTACGAGGAGCGTCTGAGCACCTGCCAGCAGTTGTCGGCGATGAAGCGGAAGGTGACCACGAACATGTTGTTCGTGGGCGAGAGGAGCGTGCCCAGGAAGCTGGCGACGCCCTCGCCGATCACCAGAGCACGGGCCGGCCCGATCATCTCGGGGCTGATGTTCAGCTTCGGAACGATGAAGTAGAGCGCGATGAACGCGATCGAGGAGAGCACCGCCGCCGCGGAGGAGAGCCCCAGCCCGGTGTTGTAGACCTTGCGGAACTCGTCGGAGTCGGGCGAGTGGTAGGACTTGGCCAGTTCGCGGATCAGGCTCGAGCGCGTGACCTCGTCAAAGAGCAGCGCCAGGCCCACCGAGCCGTAGACGAGCTGGAAGAGCCCGTAGCCCTCGTTGCCGAGCCAGTGCAGCAGAATGGGCAGCAGGATCAACCCCATGAGGAGGTTGACGCCGAGCCTGCCGTAGTTCGAGATGAGCCTGGGAAGGTCGCTTCTGGCGCCGACTGACATCCCTTGACACTCCTGTCGGGCGCCGGAACCGGATCAGGCGGCGCGTCCGTCGGCGCCCTGATCCGGATAGGAATCTTCCGTGAATGCGTGGTCCTCGAAGGCTTCGGGCTCGGAACTCATCGATCCCGGCGCAGCCATGGGCCAGCCGACGCTTCGGAGCAGGCGCGAGGCGACGATCATGCCGCCGAAGGCCGCGAATGTGCCGAACGCGATACGCGTCAGGAACAGACCAAGCTCGCCTCGGCCCAGCGCGATGATGTCGCCGATCATCACGCCGCAGGGCACGACCAGGAACGGGTTGAACCCGTGGACCTTCACGATCTCGTCAAAGGCTCGGAGCATGAGCCCCAGGAAGATCGCGTAAGGCACCATGCTGATGAACGGATTGTCGTTCCAGATGTGGCCCATGAGGCCCGGCCCGAGGTTGAACTCCTCGGCCTTGCGCTTGATGCCGAGCTGCTTGACCATGACAAACCCGAGCGCCTCGGGCTTGCCCGCCCAGACGGCGCGGGGAATCGGGTTGGTGATGAAGTAGATCGCCGAGTGGAACGGGTCGAACGGGAAGACCTCCGGACGCGTCTCGATGATGTGCATCGAGATGCCGCCGGCGACCTGACCCGAGGCCATCGAGAACAGGCCGTACCACAGGTCCGAGTCGCCGATCTTGGAGATCAGTTCGGTCGCGGAGGTTTCCGTGGTGGTCTTCTCGCGCACGCCGGTGTACGCCGCCACCGCCACGACGCCCGCGGTCCCGAGGATCGCCAGGCGCTTGATCATGAACGAGGAGCCCTTGTACTTCCAGTAGCCGTGGAACGCGGCCCAGAGGCACGCCGCCAGCACGCTGACCAGGTCGCGACGACCGAAGGTCTGGTACACCGACATGAACAGCGTGAAGAGCAGCAGCGGCGCGGAGAGGAACGTCACGACGGGGTTGAGCAGCTGCGGCATCCACGCCCAGACGATCACCGCCGCCGCCGCGGGCATCAGACCCACCGAGAAGTTGTTGCCGATGATGCCGATCAGCGGGATGTACGCCAGCGCGTACCGGCAGATGGCCGCCAGCAGGATCAGAATCGCGGCCACCGCGATCATCGAGGACGTGGTCGGGACCGGGAACGTCGGGTTCAGGCGGGGCGCGATCCGCTTGGCGCCCCAGCCTCCCATGTACGCCCAGTGGAAGATCACCAGGAAGATCGTGCACATGATCGCGAACACGAAGCCCGACTTGCTCGGGTCGGTCACGTACACGTCCGTGCCGTAGTCCTCCGTGATCAGCGACCAGGTCGCCGACACGGGCTGGAACATCAGGAAGCCCAGCGCAAAGAAGTTGCGGGTGGACATGAGGCCCACCGTCCCGCGAAACGCCTGGACGAACACCGTCGTCACCACGACGGCGCTGAGGAACAGGAGATAGGCCGCGATGAGATAAGTCATGACCGATCGAGAACGCTCGCCCCGCCGTCCAACCGCTCTGGCAGAGCCCGGAAGGTACGGCCCCGGGCAAGACCGGGTTCGGAGCCGGGGCCGCTTCGCCCTGGTGAAAACCCCGAACATCGGACCCGCGAGGATCCAACCCGGATCCTTTCTATCGGACATCCGGGCCGGTTCCTGATGCGGATCCGTTCAGTCCTCCCGTCCGATGCCCGTCGCGGAAATGCGGGCCGTGCGCCCCGCCGCCGGAGAAGACCCCCTCCCCGACCGCCGATGCACTGGGTGACCGGGCCCGGCGGCTCGGCAAAAACTGCCGAAAGGCATCGGTTGGTCAAAGTCTCCCGTTTTTGGATACCATGGACCGGGGCTGCTGTTCATCCGGAGCGACCGGACCGATGAACAGCCATCGGGGGATTCGTTCGTGGGTGCTTTGATCATGGCGAGCGTTGGCTTCCCGGGGGCATGACCCTGGGATGTTGTGCGCCCGCTCTGTTCTGAGCGCTGCGTGGGGAGTCGGAGAACCAGTCGCGGCCGGCGTGTGTACCTTGCCGGATCGCTCAGACGGATCAGCACTATGTGCGGAATCGCGGGAATCCTGGCTCCACCGACCATCGACGTGCGTCGCGCGCTCGGGTCGATGCTCTCCTGCCAGACCCACCGCGGTCCGGACGATCAGGGAACCGAGTTCGTCGAGCTTGGCGAGCTGCACCTGGGCCTCGGCCAGCGACGCCTGTCGATCATCGACCTGTCGCCGATGGGCCACCAGCCCATGATCCACCCCGAGACCGGGGACGTGCTGACCTACAACGGCGAGCTCTACAACTTCCAGGATCTCCGCAGGGAGCTGGAAGCGCTCGGTTCCCGTTTCCGGGGACACTCGGACACCGAAGTCATCCTCCACGCGCTGACCCGCTGGGGCCCGAAGGTTCTCGAACGGCTCAACGGCATGTTCGCGCTGGCCTTCTACTCCAAGAAGGACCGCACGCTCCTGCTCGCCCGCGACCCCATCGGGATGAAGCCCCTCTACGTGGCCCAGACCGAGCACCAGCTGGCCTTCGCCAGCGAGGTTCGCGGCGTGCTCGCGTCCGGGGTGGTGACGCCCTACATCGACCTGCGGGCGGTCTCCGGACTTCTGGCCTACGGCGCCGTTCAAGAGCCGCTCTCGTTCTTCAAAGCCATCCGTTCCTTCCCCGCGGGAAGCGCGCAGACCTTCAGCGTCGGGCCCGCCGGCACCATCGCCGCCGGTCCGATCCACCGGTTCTGGGATTTCCCCAAGGTGAATCCCAGCCTCCGCGAGGCCGACGTGATCCCGATGATCCGCTCCACCATGGAGAAGGCCGTCGAGGAGCACCTGATCTCCGACGTGCCGGTGGGCGTGTTCCTCTCCTCGGGCCTGGACAGCACGATCATCGCGGGCCTTGCGACCAAGTACTCCAAGTCGATCCGCACGCTGACCGTGGGCTTCGCGCTGGACGATCCGGACCGCAGCGAATCGGCCGCTGCCGAGGCCACCGCCCGCGAGCTTGGCGTCCAGCACAGCGACATCCAGATCTCCAGCATCGAGGCCGAGCGCCTCACGATCGACTGGCTCACCAAGCTCGACCAGCCTTCGGTCGACGGGCTCAACACCTTCGTGATCTCCAAGGCGGTGCGCGGCGCCGGGATCATCGTGGCCCTCTCGGGTCTGGGTGGCGATGAGCTCTTCGGCGGCTACCCGAGCTTCGAGCAGGTGCCCAGGTTTGTGCGCACGCTCCAGCGGGCCGGCTTTGTTCCGCCCGCGCTCCGCTCCGCCGCAGCCCGCATGGCGATGTTCGCCAATCCCAGGCTCGTGCGCGACAAGGCCGCGGAGATGTGCGCGATCGGATCCGACGTGCATCGTCTCTATCTGCACCGCCGTCGCCTGATGGCCGATGCGGCGTTGACGGAGCTCGGGCTGTCGTGGGAGCGCGAGGGCCTGCACTCCACGTATCTGCTCCCCGAGGTCTACCGCGAGTGCGCCGAGGAGCCGGGCGATCCGGTCGCCAGCGTCTCCCGCCTCGAGGCCCGGTACTACATGCGCAACATGCTGCTGCGCGACACCGACAACAACGGGATGGCCCACAGCCTGGAGATCCGCCCGCCGTTCCTGGACAAGCGGGTCATGGACTTGGCGTTCTCCATCCCGGGCCAGGTCCGCCTCCCCACGGGGCGCGCCAACAAGCACCTGCTGCGCGTCGCCTTCTCCGATCTGCTCCGCGACGAGCTCAGGCAGCTTCCCAAGAAGGGCTTCTACCTGCCCATCCGTCGCTGGATGCTCGGCCCGCTCCGCGATCTGTGCATCGACGCGCTGGGCCACGTCAAGTCGCTCGAGGCCTTCCGCCCCAGCGCCGTGGACGAGGTCTGGCAGCGCTTCAATGCGCAGCCTGACAGCCAGATCTGGTCGAGCGCGTTCATGCTCGTTGTGCTCGGCGCGTACCTGCGACAGACCAGACAGAGCGTGCCGGCGACGCCGCTGGTGTCCCCTGTGGTCATCCACTGAGGCCCGGGTTCACAGGCTTCACCGGGCTCACACGCTTCATGTCGTGCCGTACATGCGGTCGCCCGCGTCGCCCAAGCCCGGACGGATGTACCCGCGCTCGTCCAGCCCGCGGTCGAGGGCTGCGGTGTAGATCGTGACGTCGGGATGGTCGCTCCGCAGGCGGGCGACGCCTTCGGGGGCCGCGACCAGGCAGATGAGCCTGAGGTCCTTGGCGCCCGCGTCGCGCAGCAGCTTGATCGCCGCGCTGGCGCTGCCGCCGGTCGCGAGCATGGGATCGACCAGGATCACAGGCCCCGCGTCCAAATCCCGCGGCAGCTTGCGCAGGTACACGACCGGTTGGAGCGTCTTCTCGTCGCGGGCCATGCCCAGGTGTCCGACGCGGGCCTCGGGCATCATCTCGAGCACGCCCTCGGCCATGCACAGCCCCGCACGGAGGATCGGCACCACCGTGACTTTGGCGCTCAGGCGTTTGGCCTGGGTGATCTCCAGAGGCGTCGGCACATCCACCGACTTCACCGGGAGCGAGCGCGTCACCTCATAGACCATGAGCCCCGCGAGCTGATACAGCAGCGCGCGGAAGGGCCTGTGGCTCGTCGACGAATCGCGGAGCCAGGAGAGCTTGTGCTGGATCAAGGGATGATCAAAGACCACCACGCCCGTGTCGGATCTCATGGCCTGAGCCTACCCGACTCGGCGATTTCCGACCAGATCGACCCAGCAAACCCCCGCGCCCGCCGGTAGGCTGAAACTCATCTTGCCCGAGGAACACCGATGATTCAGACGCAACTCGATCAGCTCGCCCTCGACGCCGCGTACGCCCAGGCGGTGAAGTCCCGCAACGAGGGAGGCATCCCGATCGGCTCGGCGCTGATGGACGCCAAGGGCGTGATCGTCGCGCTGGGGCACAACCTCCGCGTGCAGAGCGGCGATCCGACGGCCCACGCCGAGACCGTGTGCATCCGCAACGCGGGACGCCGTCGCGATTGGCACACGCTCACGATGGCGACGACCCTGAGCCCCTGCGCGATGTGCTCGGGGACGGCGGTGCTGCACAAGATCCCGCGCCTGCTCATCGCGGAGAACACGACGTTCATGGGCCGCGAGGACTGGCTCACCGCCGAGGGCGTGCAGATCCTCCGCTTCAACGAGCAGCGCTGCATCGACCTCATGCGCGAGTTCATCAAGGCCAGGCCCGAGCTCTGGAACGAAGACATCGGGATCCCGCCCTCCAAGAGCTGACCCGCCGCGCGTGTCCCGCGCGACGATCAATCCAAGAACGAACAGCAAAGAAAAACACCGGCAGCTTGGTGCTGCCGGTGTTCATGATTGATCGCGTTCGCGTTGACTCTGCGGTTCTGGTGAACTCAGCCGCGCTTGCCCAGGACCCAGCCCAGGAGCGTGCAGACCAGGATCACGCCGGCCAGAGCGCCGAGCAGGATGAAGGGGCTGGCGCCCGCGAAGAGGTCGGTGCTGGCGCCGGCGAGCCTCATGGCCGCTGCTGCCACGCCCACGAGCAGGGCCAGTGCGCCGCCCAGAGCTGCGCCGCCGACCAGGCCCGAACCCGGACCGTCGTAAACCTCAGCGAAGGCTGCCATGGGCAGGGCTGCAGCGCCCGCAGCAGCGCCAGCGTCAACGACGCCCGGAGCGCCCGCGGAAGTTTCGAACAGGCCGCCGCCATCGCCGCCTTCGGAGCTGACCGCGGTTTCCTCAACGGTGCCCGCAGCCGCGCCGGCGTTGGAGCCATAGACGTCTTCGAGCAGATCAGCGCCGAGGGACGTGTCGTCCTTCTCGCGGGTCAGGTCCATGAGGCCGGAGCCCGAGCCCGAACCCGAGCCGCCCGAACCGCCAGCAAAGCCGCCGGAGTCGGCCAGACCAAGCCCGCCGCCCATGGCGGGGGTGACGCGGGTGACCGCGGAGGGGTCGGCCTCTTCGGTGGCGTCGGCCTCGAAGATGGAGATGCCCGTCGACTCCTTGGTGTCGGGCGAGAGGCTCATGTTGGTGCCGGAGCTGGAGAGGGAGATGGCGTCCTGCTCGCCGCTCTCGGCCAGCGGGATCATGTCGTCCTCATCCTTGCCCGCGAGCAGATCGACCTGCTCGACTTTGAACATGAGCTTGTCGCGGTCGCGGAACTCCTGGAGCTGGCCGGACTCGGCGAGCTTCTGGACCTCAGCGGAGCTCTTGCCGAGCTTGGCCGCCGCTTCCTCCAACGTGTAGAACATCTTCGCCATGTGCCGCGACTCCGATTGACCGTGAGGGCGTCCGGGATCCATCGCCCGGGCCGTCCCTTCCACCTGAAGAATACCCGATCCACCGACCCACACAAAGACCAACCACCCACCGGTGGCCCCATCCCGTCCAGCGGGGGGAGAAAACTACTCTAGCTCAGGCCGGATCGCAAGCGGGCCAAAGGGCTGAACCGGGGCGGGACGCCCCGGCTCACTTGGTGACCCGATTGGGCACTTTCTGGTGCGTTCAGCTCTTGGGCGTTGAGCCATCGACCTGCTCGCGCTCGACCGTGAGCCTGACGGGGTGGCCGAACCACTCGCGCCGACCGCTGCCGTATTTCTCTTCCATGACCTTGGCGACGTCTTCCATGGTGCCGTCGGCCTTGACCCACCCGCCATCGATGTCGGGGAAGTCCACCTTGCAGTTCTCGCACTTCTTCCCGTCGTAGAAGCGGATCGGGCACCAGAACGACTCGACGTTGCGCAGCATCTCCGCGCCAAGCGAGTACACGCCGGTCATCCAGTCGCAGTACAGGCACCAGATCAGATCGTGCCCCACCAGCCCGTCGAACTTGTGACGGCTCACCATCACCCACTCCGAGTGCTTGTACTTCGGGAAGTTCAGGAGCACGCGCAGCAGCGGATACGCGAAGACCTGCGCAAAGCGGATCATCCAGAACGCAGGCAGCGCGGGAAGCGTGGCCCACAGCGCCAGGTGATTCGGCGCGCGCCCCACCACCTTGTTGAGCACCTTGACGATCCGGGGCCCCTTCCGCGCCCGCGGGTGCATCAGCTCGTGCCCCGTCACCCAGAGCGAGAGCACCACCGCCTGGCCAAGCAGCGTCGCCAGCGCCCCGCGCCAGCCCCCCGCGATCGCGCCCGCCACCCAGGGCGCCCAGGTGAGCAGCGCGACCGCCACATCCAAAGCGGGCGCTTTGGCCATGAACTCCGCGAACCACTTGGATCCGAGCCTGGGAACAAGGGTCAGAAAAACCGCCAGCCCGCCGTGCAGGCCGATGGTCCAAAGCAGAACTTCAAGTGCAATCTGCAAGGCAAGCTCCCCCCGCGTCCGTCGGACGCGAATGGGCGCAAGCATACCGCCAGCCCGTCGGTCAAGGGCAGCGGCGCAGGCCGACTCGCCACGCCCGGCACGCTGACCTCGTGATCCATGGCCTCAACGCGTCTTTGCCCACGCGCCGAACGGCAGCGCCGTTACATCCTCGGATGTCCAGCTCCCCGCGGGCTACCGCCAGAGGCGGAGCGCAACGCGATCGGGCTCGCCCGGATGTGATGGGGTCAATCGGCCCGCCGCTTGCGCGGCTGGGCTCTGACGGAGAGGCCCGAAAGGCCGCCCCTTACTTCTTCTCGGTCACGCGCACGGCCACCAGCGTGAAGTCGTCGGGCCTGGGCATCAGGCCCGCGAACTGGCGGATCTCCCACTGGATCTGCTCGATGATCCGGGCGGCGCTGGCCTCGGGCTCGGCCTTGAGGATCCGCAGGATCGCCTCGCGGAGGCGTTCCCGGCTGAACTTCTTGTGCTCGAAGTTCACCACGTCGGTCACGCCGTCGGTCATCGCGACGATGACGTCGCGCGGGCGCAGCTCAAAGACCTGGCGCTCGTACTTCTGGCCCGGGTCAAGACCCACGACCATGCCGCCGGCGTCGAGCTCGGTGATGTTCTGCTTCGACGGCGCCCGGTTCTTGGGCGGTCGGATGACCATCGTGGGCTCGTGACCCGCCGAACAGTACGTGAGGCGGAGCGTGAGCGGGTCGATGACGCCGTACCACAGGCTCGCGAACTCGTTGTCGCGCGTGTCGCGGCACATCGCCTTATTCACACGGCTCACGACCTCGTTGAGGTCGTAGACCTCCTGCACGTGGGCGCGCAAGCTGGCCCGCACGGCGCTCATGAGCAGCGCCGCTGCCACGCCCTTGCCCACCACGTCCCCCACCACCAGCCCGAAGTGACCGTTCAGGTCGATGAAGTCGTAGAAGTCCCCGCCGAGCTCGAAGCTCGGGACGTAAACCGCCGCGATGTCCAGGCCCGGGACGATCGGGATGCTCCGGGGCAGCATGCGCTGCTGCACATCGCGGGCCAGTTGCAGCTGCCGCTGCACGCGCTGCTCTTCCTGCTCGAACTTGAGCAGGCGCGCCTGCTCGACCGCGACCGCGGCCTGATGCGCGATGCTCTTGAGCAGACGCCGCTCGGGATCGCCGAACTCGCGCCGGTCGCGCGAGTACAGACGGATCACGCCGATCGGACGCCCGTGGAAGACCATGCCCGCGTTCAGGAACGAACGCATCCCCTCGCGCGCGATCATGTGCTTGAGCTGCACGCGCGGGTCTTCCATCAGGTCCTCGACCATCACCACGTGGCCCGCCAGCGCGATCTTGTCGAACTCGCGGCCCCGGCTCAGGGGTTCGGGATGGTCCAGGTACTCCTTGGAAAGCCCGCGATGGGCCTTGAGCGTCAGGTCCGATTCGTCGTCGGCGATCTCGCCGTCGAAGTCGTCCTTGAAGAGCACGACGCTTCCCGCGTCCATTCCCAGCGCGTGCAGTGCCGAGTCGAGCGCGGTCTGCATGACCTGCTCAACGCCCGCGGCCCGCACGAGCAGGCCCGACATGCGGTACAGCGCCGAAGCTTCCTTGATGCGGTCGCGGAGCTCGAGCTCGTGCTCGCAGAGTTCCGCAGCGGTCTGCGCCAGGAGCGCGACGACGCGCTCGAGCACGTTGCGGTCCACGCGGGCAGCATCGTCCGACGCGGGCGCCGCCCGGAACGAGCCGATGCGCACGCCTCCGACGAGCAGCGGGACCGTGAGCCAGGCGGCCCGGTCCTCGAGCTCGTTCTCCGAGCCGTCGGCGATGCGCCAGGGCTTGCCCCCATCGTCGTTGCGCTCGACGCGACGGCCCTTGGCGTCGCGGACTTCCAGGCGCACGCCGGTCAGCGCCGAGAGTTCTTCACAGAGCGAGGCCAGAGAGCCATCGGTCATGAAGTCGGTGACCGACAGGGAGCGCGCCGCCGCCGGGGCGACGTTGTGGAAGTCGCCGGGAACCGCACCGACCTGTTCGAGAATCCGGGCGACGTTCATGCTGGCTTGGGGTTTGGACGCAACGGACACGGCAACAGAAGTGGTCAACAAGGGAGGGTAGCACACCCGCAGGCCCAACCCTCCCAAACACCAACCAGAAGCCCCATTCGGGACCGGTTGGATGTCTGGAAGTCTTTGATGGGAATGAGCTTACTTCCCGGCATCTTCGCCAAGCCAGACGCCGCGGAGCAGCTCGGCCAGCACGGATTCGTCCTCACCCATCTGCTGGGCGGTGTCCTCCATCATGCGGAGGGAGTTGGCGATGGTCGGGCGGTCCTGGATCTGGAACGCGACGTAGGCCTTGAGCAGGGCGGCCTCCCGGCGGGCCCGCAGGTCCAGGCGCTCTTCCAGCATGGGGTGGATGGTCAGGTCGAGGTCGCCGTTGAGGTGCTTGAGGCGTTCCTGGCTCGGCAGGAGCGAGGGCGCGTAGCGCACGCCGACGAGCTCGGGGTGCTCGCGCACGAGCGAGCGCAGGTTGCTGGAGGCCGAGAGCACCATGCCCGCGCCGAGCTGGGCGTGGAGGCGTCCGACCAGGGCCGTTGCGTCACCCTTGCGGAGGGTGGCCGCGCGGGAGAACTGTTCCTCGGCATCGAAGTAGCGCCCGCTGGCGAGCGACTTCTGCCCCTGGACCATGAGCTCGGCGTAAATGTCGCGGTCTTCGCCGCCGGGCGAGAGGTTGGAGACGAACTTGTCGACGGTCCCGCCGCTCTCGCGGATGGCGCGGATGGTGTCGCGGTTGAGCCGCGACGTGCGGGCCGCCTGATCGTCGTCGTTCTGATTCTGGGCGTTCTTCTGATCGTTCTTGTCGGTCTGCGACTTGTCGTCGCCCTTCTTGCCCGAGCTCTTGCTGGTGCTCTTGGACGAGGGCTTGCGCTGCTTCGTGGTGGTGCGCGCCTTGTCCTCTTCGTCCAGCGCCTTGCGGATCTCGGCCATGCGCTGACGCCAGGCCTCGCTTCCCGCGGTGGCGCGGGGAAGACCGGTCACCGGATCGCGATTCTCGTCGCCCGGCAGCACCGTCCCGATCTTGTTGGGATCGTTCTGGTCCTTCCCGTCCGCGGGCTTGGCCTTGTCCCGGTCGTTCGTCTGTGTCGGCAGCTCGGTGCCCAGGTCGGGGACCTTGCGCTCGGGCTTCTTGGTGTTGTCCTCGAGCTTGGTGCGCAGATCCGGGGTCTTGTCCTTGTCTTCAGGCTTGGGCTGCTGGTCGATTCTGTTGTTCTGTTCGAAGGTGTTGAGCCGCTCCTGCAGCTCCATGTAGCTCGTGCGCGTCTTGACGAGCGTGTCGATGCGGTTCGGGCGTTCCAGATCGCGCTCGGCGCGCTCGCGCGAGGAGAGCTCCTGGCGCACCGTCAGGCCGCGCAGGCCGGACGCCTCGGTGCTGCGCACGAAGCCATCGGACTCCACGCGTCCGACAGTCGCGGGCGTGAGGGCCCGTCCGATCTGATACGCGGACGTCGAGCGGAGCGACCCGGCGCCAAGGCCGAGGGAGATGCGTTCGTCCGCGTCGGCCAGGGGTCTGGCGCGGCCGTTGAAGGCCTCGTTGGGGATGCCGCGACCCAGGATGCCGTCGATGTTGGAGCCCATGCGCTTGAGCGACATGGTGCGATCGAGCTGGTAGCGCAGGCTGCTCGAGCCGACGTCGGCCCACGATGCTGCCGGGGCCATCTCGCGCTGCGCAAAGAACAGGTCGTCGGAGCCCAGACGGCCGCGGAAGTCGTCGACGGCGCGATAGCCCGTGTTGCCGCGGAACGCGCGCCCGCCGGTGGCGTTGCCCGTCGCGATCGCGTCGTTGAGCCTCATCTGGTCGCGGAAGGACTCGTTGCGGTTCTTCACCGGCGGCAACGGCGCGTTGCCGGTCTGACGCTGAAGATTGCGACCATCGCCCAGGGCGTTCTGGGCCCGGGCCGGGAGTGCGACAAGCGCCGCGCCGGCCATGAGCGCCACCCAAGCGGCGGTCCTCAAGTTCATGCTGGCGTTCATCTTGCGCTTCATTCCCATGCTCCTGTCCCGGACCTGTCCAAGGCCGCAGCTCGCGGCCCGATCTTCTTCATCGGCCCTTGGCTTGGACGATCCTCCATCATCCTACGTTCGCTCAATTTCGTGAACCCGACCATAATCCGACTTTCGGGACACCCGCTTTGCACGCCCGGGCGTGCTCGGCACACGCCGCCCTGAAACCTACACTCCCCCACAACCCCCAAACCATGAACCACTCCACGTACATCACCACGCCGATTTACTACGTCAATGACCGCCCGCACATCGGGCACTGCTACACGACGACCGTCGCCGACGCGTTCGCCCGAATGGCCCGCCTCCGCGGCCAGGGTCCGGTGTTCTTCCTCACCGGCACCGACGAGCACGCCGACAAGGTCGTGACCAACGCGCTGGCGCACAACTTCACGCCCATCCAGTGGGCCGACCGCAACGCCGAGCAGTTCAAGGTCGCCTTCGCGTTCATGGCCTCGTCCAACGACGATTTCATCCGCACGACGCAGGAGCGCCACACGTCGCGCGTGCGCCAGTACATCGCTTCGCTCATCAAGTCGGGCGACATCTACATCGGCGACTACTCGGGCTGGTACGACCCCTCCCAGGAGGAGTACCTCACCGAGACCGTCGCCAAGGACGCGGGGTACGTCTCCCCGGTCACCGGACAGCCCCTCATCAAGCGCACCGAGAAGAACTACTTCTTCAACCTCCCCAAGTACGAGCAGAGACTTCTCCAGCACATCGAGGCGCACAAGGAGTTCATCCAGCCCGAGTCGCGCCGCAACGAGGTGCTGGGCCGTCTGCGCGATGGCCTCCAGCCCGTCCCGGTCTCCCGCGCCATCACGGACGATCCCGCGACGCAGTTCGGCATCCGCATCCCGGGCGACGACTCGCACCGCATCTACGTGTGGATCGATGCGCTGTTCAACTACCTGTCCACCATCGACACGCCCGAGCGCCATGGCTTCTGGCCGCCGGTGCACTTTCTGGCCAAGGACATTCTGTGGTTCCACGCGGTCGTGTGGCCCGCGCTGCTCATGGCGCTGCACGACTCGGACCCCAAGACCTACAGCTTCGTGAAGCTCCCGCGCGCCGTGTACGCGCACTCGTACTGGGTGCGCGAGGGACGCAAGATGTCCAAGAGCCTGGGCAACTTCGTCGAGATCGAGACGCTCCGCGCGTACGCCGACAAGTACTCGCTCGACGCGGTCCGCTGGTA
This sequence comes from uncultured Phycisphaeraceae bacterium, assembly GCA_964531675.1. Classification (GTDB taxonomy): domain Bacteria; phylum Planctomycetota; class Phycisphaerae; order Phycisphaerales; family UBA1924; genus CAZHFW01. The sequence goes on along the minus strand of CAZHFW010000004.1, from coordinate 18,164 downwards.
TCTGCTCACGCAGGGCCCCCTGGGCTCCACCGACGCCGACTTCAGCCACGCCAAGTTCGTGGAGATCTACAACGCCAACCTCGCCAACGGGCTTGGCAACTGCGCCTCGCGCGTCGCCAACATGATCGGCAAGTATTTCAACGGCAAGGTCCCCCAGCACACGGGCCTTCCCGCGGAGCCCCAGGACTTCGCGACAGGCCTGACCGAGCGCTATCTGGCGCACGCCGATCATCTCAACCTCGACGCCGCCCTGTCACTGGGCACGACCCTGATCAGCAAGGTCGATCAGTACATCAACGACACGCAGCCCTTCAAGCTCGCCAAGACCATCGAGCAGGACCCCGCCGCCAAGGAGCGCCTGGGCCACATCCTCTATGTGTGCGCCGAGTCGATCCGCATCGCGACGGTGCTCCTGTCTCCCGCGATCCCCCACAAGGCCTCGCATCTGCTCAAGGCGTGGGGCTTGCCCGATCTGGAGACCGGCGCGGGCGCGACCTGCCCCCCGCTGACCGAGCTGGCCCGCTTTGGCGGACCCCACGCGCTCAAGCCGGGCCATCAGATCATCGCCGACGGCGCCAAGCCCGAACCCTTGTTCGCCCGCGCCGACCCGGCCGAAGCGCCGCCCGCCTGAGCGGCGCGGAGCCCCCTACCCTCCGCGGTTCACTCTTTGGAGTTTCCCCGTGCCCCACATCATCGCTGAACCCTGCGTCGGCACCAAGGACACCTCGTGCGTCGAGGTCTGCCCCGTCGATTGCATCCATCCCACCAAGAACGAGGCCGAGTTCGCCACCGCCCAGCAGCTCTACATCGATCCCGACACCTGCATCGACTGCGGCCTGTGCGTTGACGAGTGCCCCGTGAAGGCCATCTTCCCCCAGGAAGACCTCCCCGCCGAGTGGAACAAGTACATCCAGATCAACCTGGACTACTACAAGAAGAAGTAGCTCTTCGGTTCCCGATCCAACGGCTCACCCCGGGCCTGAATCCGATTTGGATGTTTGGCAGTTTGCGCCTTGGCGATCTGCCCCCGGCTCATGCTCTTCTTCTTCGACATCGACGCGACGATGACCGAGACCGGCGGGCGGGGCGTTCGCGCCATGGAAGACGCCGGCCGTGAACTCTTCGGCGCGTTCTCCGTTGAAGGCATCAGCTTCGCGGGTTCGCTCGACACCGTTCTCACCACCCAGCTCTTTGCGCTGAACAACGTCGCGGGCACGCCCACCAACATCGCGTCCTTCCGAACGGCGTACGCCAAACACCTCGCCAGGCGTCTGGCCGAGCCCAACGCGGGCCGGGCGCTCCCGGGCGTGCACGCGATCCTCGACGCGCTGCGCCGCCGGGACCGTTCGACGCTGGGCGTCCTCACCGGGAACTTCGAAGACACGGGCGCGATGAAGCTTCGTGCGTGCGCGATCGATCCCGCGTGGTTCGACATCTCGGTCTACGCGGACCATGTGCCGCACGAAGAGGCCAAACCCGCCAAGCGCGAGCATCTGGTCGCGCTGGGTCTGGATCGCTACGCCGCCAAGCACGCCCGAAGGCTCACGCCCGCCCACGCGGTCGTGATCGGTGACACGCCCCACGACATCGCCTGCGGCAAGGCCCACAACACGCGGACCCTCGGCGTCGCGACCGGCCGATTCACCACCGCCGACCTGAAGCACGCGGGCGCGGACCTTGCGGTCGAGAACCTCGCGGACACCGACCGCATCCTCGCCTGGCTCGTGAACGCCTGAACGTCTGCGCGATCAGATCCCCGTCGCGAGCTTGGAGACTTCCATCGCCCGCTCGGGCTCGTCGGAAGGCACGAGCACCGTGAGGTGATCGCCCGCGAGCAGCATGACGTCGTGCTCGGGATGGATGTCCTTTCCCGCACGCTCCAGCGCGACCACGATGCACGTGGGCGACAGGCCGCAGGACGCGATCGTCTTGCCCTCCATCGCCGATCCGCGCTGCACGCCGATGAACACGCCGCGGGGCGCCGCCAGACTCTGGTGGGGTCCGTTGTGCAGGGGTCTCCGGCGGAGGTCCTGCTCGAGCAGCGCGTCATAAAGAGGCTCGCCCCCAAGCCTCGCCGCGGTGAGGTCCGCGAGCATGCAGGTCACGCCCAGAGGCAGGAGCTGGGTGTAGTCCCCGGTGAGCTCGATGATCAGGACCATCCCGGTGAGCGGGGCGCGGATGGACCCCGTGAAGACCGATGCCATCCCCAGGATCGCCAGCGCGGTCGCTTGTGCGCCGGTGGTCGGGAAGACGCTCTCGACGCCGCGGGCCAGGATCGCGCCGCCCAGTGCGCCGATGAGGAGCATCGGCGCGAACACGCCGCCCGGCGCGCCGGTCGCGTACGAGAAAACCAAGAGCGCGAACTTCACCACCAGGAGCACCGCCAGCGCCCCCACGCTCCAGCCCGCCGCTGCCGAGAGCGTCCCTCCCAGGAGCCGATCAGCCGTCGCGTGTCCCGCGCCCACCGCTTCGGGGAGCCACCACGCGACCAAGCCGCACAGAGCGCACACCAGACCCGTCACGAGCCACGCGGGAATCACCCGGATCTTCCCGAACGCGTCGCCGGTGCGGATCAGACCCTGATTGAGCAGAACGCCGAGCACGCCCCCGCCCAATCCCAGGACCGCAGCCAGAGGCAAGGCAGCGAGCGGCAGCGCGGGAAAGCCCGAGATCTCAAACGACGGAAGACTGCCGCCGAGCGCTCGCGCCACCACGACCGAGGACAACGCCGCGACCAGCGCGCCGCCAAAGGTCCGGGCGGAAAGCTCGCGGTGGAGTTCCTCGATGACGAACAGAAAGCCCGCCAGCGGCGCGTTGAACGCCGCCGCCAGCCCCGCGCCGGCCCCGCACGAGACCAGTTGAGGAAGCGAGCGCGAGCGGATCCCCGCGACATCGCAAAGCCCACGGCCGACCGCGGCGCCCATCTGCACCGTCGGGCCCTCACGCCCCAGCGAAAGCCCCACGCCCACGCCCAGCACGCCCGCGACGAACTTCACCGGGACCAGCGCCTTCCAGCGCAGCTCGCGGACATGCAGCAGCACGCCCTTGATGTGCGGAATCCCGCTTCCCCCAGCCTCCGGAGCGTAACGACGCACGAGCCATCCGATGAAGCACCCCACCACCAGCCCGACCAACGGCAGCACCAGAAACCCGAGCGGCGACCCCGACGCGTGCAGCTTCCGCAGCGTCGCCTCGCGCAGCCCGTCCGCGCCCGCCAGCGCCCACTTGAACGCGACCGCCAGCAGCCCCGCGACCACGCCGATGAACATGGCGCGGACCAGGTGAATCCCGCGTGAATCACGTGGCTGGACAGGCGCGGAGGCTTCCTGCGCCCCCGCCGGTGGTTCGGATTCCGTCATGCACGGATGCTAACGGGCCCAACCGCGATTGTCGCCCGCGATCAGGACCAGACGCCGGTTCTGGTCGCGTTCTCCGACACAGCATCCGCCGCCCAGACGTCGGTCGCGGGATTCCACCATGTGCGAACGACCACGCCTTGATCGTCCGCGCCGAGGATGTTAAACGCGCCCGAAGGGGCGGTGTGGGCTGTGAGCGCGCTGGTCGGCGCCCGATCCGCGGGATTCAGGAGCGCCGTGAGGTTGTCCACGCGCCAGCCCGCTCCGAACGACGGCACCCACCAATACACCTGCAGAGCTCCCGCCGCGTCCAGGCCGAGCAGGTTCATCCCGCCCCAGGACGTCGTGAACCCCGTCAGCGAGGCCAGGCGCACGCCGCCGGCGGTCTCCGACGTCATGTTGTTGCTGCGCCATTCGCCCTGGAACTCGGGCACCCACCACGTGACGACAAGGTTGCCGTCAGCGTCCAGCGCCGCGATGTTGATCCCGCTCCATGATGTGAGGAGCACTGTGAGATCCGACTTCACGCCCGGCGCGCCGGTGATCGCGGTCAGGTTGTCGCTGCGCCAGCCCTCGAAGGTGCCCGGCGCGGTCCAGATCGACCATATCTCGCCGTTGGCTGCGATCCCCGCGATCTGCCATGTGTTCCAGAGCGTGCTGTAGCCCGTGATCTGATCGAGCGTCGGCGCGGTCTGCGTGCCCGGTCCCGGACCGGCAGCGGTGATGTTCGTGAACGCAAAGCCGCTTCCGGACGTCACGCCGGTCTGCACGAACACCAGCACGTCGTTGTTGGCCGCCAAGCCCGCGATGATGTCGCGCTGGTCGGCGCCCGCGAAGTGTGTGAGCGACTGCGTGATCTTCGCCGCGCCCGCGATTGCCGCGTTCAGGTTCTGGAAGCTCCACACGCCAGACTCGGAGCGCTCGAGCAACAGCAGGCCGTCCGCGCCGACCACCGCGCCGTGGATCAGGCCGTCGCGCGGATCGAACCAGAGCGACACGTCTCCCGTCGCGGCCGGGAGACCGATGGAGGCCCTCAGATTCCGGGCGTTCCAAGGGGATCCGGGCTCAAAGACGACGACATCGCCCGCGCTGTTGACGGTCGCGGCATACTCGCGGTTGGACGCGTCGGAGGCCCCGGCCGCCCCCCGGCCCGTGCCCGCGTTGGGCGAGCCGAGCTCCGCGCCCGAGTACTCAAACGCTCCGATGTCCGCTTCCGCGCCGATCTTGCGGGCATACCCCTCCCCGCGTTGATCGGTCGTGCGCGCGGGCGAAGTGATGCCCGCAGCACCCGAGTCGATCGCGGGGCTGCCTGCCAGCAGCGCGTGGGTTTTGGTCGGCCCGCCGTTGAATCCGAGCGGTGCGAGCTTGGGATCGACACCCACGAGGTTGAACCCCGTGCCGTTGACCAGCCCGCCCTTGTAGGTCGTGTCATCGATCAGGTTGTAGAGCGATCCGGCGTCGACGCTCCCGCCGACGATCGTGCTCAGCGCGTCACCCGCCGTGTTGTGGGCCAGAATCGTGCTGCCCAGCGTCAGATCCGCGTCGATGCCCGCGATGAGCTGGATCCCGGCGCCCGCGGTCGCCGCGTCCGTCGCCAGCGCCCGGTTGTACGCGATGGTGCAGGCCAGGAATGCGCCCCAGCCCGAGACGCCGCCCCCGTTGGTCGCGACATTTCCCGAGATCGTCGAGTCGGTGAAGTACCCGGCGCCGTAGTTGTTCAGATTGGATGCGTAGCCCCCGCCGCGGTTGCTGGCGGAGTTGCCCGAGATGGTCGTGTTCCAGGCGCGAAGATGGAACGCGCTCGAGAAGATGCCTCCGCCCACCACGGCGCGATTGCCTTCGAAGGTAGAGCTTGTGATGGTGGTCTCGAGATTGGTACGGAGCCCGCCCCCATCGTTGGAAGCGATGTTGTTCCGGAAGATCGAGCTTGTGATGGTCAGGGGGCCATTGATGAGGTCGAGGCTGGCGAGCCAGGCCCCGCCGCCGTCAACCGCCTCGTTATCCTCGAAGAAGCAGTTGGTGAAGGTCGCTGCAGCCAGGCCGTAGAACCCACCGCCGCTCTGGGTGGCTCGGTTCCCGACGAACTTGACGTCTGTGAGTTCGATGTCCCTGCCGCCCTTGATGCCCCCGCCCAGGTCGGCGACTCCGCCGCGCAAGGTCATGCCCGAGGCCTTGAAGGATGATCCGGAGAACACGCGACTCTGGTGGTTTGCGTCGATCGTCAAGAGCGCCGAACCTGGTCCGCGGATGTCCAGGGCGCCATCGCCCAGGGCCAGTTCGGTCCCCCCGAGCGTGATCGTGCCGCTGAGGCCGGCCTGAAACAGGATGATGGAAGACTCGCCGTCATTCCCCGCGTCGACGACCGCCTGACGAAGCGATCCCGCCCCCTGATCGAGCAGATTGGTGACGGTAAATGTGGCCAGGAGCGCGCGAGGTTCGAGCGCCTCAGCCAGACATGTCTCCGCGCGCGAGCGGAACCGATCTGCGCTGACGAAACGGACTGGGCTCTTGAGCATGTGGCCTCGATCTTGCCGGCGCGGGCGCCGCACACGCAGCCCGAGGGAGGCCGCCCCGCGAATCGATCCTAACACGCGCAGAATCTCCCGACCAGCCGATCCGCACCGGCCGGTCGGTGTTTGTTTCAATCTGTGCGCGCAGAACATCTCGGAGCCTTCGCGGGCGTGCTGCAAACTAACGCGGACCGTTCGGTCCGATGGCTTTTTCCTCCTTCTTCCTCAAATTCAGGCAAACGGCGAACCACGCGCGCGATCCTCTCGTTACCGGGGATGAGGGCCCGCCTCGCGCGGGTTGTCGTCCCCTTGGGACCTCGCCCTCCCCCTCCGCCCGAATCGCTGACGCACGATGGCGCAGCGAGCAGCCGCGGGCTGCACCGGGCCCCACATCCGACGTTCTTCCCGCAAGGAGCGACCGCTGACTTCGCGTAGCCGTTTCATCATCGCGTCCAATCGACTCCCGGCACACCGCGTCAGCAGCAGCGGCGGCACGGTGTGGAAGCAGAGCCCGGGCGGGCTCGTCAGCGCCATGAAGCCCGTCATTTCCGGGAAGCGCGGCATCTGGATCGGTTGGGACGGCGCGCCCGGCCGTGCGCCGCGTCCCCGCGCCCTGGACGGGCTCACCATCGCGCCCGTCCCACTCTCGCGCGCCGAGATCACCGATTTCTACGACGGATTCTGCAACGCCACGCTCTGGCCTCTTTACCACGACGCGATCCAATCACCCCAGTTCCACCGCGACTGGTGGGAGCACTACCGCGAGGTGAACGCACGCTTCGCCAAGGCGATCCAGCGCCGCGCGATGCGCAACGCGACCGTGTGGATCCACGACTATCACCTCCAGCTCGTGCCCGCGATGCTCCGTGAGGCCCGCCCCGACCTGCGCATCGGCTTCTTCCTCCACATCCCGTTCCCGCCCGAAGAGCTCTTCGCGTGGCTCCCGTGGCGCGCCGCGATCTTGCGCGGCCTGCTCGGCGCGGATCTGGTCGCGTTCCACACCGAGAGCTCGAGCCGGAACTTCTCGCGGGCCGCCCGCCGGTGGACCCCCGCCGAAGGCACGGACCGGGACCTCACGCTCGCCAAGCGCGACGTCCGCGTACGCCCCATGCCCATCTCGATCGATTTCCACGACTTCGAGAAGCTCGCCCACTCCCCCGCTGTTCTGCGCCGTGCAGCCGAGATCCGCCAGAGCCTCGGCAATCGCCGCGTCTTTCTGAGCGTGGACCGCCTGGACTACACCAAGGGCATCACGCACAGGCTCCGCGCGGTCGAGGAACTCTTCCGCGACAAGAGGATCAGCGTCGAGAAGGCGGTGTTCCTGCAGGTCGCGGTCCCCACGCGCGAGGACTCGCCCGGCTACGACACCATCCGGCGCGAGACCGAGGAGCTGGTCGGGCGCATCAACGGCCAGTTCTCCGAACCAGGCCGCGTCGCGGTGCACTACTTCCGGCGCTCGCTCTCGCGCGAGGAGCTGGTCGCGTATTACCTCGTCGCGGATGTGATGGTCGTGACGCCGCTGCGCGACGGGATGAACCTGGTCGCCAAGGAGTACGTCGCCAGCCGGCATGATCTGGGCGGCACCTTGATCCTCAGCGAGTTCGCCGGCGCCGCCTGGGAGCTCCGCCGTGCATTGCTTGTGAACCCTCGCGACATCGAGGCGCTGAAATCCTCGATTCTGCAGGCCTGCCGGATGCCCGAACGTGATCGGCGGATGCGCATGAGCATTCTGCGCATGCAGGTCCGCCGCCACGACGTGCACCTGTGGGCCTCGGATTTTCTGGGAGAACTGAGATGACCCTGCTCGACGCCCCCGCTCCCCCCGACTGCGAGATCTCCTCCGAACTGGCCCACGCGCTGGCCGCTGCGGCCCGCGCGACGAGCCTGCTGGTCGCGGTCGATTTCGACGGCACCATCGCCGAGCTTGGCGATGACCCCGCACGGATCAGCCCGGTCCCCGGGGCCATCGAAACGATCGGCACGCTGGGGTCGATCCCGTCGACACGGGCCGCGATCTTGTCCGGACGCACGCTCGCGGATCTGCGCCGACGCGTGGGCGCGATGTCGGGCGTCGCACTGGCCGGGAGCTATGGCCTGGAAATCGACGATCCGCCCGCCAGCGTGCGCATGCCCATTGACGAAGCACGCAAGCGCGAGCTGGACGACGCAGCATTCCTGCTCTCCGCGCTGGCCGGGGGCATGCCCGGTGCGCATGTGGAGATCAAAAGGCACGCGGTCGCGTTTCACGTGCGCCCGGTCGCGCCCGAACGTCGGGCCGCAGCCCTCAAGACCGCTGCGGGCGCTGTCGCGCATCTGGAGTCGCTCAAGATCATCCGCGGCAAAGATGTCATCGAGTGCGTGCACCCCGCTGCGGACAAGGCCGCAGCACTGCGTGCGATCGCGCGCGATGCGGAAGTGGTCATCTACGTCGGCGACGACGAGCCCGACGAGCGGGCGTTCTCCACACTCCGGCCCAGCGACGTCGGGATCAAGGTCGGACCCGGCGCGAGCGCTGCGAGATTCCGCGTGCCCTCCCCCACCGCTGCTGCTGCGGCCATCAACGCCACCGCCAGGCTCCGAAGCCTGCTGTGCGACCGATAACCACAAAGTCCGATAATGCAAGAACGCTGCGCTCCAAAAATAGGAACGCAGAAACACAGATGTAGCACAAGCTACATATTGCAAATATCGTCAGGCGGCTCGAAGCTTGAGGGTGAACCGTGTCCCGGCCCCGCGCTCGGAGGCGACGTGGATCTGGCCGCCAGCGTCCTCGATGAGGCGACGGCTGATGGTCAGGCCCAGGCCCGTGCCGCGGGCCTGCTTGGGATCGTCGTGTGGCCGGGTGGCGAAGGGCTCAAAGAGATGCGGGAGCAGATCCTCGGGGATGCCGCAGCCGGTGTCCTCGATCTCGAGGGTCAGCCACTGGGATTCGACCTCCCCCACTCCCGCGTCATCACAGACACGGGGGGCGGCGGCGTTCCACGTGGAACTGTTCTTGGGGCCGGCGTACCGGAAGGTCAGACGGCCGCCGCCGGTCATGGCACGGCGGGCGTTGAGGACCAGGTTCAGGAGCACGTGATGCAGCGCGACCGGGCGGATCCGGGCGAGCGTTGAGCCCTGCCCTTCCACGGAAACGCTGATGCCGTCCTTCTCCGGCTCGCGGGCCATGGAGAGCAGAACGTCCTGGATGGTCTTGACGATGTCGCAGTTGTTGGACTCGTGACCGAGCCCGCTGTGCTTCCCGGAGGGGCTCAGGCGCTCGTCGCGGGTGAGTTCGAGGATGGCCGAGGCGATGCGGGCGGCCTTTTCGGCGCCGGCCGCAGCCCGATCCAGGGCCTTGGCGGTGAGGGCCGTGTCCTCGGGCCGGGCCTTGGCGAGCTGGCAGTAGGAGAGGACCGGGGTCAGGATGTTGTTGAACTCGTGGGCGATGACCCCCACCATGGTGCCCAGCAGGCTGAGGCGCTGGGCCCGTTCGATCTCCGCCTGGAGCTGTTCCACGCGGAACTCGAGACGTGCAAGTTCCTGAAGGGCCTGTTCGGCAGCTTGGGATGGATCGGGGGCGGTGGTGGGGGCGAGTCCGTTCGCCGTGATTTGAGTTGGACGCACCACGCTCCCGCTCCAGCTCGGGCCTGCTGCACATCCGTGTGCGCTGAACCCGATCCCTGAGCATCGGCGGAAAATGAGCCCGACTTAGGCCCGCGTCCCCAAGTTGTTACGCCTGTTCTCGGCCTGAGCGACGGCGGCTTACTGCGTCGGGAAGTCCGAAAGCCAGCCCATGGCGGGCAGGTCGGAGCGGCGAGCCGGGCCAACCACCCCCCCGCTGGCCAGCCAGGCGCGGAGCGACAACGGCCGGAGATCCACGCTGATGATGGCAGCCAGATCAACCCACCCGAAGGCGATGCCCTTCTCGAGGCTGGGGAAGTGGGGGAGATCGGGACGTTCCACGTGGAACACCCCCCCATCGTCACCCTTGCGTGACCGTGACTTGGATGCGGACGCCTTCCTGGGCTTGGCGCTGCGGCGCTTGCCCCTCTCCGGCTGGACCTGTTCCACGTGGAACACCAGGTTCAGTTCGTGGCGATCCTGCTTCCCCTGGCGGAAGGCGTGCTCAGACGCCAGCAGCAGATCCCCCACCAGCACCTGGCGGCCGGTTTCCTCAACGAACTCGCGCGCCAACGCCACCGATGCAGGCTCACCCGGTTCCACGTGGCCGCCGGGCAGATAGAAGTAGCCCTTGTCAGTGTTCTGACAGAGGAGCACACAGCCGTGCTGGATGAAGACGCCGCGGGCGATGATTTCGATGGCGGAATGCTTGGACATGGTGTGGATCAGCGCGCGGAAAGTGGGCGAGTGGGGGGTTGATGTTGTATCGTGTGGCGCGCCAGAAATCACGGCGGCGGCGCACGGAGGTTTGGAATGAGCGGGAAAGCGGATGCCCCTAAGCCAAGGAAGCTCGGACGCGGACTGAGCAGCTTGATGCAAATCGAGGTGCCCGTTGAGGTTACGCCTCGGTACGAACAAAATACAAACATAAATACTCAGGCTTCGCCCGGCCCAGAGGCGTCCGCTGCGGTCGCTGCCGTGACGCCGGCTGCGCCGGCCGTGGTGGTCCCCGCGATCACATCTGCCGGGCCGGCGCAGGCGTTGCCCGTAGCCAGGCCCGCGCCGGCGGTCGCGCCGGGAGCGGCGGCGCCCGCCTCGATGTCTGGTTCGATCGGCGTGGTGCATGCGGCGGCGCGTCCGACGCCGGAAGCGGTGGGGGGGCTGCGCTATGTGCCGGTCTCTTCCATCGATCCCAATCGATATCAGCCGCGCCGTGTATTTGATGTGGAGCAGATCCGCTCGCTGAGCGAGTCGATCCGTCGTGCCGGGCTCATGCAGCCCGTGGTCGTGCGTCCCGCGGCGGGCGGGCGATTTGAGCTGGTCGCGGGCGAGCGACGCTGGCGGGCCGCATCGCAGGCCGGGCTTTCAAGCATTCCCGCGATCGTGCGTGATCTGAGCGATCAGGACGCAGCGGAGTGGGCGGTGGTCGAGAACGTGCAGCGCACGGACCTCAATCCGATCGAACGCGCCGAGGCCTTCCGCGCACTCTCCGATCGCTTCGGCCTCACGCACGCACAGATCGGCGAGCGCGTGGGCATCGACCGCTCCAGCGTCGCCAATCTGATCCGACTCACCGAGCTCGAATCCGAGATTCAGGAGATGATCGCCCTCTCGACGTTGAGCGCCGGCCATGGCAAGGCGCTGCTGGCGATGCCCGCCGGCGCCAAACGCCTGGCGCTGGCCAAGCTCGCGGCCGAGCAGGGCTGGTCGGTTCGACAGCTCGAGGCCCGCACCGGCGAAGCGGACGTCGGGACGCCTTCGGCCAGCAAGCCCGAAACGACCGCCTCCGCGGGCGTCCGTGACCTGGAAAAGAGGCTTGGCGAGTTCCTCGGGACCAAGATTCAGTTGCGAACCAACAGCAAGGGAACCCGGGGCAAACTAGTGATCGAGTTCTACGGGCTCGACCACTTTGACGGATTGATGTCCAGAATTGGATTCCGAGAAAGTTGAGGCCCGGGCAATCCCGGGCATGGTACAGTCTCGTGTACTGCGCAAAGCTGTGGCACAGACGCCACACCATGCGGCGATCTGCGCAATATTGAGCCAAGAACCGGCTTTCTTGCACGATTGTGCGCACGACCATAACATCGGGGGTCGGAAGCGCCGCCTCCTGAGCCATTGGGGAACGGCGGGCCCGAATCGCTTGGCGCTCATACTGTGCCGCAACATTGTGTTGTGACGCAGCGAGAGCGCTGGCGACCTGTGAGAAGAAAAGGGGAATTCTGATGGCACGCAAGAGTGGAAGCGGCGGCCTGAGTGGTCTGCCCATTGCCGTATTGCAAGCCGAACTTCGGCGTCGTTCGCGCAGCGTGAGTGCGCTGGCCAAGCGGCGCGAGAAGCTCATCGCCAAGCTGGCGGAGCTCGACACGCTGATCCGCTCGTCCGGCGGCACGCTGAGCGTGACCGGCGCCGTCGGCGTCCGCAAGCGGCCGAAGAACGACACGAACCTCGAGGAAGCGCTGGCGCGCATGCTCAAGGGCAAGACGATGTCGGTCACCGAGGCCTCGATCGAGGTGCAGAAGGCCGGCTACCGCACGTCCGCCGAGAACTTCCGCACGATCGTGAATCAGTGCCTGATCCGGTCCAAGAAGTTCAAGAAGGTTTCGCGCGGCCAGTACACCGCGGCGTGAGCCTCCGATCTTCTTCGGGACGCTTTTGATCAGCGGGTTCCCCGACGCCGGGGAGCCCGCGACCGCGTCGGGTACACTTCTCCCGTGCGCCGCTCCGATCCACAGCGTCAGATCGAGCAGCTCCGGCGGTTCCGCAACCGGCCGGCCCGTGACCTCTCGCTCGCGCCGGACCTGGCGCGGGTGAAGGCCGATGCTGTCCGCGCCCAGAAAGCCTCCGACGCCATCGGGGTCGCCTGGGCCGAGGTCATCCCCGAGCTCTTGCGCGTCAAGGTCGCGCCGGTCTCCCATGTCCGGGGTGTGCTCACGGTCAAGGCCAGCGATGCAGCGGCGCGCTATCTGTTCGATCAGTGGCTCCGGGCCGGGGGGCTCCGCGAGCTCCAATCGCGCGCCACGCGCACACTGAACAAGGTGCGCCAGCTGTGAACCGCGCCCGGCGGAACGCTCGGACGCTGGAAGAGAAAGGAACGCGTCAATGACGACCGGAGCGATCGTGCGGCGTGTGCTCTCGGGCGCCGCCCTGGTGTTGTCGGGCGCGGGCCTGCTGGCAGGCTGCTCCACGACGGGCGGCGCCGCCATCTCGGGCGCACGCATCGAAGTGATCGCCGAGAGCCAGACGCAGATCACGGGCGTCGCGGTCACGCCGAACGGGCGCGTCTTCGTCAACACGCCGCGCTGGCACACCGACGGGCCGATGACCAGCGTGATGGAGGTCGTCGAGGGCAAGTTCAAGCCTTATCCCGACGAACGCTGGAACTCGTGGACGCCCGGCGCTCCGGACGCCAAGGCGACGCTCGCGTCGAAGTTCGTGTGCGTGCAGAGCGTCACGGTCGACGCGTCGGGCATGCTGTGGGTGCTTGATCCGGGATCGCCCATGCTCGCGGGCGTGATCGAGGGCGCACCCAAGCTCGTGCAGATCAATCCGGCAAGCGACGGCGTCGTGCGCGTGATCGCGTTCGACAAGGCGGCGGCGCCCGAGCAGAGCTATCTCAACGACGTCCGCTTCGACCTGCGCACGAACACCGCATATATCACCGACTCGGGGCTCGGCGGCATCGTGGTCGTGGATCTCAAGTCCGGGGTCTCACGCCGCGTGCTCACAGGCGACAAGCGCACCAAGTCCGAAGACACGCGCATCGTCTGCGACGGCAAACCACTGGCGTTCGTGGGAGGGCCAAACGCGGGCAAGCCCCCGATGATCCAGAGCGACGGCATCGCGCTCTCGCCTTCCGGGGACTATCTCTACTGGCAGGCCCTCACGGGACGCACGCTCTACCGCGCGCCCACCGCGTGGATCCGCGGGACCGACGGCAGGCCCGAGCGACTCGCCCAGCTGGTCGAGAACCTGGGCCCGACCGTCGTGACCGACGGCATGGAGATGGACCGCGTCGGCAACCTGTACCTCAGCGCCGTCGAGCAGAACGCGATTGTGGTGCGGCGTCCCGACGGCGCGATCGAGCTGTTCGCGCGTGATCCACGCATCGCCTGGCCCGACAGCTTTGCGATCCGGGCGACCAGCAAGAACGGGCTTGCCGACGAGCTCTACTTCACGACGGCGCAGATCCATCGCACGCCCTGGTTCACGAGCGAGCCCATGCCCAAGGGCGGCTTCTATGTGATGCGGATCCGAACCGCGGGACGCTGATCCAACGCGTCGGGGCCGAGCGCACACGTGATTGATCAGCGATCGTGGCCCTCGGCCTGATCGGGCTCGTAGCGCCCGCCGGGGAGCAAGAGCGCGTCGATCAGGCTCGTGCGGCAATAGAGCAGCCTGACGCCGGCTTCTTCGAGCCTGATGGTGGCGCGGAGCACCGCACTGCGTTCCGAGATCGCGTCGATGTGCAGGAGCGAAAGCTCGTCGTCGTGCTCGACGTGGACCTGCGTTCCCGCGGGGAGCGGCACGCTGGTCGAGGACGCGGGGCCGATGAGTTCGGCGCGCAGCGTCGGGGTCGCTTCCAGGTCGATGCGGAGCTGGAGCGTGAGTTCCTGATCCGGAGCGGGGGTCGGCCCGGAGAGCACCGCGCCCGCCAGGTCCGGGCGCGTCGTGCGCAGGGCGTCGGCGCCGATCTTCCAACGGATGGAGACCGCGCGCCATGCGCGCGGGCTCGGCTCGAGCTGGAGCGCGATCGGGCGCGTGACGCGGAGATGGGCGGGGCGGCGCTCCAGGCTGCTCACGCGGCATCCTCCGGCGCGTCGGGGGATGTGGGAGAATTGGGGGAGGTCTGCTCGCCTCGCGCGCCGGGAAGACGCTTGAGGATGCTGGCTGCAACCTGCAATCCGCGCCCAGCGGGGCTGATGAAGCGCTGCGAGACCGTCTCGGCGGTCTGGAAGAAATCCAGGAGCTGGTCGACGCGCTTGGCGGTCTGCACCGCGTCCGTGCCCGTGGGAGTCTTGAGCGCCTGGTCGTCGCGGATCTCGTGCAGCGTGGCCAGGAGCGGATCGACCTCGCGCTTCATGCGTTCGCGCACGATGGCGCGGAACATCGCCCACACGTCCTGCTCGGCCTGGAAGTACTCCTTGCGGTCGCCCTTCTTGAAGGTGCGCGACACGATGCCCCAGTCCAGGAGTGCGCGAAGCGACATGGAGGCATTGCCGCGGGAGATCTGCAGGCGTGCCATGATGTCGTCGGTGCACATCGGCTCGCCGACGATGAAGAGCAGTGCGTGCACTTCGGCCATGGTGCGCGAGATGCCCCAGGCCGAGCCCATGTTGCCCCACGCCGCCACGAAGCGGTCCTGGGCCTGCGTCAGGCCGGTGGATGGGGATGGCGTGGACTTGCCGGGCACGCCGAAAGTATGGCGACGGGCCGGCGGGCTGTCCACCGATGTTTCAGAAAAGACTGAAAGCTTCGAAGAAGGCCCAGTTTGGGGGCCGCCAGGGGCTTTTGCCGTGCTCCGAAACGGGCGCAAAAAGAGGCGGCGAGGCACCTAACGGGCACTCGCCGCCCTTCCGGGGGCAAAGTTGAGGCCGGAGACAGAATCCTCCGACAGCCCATTATGGGATAAGACTATCCAGAAATCAAGTAAAGGGGATCAGATTCTCCGGAATTGGGCCGGCGTGGGCGCAAATCGAGCCGGAGCATCGGGTTACAGGATCGTGTCGAGGCATCCCGCGGCCCCGAGCAGGCAGCTCACGATGCCGTTGATCGTGAAGAAGGCCATGTTCAGGCCGGCGGGACCCTTGCGGGCCAGGATCACGTGTTCGAGCACGAGCAGCGCCCCGACCGGCACCAGGGCGACCGTGAAGAGGAGCCCGAAACGTGGGTCCTTGCTCCGGGCCAGGAGCAGCATCGTGAAGGCGAGCACGTGCAGCGCCCGGCTCACCCACAGCGCGCCGCGCTGGCCCAGTGCTGCGGGGATCGAGTGGAGTTTGTTGGATCGATCAAAATCAATGTCCTGCAGCGCGTAGATGATGTCGAAGCCCGCGACCCAGGGCAGCACCATGCCCGCAAGGAAGAAGATCGCGGGAGAAGTGGGGGGGCCAAAGGTGAAATCCTGGAAGGGAACGACCGGCAGGCCCAGCGCGCCGGGGTCGATCGCGATCGCGGCGGCCAGCGGGGATGCGGCCAGCGATGCGCCGAGCCAGATGTGGCACAGCGCGGTAAACCGCTTGGTGTACGAGTAGGACGCGATGAACGCGAGGACGGGGACGCTCAGCAGCGTGGGCCAGGCGTTGTTGAAGAAGACCCAGAAGAGCGAGCATGCCGCGATGAAGAAGATCGCCGCCAGGCCCGCGATTGCACGGCCTCGGGCCAGGTTCAGTGCGCCGGACGCCACGGCGCGGCGGGCGGTCCGAGGGTTCTGCGCGTCGATCTGCCGGTCCGCGATGCGGTTGATCATCATCGCCCACGTGCGGGCCGCGACCATGCACAGGACCACCAGCCCGAGCTGGAGCCCGAACTGGGTCCAGGTGTCCAGAGGCGAGCGGGCCAGGAAGGACGCCAGGATGGCAAAGGGCAGCGCGAAGATCGAGTGGGCCAGCTTGATGTCGCGGGCCGCCAGCTTGAGGTCGCCCCACCGGGGGGCGGCAAGAGAGGTCATGGGCCAAGGATAAGGCGGCACGCGCCAAAGGGCTGATTTCAAGGGGGATTTGCCGGGTGGTCGATGTTGAAGGACCGGCGGAGCCGGGATTGTCGCGCGCGCCGCGACCGCAGGAGGCAGGTATGAAGATGGGCAGTTTGCAGCGTCGGGCCTCGTGGTGGGTGGGCCTGGCGGGGGCCACGCTGGGCCTCGGGCTCCTCGGATGCGAGGGCAACGGCGGGAAGAAGGCCTCGGGCAACGAGGTGAACGCCGGGCTGACCGCGCTCTCCTCAGGCAAAGACGGCCCGCTCCCCATGGCCAATGGCGAGTCGAGCATGACCCGCTCGGACATCGAAGCCTTGGCGGCCAAGTCCGCGGTGGATCTGGAGACCGTCCTCAATAAGGAAAAGACGCCGCCGGCGGAGGGCTCATCGAGCTCGCTCACGTCGCTTGGCGGGACGGAGCCTGACGCCAACGGCGCAGCCTCCGTGCCGCGGGACAAGGAACTCGAGAAGGCCCAGGCCAAGGGACGCGAGCAAGGCGATCGCGTGCTGGCGGATGGGACCGTGGTGCCCGCGGGCGCCAAGCCCAAGAAGAACGAGATCGCGACCACGCCCGACGAGAAGATCACCAAGCTCTCCGATGAGTTGGCGGCGGCGCTGCGCGAGCGGGCGGCGTCGAGCAAGGCGCCTTTCGCCGATGCGCTGGCGCTCTCGGGCCTCGAAGCGGTGCGCCCCGGCGCGCTGGCGGAAATGGACGTCAAGTCCAGCCCTTTCGCAGCGAATCTGGCAGATGGAGATCGCAAGTCGCTGGATGCGATCCGCGGCGTGATGACCGAGCTTTCGCGCTCCGAGTCGTCGATCGATCCCGCGAAGGTCGAAGCGTCGCTGCGCTCGGCGGCGGACCGGCTCGCGGGCGCCAAGGCGGTGCGCGTCTCGCGTGCAGCACTGTGCACGCGCGTGAGCGGGTATGGGCAGATCGAGCCCATCGCGTCCAACACGTTCATCGCCGGACGTGCGGCCCGCGCGATTCTGTACATCGAGCTCGACGACTTCGCCAATCGCCAGGACCCGGGGAAGAACGGCCAGACGACTTGGACTGTTGAACTCTCGCGCGAGCTGGGCCTCTACGTCAATGGCATGCTCGCCTGGCACCGCAAGCCCACGAGCGTGCGCGAAACCAGCCTGAACCGGCGGCGGGACTTCTATCTGATCGAAGAAGTCGAACTCCCCGCGACGCTGGGCGTGGGAAAGTACGAGCTGAAGATCACGGTGCGCGACGTGGCCGCGGGCGGCACGCAGGCGGAGTACACGCTGCCGATCCAGATCGTGGCCGATGGGTCGGTGCGGTAGTTCCCGTCGGGATGGATGCCAAGGGCACAGTGCGGCTAATCAATGTGAGCGGTGTCGTGCTTCACCCCTGCCAATCCGGCAGCAGCCGCCCTGCTCGGGTCATCCCCGGCACTGACATTGCCCAAACAAGCGGCCTTGGGAGTTCCTGGGCCACTTTCGCCAACCGGCACGCCGATTGATGCCGATACCTGATGCAGGCGTCTGCGCTCTTCGGGCGGGCCCTGGATTGCAGCACAGGCTGTATCCGGGCGGGCCTTGGGAGTGTGAGTGTCTGTCTTGCAAGCACTTAGAGCGTGGTGAAGACCAAGCTCGGGGGTGATTGGGGGCTTGGAAGGTCGAACTACAGGGGCTTGGGCCGTCTATTGATGATGTGCTGCGTGCAACGCGACGCATCCCGGCGACGAATGAATGGGTGGTGGGAGTGAGCCTGGAAGGCCGGGCTGGTGGGAATGAGTGAAGGGGAGCCCGGGAGGGCGAGCTGGAACTCGAGGACGGGGGCCCCGCAAGGGGTCTTCAGGAAGGACGAACATGTTCGAGCGTTTCACCGATCGCGCCCGCAAGGTCATGGCCCTGGCCAATCAGGAGGCCCAGCGCCTCAACCACGAATACATCGGGACCGAGCACATTCTGCTCGGCCTCGTGAAGGAAGGCTCCGGCGTCGGCGCCAACGTGCTCAAGAACCTCGACGTGGACCTGC
>CAZHFW010000003.1:0-151635 GCA_964531675.1 uncultured Phycisphaeraceae bacterium | reverse complement strand
CCCGCGCCGACGACGCAGCACTTGCCCCAGCCGCAGGCGACGACCGCCGCGTGGCTCGTGCGCCCGCCGGTGGACGTCAGGATGCCCGCCGCCGAGTGCATGCCCTCGATGTCCTCGGGGGAGGTGAACTCGCGGACCAGGATGATCTTCTCGCCCGCAGCCGCACGCTTCACAGCCTCTTCAGCGGTGAACGCGGGCTTGCCGAACGCGGCGCCCGGGGAGGCCGGGATGCCGGTCGTGATGACCGTCGCGGTCTTCTTGGCGGCGGGGTCGAACGAGGGGAGCAGGAGCTGGGTGAGGTCCTGAGCCGGGATGCGGAGCACCGCGGTCTTCTCGTCGATGAGCTTCTCGCGGACCATGTCGCAGGCGATCTTCACCGCGGCCGGGCCGTTGCGCTTGCCGGTGCGGGTCTGGAGCATGTAGAGCTTCCCGCGCTCGATGGTGAACTCGATGTCCTGCATGTCCTTGTAGTGCTTCTCGAGCTTGTGCTTGATCTTGATCAGCTCGGCGTAGACCTGCTTGTTCCACTTGGGCATCTCGGTCACGTGCTGGGGCGTGCGGATGCCGGCGACCACGTCTTCGCCCTGGGCGTTGACGAGGAACTCGCCGTAGAACTCGTTCTCACCCGTGGCGTTGTTGCGCGTGAACGCGACGCCGGTGCCCGAGTCGGTGCCCATGTTGCCGAAGACCATGGCCTGGATGTTGACCGCGGTGCCGTTGAGACCGTTGATGCCCGCGATGCGGCGGTAGGAGATGGCGCGGTCGCCGTTCCAGCTCTTGAACACCGCCTCGATGGCCAGCTCGAGCTGCTTGAAGGGGTTCTGCGGGAACTCTTCGCCGCGCTCGCGACGGAAGACCGCCTTGTACGCGTCGACGACTTCGATCATCCCGGCCTCCGGGATCTCCGAATCGTCCTTCACGCCGTACTTGGCCTTCACGCCAGTCAGGGCCTTCTCGAACAGGTGGTGGTCCACGCCCATCACGACGTCGCCGAACATGTTGATCAGGCGGCGGTAGGAGTCGTACGCGAAGCGGCGGTTGTTGGTCACCTTCGCCAGACCCTCGACCGACGCGTCGGTCAGGCCCAGGTTCAGGATCGTGTCCATCATGCCGGGCATCGAGACCGCGGCGCCCGAACGCACCGACACGAGCAGCGGGTTCTCATTGGAGCCGAAGGTCTTGCCGAGCTCCTTCTCCAGGAGGTTCACGTTCTTGTGCACCTCGTTCATCAGCCCGTGCGGGAGGCGCTGCCCGTTGCGGTAGTACAGCGCGCAGGTGTCGGTCGTGATCGTGAAGCCCGGGGGCACCGGCAGACCGATCGAGACCATGTCCGCCAGGTTGGCGCCCTTGCCGCCCAGCAGCATCTTCAGCTCGGCCTTGCCCTCGCACTTGGACTTGCCGAAGAAGTACACCATCTTCCCGTTCTTCCCAAGCTTCCCGACATCGCCCTTGGGCTCGAGCACCCCGGCGGCGGACTTGGCCGATTTGGTGGACTTCTTGGCGGGCTTCTTCATCACGGCAGTCTTCGACATGACGTTCTGACCTTTCCGGCTGGAGCAGGCGCACAGGGCGCGGGCGAGCGGATCTGGCCGGGCCAGTCGCCCGGTGTCGGCCTCAGGGCCGATCAGACCCGTAAGTTTGGTATCCGTTCGTGGGTCGCATTTGCCGAAGCAACGGGGCGAGCCACAATGGAAAGTTTAGGACGCTCGCGTCGGCAGGTCCTGCCTGGAGCGAATTGCTCCGGTTTTGCTGGGCCGGAACCTCACAAATGACCCGGATGCGGACGTGTGGTCGATCGCATGCGGCAGGGTCGCCTCGATCACGAAGTCCGTCACGTCGGTGCTCTCGCGGGCCCAGCCAACGGGATGGAACCGCGGGCTGCCATCCGGCTGAAGCGGGAAGCCTGGGCACCTTCGTCCCTTGGCGGGACTTGAGCAGGCGATCAAGAGCGCTGGCCTGCTCGCTTCCCTTGTGCTCGCGATGCGCATGTCGTTGCGGCATGGTTGCTTCGCATCGAGCATCGCGCGAACACTCCACGGCGGAGCGGGGCTTGCGTCGAACGCTGCGATGATCCGTGTCCGGAGCTTGTAGAATCCCGCGTTGGGCTCGAACGCGCTCCAGATCGGACTGACGCCCGAGACAGCACTGGCCCTCTGGCCCAGCGACTGGCCGCTGGTGGCCCTCTGGTCAGGCCCGGGAGATGCGGGCGCACGCTGGGTCGTGCTGGCGAGGCCCTCGGGCCTGGATCAGGGTCGTCTGGCGGACGGCGCCGCACTCCGCAAGATCGTGCGGGGAGTCCACCACCAGTCGGAGCCGCTCCATCCCTCTGCGCCAGGCTGCAGCATCGGGCTCCCCTTGGATGTCTACGCGCTGGACTACGAGGTTGGCGTCGCGTTGGAACCGGCGGCGTCTTCGCGGCCCGGGCGTGCGCGACCGGGCGTGTGGAGCCGCGCTCGCATCCAGGACGCGATGATCTTCGACCGACGGGACGGCCAGTCGTGGACCTGCGGCGACCTCAGCGTTGATCAGTTGCTGCGTTCCAGCGCACCCGCGGGCTTCGAAGTCGGCGTCGCCGAGAGCGCAATGCAGCGCTGGGCCTACGAGGATGCGGTCAAGCGGGCGCTGGAGTACATTCGCGCGGGGGACATCTATCAGGTCAACCTGGCGCACCATCTCCGCGCGAGCTTTCGGGGCTCCCCCCGCGCGCTGCTCGCTTCCATGATGGCGCACGCGTCGCCCCGCTATGGGGCGTACATCGAGACGCCCGAGCGGGTGATCATCTCGGCCAGCCCCGAGTCCTTCCTGGAGTTCGACGCCTCCACGCGCCGGGTCGTCACGCGTCCGATGAAGGGCACGCGCCCCGCCTGGGGCGAGGCCGATCTTCGCGCCAGTCAGAAGGACCGCGCCGAGCTGGCCATGATCGTCGATCTCATGCGCAACGATCTGGGCCGTGTCTGCGAGCCCGGGTCCATGCGTGTTGACGCGGCGCGGCGCATCGAGGCCCATGCTGCGGGTGAGGTTTTGCAGGCCACCGCCGAGGTCTCGGGCACGCTCCGCGCCGATCGCGCTCTGGCCGATCTCCTGCTGGCCACCTTCCCCGGAGGCTCGGTCACCGGCGCGCCCAAGATCCGCGCCATGCAGATCATCGAAGAGCTCGAGCCCGAGCCCCGGGGCATCTATTGCGGCTCCATCGGATACGTTGACGCCATCGGCAACGCTGCGTTCAACATCGCCATCCGCACCGCGACCATCCAGGACGGCGTGCTGACGTACCCCGTCGGCGCGGGCATCGTCGCCGACAGCGTTCCCGCGCTGGAGTGGGAAGAAACCCTCGTCAAGGCGAGCATCCTGCGCGCCATCGCCGCACCGGGAGGTGTCTTCGCATGACCGGCCCCTGGATCAAGTCCGACGTCGTCGAGGTCTACGCCTTCCGCCGAAGCGGCGCCCGCATCGACTTCCTCCAGCTCCTCCGCGCCGATGGCGAGCACGGCGGACGCCTGGCCCGCACCTGGCAACCCATGATGGGCCACATCGATGGCAAGGAGTCCGCGCTCCACACCGCCGAGCGCGAACTCCGCGAGGAAGTCGGCCTCACCCGCGAGAACCCCGCTGCCCTCGGGCTCTGGGCCCTCAACAGCGTGCGCCCGTACTACATGCACGCCCGCAACATCATCATGCTCAGCCCCTGCTTCGCTGCGGAGGTCGCGCCGGAGTGGACGCCGACGCTCAACGAAGAGCACACCGATTGGCGCTGGGTGGCTTCGGATCAGGTCGCGGAGATGTTCATGTGGCCCGGCCAGATCGCCGCGATGAACGAGATCGTCTCGACCATCGCCAGGCCGGGCTGGGAAGGCGAGCCCATCGTGCGCGTCTGGTCGCGCGCAAAATGAAAGCTGCCCCGGACGAGCCGGGGCAGCCTGAAGAATCAGCGTCAAACTGAAAGGCTCAGATCTCGTTGGGGGTCTGGGTGTCGGTGTCCGTCCAGGTGCTCGTCGAGATTGTGAAGGTGAACAGCTGCAGCGTGCGCGTCGAGGCCGAGCGTGTCGAGAGCAGCATCTTGTCGCCCGACGCCGCCGAGCCCATGGGCATGCTCGCGGTGGTGCCCGAGGAGAGCGAGGTGATGTTGAAGGAACGCCAGATCGGATCGGCGGGCGTCCAGCGGAGCAGCTGGAGGTTGGCCGAGCCATCCAGGCCGTAGACGTTGATGCCGCCATCGGCGCTGAAGACCGCTTCGACGCCGTTGGTGATGGTCGGCCCGCTGCCCGCGTTGGACAGGTTGGCGGTCTGCCAGACGTTTCCGAAGGACTGGAAGGGCGCCCACCAGTAGGTCTGCACATCGCCCGACGAGTCCAGACCCGCGACGTTGATGCCGCCCCAGCTGGTGACGAACGCGTCGAGCTGGCCTGTGAGGGTGGGCCCGCTGAACGTGGTGGTCATGTTGATGGTGTTCCACGTGCCGCCGAGGCCCGGAGCCCACCAGTAGACGATGAGTTCGCCCGTGCTGTTGAGGCCCGCCAGGTTGAGCCCGTCCCAGCCTGTGACGTAACCGGTCAGGCCGCCGGTCATGGTCGGGCCGCTGAAGTCGCTCGTGAAGTCATTGAACTGCCACGTGGTCAGGCCCGGCGCGAACCAGTAGGTGACCGCGTGTCCGCGTGCGTCCAGACCCGCGATGTGGATCGCGTTCCAGGAGGGCTGGTAGGTGGTCAGATCGCCGGTGAGGCCCGGCGCGCTGATGAGCGCCGTGAGGTTCACCGCGGTCCAGTTGCCCTGGGAGATGTCGGCCTGGAAGAGCCAGAGGTTGTGCTCGTAGTCGGTCGCGGCCAGGCTGGCCAGTCCGTCGCGCACGAAGGGCGTCATGTCGAGGATCTTGCCCTTGAACCCGCTGATCGCCGCGATGTCCTGCGTGGTGCGTGCGCCCGAGACCAGGTCCTGGATCGTGACCATGGGCTGCTGGCCGAGGTCGAGCCAGTAGGTCGCAAGGCCGGTCGCGACGTCCTGAGAGACCAGACGCTGGGTCTGGGCCGCGACGGCGCGAGCCTTGAACTTCACCGCGATGTCGGTCGCGAAGGTCGGGAGCGTGAGCGTCAGGCTTCCCTTGTCGACGAAGACCGAAGTGGTCGTGATGGGCCCGGTCGTTCCCGCAGCGGTGGACCAGAACTCCACATCCAGGAGCTGATCGGCCAGGAGCCCCGTGATGACGACCTTGCCGTCGGTCACGTTCCCGGTGGTCACGCGCTTGTCCTGCATGACGTAGAGCACGCCCTGGGCGCGGTCCGAGGAGCCCCATCCCAGCAGGCTCTTGCCCGCGGCGCTGGAGACGGTCATCCGCCCGGTGAGCGGATCGAAGTTGAACGAGCTGAAGTCGAGCCCGACGCCGGGGCCGAGCACGAAGTTCGCAAAGACCTTCTGCTCGTTGCGCATCACGTCGGTGAGGATGTACCCCTGACTGAAAGGGGACTGCGCCTTGGTGTAGCCAAGCTCGTCGGTGGGGATGCGCAGGCCCATGCCCGCCTGGCCCGAGGCCAGGCCCGACCACATCATGGTGCGGACGATCGCGTTGTCGACCGCCTCGTTGTACTTGGTCGGGAACGTCGAATAGCTCGGCAGGCCCTTGCCGGCGATCTGCCAGTCGTAGCGGGAGTTGCCCCACTCGCCATTGATCAGCGGGCGGCGGTCGGTCACGTTGGACTGCCAGTACGCCGTCAGACCCGCGTTCTCGACCGCGGGGCGGATCGAGAGATCCGCATCGGGGTTGTTGACGGGTTCGGAGTTCGAGATGGTGTAGAAGTGGGGCGTGAGCGCGTCGTAGGTCCGCGCGTTGAAGATCTGGCGGGCGAGCGGGCCGCGCGGGTCACGCACAATCGTGCTGTTGAGCACCATGCGCGTCGGATCGATCGACTTGATGTACTGCCCGAGCTGCTCCATCCACACGGCGCGGCGGCGCATTTCCGTCTCGCGCCCGGGGTTTGAGTACACCTGATCGACGCCGCCGACCGGGTCGCCTTCGGAGTTGAGCGTCCACTCGTAGCTGTCCCACTCGCTCATGGGCTCCCAGCCCAGGATGTACTGGCGATACGGCGCGAACTGCGGCTCGTTGATCCAGCTCACCAGCTGCTGCATGCGGTTCTTGGCCAGTTGCAGCACCTGGCTGGTCTGGTAGAAGTTGTTGATGTCCGTGAGCGGCCCGCCGTTGGCGGTCGACCACGGGAACTCGGTCGTGAACGACTCGTCGAAGCTGAAGGTGTCGTAGGGGCTGATGATGATGTAGATCCCGCGCGACGCCGCCTGCTGGAGGACGTTGAAGATAAACGTCTTCATGAACCCGTTGAAGACGCCCGCGTCGCTCTCCAGGGCGTACACGCCGTAGGGCAGATTGGTCTGCAGCCCCGGAACGTAGTTGTAGTTCATGAGCTCCGTGTAGAGGCGCATCGTGTTGATGCCCTTGGACTGGAGCTGATCGAAGTACGCGCCCGCGGTCCCTTCGTACGACGGGTTGGTGTTGAAGTTGACGAACGTGCTGCTGTTCGGGTCGTAGATGTCCCCGGTGTACAGGTTGCGCGTGTAGAACCACGGCAGGCCCAGGTGGTCGCCCACGGGAATGAACTGCTCGTAGTTCTCATTCACAAACGTGCGGCCCATCGGCGAAGGCACCACACGCAGGCCCGCGGAGACGTCCTGCACCGTGGACTGGGTCGTGAAGACGACGTCGTTGGACAGCGGCCCCACGTTCCCCGCGGCGTCCACCGCGCGGATCGCCAGGTGATACGTCGTCGAAGGCGTCAGACCGATGACGCGCAGCGTCTCCGACAGGCCCGCAAGCCTCGGGACGTACGCGTTCTGGAAGACCGTCGCCGCAAGCCACTGCGCGTCGGTCGCGATGGGCGCGTTGGAAAGGCGGATGAGGTAACCCGACACATCGCCCTTGCCCGCGAGGCTCACCGCAGCGGGGGACGTGAAGGTGACCTGCGTTGAGTAGCCCGTGGTGTTGGAAGCGCTGGCGCCCACGATCGCCGCCGGGCCCGAGGTCGAGGCGGGATCGATGAACGTGACCTGCGCGTAGTTCACGGGGCCGCGGATGCCCGCCAGCGTGCCGTGGTACGAGCTGGCGACGCCCAGCAGGTTGTCGTCGATGAAGTGGGGGACTTCAAAGCGGTTGGTGGCCGAGCGATAGTCCGTCAGATCGCGCGACCCGGCGGAGTTGTCGAAGATGATGTCGAAGTTCATCCCCATCACCGTCCCGCTGGTCGGGCGGCCGCCAAAGCCCATCGCGGCCCACGGGATGAACATCTCCGTCGTCCAGCCGACATCCTTGTCGCCCCCGGCCTGAACCGTGCCCGAGTTGATCGTGCCGTTGAGCACCGTCTTCCACGCGATCCCCGTCGGGAGCGTGCCGCCCGGATTCACGTCGGCGGGAGAGCTCGGCGTAGTCAGATTGCCCTTGACGTACTTGGCCAGCGCCAGCGCTTTGGTGATCGTGCCGACACGCAGCGTCGTCCCGCCCGCAGCTTCAAAGTCCGCCTGGCTTCCGAGGTTCACGCCGAACGCAAAGTCGTTGGTCTGCAGCAACTCGTCCCGCGAGTTGTTGGGATCGAAGTAGAGGGTCATCGAGTCGTCGGTCTCGATGTCCCAGCGATTGCCCGTCGCCACCGTCGCGCCCAGGGTCGCCGTCCCGTCCGACCACAGGTACTTGTCCTTCACATCCCAAGCAACAAACAGACCGTTCTGTCCATACATGAACTTGACGTTCGCCGCGCTGCCGTCCTGGAAGGGCTGGGCCCGGGTCACCGAGAACGCGCCGGCCCACGCCGCCTCGTTCAGGACGCCGTCCACAGTCGCCTCGCCCGGGAGGAAGGTCCAGGCGGGGTTGTCTGCGGTGATCGGGTCGGCAGCCAGAAGTTGCCTCGGCTCAAGGGTTTCCACGCTGCACACCCCGGCACGGCGGGAGAGCAAACGGGCCGAGGGAGAGGAGCAACGCAGGGCGTTCGAGCGCTTCATGCAAAGGATCCTTCAACGATGCGGGCGGGCCTGGATGCCCTCCCGGTCTCTCTGGCGGATGGAGGTCGTCGCTTTGGGATCAAACCCGCAGCGGTGCGGTCTTATCGGCACAAGTTGGCATGCGACATTCCCGGCACGCGGGGATACCCGGGGTTGGCTTCAGAGAAGAAAGTCTGGCCCTCGGGCCGGGCGGGTGAGGGACACCCGGCGTCGGGCATTCTCGGACTTCCCCCTGCCCCCGTCAATCCCCTTCCCCAACCCCTACCCTTCCGCCCCATGCATACCAGCGTTCGATGGCTCAACCGGCTCCTGTCGCCCGCCAACCTCACCCCCGAGGAGGCCGAGAGCGTGCTCATGGACGTCGGGTTTCCCATCGAAACCAAGGACGTCCTGCCCGACGGGGACACCCATCTGGACGTGGAGATCACGAGCAACCGAGGCGACTGCCTGTCGCACATCGGGCTCGCCCGCGAAGTGGCCGCTCGTTCCGGCCGCACGCTGGTCATGCCGGCGGTCAACCTCCCGGCGGGCTCGGGTTCGGTGAACGACCACCTGAAAGTCGACAATCGCACGCCCGACGTCTGCCCGATGTTCACCGCCCGGGTCATCAAGGGCGTCAAGATCGGCCCTTCCCCCGCCTGGCTCGTCAGCGCGCTGGAGGCGGTCGGACAGCGGTCCATCAACAACGTGGTGGACGCGACCAACTACGTGAACTTCGAGTACGGCCAGCCTTCGCACGCCTTCGATCTCAACAAGCTCGACGGCCGTGCGCTGGTGATCCGCTATGCGCACGAGGGCGAGAAACTCACCACGCTCGATGGCAAGGGGCGCGTGCTCAAGGCCAATGAGCTGGTGGTCGCCGACGCGAGCAGGGCGCAGTCGCTGGCCGGCGTCATCGGCGGGCAGGACGCGGAAGTCACCGCGTCGACCACCGACATCGTCCTCGAGGCGGCGACCTGGGATCCCGTGACGATCCGCCGGGCGGCCCGTCGCCTGCAGATCCGCACCGACGCGGGTTACCGCTTCGAGCGCGTGGTTGATCAACGCACGATCACGGCGGCGGCCGACAGGCTCGCGGCGATCGTGCTCGAGATCGCGGGTGGGCAGCTCGCCAGCGGGATCATCGAAGCAGGGAAGCCCGCGCAGCCTCTGACGGTCGTCAAGCTCCGCGGTCAGCGCTGCCGGGATCTGCTCGGCTCGGACGTGACCGACGAGCAGATCGTCACGCTCCTGAAGGCGCACGGCATCGCGGTCGCGCCCGCGGGCGTCGGCGCGTTCGCGTGCACGATTCCCGCCCATCGCGTGGACCTGACGCGCGAGATCGATCTCATCGAAGAGGTCGCCCGCACGCGTGGTCTGGGCCAGATCCCGCTGCTCTCCAAGCTCGGCGTGACGGTCCGCGCGCCGCAGCCCCGCGAGAAGGCGCAGCGCGAGATCAGCCGGACGCTCACCTCGCTCGGTTTCTACGAGACGGTCACGTTCAGCTTCGTGAAGCCCGTCGACGCCAAGCTCTTCCTGCCGGCGGGGACGGAGATCATCAACGTCGACGACGATCGCCGCGGCGCCGAGCCGACCTTGCGTCCGAGCGTGTTGCCGAACCTGCTCCAGTGCCGCCGGGCCAATCAGGATGGCCAGGTGTCGCCCGCGGGCGGCGTGCGCCTGTTCGAGATCGCAGCGGTCTTCGCGACCGCGATGCCCGGCGCGGAGGTCTCGGGGACCGAGAAGCGCGTCGTCGGCCTGCTCTGCGATGTGCCGGGCGAGGGCGCCAAGCGTTCGCTCGCGGACAAGCAGAACGGCGTGCGCCTGGTGCGCGGCGCCCTGGAGTCCGTCGTGCGCGCGATGGGCGGAGCTGCCGCGTGCCTCGAGGTCACGCCCGGAGCGGTGGCGCAGAAGGCCCTGGATCCCAGCGCTGCCGCGACGATCACGCTTCACACGCGTGACGGCAAGCGCACGCCGCTGGGTTACTTCGGCCTGATCGCCAAGCCTGTGCTCGACACGTGGGGGCTTGACCTGCCTGTCGCGGTCGCGGAGCTCGATCTGGAGCCTTTGCTGGCGCTGTATCCGCCCAAGTCGACCGTGACGGAGTTGCCCAAGTTCCCGGGGATCGAGCGCGACCTGTCTCTGGTTCTGGCGGACGATGTGCCGTGGGCCAAGGTTTCGGCCTCGGTGGCGGCCCAGAAGATCCACCTGATGGAGGGGTACGAGTACGTCTACACGTATCGCGGGAAGCCTCTGGCGACGGGGAGCAAGTCGGTCACGCTCCGTTTGAAGTTCCGCGATCCGGACCGGACGCTCCGGCATGAGGAAGTGGATCCGCAGGTCTCGCAGCTGGTCGAGGTCTTCAAGCGTGATCTGAACGCGACGCTCCGCGCGTGATCCGTCCGAGCCTCTGGCGCAAGCCAGAGGAACGCCGGGAGAGAGTCGTCCGCGCACTCCAAAGCATCCGCCTGATGCTCGGCGGCTGCATCGCGTCGCTTGCGGTGGCTCGGGTCTGTTTTTCGATCGGTGGGCGTTGCAAGTTTGTCGGATTCCTCTGGCTTGCGCCAGAGGCTCTGAAGGGCTGTTCCGCCGCATATTCGGGTCGTTCAGCCCCGGGCCGAAGGCCCGCTAGAATCGCCAAGGTCCCCCCGTGTGTCGCCCAGACGCGGCCGGGTGGGGAGGGTTTGGTCCGTCACGGAGGTTTTCATGAGCACGAGCAGCACGCATTCGTCAGTTACGCCTTCCGTCGGGAAGTCGGGCGCTCGTGATCAAGGCGTCCCGGGCCCCGCGGCCCACGCCTGGGCCCACGCGGACCACCTCAAGCCCACCGACGAGAAGCCCATCATCTATGTGAACGGCCGCATGCTCCCCAAGGGGCAGGCGATGGTCTCGGTGTACGACCACGGCCTCCTCTATGGTGACGGCGTCTTCGAGGGCATCCGCGTCTACCGCGGCAAGATCTTCAAGAGCAAGCAGCACATGGAGCGCCTCTACAGGTGCGCCGAACAGCTGCACCTGAAGATCCCGATCACGCCCGCCGAAATGGTCGAGGTGCAGCGCGAGTGCATCCGCGCCAACGGCACCACCGAGGGCTACATCCGCCTGGTCGTCACGCGCGGCTTTGGCACGCTCGGCCTGGATCCGCGCCGCTGCCCGGTCCCCGGCGTCATCTGCATCACCGACCAGATCCGCCTCTTCGCGCCCGAGCACTACGAGTCGGGCATGCGCGTCGTCGTCGCCAACCGTCCCAAGACGCCCATCGCGTGCCTTGATCCCCGCATCAAGAGCCTCAACTACCTGAACAACATCCTCGCCAAGGTCGAGGCGATCGAGCACGGATGCGACGAGTGCATCATGCTCAACACCGATGGCTTCGTCACCGAAGGCTCGGGCGACAACATCTTCATGATCAAGAACGGCGTCATCTACACCCCGCCCTCCGGCGCGGGCATCCTCGAAGGCGTCACCCGCGGCTTCGTCGCCCGCGAGCTGGCCCCCTCCATGGGCTTCAAGGTCGAGGAAAAGAACCTCCGCCTCGACGACCTGCTCCACGCCGACGAGGTCTTCCTCACCGGCACCGCTGCCGAGATGATCGCGGTCACGCAGATCGATCAGCACGACGGCAAGGGCAACATCACCAAGGCCTCCAAGCTCTCCAGCGGCGAAGGCCCAATCACCAAGAAGCTCCGCCTCAAGTTCCGCGAGATCGTGACCAGCGACCACGTTCCCGAGGAATGACCGAGCCTCTCGCGCAAGCGAGAGAAATCCTCCCTCTCCAACGCGCGTCACCCCCAACGCCAACGAGCCCTCCGCGCAAGCGGAGGGTTTTTCACGTGGGAGCAAATCGCACCAAACGCCTCTCCGCACTCCGACGCAAGAACACACGCCGCCTTCCCGCCGCACCCTCCGCTCGCGCGGAGGGCTCGTTGGCAATTCTTCTTCCAAGGTGTGGGCGGCGAGGTGCGAGGCTCGCGCCGGCCAGAAGATCGGACGGGGGCTTGCTCGAACCATCTTCATGAGCAATCCTGGCGCGATCTAGTCAGGCTCAAGTTTGAGCCAAGAGTGGGGCAGAGTGCCGCGCAGATGCGTAACCACAGCACAGAAATGCATGTCTTGAATGGGCAGATTGAAGTGGTATTCTGGGTCATGAGCACGTTTTTCCGTGGTGCAGCGTTTGCCTGCGGTCTTCCGTTCGGGATGCAGGGAGCTCCCAGTATCCCGCGGCGGGCCAGAGGACCCAAACGGGCTGACCGGCGCGGCGTTCCGGCGCTCCGTGAAATGCTGTTCCCCAATCCCCGGGTGTGATCAAACGAACCCGCCGACACCCTGCTGCGGGCCATGGAGAGAGCAATGAACACCAGTCTCCGGATGCTGCGCCACACCTTGCGATATTCCATGACTGCCTCGGGCGTGCTCATGCTTGCGATCGCCAGCACACAGGCGGGACAGACTCAACCGGGTGCACCAGCCGCCCGTCCGGCGGGTCGGTCTCCGATCGAAGTTGAAGCACTGGGATCGCGCGAGCGGGGGTACGGAGATCGAGCCAGAGCTCGCGCCGCCAGACTCCTGATGCAGGGCGACGCTCAGCGTGCAGCCGACTTGCTCGCCGACATCATTGCCTCCCCGGAGACGCCTTTCGACCTTGCCGAGGCATGGAGGATGCTTGGCGAATCAAGGCTTGCTCTCCAGGATTACTCCGGGGCAGCCGACGCGTTCGCCATGCAGTTGCAGACTCTGGGGGCTGAACCCACCTTGATCGGCCGGTTTCCCGTGCTGGTCGCCAGCGGCACGATGCAGCGATCCCTCTGTCTCATGCAGGCAGGCAAGGCGTCCGAGGCCGCGGAAGAGCAAGCCAAGTTTCTGGCCTCGCCTCCGCCCGGCGCGGATCGGGGCACCATTGCGAGCATGCTCATCAATCAGTCGACCATCCTCCAGAGCCTCGGACGCCCGCAAGAGGCCGCGGTCGCGCTCAAAACGGCCATCAGAGATTCTGCAGACCAGTTGGTGAGTCCGGATACGACGCTGGAGTTGCAGATCACCGCAACCACGCTGGCGCGGTCGGGCGGCGAGCCGCCCGACCTGGTGGCGGACTTGGTGTCGCTCTGGAACGCTTCGACCCAAGCGTCGATTTCAGCCCGCAGTCAGCTCGCGATGCAGATCGTGACGATCGCGGATCAATGCGGATTACATGAGGTGTCCACGGACATCGCAGAACAAGCGATCGCCGAGCTGGACCTCAAGTTCTCCATGAACCCGCCCCGATCGACGCGGGGAGCTCCCACAGCCATCCCCCAGGAGCTTTCGCGCGTTCGCGACTCCTTGCTCGAGACCATGGCGACCGCCGACATGCAGACCAGACCGTTCACCGTACTCTCGGCCTTGCTGCGACAGGCGGAACTCGCCTCGACACCGAGCGCTGCGGATGCCGCTCGCGAACGACTCGAGGAGTTCTCCGAGCGTCTGGCGAATCCTCAGTTGCGATAGGTCACCCGCTCCGGCTCACCGTCCACGGCGAGGGCCCGATCACCAAGAAGCTCCGCCTGAAGTTCCGCGAGATCGTGACCAGCGACCACGTTCCCGAGGAATGACCGAGCCTCTCGCGCGAGCGAGAGAAATCCTCCCTCTCCAACGCGAGTCACCCCCAACGCCAACGAGCCCTCCGCGCAAGCGGAGGGTTTTTCACATGGGCGCCAATTCGCATACACGCCTGCCCCCACCCACGCGAACACATTTCAGCACATCTCAGCGCGTCTCGTCCGCACCCTCCGCTCGCGCGGAGGGCTCGTTGGCAATTCTCCTTCCCCCGCCCGCATGCCTGATGTACCATGTTCAACGGAGTCTGCTGCATGACTACTGCTGCGATCATCTTCATCGATCGATGGCTGTCGATCCTCGGCGCGATGGCTTTGGGTGTCCTGCTCGTCAAGATGACGGGCGGCGTCGTCCCCGCGCCGCTCTTGGCCGGTGCACCGATCCTCCTTGCGATCATGGCTGCGTTGAAGATCTGGGCCGGCCGCAAACCCGCCCGCCCGGCGTATCAGGAAACAATGTGGCGGCGGTGATCTGGAGTCCACGATGCCCGCTCCAGAGCCCGCCCCGAGCAAGCCCACCAAGCGCGACTCCACCGTCGTCTGGCTTAGCGCTGTCTTCGCTATCCTGCTTCTGATCGTCACCATCATTGACTGGAACGTCATCCGCCTGCTCCGCCGGGGCAACGATGGTGACATCACCATCGCAATGTTCCTGCTCGTCGCGAGCTTTCTTCCCGGGCTGCCCGCTCTGGTTCTCGGCGGCGGCTTGGCGTGGACCGCGAATCACGCGTGGATCGACCCCATCCGTGCCCGAGCACTGACGCGTCGATTGGAAGCGGCGGATAGGACCATCACCTGGGACCAGGTCCGTCAGGCACTCGAACACGCGGACGGCTCGATCGTCGTGCAGTCCAGACTCTCCGGCTGGCCCGAATGCACGCTGTGGTGGATCGCGGGCCGCCTGTCACAACGCGGCCTCCCGTCCCCTCCCGCCGACAAGTTCGAATGGACCCAGGAAAACCCGCCCGATCCCGTCTACGAACGCTGGCTCGCAGCCCATGTCGGAGAGGCCCACTCGGAAAGCAAGCTCCTCGCGATTGCCTGCGACTCGCCCGAACTCCGTGTCCAGCTTGCCAAGCTCGATCAACTCCGCGAGATCGCGCCACGCCTCGAAGTCGCACACAGCCGACTCTGGATCGTTGCGATGCATGACAGCCGGAAACGAGGCAAGACCTGAAGCCGGATGCCAAGACCCACGAAGGCTCGGCGCAGTGGGTCGTGCGAACGTGAGTACCCGCGACTCCCCTGTGCACCCTCCGAGCCTTTCGCGCAAGCGAGGGCAATCGTCCGCACCAACGCGTATCAAGCCCAACGCCAACGAGCCCTCCGCGCAAGCGGAGGGTTTTTCACATGGGCGTCAATCCGCACACCGCCAGTGCGAGCGCATTTCGGCGCGTCTCGTCCGCACCCTCCGCTTGCGCGGAGGGCTCGTTGGCCTCACCCGCGCCGGTTCACCGTCGGCGGCAGGAGCCCGATCAGCACCAGCACAGATCCCGCGGCGATCACCCAGATCCGGCTCTTCTCGTCGCTGGTCCACTTGTCCAGCATCGAGTGGTGCTCCTGCCGCTCCGGCATGACCAACGGCGGCGGCTCCAGCGCCGGGAACACCGACGCGGTCGCGCGGACCTGTTCGGGCGTCACGCCGATGGGCTGGCGGTCGGCGGGGATCTGGTTGAGCTGGCCCGCAGCCAGCGAGAGCACCAGCGCGGGCTGTTGTTCCTTCAGGGCTTCGAGGTATTCCTCGTGCCGCTTGAGGCGTTCGGCGCGGTGGGCTTCCAATGCCAGGGCGCGATCGCGGAGGTAGCGTGCCTCTTCGACTTCCTTCTCCGCGGGGATCAGGACCGCTGCGGCGAGCAAGGCCAGGCCCGCGATGAGGAAGAGCCAGCCCGCGTCAAGCAGAGATGAGGCCTGGGCCAGGGTGGCGCGGGCGGCGGCGCGCGTGGGCGCAAAGGCTACGGTCGCCCCGGTCAGGACCGAAGGTGCCGGCTCGGGCGTGTGCGTCACGGGCTCTGGTTCCATCACCTGCGTCATGCGTGCGCGGTTGCTGCGCTCCAAAGTATCGACGGCTCACCCCTCCGGAGTCGAATAAGCCGGTCAACCTGATGTGGTCGGATGTTGTTTGGATGCGAAGTCTCCCCCGGGTCGGGCGGTGATTCCCCGCAAGCAGGCACCTCCGACTCCTAGGCTTGCCCGATGGCTGACCATGTTTTCCAAGCTCCCGCTGGCACCCGCGACATGTACCCGTTGGACGCGGCCAAGCGCCGGTTCATCACCGAGGCCTGGCGTCGGGTGAGCATCAACCACGGCTTTGAAGAGGTTGATGGCCCCACCTTCGAGCACCTGGACCTCTACACCGTCAAGAGCGGCGAAGGGATCGTCTCGGAGCTCTTCAGCTTCACGCGGGCCGGGGGCGAGAAGACCATGGCCCTGCGCCCGGAGTTCACGCCCACCCTGGCCAGGCTTTACGCGGCCAAGGCGGCCAGCCTCCCCAAGCCCACCAAGTGGTTCACCGCGGGCCCGTTCTTCCGCGCCGAGCGCCCCCAGCGCGGGCGTCTGCGCGAGTTCCTCCAGTGGAACGTGGACCTGATCGGCGACGACTCGGCCAGCGCCGACGCCGAGGTGATCTCCTGCCTGGTCGCGCTGCTTGAACAGCTCGGCCTGACCCCCTCCGACGTGCGCATCCGCATCAACGACCGTCGGTGCATGGCGCGGCTGCTCACCCAGATCGCGCCGCCCGAGAGCCTGGGCGCGATGTTCAGCCTGCTCGACAAGCGGGCCAAGGTCCGTCCCGAAGAGTTCATCGCGGGCGGTCTGGCCCTGGGCGCGACGCCCGAGGGGATGGCGGCCCTGGAGTCGATCCTCCGCAAGACCTTCCCCTTCTCGGGTGAGTCCTTCAAGGAGAGCGGGTTCTTCGAGCATGCGGCCCTGAGCAAGGACACGTTTGATGTCCTCGTGCAGGACCTCAAGCTTCTTTATGACGCGCTGGCGAGCCGGGATCTGGTCCAGTGGTGCGATTACGACTTCTCGATCGTCCGCGGCCTGGCGTACTACACCGGCGTGGTCTTTGAGGCCATCGTGGGGGGCGAGCGCGCGGTCGCGGGCGGTGGGCGCTACGACAAGCTCATCGAGCTCTTCGGCGGTCCTCCGACCCCCGCGGTGGGCTTTGGCATGGGCGATGTCGTCCTCGCACTGGTCCTTCAGGACCGCGGGCTGATGCCCTCGGACGCCGAACTCATGGCCAAGGCGGGGCAGCGGCCCGAGGTCTTCGTGATCGCGGCCAATCCCGAGAGTGAAGCCACGATGAAGCAGCTGGTCGCCAGGCTCCGGCGCGGCGAGGCCACGCCCTCGGGTCGGATCCCGGGCCTGCACGCACGGCACACGTACAAGACCACCAAGAACGTCGGCAAGCTTCTGGGTGAGGCCACCAACCTGGGCGCCAAGCTCGCGGTGATCGTCGAGAGCCCGACCGAGGCCGCGATCAAGGACCTGCGGACCGGCGTGCAGAGCCCCGACAAGTTCCCGATCGACGCGCTTCCCGCGACGGTGCGGGCCATGCTCGGTTGAGGTATCGTGAGCGCACGCATGACCACGCTTCTCCGATCGCTGATCGCGGCCCTGCTTCTGGTGAGCCTCGCCATTCTGCCGGCGTGCTCGTCTCGTCAGGCGGTGGCGGACCAGCTCTCCACGCAGGACCGCCCGCCGGATGACTTTGCGATGGCGATGACCGTCCTGGCGCCGGCCAAGGGCACGATGCGCGCCGATGCGTTCCCGCGTGGGCAGCGTCCGGCGCGCTATCTCCTAGGCGCGGATGGATCCCTGGCGGTGGCCCAGGGCCTGGGCGCGTCGACGCGCGACTTCCCGCCGGTGGTGCGCGTGCTGCGTGACGCCCAGCGGCAGGAGATCTGGGCCATGGTGAAGGACGCGGGTCTGCTCCGGGCCGATGCGCCGGGCCGTCAACGCGGCTCGGAGACCGGCGGCGACGCGATCGATCCCTTTAAGGCGGGCGTCGAGAACCCGGACCGGCCGATCGCCCTGCTGGCGATCCAATACGGCCGGGAACGGGACTACTTCCGGATCGGCCTCCCCGAATCTCCCAAGGTGGAAGCCCTGGCCGATCGGCTGGCGGCTCTGGCCTGGGTTCGCTGAGTACCTGCTCCACTGGAAGCCGGATCCGATGGGAGTGGACGCGGATCTGAGGTCCCCCGGTCGGAGTCCGGACGATTCAGGCCCGGACCGGGCGGTGGCGGATAACGCACCCCTTGCACACCGGCGAGACGGCGCCGGCGGCGTATCTTTCGGGTCCCTCGGGCGTTCCGGGTAGGATTTGCCACCACGCGGCCCCGGCGCGGGTACATCTGGTGCAACGACCGCGACCCGGTGCGCTTTTCGGGCGTATCACGGGTGCGGAGGTTCGCCCAGGCGTTCAGATTCGCGGAGAACTGTCATGAGCACGCGGCCCGTTCGTCACATCAATGCCCGTCGGAAGTCCCGCCGGGGTTTCTCGCTGCTCGAGCTCATGCTTGTGCTGGCGATCATCGGCGTGCTCATGGCGGTCGCAGCGGTGAACGTGCTGGGCGCCGGCGGCCGCGCCAAGGCCCGTGCCACCATGGCCAGCATGGCCACCATCAAGACCGCCTTGCAGTCCTACCAGCTCGAGCAGAGCTCGTATCCCCCGGATCTGACGACGCTGGTGAAGGCCAAGTACCTCGAGGACAAGAAGAATGGCGACGGCTGGGGCCGTCCGTTCTACTACGTCGTCCCGGGCGCCAACAACCAGCCCTATGACCTGATCTCGTTCGGCGATGATGGTCAGGGCGGGACCGCCGACGACATCAGCGTCTGGACGATGGACAAGTAAGCCGACCAAACCTGCGGTCCGAACCTTCGGGCCCGGGATGCGTGACGGAGTCACCCTCCCGCTGTGAAGACCCGAACCCGACATGCCTCTGCGCAAACTCGCGGACGCCGATTCCGGCGCGGCGTGACGTTCATCGAGACCGTGTGCGCCGTGGCGCTGCTCTCGCTGGTCGTGGTCACCATGCTCGGCTCGGTCGGGTATCTGCACTCGGCCCAGCAGCGCGGCAGGCAGCGTCTGGCGTGTGCCGAGCTGGCCAATCGCCTCATCCTGCAATACCTCGACGACAAGGACACGCTCCCCGCGCCCAGCGCACCCCTGGAGTACGGGTCGGAGCGATTCCGCTGGGACCTGCGCGAAGAGCCGGTGACCATGACGCCCGCGGTGGTTGATGACAGCCGCTCACGCACGTCGAACATCAACAGGGCCGATCGATTCCTGATGGTGACGGTGCGCGTCTGGCTCAGCGAGGAGTCGGGAGGAAGCCGGGAGCTGGCGGTGGGGACGCCGACGGTGTCGCTCTGGCGGTTCGTGGATCCCACCGCGTTCCGCAATCCTGACGCGATCAACCGGATGATCAGCACCGACGCGGGAAGGCGGCGTCTGCTCGAGTCCATGCTCGGGACCGCGGCGCCGCCGACGGGCGGGGCTTCGACGGGATCGCGCGCCACGCCGACTCCCACACCGACCGCGCCCGCGACGCCCACCCCCGGACGCAACGCGCCGATCAGCGGAGGTTCCCGATGAGGCGGGCCTTCACGCTGCTCGAAACCGTCATGGCCGCGTCGATCGGCCTGCTCGTCGTGCTGACGTCGGTGGGCGTGCTCTCGGCCATCAACCGGGCGGACGCGGGGCTTGGCAAGCGTGCCCACGAGATCGCTCAGCTTGAGACCATCCACAACGTGCTCTCGCGGGCGCTGACGACGATTTCCACCTCCGACACCAAGCCTCCGCCCGAGCTGCAGTCCATGGGGCAGATGTCGCGGACGCCTTCCAGCGCCGCCAATGCCTCGAAGGCTCCCGTCTCGGGGGCGACCCGGAACGAGGACAATCCGGACGAGGTCAACCAGGGGACGTCCGACCCGGCTCCCGAGCAGGAGCCCGCTGTTCCGGAGGACCCCGACCGGGGCGGATCCAAGGTCAAGACGACCGAGGCGCCGCGCCTGTTGCTGGCTGCGGACTCACGCGACGGCGCGACGCCGATGTTCCTGCGCCTCACCGCAGGCAGCGGCGCACGCCAAGTGATGCCCCAGCGCCTCGAGGTCGTGCTCTCCCAGCCTCCAGTGCCTTATCCCAAGGATGCTGGCCTGTTCATGGGTGGCGAGGACGGCGCCTTCGGAGCAAACGCGGTCAC
Organism: uncultured Phycisphaeraceae bacterium; assembly: GCA_964531675.1. Lineage (GTDB taxonomy): Bacteria > Planctomycetota > Phycisphaerae > Phycisphaerales > UBA1924 > CAZHFW01. The sequence goes on along the minus strand of CAZHFW010000003.1, from coordinate 131,861 downwards.
CGCGTCCACCAAGGCGCCCACCAAGTCCCCGACGAAGGAGCCCACGCCGTCCTCCCAGCTTGGAACCACCGGCGGGAAGGCCGCATCGGAGTCTGGCAAGGCGTCGGGATCGAACAGCGCATCCGACGCGGAAGCCGAGGCCGCCGCGGCCCAGGCGCCATCGATGCCTTCGCTCCGGTCTTTCCGCGGCGCGTTCGAGTTCCGCCCGGAGCCTCGTCGTGCGGGGGCTTCCGAAGATGAGCCCGATGCGTACGAGCTCTGGTGGAGGCCTCTGCCCCCGATCCCGGGCGATGTGGTGATGCCCGCGGGCGCGCAGATCAATCTGCCGCCGCCGACCAAGATCGCCGATCGCATCTCGTACGCCCGCTGGCAGGCGTATCAGCAGCTCACGCCCTTCGATTCGTACCGCACCGTCTGGGCTGCGGAGCTCCCGGCGTACATCACGCTCGAGATCCAGACGGTCAGCGGGATCTATTCCAAGTGGATGTTCGAGGTCGACTGGGTCGTGCAGCCCGAGATCGAGCGCCCGACCTCGACCCAGAGCGGCGGGGGGCGTGCGGTGGAACTCCAGCTGCTCCGTCCGACGGTGGTCAATGGACAGCAACAGTCCGGAGCGTCGGGTCCCGCAGTCGTTCCCGGCAGAGGATCGGCAATCCCCGAGGCCGTCCTCCGGGGCGGGCAGCCCGTTCGCGGACAAGGAGGCAAGCGATGACCCGCCGCGGCTTTGCGCTGCCTCTGGTGGTCATGCTCACCGCGGTCCTGGGGATCGTGGTGGGGTTCATGCTCTCACGCCAGAGCGTCCAGCAGCTCACGATTGAACGGCAGATCGATTCCTATCGCGAGCACCACGTCGGCAAGGGCGTCCGCGAGCTCATCGATGCCTTCACCAAGACCGCTCGGGGACGCGATCCATCCCAGTTCATTGCGCCCGACGGCCGGGTGTTTGACATCCGCGCCGAAGGCGGCACCGAACTCAGCGTGTACCTGTTCGATGGTCAGGGCCAGCTCCTCAACCCCGCCGCCTCGGGCGGGGATCGCCTCAACGCCCAGATGCTCGCGGCCAATGCAGCTCCCGGTGAGGCGGCCCGGACCTACGGGCCCACCCAGGTCAGCGTGAACTCAGCGTCCCCCGAGGCGCTGACCATGGCGGGCAATCTGGCCTCCGAAGGCAAACTCGGCCCGAGCTTCTCGGCGGCGGTGCTCTCGGCCCGGGCGTCCAAGCCCATCCCCGCCGAGGGCCTCCAGAAGATCGCCGAGGCGGTCGGGTTCACCCCCGAACAGCTCGTGGAACTGCGGAAGTACATCACCAGCGAGACCCAGATCTGGAATGTGGAGGCCAGACTTCAGGCGGGAGCGGGGGTTGTGGCGCTGGGGGCCAGGCCCGAGCGCGTGTTCACGGGTCATCTTCAGCTCGGCGGGCAATCCCGGGCCAGCGCCATGGGGGGAGCTTCGCTGGTCGCGGTCTGGTCCAAGACCACGACGGTGCACGATTGGAAGGAAGTCCGCGATCCCAAGCCGAGGGTGAGCACGGAGAGATGACCCTTGGGACTGTGAAGCGTCGGCCGCTCTGGCCGGTAGAATCCCGCGAGGGAGACCCTGCACGATGTTCATGACCGGACCGATCCATCACCGCGTCGCCAAGCGCTGGGTGCGCACCGCCCAGATCGCGATGCTGGTGGGCGCGGTGGGCGTGGTCCCGATCATCGTGCTCGGGATGCCCAGCGCGGCGCCGATCTCGGTTCCGGATCTGAAGCCCGCCCCGCCCAAGCCTGATCCCAAGTCCCAGGACCAGGAGGCTTCGGCCCTCCCGGTCGATTCCACCGCGATCGCTTCCCGGTTCGTCCAGGTGGCCAACAACCCCAAGCCCAAGCCGCCCGAGAATGAAGGCGAGAGCAATGGCAAGCCCCCGCCTCCTCCGCCGCCCGCGATGAAGTATCTCGGCGCGATCATCGAGCCCGGCACCCGTGCGGCCCTGATGGTGCTGGACAACCGGCAACGCATGCTCTGGGTCGGCGACAAGGTCGGCAACGTTGAGCTGGCCGCGGTCGAGCCCGACCACGTGATGATCAAGGAGAACGGCGTGGAACGCCGGCTCGATCTGGCGCCCCGCTCGGGTCCGGTCGTGACCGCCGCGACGGGCGCCTCCATGAATCCGGTCACCAACACCATTACTTCGAGCTCAACGCCGACCCAGGAACCGACGGGCAACAACGAGGCGACGGAGATGCGTGAACGCCGTACGCGCGAGATGCTCGATCGCATCCGGACCCACGACGGAAGGACCCCGACAAGGTGAGCGCCCGCATCGCCTATCTCTCCCGAGCGGACCGCGGAGCGCGTCTTACGGGCGTCCGTCTGCTGAGCCCCCACGGCGAGGACGTCTGGGAACCCACCTTGCTCGCGAGCACGGACCCCGTGGATCTCGCGGTCGCGTCGGCGCGCAGCGCCGGCAAGTGGATCGCGCTCAGGCTCTCGGAGCGTAAAGCAGCGTCCCTCGCGGCGGTCTGTCTGGACGCGGAAGGCTCGACCTGCGCGTGGATCGGAACGCCCACGACGGATCCCTCGGCGATCGCGATGCTCGCCAGGCAGGGCCCGATGACCGACGAGCTGGTGCCCGGCTCGTCGGCGGCCCAGACCCCGATCGAGTTCTTCGCGTCCACGACTCAGGACTCGCAGGTGCAGGGTCTGGTCGCGCCGCTGAGCCGGAAGAAGCAGGGGACGCCGAGCTCGGGCCCCGAGCGCGTCGGTGTCTTGGCGATGGGTGATGTGGCGGCCCGCATGCTGGTCGACGAGCTCGACGCAGCGGGTGTGCCGGTGGACCAGATCACGACGCTGTATCACCTGATGGCCAGCGCGTGGGATCCTTCCGCAAGGTCGACCGAAGCCCGCGAAGGCGAGGTCATCTCCGAGAGCGTCCCCGCGACCGCGGTCGTGCTGGTCGAGCCCACGGGCCGGCTGGTCTGGGCCTGGTCGCGTCAGGGATTGCTGCTGGCGGGAGGCTCGATCCGCCTGGCGCTGGTCAGGCCCGAGGCGCCCGCGAACGCCGATGAGCCCGGCGCAGCGCCCCCTGCGGCGGTGGACGCCAAGGTCGTGATCCACGAGTCCGACATCGCCAGGCTCAGCGCGGACTGGCTCGCCTGGTCGGTGCAGCTCGGCGTCGCGCCCGACCGCGTGATCTGTCTGCTGCCCGAGGCGGCCACCCAGGTCGAGACGGACACCGGGCTGGAGCCCACCGTGAAGCTGCTCTCCAAGCGGTGGGGGGGCATTTCGGTCGATGCTGCGGTGCACGATGATCCCGTGGGCGCGACGATCCTGCGCGTGATCGCCAAGGAAGAGGATCGCGGCGAGCTTGCCGACGATCCCCGCGCGGGGCTGACAATGCTCTCGCACCGGCCCACCCGCGCCCACCAGAAGCTCTACACGTGGGCTGCCGGCGCGATCCTGCTCATCGCGGTGGCACTGGGCGTGGGCGCCTGGAGGATCTACGCCGCCGCGGGAGCGGCCCGCGAGGCCGCGACCGCGTTCCGCACCAAGATCGACGCCATGGTGCAGGAAGTCCACCCGCCCGCGAAGGTCTCCCCGGTGGGTGTCGTGCTCGCTTTGCGCCAGGAGCTGACCAAGCTTCAGAAGGATCTGGCGCCGCCCGAGAAGCCCGATCCGACGCAGCCGATTCTGGAGGAGCTTGATGTCCTCTCCAACGTCCTGGGCGTTCCCGAGCTCGAGCTCAACGAGATCACGCTGACCAACACCGCGGTCACCGTCAAGGTCGTCACCCCGGATCTGCAGACCGCCGAGCTGGTCCTCGACGCGCTCCGCGGCATCGGCGGCTCCCACGTTCAGACCTGGACCCAGACCTTCGTGCAGGCTCCCAATCAGAAGGAATCCACCAAGGTCAACGCGACGTTCAACGGCCTGTGGATCCCGGTCCAGAAGCCCAAGCCCGCTGGTGGAGGTGGCCCGGCGTGAGCACCATCGGAACCATTCCGTCGGGTCCGACCCTCAGCGAGGACCAGCGCTTTGAGCTCAGCGCCATCGCGGCCCGCGATGAACGCCGCAATCGGCCCGCGCATCTCCTGCTCCTGGCGACGATCTGCTTCGTCCTGGCCCTGCTGGCGATGATCTGGGCGGCGCTGAGCCGTGCGTCGGCCCTCAAGACGCTGGGTGATCAGCGCTTCATGGCGTCGCAGATCCAGCAGACCTGCGGCGAGATCGTCGCGCTCCGCGAGCATGCGGCCAAGCAGGGCGACAAGATCAATCAGCCCATCTCCCAGATCCGCTCGCGCCTGCAGGCGATCGCGGCCGAGTCCGGCGTCAAGGGCAAGGTCCAGATCCCGCGCGACGAGGGCGAAGAGCGTCGCGGCCCGTCCAAGCGGATCAAGTTCCGCTTCGACAACGTCCAGGATGAGAACCTCGGGGCACTGCTCGCCTGGCTCGACAACGCGGTCAAGGAACTGCCGGGCGTCGAGGTGTATTCGGTCAGCATCCGCCCGCAGGCCAACGTCTGGAACCTGTCGGTCACCTTCGCCAGGTGGGAGCGTGCCGGATGATTCCCACGAACCACGAGCATCACGCGAGCCCTCAGGCCCGCTTCGGAAGCTTCCCTATGCGACAGTTCGTTCTCGGCGGCGCCCGTCTGGTGCTCATCGCGACCCTGGCGGGAAGCACGCTGCTGCTCGCCGGATGCCAGATGCCTCACAAAGCCTCGTCGGATCCCGCTGGCGAGCGCAAGCCCGGCGAGGCCCAACGCCTGGCCCGCATCGCCGAAGAGGCGCTGAAGAAGCACGACTACGAGAAGGCGGCCGATTACGCGAAGCGTTCGATCCAGGAGAATCCGGAAGTACCCGGGGCGTGGAACAACCTGGGGATCGCGCTCCTCGAGCAGCAGAACTACGTGGATGCAGCCCAGGCGCTGCGTCGAGCGGCGGACCTCTCGCCCACCGATCCCACGCCGTATGAGAACCTCGGGCTGCTCTACTACCGCGCGGGGTATGACCAGGACGCCCTCAACGCGTACAGCAACGCCCTGGAGCGCGATCCGTACTGGCTTCCCGCCCTCCGCGGCGCCGTCGCGTGCGCCCAGCGGCTGAATATCTCCGATGACGCCACCCAGGAACGCATCCGCCGGGGACTCATGAAAGAGACGGACCCCGCCTGGCGCGAGGTCTTCGAGCGTCAGCGCCTGCGCGTGGACGCGGAGCTGGCGGAGCGCAAGAAGAAGGCCAAGTCCGGCTGACCGCTGCAACGCAGCCGAGTCTTCCAAGCTGCAACCCCAGAGCGGGCTGGACGTGCCCGGCCGCCGGTGGGTGGGTGGCCCAAGTGTGTCGACCAGACTCAAACTCCGGCCTGGCGTGCGAGGATGCCTCGCTCGAGCTGGTTCGACCCCCTCGGAAGCAGGTAAAAACCCCTGCTGTAGGGGAGGGTTTGTTTCCAGAGACATCTACGGTGATATTTGTTGCGGGCTGGGCGGAATCCCCTTATAGTCCGCTGCTGGGCGTCGTTTGTCCTTTGTTTGAGTTCCAGATTCATGACGACCGCGCAATCGCCACTGGTCTTTGAGGAGCACCTGACCTCCGCCTTCCTGGAGCTTCGCCGCGCCCTGGAGGCTGCGGTGGAGTCGGTGGGGGTGCACCCGTCGGTGCCTCAGGAAGTCGCGCGCCGGTTGGGGATCAACCGCAACCTGACCTGGAAGATCTCCAAGGTGGTGGGGACGCCCGACCTGTATCAGGCGCTCCAGCACCTGCCTGGGGATGAGGCGATCGAGATTCTGCTCGAGGCGGTCCTGAAATCCGGTTCGCCCCAGCAGGTCGTCGAGCGGGTGCGTGCGGCCCAGGAGGGCTTTGCGCGGGTGGTCGAGGTGCACACGGGCGATCGCTCGACGCTGGAGCTGGTTCTGGACTCGATGGGCGGCGGGCCGAGCGAGCGGCTTGAGCAGAGCCGGAAGCTCGCGTTCCGCGGGAACAGCGGTCTCTGGGGCGTGCAGGCGCGTTGCCGGGCAACGAGCTTTCTGCTGGCGCCGAGCCGGGACGACCCGAACATGTTGGATGCGGCCCGCATCGGCGGGATGATCGATCTGCGCCGCCTGCGCTCGGGCGTGCACTGGCCTCTGTTCCGACGCCGGACCTACCACGACGACGGCACGCCGATGCCGGTGGACCCGCAGCGCGAGTTTGCGGTGGATCCCGCGTACGACCAGGCCGAAGGGCCGATGCTCATCGGCGACCACTGCACGCCCGGCCTGCCTTCGATCAGGCTGATCCGCGAACGACTCGGCTTTGCCTACGAGCTCGAGGACGGTCCGATCGGCAACACCGGTCTGTGCACGTGCTTCTTCGGAGCGATCCTTCGTTCAGGCATGCCCGGGTATCGCACCAACGAGGATCGCTATGGGGAGATCTTCAGCGAGATCACGCTCCCGATCGAGACGTTGCAGTTCGATCTGATCGTGCACCGGGACCTGGACTTTGCGCTCAGCCCGCAGGTGGTGGTGCGCGGCCAGATCGCGGGCGTGCACGCCGACGGCCGGGCGCCGGAGATTCCGATCGGCGAGCGGCCGTTCGAACTGACGGGCCGTCCCCCCGCGCTGCACTCGCCGGTTGTTCCGCGGTATGAGGATCTGATCGCGCGGGTATTCGAGCGTGGGAACTGGGACCGACGCGATTTCCGGGCTTTCCGTCTGGCGGTGCAGTATCCCCCGATGCACTCGACGGTGGTGCTGCGATTCGAGCTTCCCGAGCGCCGCTGAGCGCGGCGCTGGGCTGCAAATCCACGGAAATGTGTGGCGATTGGCGCAAACCCATTTCTGTGGGTCGTGTGATGTTCTATTGACTTGCGACGGGTGCGGCGTCACCATTGCCCCCGTGACCACCGCGACCGCGGCCAGCATGGTGAACGACACGGGGCGATGCTCCGGGTTGCTCCACGCGGACTCGTTCCGCGTGCCGGGCTTCGCAAGCATGCTCGCTCGCGGCGTCGATGTGGCGTCCGAGGGGCAGCAACAACAATGAACCGGATCTCAAACTGTTCCGCGTCGCCGGGCGTCTTCCGGCGTTCGCTGGCGCTTGGTCTGTGCGCGCTGGCCTCGACCTCTGCGCAGGCCGACGCCCCCAAGCTCGACACGGGCGACAGCGCCTGGATGCTCGTCAGCACCGCGCTGGTGCTCATGATGACCATCCCGGGCCTGGCGCTGTTCTACGGCGGGCTGGTGCGCACCAAGAACGTGCTCTCCACGTTCATGCACTCGTTCTTCTGCGCAGCACTCATCGGCGTGGTCTGGGTGGTGATCGGATACTCGCTGGCCTTTGGCCCCTCGGGCGGGCCGATGGTCGGGGGCACGGACTACGCCATGCTCCGGGGCGTGCTCGGGACCAACCACCCGCTGGCGCCCACCATCCCGCATGCGCTCTTCGCGGCCTATCAGATGACCTTTGCGGTGATCACGCCCGCGCTGATCTCGGGCGCCTTTGCCGAGCGGATGCGGTTCCGGGCGTTCGCCATCTTCAGCCTGCTCTGGTCCCTGGTCATCTACGCGCCGCTGGCGCACTGGGTCTGGGGCGGCGGATGGATCGGCGCCAAGATCGGCGCGCTGGACTTTGCGGGCGGGACCGTGGTGCACATCGCCTCGGGCATCTCGGCGCTGGTCTGCGCGCTGGTGCTTGGCAAGCGGGTCGGCTATCCCGCCGAGCCCATGCCTCCCCACAATCTGCCGTTCACGCTCATGGGCGCGGGCCTGCTCTGGGTGGGCTGGTTCGGGTTCAACGCGGGCTCGGCGCTGGGCGCCAATGAGCTCGCGTCGGTGGCGCTGATCAACACCAACACCGCGGCGGCTGCGGCGGCCTTGGCCTGGATCGGCGTGGAGTTCCTGCGCGGCGGGCACGCGACGCTGCTCGGAGCCGCTTCGGGCGCTGTCGCCGGCCTGGTCGTCATCACCCCCGCGGCGGGATTTGTCGCGCCGGGCGGGGCGCTGGTCATGGGCGTCGCGGGGGGCGTGGTCTGCTACTTCGCGGTCTCGCTCAAGCCCCGCTTTGGCTACGACGATTCGCTCGACGTCGTGGGCGTGCACATGGTCGGCGGCATCCTCGGTGCGATCCTCACGGGCGTCTTTGCGACCGCCGCGATCAACCCCGCGATCAAAGACCTGGCGCTGGGCACGCCGACAGGTCTCATCGATGGCAACGCGGGGCTTCTCCCCAAGCAGTTCGTGGCGGTGCTCGTCACGCTCGTGTATTGCGGCGCGGGCACGTTCCTGCTCCTCAAGCTCGTGGGGCTGATCACGCCCTTGCGCGCCGAGAAGTCCGAAGAGGTCATCGGTCTGGACCTGAGCCAGCACTCCGAGCGGGCGTACAACCTGCTCACCGATGCGCTGGGCCAGAGCGCCGAGCCCCGGGCCGCGATGACGCCTCCGGTCATCGGCGAACGCTTCGCGGTGGTGCTCGATGGCGTCGATCCGGTCGCGATGATGGACCGCTGGCGCGATCTGTGCCAGGACGGCCGGGGATCGTCGGTCGCCGAGTTCAAGGACGTGTATCCCGTATTGACCACGATCCGGGGCACGCGCTTCCGATTCCGAGGCGGCCAGCGCGAAAAGGTCCGCGCGAGCCTCCTGCGTCTGTTTGCCGACCTGGGCCCGGCGGTGACCGCCCGCGTCGAGTGATCGCGTCTGATCTGTCACACCCTTGCGAGTCAAACCATGAAGCTCATCACCGCGATCATCCGCCCTGAGAAGCTCGAGTCGGTGCGCGAAGCCCTGGCCGACGAGGACGTGTATCTCATGACCCTCACCGAGGTGCACGGCTTCGGCCGTCAGCGCGGCGTGAAGGAGGTCTACCGCGGACAGGAGATCGAGGAGCGCATGCTTCCCAAGATCAAGCTCGAGATCGCGGTGAACGACGCGTTCGTCGAAGCAGCGGTGGAAGCGATCATCCGCGGCGCACGCTCGGGCGAGACCGGCGCCGTCGGCGATGGCAAGATCTTCGTCACGCCCCTGGACGATTGCATCCGCATCCGCACCGGCGAGACCGGCGTGCAGGCCATCGGGCCCTGAACGTCAATAGCCCGCGGGGATGCCGCCTTTGCGGGGATCCGACGCGGGCTGCTTGGACCCATCGGGCAGAATGCGGATCGCCTGCGTGTGCGAGACGTCGCCCCGGGCCTTCACCTCGTGACCGAGCGCTTTGAGTGCGGAGGTCGCGTCGGATTCGAACAGAGGCTTCTCGAGTCCGAGCACGTTGGGATCCCACTGGTGATGGAAGCGCGGCGAGGAGACCGCTTCGGTCGCGGACTGGTTGAACAGCAGGACCTTGAGCGCGGTCTGCAGCGTGCCCGAGATGATGCGCGGGCCGCCTGATGCGCCCACCAGGAGCTTCACGCTCCCATCGCGGGTCACGATCGTCGGCGTCATGCTCGAGAGCGGGCGCTTGCCCGGGCCCGGCGCGTTGGCCTCGGACTGCTTGAGCCCGAACGCGTTGGCCTTTCCGGGCCTGGCGGTGAAGTCGTCCATCTGATCGTTCAGGATGAAGCCGTACTCGGGCACGACCAGGAACGATCCGAACTCGAGGTTGACGGTTTCGGTGCAGCTGACCGCGTTTCCGGTCGCATCCGCGACGCAGAAGTGGCTCGTGCCATGGTCTTCCGCGGGTGCAGCGGGCGCGGGGGGGATGGAGCCGTAGCGCTCGGGTGGGAGCACGCCTTTGGGGTTGATGCGCGAGGCCAGATCGTCGAGGTAGGCGGGCGCGGTGAGCGTGCTCGCGGCCTGGCGGGCCGAGGCGCTGTCCCCGAGCCAGCGGGCGCGATCGGCGAATCCGTGCTTGGAGGCTTCCGCGACCAGGTGGATGTACGTCGCGCTCATCGGACCCGCAGCAATCGCGGCTGCCAGATCGTCGGGACGACGCTCGAGAATCCCCATCACCTCTCCGACCACGACTCCTCCCGAGCTTGGCGGCGGCATGGTGAGGATGGTGTCGCCTCGGAAGTTGATGGAGAAGGGCGTGAGCGTTTCGACCTTGAAGCTCGCCAGGTCCGCGAGGGTCATGTCCCCGCCATCGGCCTCGATGGTGCGCACGATCGCCTGTGCGATCGGCCCCGAGTAGAACGCGGCGGCGCCGTCGCGTGCGATGAGTTCCAGCGCCTGGGCGTGTTCGGGGTTGGTGATGAGCTCACCGAGCTTCAGTTCCCCGCCTTTGAGATAGCGCTGGTCGAGGTTCGCAAAGCGCTTGGCGAAATCCGGGCGCTTCTCGAACAGTGCGCGGGCGTTCTTGACGCAATCCAGAATGTGCGCGTCGGCGTGGTAGCCCATGGTGGCGGCGCGGATCGCGGGCTTGAGGACCGTGGCGCGATCGAGCTTGCCGTAGGTCGCCTGAGCGTGGAGGAGTCCCGCGACGGTCCCGGGGATGGCGACCGCGGCGCCGCCGCGTGTGCTGGCCATCTCGTCGGGCTTGTTGACGTAGTAGTCGGGCGACGCCTTGGCGAAGGCCTGCTCGCGGTAGTTGAGCGCGATGTCCTTGGGTCCTTGGGGCGTGTTGAGGTGGATCAGCATGAATCCGCCGCCGCCGATGCCGCAGGACTCGGGGCGGACCACCGAGAGCGTGAAGCTGACCGCGACGGCGGCGTCGACCGCGTTGCCTCCCGCCTTGAGGATCTCCAGGCCCGCCTCGGAGGCGATGGGATGATCGGCCGCGACCGCGGCGTGCGAGAACACCAGTGGTGGTTCACCGACCAGACCGAGCAGAGCGGCGCCGAGCATCGGGGTGAGCATTCCGCGACACTAACCCCGGGTCATCGATCTGTCGAGCCTGCCATGCGCTGGAGGCCATCGAGCACGGGGCAACGAGACGGCGGGCTGTTTTCGGGCTCAGGTTTCGGTCTGGGCAGCATCCGGCCGCGATTTGGCTGTGCGTTCGGTAGATTTCAGGTACTCGTCCGCTGGTAATAGCAGAGGTCTTCGGTCACAATGGGCCGGTTCGGCCTCATCGGGGGACGAAGAGGGTGGCTGCACGGCGGTTGCTGTGGAGCAGCGGCGTCTTTCGGGGCGCTGGTGTCCTTTCGTCGGCGTTGCGGCGGCGTCGAAACGCTGCGGCGTCGGGGTCGAACGGCTCGTGGGTGGTGTGTCGTTTGGAACACCAAAGGGTCGTCGGGGACGAGAGGAGAGGCGATGAAGAGCCGTGCGTTCATGCGCGTCGGGGTGATGGGGATGCTCGCGGGTCTTGCGGTGGGATCGTCCGCGTTCGGACAGGTCGCGCCGGCGCAGGATCCGCCCGATGCGCTGACCGCGCTGACGCGCAACCCGGACGGGTTCGTGCGCTTCGATGGCCAGAAGGTCATCCGGGCCACCACACGCAACCAGCAGGACGTGCTGGCGCTGAGCTCCCTCAGCGAGAGCATCTGGTCCCACGGCATCGGCGTCGGCTCGGTGGACGTGCAGATCAAGGGCGAGCGGCTGGCGAATCTCGATCAGCTCGGCATCCCCTACATCGTCCTGATCGATGACCTCCAGAAGAAGGTCGAGAACGAGCGGGCGGACATCATCGCGCGGGCCATGGCGCGCGATCTGACCTGGTTCGCCAACTACAAGACGCGCACCGAGATCAACACCTACATGGACCAGCTCGCGGCCAACTCGGGCGGCCTGGCGGTCTCCGAGACGCTTCCCGGCGCTGCGACTTCGGGTGGGCGCAACCTCAAGGCCATCCGCATCACGGGCCCCGACGCGCCGGGCAATCCCAAGTCCACCCGCCCCGCGGTGATCTTCAACGCGTGCCAGCACGCCCGCGAGTGGATCAGCCCGATGACCGTGATGTACTTCGCCGACCAGCTTCTGGCCCGCTACGCGACCGACCCGCAGGTCAAGGGCATGGTCGACAACTGCGAGATCATCATCGTCCCGATCGTGAACCCCGACGGGTACGAGTACACCTGGGCCACCAATCGCCTCTGGCGCAAGAACCGCAAGCCCAACGGCGACGGCTCGATCGGCGTCGACAACAACCGCAACTGGGCGTATCAGTGGGGCGGTCAGGGCGCCAGCACCGTCACGAGCGATGACACGTATCGCGGTCCCTCCGCCGCCAGCGAGGTCGAGACCCAGACCCTGGCCAACTACATCACGTCCATCCCGCGCATCAAGGCCCACATCGACTTCCACAGCTATTCGCAGCTCGTGATGTCGCCCTGGGGCTGGACCAGCGCGCTGCCGCCGGACAACGCGCTGTTCCTGCAGCTCGACGCCGCGATCGCGCAGGGAATCTTCAACACCTACGGCAAGACGTACACCTACGGGCCGATCTACACGACCATCTATCCCGCCTCGGGCGGCGCCAACGACTGGACCTACGGCGCCCGCGGGATCCTGGGCCTCTCCATCGAGCTTCGCGACACCGGAACCAACGGCTTCACGCTCCCCGCCGATCAGATCATCCCGACCGGCGAAGAGAACCTCAACGGCATCAAGCCTCTGATCGAGTACGTCGCGTATCCGTTCACGTTCAGCTGGACCAGCGGCGCTGCTCCGACGTCCTTCGTCGCGGACAGCTCGAACATCGTGCAGATCAACATCACCAACGCCTCGGGCGCGGTGAACTCTTCGACCGCCAAGCTCTACTACCGCGTCGGGACCTCCGACCCGTTCACGCAGACGACGCTCACGCTCGTCAGCGGGAACACGTATCAGGCGAGCATCCCCGCGGCGGGTTGCGGGCAGACGGTCCAGTTCTACGCGGAAGCGACCAGCACCGCGGGCCGCACGCTCAGCTTCCCCGCGGGCGGGGCATCTTCTCCCGCGCAGGCGCCGAGCCTGACGACCTACGTGCTCTTCAACGACACGTGCGAGACCAACACGGGCTGGTCGACCTCGGTGCCTGACGACACCGCGACCACCGGCCGTTGGGAGCTCGGCGTGCCCGGCGCGACCAACTTCCAGCCCGGTGCGGACCACACCCCCGGGGCGGGCACCAAGTGCTACGTGACCGGCGCTGCGGCGGGCACCGGTGACGGTTCCTTCGACATCGATGGCGGCAAGACCACCCTGACCAGCCCGAGTTTCTCGGCGGTGGCGCCCGCGGTCGATCTCACGACGCTGGAGATTTTCTCCACGACGCTCTCGTACTGGCGGACCTATGGCGTGAACGGCGTGGACACCATGCCCGTCCAGATCTCCAACAACAACGGCGCAACGTGGGTCACGCTCGAGTCGGTGACCGCCAACGAGCCGGCGTGGACCAACAAGACCTTCAACGTCGCGAGCTTTGTGACCCCCAGCACGGACATGCGCCTGCGCTTCACGCCCAACGATGCCGCTCCCGCCTCGGTGGTTGAGGCTGCGGTGGATGACGTGAGCCTGGTGGTCATCGGCTGCCGCTGGTCGTACGCGGATCGCAACCACGACGGCGTCGTGGATCTGACGGACTTCTTCGACTTCCTGAACTGCTTCGATCAGAACCTTCCCTGCGCCGATGTGAATGGCGACACCGAAATCGATCTCGGCGACTTCTTCGACTTCCTGAACGCGTTCGACAACGCGGGCTGAGCCGCGCGGCTGAACGAACGACATGCTGATCTGTTCGCCCCTCCGGGCCCGGCCGAGACAAGCCCACGCGGCGGCCGGGCCCACTTTTTTCCGCGGACCGCGGTGCACATGATGAAGACCAATCACATCCGCCTGCTTGCCCTCGCTTCGGGCTGTCTTGTTCCGCTGGGCATCGAGGCGCAGACCCTTGAGGCAGGGGCGGCTCCCGCGTTGCCTCTGGTCGCGGGAGATGAGGCGGCGCCGGTGCGCTACGACGGGCAGATGGTCGTTCGCGCCGAGCCCGCGGATGCCAGGCAGCTGCTCGCGCTGACGACGCTGGCCCGCAGCGTGTGGTCGCACCGCGTGGGGATCGGCTTGCCGGTAGATGTGCAGATCGACAAGGATCGCCTCGCGGTGCTGGAGGCTACGGGCTTGAAGCCCGAAGTGCTGATTCCCGATCTGCAGGCGGCCATCGTCTCGGAGCGGGCCCAGGTCGAGCAGGTCCGGGCGCTGCGCGATGCTGCGTTCTTTCAGACCTACCGCACGTACGAGGAGCTTGATGGCTTCATCGATCAGCTTGCGCAGCAGTATCCCGGGATGACGTCCACGTTCTTTGTGGGGCTGAGCGGGGAAGGCCGTGCGATCCGGGGGATCCGCATCACAGGCCCCGGCAACGCGTCGGCCCGGCCCGCGCTGCTCATCGACGGGACCCAGCACGCCCGCGAATGGATCAGCCCGATGACCGTCGCGTACATCGGCGAGCAGCTTCTGGCGCGCTACGCGACGGATGTCCGCGTCCGCACCTTGCTCGACAATGTCGAGATCCTCGTGGTGCCTGTCGTGAATCCGGATGGTTACGCCTACACGTGGTCCACCGAGCGGCTCTGGCGCAAGAATCGGACCGACAATGGCGACGGCACCTTCGGCGTCGACCTGAATCGCAACTGGCCCGTGGGTTGGGGAGGAACCGGCGCGTCGCACAGCACCGGGGATGAAACCTATTGCGGCCTGGGCCCGCTCTCGGAACCCGAAGCGCTGGCGATGTCCAACCTCATCGTTTCGCTTGACGGGAAGCTCGTCGGCCACATCGACTTCCACAGCTATTCGCAGCTCGTGCTCTGGCCTTACAGCTACGCGGGGATCACGCCGCCGGAGCCCGACCGCACGCCTCTGATCACCGCGTCGAATCTGATGCGGGCCGCGATCGGCTCGTCCTCCGGCACGGGCTATCAGGCGATGCGTTCGGCGGACCTGTACGCATCGGGCGGCGACATCATCGACTGGTCCTATCGCGAGCGCCACAACAAGGCGTTCACGATCGAGCTCCGCGATACGGGCAACTCCGGATTCGTGCTTCCCGCCTCCGAGATCGTCCCGGTGGGGGAGGAGAGCCTGGGTGCTGTGCTGGCGCTGGGTGATTACCTCGTCACGCCCGTCCGGTTCTCACTGCCCGAGCCTCTGCCTGTCGTGATGGCGCCCGACTCGGGCGCGATCGTGCGGGTCAGCCTCACCGCGGACACCACAACGATCGCTTCGGGAACCGCGGTCATCCGGACCCGCGTCTCCGGCGCGGAGCAGTTCAACACGACGCCCCTGACCTTGCAATCCGGGTCGGTCTACACCGGCGCGATCCCCGCGGTCGGTTGCGGCTCAGCGGTGGAGTACTACTTCGAGGCGACGACCGCATCGGGCGCGGTCTGCCGGTATCCCCTCGGTGCGCCGGACCGCGTGTTCAGGCTCGAGGCGCTCTCGGAGCGGAACGTTGTTGATGATCCGTGCGAGACCGCGGGGAACTGGACCGTCACGCTCCCGACCGACTCGGCGACCGCGGGCAAGTGGTCCAATGGATCTCCGATCCAGACCGCGGCCCAGCCCGGAACGGACCACTCGCCCAGCGGCGTGAACTGCTTCATCACCGACCCGCGGGGCGGTTCCTCGGCTGCGACCTACGACCTGGACAACGGGAATACGACGCTGATCACGCCAAGGCTCGATGCGTCGGCACGGCCCTCTGACTTTGTCGTGCGCGATGCGATGGTGAGCTACTGGACCTGGTTCTCCAACAGCTATCTCAATCGCAACGACGACGTCTTCCCCATCTGGCTCTCCAACGACGACGGCGTGACCTGGAAGATGTGCGACACGTTCGCGACCACCACGACCGCGTGGACGCAGCGGAAGGTCCGGGTGGGGACGCTGATGCCCCGCACGGACAAGATGCGCGTCCGCTTCGTCGGGCAGGACTATTCACCCACGTCGACCGTGGAGTGCGGCATCGACGACTTCAAGCTCGATCTGCTCGGCTGCGTGCGCTCGCCCGCGGACATCGACGCCGATGGCGATGTGGATCTCGACGACTTCTTCGCCTTCTTCGCGTGCTTCGACGTCGCCGGTGCATGTGCGGATGTGAACGCCAACGGCGAGGTTGACCTGGACGACTTCTTCCTGTTCTTCGGCGCGTTCGATCACGGCTGAGAAGTTCTCCCCCGCAGCCAAGAAAAAAGGCGGACCCCCGGAAGGGTCCGCCTGGTTGCAATCATCGTGCACTGTCGCGGTCTCAGCGGCGGCGACGACCGATGGCCAGAGCGGCCAGGCCGAGCGCAGCAGCGCCGGGCGCGGGAATCGCGGAGCCCGGGTTGGCGTAGAGGAACTTCACCTGATCGCCTGAGAGGGCGTAGTTATACACCTGCACCTCATCGATGAGGCCATTGAAGCCGTGCTCCACATTCCCGTTGCGGGTGAAGCCTGCGACGAGGAACGCGGTGCTGTTGGTCAGGATCGGGGTGGTGGCGATGAGCGACTCGCGGACGCCATCGACGTAGAGCCCGAGCTGGGATAAGTTGGTGTCGTAGACCGCGACGAGGTGGTGCCAGTTCCCGTCGGTGACGGTTGAGGTACCCACCGCGGTCGCGCCGGGGGAGTTGGACTGGTAGAAGCTGGCCTTGCCCGGGCTGCCGTAGGCGCCGCCGTCGAAGTTGGTGCGCATCATGTGGCCATTGAAGTAGCCCGCGTCGTGCTTGCCGGCGATGACCGTGCTGGCCGAGCTTGCGTCCTGGGTCTTGATCCAGGTCTGCATGGAAAACGAGGTGCCGGTGAGCGCGAGCACGTCGCCCATGTTCACCCAGCCCGTGCCCGCGTCCAGGGCGTTGCCCGAGACGCCGCTGGTGAACGACGCGTTCCCCGCCAGCGTGCCGGTGAACGAGCCCGCGCTGTCGGCCGCGGTCGAGCCTCCGGTTTCATCGAACTTCCACCACGCGATCGGCTCATCGCCAGCCAAGGCCACGGTCGTTGCGGAACAGAGCGGCAAGGCGGTGATCAACACACGAGACAGCTTCATGGACAACCTCCTCAGGGCGCGCGATCCCACCCGACGCGTGATCGGCGTCTTCAAATAGGCCTCGGATCTCATCCCCTGGCCAGCAATTGCACCGGTTGGCCCGAAAATGCCGCTGCGCTGCGTCGATCGGCGGAGGTTCTGTTCGATGGCCCGGCCGAGCCCGAGCCTTCCTGAGCGAAGCTTGTCCGGCCGCTGTCAGGGATGGGCCTAACATCGCTCCATGCTCCATCGGCAGCGGTCCAGTCGCCAGCGCTTTCGGGAATACCTGTCCAACACCCGGTCCAACAAGAACTTCATCGACAACCCGACCGACGACACGGGGAAGCGGCCTGAGAAGCGCAAGCTTCAGCGATCCTTTTTCACGATCTTCCGCGCGTTCTGGAAGCTGCTCCTGGGTCACCATCGCGTGGTCATCGCGGCCCTGGGCACGCTGACGGTCGCGGTCGGTCTCAACCTCATTCAGCCCTCGGCGACGAAGATCGTCCTGGACTATGTCCTTTCCAAGGAGCCCGGGCCGCAAGGACTTCCCGACTGGGCCCGCTTCTCCACCGACCCGCGCACGCTGCTCTTTGCGGTGGGCGGCGCGATGCTCGTCATCGCAACGCTCAATCTCACCATCGGGATGTGGGGGCGCTATCAGGTCACGCGCCTGACCAAGCGTGTGCAGGCGCTGGTTCGACGCCGGGCGTTTGATCACGCGGTAAGGCTCCCGCTGCACCGCGTGCAGGCCCTGAAGACCGGCGGCGCGGTGAGCGTGCTCCGCGACGACGCGGGCCAGGCCGCCGAACTGCTCTTCACGATGATCTACAACCCGTGGCGCGCCATCGTGCAGCTCTTCGGCACGCTGGTGATCCTTGCCTGCGTGGACTGGCGCATGCTTGCGGGCGCGATCCTCCTGGCGCCCGCGATGTGGGTGAGCCAGCGCACGTGGATCGCCAGAATCCGCCCGGTGTACCGCGACATCCGCATGACCCGCACCGCGATCGATGCGCACACGACCGAGGCCTTCGGCGGCATGCGCGTCGTCCGCGGCTTTGGCCGCACACGCTCGGAGTCCTCGCGGTTCTCACGCTCCAATCACTTCATGGCCAGGCAGGAAATGCGGGCCTGGTGGTGGTCGCGCATCCTCGATGGCGTGTGGAGCATCTTCATCCCCGCGGCCTCCGTCGGCCTCTTGCTCTACGGCGGAACCCAGGTGCTCAACGCGCGCCTCACCATCGGCGACGTCATGATGTTCTCCACCTACCTGCTCATGCTCCTGAGCCCGCTGGAGACCCTCACGAGCACCGCAGCCAACATCCAGAGCAATCTCGCGGGCTTTGACCGCATCCTCGATCTGCTCGAAGAACCCACCGAGTTCCAGGAGACGCCCGGCACCATCGGCGTCTCCCGCGCCACCGCTCAGGGACGCCTGGATCTCCGCGAGGTCTGGTTCACGTACCCCCGCTCCAAGTCCGGATTGCTCGCTGAGAAGGACAAGACCGCGGGCGCCGAGAAGCAGGCCGAGCCCGATCGCGAGCCGGTCATCCGGGGCGTCACGCTGCATGTCGAGCCGGGCGAGACGATCGCATTGGTCGGCCCATCGGGCTCGGGCAAGACCACCCTCTGCAATCTCATCGCACGCTTCTACGACCCGTCCAAGGGCGAGATCTTCTTCGACGGCACGCCTCTGAAGCAGATCGACGTCGCGCAGTTCCGCCGCATCCTGGGCATCGTCGAGCAGGACGTGTTCCTGTTCGACGGCACCATCGCGGACAACATCGCCTACGGCCGTCGCGGTTGCACCATGGACCAGATCGTCGAGGCCGCCAAGGCTGCCGACGCCCATGGGTTCATCTCCAAGCAGGAGAAGGGCTATGAAACCCTCATCGGCGAGCGCGGCGTGCGTCTCTCGGGCGGCCAGAAGCAGCGTCTGGCCATCGCCCGCGCCATCCTGGCCGATCCGGTCGTGCTCATCCTCGACGAAGCCACCAGCAACCTCGACTCGGAGAGCGAGGCGCTGATCCAGACCAGCCTGGGCCGCCTGATGAAGGGGCGGACGTGCTTTGTGATCGCCCACCGCCTGAGCACGGTGCGCTCGGCGAGCCGGATCGCGGTGATGGAGAACGGCGCGATCACCGAGATCGGACCCCACGAAGAGCTCTGGGCCAAGGGCGGTCGCTACGCCGACCTGCTGCGCGCCCAGCTCCAGGGTTACCAGGAGCAGCTCGACGAGCTGAGCATCAAACCGTCAGGCCCCGCGGACGCCCGCTGAAGCTGGAACGAGCTGCGGGCCACTTTGGTTCGCAAGCTGTCCGGTCCCATAGCCGGTCCAGAACGAAATTCCGAGCGACGACGAGAACTCCGGACTTCGAACTCGGATAATGGGTGTATGAGCCTTCGCGGGCCCATCTCGCACGCCCTTGGCCACTGGCGCAGCGCGTTCCTGCCCGTCCTGATGGCGTTGGGTGTCTTGGCTGCCCAGTTCGTGGGCGTCGCAGTTTGCCCCGATGCAGCCATGGGCTGCGGAACGCCCGCTGCGAAGCAGGTTGCTGCGGCTGATGCCTCGTGCTGCGGCTCCGACGAGTGCTGCTGCAAGCCCGAGTCCAACTCCGACACGTCCAAGTCCGACTTGGCGAGTGCGGCGCTGACCGACCCTGATCAGGCGGCGGACGTCGATGACTGCTGCCGTCAGCCTCAGGCGGACGCCGCGTCGACGGGCAACTGCCAGCGGTGCGGGTGCACGATCCAGCGTGGTCCTCCGACGCCGGTGCAGCCCCGCGAGGTGCGGACGGTTTCCTTCAAGAGCATTCCGGCGATCCTGGTGCGGATCCCGATGCGTCTCCCCGAGTTGGTGGCGCAGCCCCAGAACGTCCAGTTCCGGACGCCGGCGCTGGTTGATCGGGGCAAGCAGCGCGCACTCCTGAGTGTGTGGTTGATCTAGCGCGAGCCGTGCGCGCGGGCTGCATTGCGCGCCCGCGGCGTCATCGCGTCTTCATCCAACCAATCACACACACGCCTGGTTCTCCATCTGGGCATCGCGCCCCCTCTTTCTGAGGCGAGAACCGGGCCTCCCGGACGGCTTGGGCCAAACACCCCCGTTCCGGCACAAGGAGTTTCTCATGCGTAAGGCGATCATTCTGTCCGCTGCGGGTCTGGCTGCGCTGCTGGCCATCGGCGCCTCGGCTTCCCGTTCCGCTTCCGAGTCCGCGGAGGCCTGCGGCTGCCCGAACTGCTCCTGCACCTCGTGCGCCTGTGGCAGCGGCGGCTGCTCCGGGGGCTGCTGTGATGGCGGTTGCTGCGATGGCGGTTCTTGCCGCCAGATGCAGTCCTGCTCGACGACGGCCACCCAGTCCGCGGGTTGCCAGGGGGGTTGCTGTGGCGGCGGCGGCTGCGCCACCTCGTGCCTCTAGTGATCTGACGCACCCGGGGGCTCGAAGGGGCCCCCCGTGCTTTCCGGCCTCGTTTCGCATAACCTCTGATAGAAGCGTTGAATATCCGGACGCTCTGGCGAACTCGCCTGAGCGAAGCATTCAAAGGAGAGCCCGTGAAGAAGATTGCCATGATGTTGTCGGTCGCCGCCCTGCTCGCCATGGGCGCGTGCCAGTCCAACCAGAAAGCCAAGACCTGCAGCGACCCGGCGGCGTGCAAGGAAGCCTGCGGCGGGAAGTGTGACGGCAAGTGCGATGGCTCGCAGGCCTGCTGCACCGACGGCAAGAAGGCCAAGGTCGACGCGACCCCGATCAACAAGATCTGCCCGATCGGCGGGCACGGCGCGGAGAAGATGGTCGTTGTCGCCTACAAGGGCAAGAACATCGGCTTCTGCTGCAACGACTGCGTCGAGTCGTTCAACGAGATGGACGCCAAGGGCAAGGACGAGATCCTGGCCAAGGCCGAGGCCGATGCTGCCAAGAACATGAAGTCCTGAATCATCCGGCGAGCATCAATGAAAAAGGGCCCGCGATCAACGCGGGCCCTTTTCATTTTTGGGGTTGGAGCGATCAGCGGGGGCCTTGCGGGCCGCCGCTCTGACGCTGCTGCTGCATGCGCTTCATCATCTCGCCGCGGAGGCCGACCGACTGGGCGTTGCCCGAGTTGAGGCTGCGGGCCATGCGCTGGTCCATCATGGCGCGGCGGGAGTCGGGGTTGCCGCGGTTGCCGCCACGGCCGTTGCCATTGCCGCCGCCACCACCGCCGCCATCGCGGCCGGGGCCGCCGTTGCCATCGGGGCCGGCGCCGGGCGGGGGCTGCTCGCCGGGCTGGCGATCAGGGCGACCCGCGCCCGGGCCCATCCCGGGACCCATGCCCGGACCACGCATGTTCTGCCAGTCGGGCTCTTCGCCTCGGGCGAACTTCTTGGCCATCTCGTCGAACTGCTGCTCGCGGATGCGCTCCAGAGCCTCGCGGTTCTTGTCATCGCGGAAGAGCTTGCGACGCTCCTCATCGGGCAGGTCGCGCAGCAGGCGGGCCGCCTCATCGAGGTACTGCTCCTGACGACCCGGATCAAGCAGATCGAGCTTGTTGGAGGTCACCAGCGCGATGGCCTCGTTGGCGTTGGTCGGGAGCGCCGGCGGGCGATGCGACCACGCGTAGTACCCGCCGTAGACCAGCGAGCCCAGACCCATGACCGCCAGGAGTCCGACCATGATCGGCTTGCGATTCCTCTCGAACTTGGCGTTCAGGGACGAACGCTTGGGCTGGGCCGCCTTCTTGGTGACATCGATGCCGTCGAGCAGGCTGGACTGTGACATGTGTGGTCCTCTCGGGTCTGCGCTATCAGGAACGTCGGTCGGGTGGTCTTGAACAGGTTCTGGCCGTCAACGCTGCCCGACGGGGTCGGGCCCGGAGGCTTATTACTCCGGCGGCGGGGTCGGCGGCTTGCTCGGATCGGCCTCGGGCACGTACTTGCCCACATTGCCGTCGGCGAAGAGCAGGTTGCGGCTGGCGTGGAAGAAGGGGACGTAGACGCTGCTCTTGTCCTCCTTCTCGAAGTTTCCGTTGTCGAAGTCAAAGCTCACCGGCGTGTCGGAAGGCGTCTTGCGCATCCGCTTGTACCAGAAGGTGTCCTCGAACTTCTGCCCGCTGAGCGTTGGCAGGTAGATGTAGGACATGCCGCACTTCTTGGTCTCCGGGCCGTCGGTGTACTCGGCCTCGAAGACCCACTTGTCGCCCGGGCAGCGGTAGGCGTTCTCGGCGTCCATGTAGGAGGCCATCACCTCGCGGAGCGAGGGATCGGTGTCGCCCGAAAGCCAGGGACGCGGGATGTACCGCGCCTTGGGGAAGACGTCCTTGTACTGAGACTGGTACATCTGCAGCGCCTGACCCACGGAGCGAAGGCTCGCGCCGCACGCGGCCTTGCGGGCCGAGTCACGCACCTTCGGCAGCGTCGGGAGCAGGATGCCGATGAGCAGCGCGATGATCGAGATGACCACCAGCAGTTCAATCAGCGAAAATGCAGCACGCGTTCTGGACATGAATGCTCCGAGCAGCTGCCCCTCTCACTGGCTCACGCCGGGCCGAAAGGGCAAAGTCCGATCCCAGCGAACGCCGGGAGGCAGAACATCGGCTCAACGCCCCCGCCAAGCCCGCATTGCCGCCCCGGGGGAAAGAACGGCAGATCCAAACAGAATCCGCAAATCAGAATGCGAGCTTCGGCCAACGTCAGACGCCCGAGGGGGCGTGAAGTTTGAAGACCTGACTGTTTCGCCGGACCGCCGGAGCGCGATTCGCGCCCGCAGCCTGTCGCTGCAATCGATGGCTCCAACGAAAAAGGCCGGGAAAACCCGGCCTTCGTCGCGAACTGGGGATCAAGGATTTGAACCTTGACTAACTGATCCAGAGTCAGTTGTGCTACCGTTACACCAATCCCCAAACATGAACCAAACCAACCTTCGGCGTGGGCGAGCCGTCACCGAAGGAGCCCGATTGTAGCCCGCTTTGGTCCCAGGCAAGCAGTCCGGGTGATCGGGCATACTGCCACCCCGCCGGGGTGGGTGCTTCCGGGACCCCGCTGGCGATGTGGGATTGATCGGAAAGGACCGAGGGCATGTTGAGCCGGCGGATCGTCGAAGGTTTCGGAAGGATCGCCAAGGCGGGTTTGGTCGCCGCGCTGATCGCGGGGTTTGCCAGCGCCCAGCCGGCCCGCTCCCCGGTGGATGTGCTGCTGGACGACTACGTGAACTTTCTGTTCCGCGAGTCTCCCCTCACCGCCTCCGCGCGCGGCGATGAGCGCTTCAACGACAAGCTCCAGGAGGAGAGCGTTGAGGCGTACGAACGGCGTCACCTGGAGGTTCGCGCGTTCCTCAAGCGCGCCGAGGCGATCGACAGCGCGAGTCTCGCGCCCGCGGACAAGCTGAATCTCGATCTGCTGCTCTATGAACTGCGCATCGGCATCGAGGGTGAGCGGTTCCACCAGGAGCAGATGCCGGTCAACACGCAGGACGGCCCGCAGATCTGGCTGCCGCAGATGTCCGACTCCATCCCGATGCTGACGCCCAGGCACTACGCGGACTACGTCTCCCGCATCGAGCACGTGCCGCGGGTGATCGATGAGCAGATCGCGCAGATGAGGCTGGGGATGAAGGCGGGCCGGGTGCCTCCGAAGATCGTCCTCGGCAATGCTGCGGCACAGGCGCTGGCGCAAGCGACGCCCGAGATCGAGAAGAACCCCGAGCTGAGCCCTTTCTACAAGCCCTTTGCATCAAGCGACGTCGGGCGCGACGCAGCCGCACGGGCGCGCGAGGCGATCTCCAAGGGGATCGTGCCCGCGTACCGCAAGCTCGCCAAGTTCCTGACCGAGGAGTACGAGCCCGCCGGCCGGGCCACGCTCGGGATCTCCGAGGGTGTGGATGGACCCGAGGCCTACGCCTACCAGCTCAAGTGGCACACGACGACGGGCATGTCGCCCGAGCAGGTGCACCAGCGCGGGCTCGAAGAGGTTGCGCGGATCAAGAGTGAGATGCTCAAGTGCATCGCGGAGACAGACTTTCCCGCCAAGGACACGCTCAAGGGCGATGAGCTGCTCAAGGCGTTCATCACGGACCTGCGCACCAACCCGAGGTTCTACTACACCGACAAGCGCGAGATGCTGCGCGACTACCGAGACCTGGGCAAGCGCATCGACGCCGAGCTTCCCAAGCTCCTCCGCACGCTCCCACGCAATCCGTGGGGCGTGCGCGAGCTCCCCGAGTACATGTCCGCGACCGCGCCCGCGGCCTTCTGCTACCCGGGCTCGATCCGCACAGGCGTGCCGGGCTATTTCATGGTGAACACGTATCAGCTCGACCAGCGGCCCAAGTACGGCATGGTCTCGCTCACGCTCCACGAGAGCGTCCCGGGACATCATCTCCAGCTCTCGATCGCCGACGAGCTCGAAGGGTTGCACCAGTTCCGGACGTTGCTCGGCTACACCGCGTTCGTCGAAGGATGGGCGCTGTACTCCGAGAGCCTGGGGCTCGAGATGAGCGCCGAGCACGCCACCGGGGGCGATCGCTCGCGCGGTTTCTACGCCGATCCGTACGACTACTTCGGACGACTCTCCGACGAGATGTGGCGTGCCGCCAGGCTCGTCGTGGACACAGGCCTGCATGTGCAGCGCTGGCCCCGCCAGCGGGCGCTGGACTACATGCTCGAGAACACCGCGGGCACCGAGACCGACCTGAGCAGCGAGATCGACCGCTACATCGGATGGCCCGGCCAGGCCTGCGCGTACAAGATCGGCGAGCTCCAGATCCAGGCCTTGCGCTCCCGCGCGAGCCAGAAACTCGGCGCCAGCTTCGATCTCCGCGAGTTCCACGATGTGCTGCTCGGTGGCGGCGCGTTGCCCTTGCCCGTGCTTGAGCACCAGATCGACGCCTGGATCGCGGGCAAGGTGACGACCAAGTGACGCAGCCCGAGCAGGAACAGTTCCGCGAGGTCCAGCACCTCTGGCAGAACCTGATCATCCGGGTCATGGTCCCGATGTCCTCGCTGACGGTGCTCGCGATGGTAATCGCGGTCGGGCTGAAGTCCCCGCCGTCCCAGCAACCAATTGTGTTCGGAGTCGCGGGGCTGGTGCTTCTCCTCGACGCGCTGATGCTCTTTGGCTTCAGGCTCACGACGAGCGTCGACGAGCGCTTTGTCCGCGTCCGCTTTGCGCCGTTTCCGACCACGAAGGTGGAGCGCCGCCGGATTCTCACCGCCGACGCGGTGAGCTTCGATCCCATGTCCGACATGGGCGGGTGGGGGCCCAAGCGCTCCAAGAAATACGGGAAGTGCTTCACGATCGCTGGCGACCAGGGCGTGCTGCTCACCCTCGACGATGGCTCGATGCTGCTCATCGGCTCCCGACGCCACGCCGAACTGGCGGCGCTCCTGAATCCTGGGATTTCGTCAGGACTTTGATCGGGTCTGTGGTATACTGCGATCATGGGTCCGATCGAGGTGATTCTGGCGTTGGTGGCGCTCGCAGCGGCGGGCGGATTGGTGTACGCGCTGAGCGTTCTGGGCAAGGCCCGGGCGCAGGCCGCGACGGCTCAGGCCGAGCTGGCCGCGATGCGGGCCGAACGCGACAGCGTCCGCGCCGACCTGGGCAGACTCTCGGGCGAGCTCGAGGCCTCCCGCCGGGACGAACAGCTCCGCGCCGATCAGCTCACCGCGACCAAGGTCGAGCTGGCTGCCCGCGATCAGGAACTCCGCGCCGAGAAGACCGCGCGGGCCGAGGATGAAGAGCAGCACGTCCGGGCGCTCCAGGAGCAGCGCGAGGCCGCCGATCGCTCACGCGAGGAGCTCGAGCGCCGCCTCGCGCAGGCCCATGCGCAGCTCGAAGAGAAGTTCAAGGCCCTGGCCTCCGACGCCTTGCGCCGATCCGCGGATGACCTGCTCAAGCTCGCCGACGAGCGCTTCAAGCAGCAACAGCAGGCGCACGCGAGCGAGATGTCCAAGGGAAAGATCGCGGTCGAGGCGCTGGTCAAGCCCATCGAAGAGACGCTCAAGCGCACCGACGAGAAGCTCGCGGAGATCGAGAAGGCCAGGCTTTCTCAGCACGCTTCGCTGGCCGAGCAGATCGGTCACGCCACGCGGGCCAGCGAGCTCCTGCGCAACGAGGCGAGCAAGCTCACCAAGGCGCTCTCCAAGCCCGAAGTCCGCGGGCGCTACGGCGAGATCCAGCTCCGCCGGGTCGCTGAGCTCGCGGGCATGACGAACTATTGCGATTTTGCAGAACAGTCCACCCTCTTCGACGCCGACGGGAACATCCAGCGTCCCGATCTGGAAGTCAGGCTCCCCAACGGCAGGGTGATCGCGGTGGACGCCAAGACCAACACCCAGGCCTACATGGAAGCGGTGGACGCGACCGCTCCCGAGGCGCAGTCCGCGGCCCTCGACCGCTTCGCCAAGCACGTCGCCGAGCAGACCCAGGCGCTGGGCAACAAGAAGTACTGGGCCAACTACGACGCGTCTCCCGAGTTCGTCGTGATGTTCGTGCCGGGCGATCAGTTCGTCGATGCGGCCCTCTCGCGCCGCCCTGATCTGCTCGACATCGCAGCCCAGAAGGGCGTGATCCTGGCCTCGCCTTCGACGCTCATCGGCCTGCTCCGCGCCGTCGCGGTGGGCTGGCGCGAGAAGAAGGTGCAGGATCAGGCCCGCGAGCTCTTCGATCTCGGCCGCGAGCTTCACGAGCGCGTGAGCAACTTCTACTCGCACGCCAGGCGCGTCGGGAAGAACCTGGACCAGGCGGTCGGCTCGTTCAACGACATGGTTGGCTCGTTCGAGTCGCGCGTGACCCCGACGCTCCGCAAGTTCGAGGACGCGGGCGTGAAGAGCGCCAAGGAGCTCGAGCCGCCGCCCGAGGTTGTGACGCGGGTGCGCTCGCTCATGCCCGAAGGGAAGCCATTGCCCGAGATCGAGGAGCGCAGCTCGTAATCCGGCGCGGCGTCGCGTCAGGGCTCTGGTCCTGATCCGTCGGTTCGGCCAGTGCAGCGCATGAAAAATGCCCGCCTGATCGCGCGGGCATCTGATCGAACGTGCATTTTCGAGGTCGAGGCCGACGCCCCATTCAGTTTCAGGCGATCACTTCGGCCTTGCTGATGACGACCGCTTCGAGCGGGACGTCCTGGTGGCCGGCCTTGTTGCCGGTCTTCACGGTGCGGATCGCGTCCACGACGTCCAGGCCTTCGGTGACCTTCCCGAACACCGCGTAGGCGGCTCCGTCGGACTGGGGGCGGTCCAGGAATCCGTTGTCGACGACGTTGATGAAGAACTGGTTGGTGGCGGAGTTGGGATCACCGCCCAGGCGGGCCATCGCGATGGTGCCCCGCATGTTCTTGAGGCCGTTCTGCCACTCGTTCTTGATGGGCTTGCTCGTGGGCTTCTTGGCCATGTCGGGGGTGAAGCCGCCGCCCTGGATCATGAAGTTGGCGATGACGCGGTGGAAGATGGTGCCGTCGTAGGTTCCGGCCTTGACGTAGCTCAGGAAGTTCTCGGTGGAGATGGGGGCCTTGACGGGATCGAGCTCGATGGTGATCGCGCCGCGGGAGGTGGTCAGCTTGACGACGGGATTGGCCATGGGACGAAAACTCCTTGGGTGAGGCGGATAGTAGTGCCCAAAGGCATGGAGGGGGCCGGGTCCATATCCTTGCTCCCTTATGAACATGATGACCCTGATCTGGGCGTTTCTCATCGGCATCCTGATCCCGGTCCAGGCCGGGACCAACGGGCGGATGATCAAGTACCTCGGCCACCCGACCTACTCGGGCTTGTGGAACTTCGCCTCCGGCGCGGTGGTGATGGCGGTGGTCGCCGCGATGGTCCGCTGGGGGGGCTTGTTCGCCTCCGCGACGGTGCGTGCGCCGGGCCAGCCCTTGCCTCACAATCCGTGGTGGGTGTGGTTCGGCGGCGCGATGGGCGCGGTGTTCGTCACGTCATCGGCGACCCTGGCTCCGCGCATCGGTGCGCTGATGCTCACGGTCCTGCTCATGGCGGGGCAGCTCGTGGCCGCGATCGGCGTGGATCACTTCGGGATCGTGGGTTTCCCGCAGAGGGCGGTCTCGGTCTGGCGCGTCGCGGGGATCCTGGTGGTGATCATCGGCGTGGCGATGGTGTACAAGGGTTCGAAGTAAGCCTCTCCTCGAGGCAGGCCCGACCTCGGCCGAGATTGCTGCGAACGAAAAAGGGCTCCCATCGTGGGAGCCCTTTTCATGGGCTGGTTTGATCGCGTTGGCCCGATTCATGGGCCGCGATTGATGGGCGTCGAGGCGAGTTTCAGATCCCGAGCGTCAGGCCGACAGGCTGAGGCTTGGGGGCGTGGTTGGGCTGCACCGTCAGGCCCAAGCCGACGCGCTTGCCGCCCTGCATGGGGGGCATGCCCTCGGTGTCGATGTAGCGCTGGATGGCCATGATGCCTTCCAGGAGCTGTTCGGGGCGAGGCGGGCAACCGGGGACGTAGACGTCCACGGGGATGAACTGATCGCAACCTTGAACGGTGGCGTAGGTGTCGAATACGCCGCCGGTGGACGCACAGGCGCCCATCGAGATGACCCACTTGGGTTCGGAGACCTGCTCGTAGATGCGCTGGAGCACCGGGAGCATCTTGATGCCGACGCGGCCGGCGACGATCATCAGGTCCGCCTGACGCGGGCTGAAGGCCATGCGCTCCATGCCGAAGCGGGCGATGTCGTAGCGCGAGCTGGCGGTGGCCATCAGCTCGATGCCGCAGCAGGCGGTCGCGAACGGCACGGGCCACAGGCTGTTCTTGCGGGCCCAGTTGATCACACGCTTGAGCTGCGTCGTGACGACCAGATCGTTGCTGAGAGCGGCTTCAAGACCCATACAGACTCCAAAGAGATCGGACCACCCGACCGGGCTTGGAAGCCCCCGGTCCGGGCGATGATAGGCCCCAGAGCCCAAGCCAGTGCCAACAGACACAGCCAGTCCCAGACCCAGACCTAGGGCCAGAGTCCCGCTGGGCCCAACCCTCCCCGCGCTCCCGCGCCCCCGCGTCCCCGCGTCCCCGAGAGGCGTTCCGCGACCGGACCGAGAGCAGCCCACGCCCGGATTGGACGCTTCGTCCAATCCGGGATTCTCGATTCAGTCCTCAGTGCTTGCGCACAGACCCGGGTACTTGGACACAGGCCTGAGTTCTTGGAGATGGGCCAAGCAGACGCAGCCTGTGGGGTGATCCCGGTTTGGGCGATGCGCCCAAACTGGGCGTGGGTCGCGTTCGGATCGGGCGGGCATCTCGTTTGGATTGGGCGCGGGGCCCCAGGCGATTGTCGGTCAGGCCTTGCGGACTTCGACCTTGCCGCCGGGGGCGTCTTTGATCGCGTAGCCCATGGCGGCCAGTTCGTCGCGGATCTTGTCGGAGGCTGCAAAGTCCTTGCGGGCGCGGGCCTCCTTGCGGCTGGCGAGCTTGGCCTCGACCTCCGGATTGGGCGCGACGCCCGCCGCGTACAGCGCGATGTCGGTCTGGGTCGACGAGGCGCGGGGGCGCTCCATCAGTCCCAGCACGCCCTCGATGACGCGCATCGCGCCGAAGTCGGAAGCGGTGGGGGAGGCGGTTGCGCCCGTCCACTTGTTCACCTCCGCGATGGCCCCTGCGATGTTCAGGTCCTCGGTCAGGGCCGCGCCGAACGCTTCCAAGACCGGATGGCCCGTGGCGGCCGGCGCGTCGGGGTTCCAGAACTTGCGCCAGCGTTCGATCATGCGCGTGCAATCCGCCAGGCCCTGCTCGGTGAAGTTGGCCTGGGTGCGGTAGTGCGTGCGGATGAGTTCGAGGCGGATGGCCGCGGGCTCGTATCCCTTGGACGTGAGATCCCGGATGGTGAAGAAGTTGCCCTTGCTCTTGGACATCTTCATGCCGTTGATGAACAGGTGGCGCGGGTGGAACCAGAGCGACGCGAAGGTTCCCTTGTCGGGCTCGGCGCAGAACGCGCACGAGGACTGGGCGATCTCGCTCTCGTGGTGCGGGAAGATGTTGTCCTCGCCTCCCGAGTGCAGGTCGATGAGCGCATGCTCGCGCGTCGGGTGGTCCAGCGCCTCGTGGATCCCCACGCGGAGCGTGGGGGTACCCAGCAGCCGGTCCGCGGACATCGCGGTGCACTCGATGTGCCAGCCGGGATATCCCGCGCCCCAGGGCGAGTCCCACTTCATGATGTGCGACGGGTCGGCCTTCCAGAGCAGAAAGTCCGCCGGGTGCTTCTTCTGGGCCTGATTGCCCTCGGAGACGCGTCCGCCCGCGCCGTGCGCCAGCGCATCGAGCGAGTTGCCCGAGAGGCTGCCGTAGGGCGCAAACGAAGGCACGTGGAAGTACACGGTCTGCGCACCCGCGGGTCCCACGGCGTACGCGAATCCCTTGGCGATCAACGCCTTGATCACTTCGATCATCCCGGGAATCGACTGCGTCGCCCGCGGCATGAGGGTCGGATCGGTCTGCTGCTCCAGCGCGACCTTGAGCCCGAGGATGCGGGCGTCCTCGAGGAAGCGTTCGCCGTAGAACCGCGCGATGTCGTAGGGATTGGTGGGATCGATCGTCGCGCCCGCGGGGAGCTTGCCCGACTTCTTGGCCTCCAGAAGCCTCTTGCCCGCGACCGCCATGCGGTCTTCGCCCGACTCGCCACCCTCCGCGTCGTCGGTCATGTGCCCGACGTCGGTGATGTTCATGACGTGCACGACCTGGCGCGGGCCCTGGTGCGTGCCTCCCGCGCGCGTCCGGAGCGTGCACAGCGGGGACTCGATGAAGCGGCGCAGCGTGTCCGCCGCCAGGAACGAGCGGAAGTTGCCAACGTGCGCGTCGTCGTAGACCGTGGGCCCGCAGGAGTAGAACGTCACCCGGGAGGGATCCGCGGGCGTGACCTCTTCAAGCCTTCGGGTCAGGGTGTTGTGGACGCGGAGCGGGCTGGGCATGGGCCAAGGGTAGGAAACCCCCCGGAAAGAGTCCCCAAAGCCAGGCCATGCACCAAAGCCAGGCCATGCACCAAAGCCAGGCCATGCACCAAAGCCAGGCCACTCCCCAAAGCCAGATACCCACCAGCGCCAACGAGCCCTCCGCGCCAGCGGAGGGTTCTCCGCGGAGGCGATCGATGAGGAGTGTTGGGCGGCGCCGACTGGACCCTCCGCTGGCGCGGAGGGCTCGTTGGCGCTGGGATTACTCCGCGCGGCCCGCGAAGTACAACGCTCCGAGGCACGCCGCGGTGATCCCCCACATCGCCAGGAGCGATGTCACGAAGATGGGAAAGACGCACAGCACCGCGCCGCCCGCGAGGCAGCGGATGTTCTGCTGCTTCTTGCCGTAGATGAAGATCGCGGTTCCGAGCAGCCCGATGATGAGCCCGGAGAAGATCGCCCAGGGGTTACCGAAGTCCATGCGGAGCCTCCCGGGAGGAGTATCGGAACAGCCGCGAGGACCCCGGGGTCGCCTCGCCCGCATCCTCGCGGATGGTCGTCGCCCGGACTGGGTGTGTCGGGCGCAAGGGCTCGGCATGACTGATAACCCGGGTCCGACGCACCCTGAAAACAAAGAACCTCCCGCTCGCGCGGGAGGCTCGGTTAATGCAAGTGACTCGCGGCACCAATGTCCAGTGCCCGACGCTTCGCTTATCCCAGCTTCTTGAGCCGCATCATCAACTCGTCGGCGTTGGGGGTCGCTTCCATCGCGACGCGCATGTGGATGTACTCCTTCTCCACGAGCTCGACGAGGGACTCGTTGAAGTCCTTCATACCCGACTGGCGGGCTTCGACGCTCTTGAGGTACTCGCGGAGTTCGCCTTCGCGGGCCTCCAGGATGTGCTTGCGCACCACGCTGTTGTTCACGAGGATCTCCAGCGCGGGGATGCGCGGGATGTTCTCGTGAAGCGTCGGGAGGAGCTTCTGGTACACGAACGCGCGCATCTGGTAGGCCAGGATGCGGCGGACCTGCTCGACCTCTTCCTGCGGGAACAGGCCGTAGATTCGGCTGAACGTCTGCGTCGTGCTCGACGCGTGGATGGTGCCGTACACCAGGTGGCCCGTCTCGGCAGCGTGGAGGGCGGCCTCGAAGGTCTCCTGGTCGCGCATCTCGCCGACGAGCACGATGTCCGGGTTCTCACGCACCAGGGCGCGGAGGGCGATCTTGAAGTCCAGGCAGTCGATGCCGATCTCGCGCTGGTTGATCGTCGCCTTCTTGTCCGTGAAGATGTACTCGATCGGGTCTTCGATGGTCACGATGTGCACGGGCTTGCGCTCGTTCACATAGTCGAGCATGGCCGCGATCGTGGTCGACTTGCCCGAGCCCGTCACGCCGCAGAGCAGCACGATGCCCTGGGGCTGCATCGCGATATCCGCCATGATCTGAGGCAGGTAGAGCTGCTCGAACCGGCGGATGTTGCTGGTGATCAGTCGGGCCGCGACGGAGAGGCGTCCGCGGGCCATGAACATGTTCACGCGGAAGCGGGTGCCTTCCTCGAAGTCGTACGCGAAGTCCACCGAGCCGTACTTGTGGAGGTCTTCGAGCTGCTCATCCGAGAGGATGTGCTTGGCGATCGCGAAGAACTCATCGGTGGTGACCGGGTCGGTGTCGAGAGGCTTCAGCGCACCGCGGATGCGGAGCTTGGGCTGCTGCTCGGACTTCATGATCAGGTCCGAGCCGCCCAGCTGCATGCACGCCTTGAGGAACTTGCCCCAGCGCGTTCCGTAGTGGTCGGACTTCTTCTTGGAGGGAAGCGCCACGTGCCCGGTGTGGGCGGCAGGAGGCGTCGAGTCGGTTGCGGTGGTCATCGTCACGATCCTCGAGATGTGCGAAGGCAGCGTGCGGGCCCTGGCCCGAAATCGCGCCGGGTGTGCTTCCGTCGATTCCGAGGCGAACGCCTCGGGGGGACAACAGTACCGCGCCGGGACCTGCCCGGCGTGCGAGCGCGCGACAACGCCCGCCCCCAGCCTCAGCGATACGTCCGGCAACCCGGCTCGGTTGCCCGGCGCTGCGAAGGTGGGCGAAGCTTGACGTCTGCTCCGGGTCCGGTAATCCGGACCCTCGTCAGGCCTGCGGTCAAAGCTCTTGAGTCTTGTGTCGCAAGGGGTTAGGGTGGGTTCCCGTCCCGGCTCCATGACGCCGTGGGCTCGGCGCGCGATTCGCCGATTGCTCCTTGTCTGGACCCGGCCTGACTTACCGCGGGCCGGGTTTTTGCTGGTGCACGCCGCTTGCGAGACCGCCCGGACGGGGTGGTGTTGAACAGCCGCTAGCGAGCCGCCGGCGCCAGCGCTCCGGACATGGCGTTGGCCAGGTCCCGGTCCAAGCCGGCCGAGATCGACAGCTCGAGCATCTTGCGGGCGGTGGGAAGCTCGCCGCGCGCCTGCTGGATCACCGCCGCTGCGAAGTACGCCAGCGGCTCCCGGTTCCGCTTGCCGTAGGACACCAGCCTCCCGGTCGCGTCGGTCAAGGCCGAGCCCCGGATGTTGAACGCCTGGTAGTCCACCGGGACCGCAGCCAGCCCGGGATCGGTCGCGTACGCGCCCGCCAGCTCGGCGATCCCTTGCGGGACGTCCCGGTTGATCACCAAGGTGAGCGCCAGGATCCGGCGCAGCTCCATGTCGTCGGGATTGGCCATGCGCAGTTCGCGCAGCCTCGGGACCGCCATCTCGGCGCGGCCCGCGCCCAGCGCGATCTTGGCCTCCTCCAGCGGATCGGGCGGCGTGGCGACCGGCGTGCTCTGGGGATCCATGACCGGCTCGGGCATCGACGCCAGGTAGTCCTCGATCGTGCCGCCCGGAGCGACGTAGACCCCCGATGCGCAGCAGCGGGGCATCCCACGGTACGGGTCATAGAGGAATCCGTTGCGGATGATCGCGCGCATGCGGAAGCGGTCCGAGTTGTAGCGCAGCACGTCCCAGCCGTTGACCGAGCCGTCGTTGTAGCTCCGCGCGTAACCGGTCACGGGATTCACGGTCGTGAACGACGTGATCTGGCCCTGGGAGTTCACCACGGTGTGGAACGACTCCGTGATGGGATAGCGCGTCGAGAAGGGATCCGTGACGGGCGAATAGCCGCGCCAGGCGCCGCGCTCGCCGATCGTGGTGATGGGCTCGCTGACCGTGGGCAGGTTGGCCGTGTTCGCCGGGATTCCCGCGAGCGGCTCGACCATGGGGCTGCGCGTCTTGAGCTTGGGCTTGCGGGCCGGATCGCCATTGAAACGCACACCGTCCATGAACGGCCGCGTGAAATACCGCGGACCCTGATAGGAGAACCCCGTCGAATACGGACGGCTGAAGCCCGTGCCCCGAACGGGCTGCGCGGGGACAATCGTCATCGGCGCCACGGTGGGCTGGGAGACTTGCGGCTGGCTCACCGTCGGCTGGGAAACCGTGGGTTGGGTCACGCCCGGCTGCGAAACCGCGGGATTGCCATTCCCGGGCGTCGACGTGACAGGCCTGCCGTTGTTCGGATCCGCAGCATTCGGGCTGCCAGTCGCCGCCTTCTTCTGCCTGACCTTCAGCGCGGCTTCCACCGCAGCCTTCTGCTGAGGGGTCATGGGCGGCAGAGGCGGCGTCGTCTTGTCGTCCGTGCTCTGCGCGCAGGCCGCTCCGGCGCTGAGGACCAAGGCCCCAACCAACCCGATCAACGCCGGGGTGCAACCAGATCCACGACCGCGCAAGCTGCTCATGTGGTTCCCTCCGAGCGGGCTGTCCCTTGAGCCTACCGGTGGCCCCCCCGGTGAGATGCAGGATCGGCGAATTCTCCCGCCAGCGGGGAATCGACCGAGAAAGGGCGTGTTCGGGGCTCGTATGCTCCCGTTCGTCCGGCGGTCGGGATCCCCTCTCAAGGGGGGAGGCCGCTGTCCCCGCTGCACGGATGCGATCAGAGGGAGCGCGATGGAACCTTGGCAAGCGATCGTTCTGGGCATCGTTGAGGGTCTTACCGAATACCTCCCGATCAGCTCCACCGGGCACCTGATCCTGGCTTCGACGCTCATGAAGCTCAACACGCCTGAGCTCAAGCAGGCGGTGGACGACTTTGAGATCGTGATCCAGGGCGGCGCGATCCTGGCGGTGGTGGGGCTCTACTGGCCCCGCATGCTGCAGATGCTCAAGGGATTGCTCGGCAAGGACCCCGCGGGCTTCAAGCTGCTCGTGAACCTCTTCATCGCGTTCCTGCCTTCGGCGGTCGTTGGCGTCGCGCTCAAGCACGTCATCGACGAGCATCTGTTCCACGCCGGCCCGGTCATCCTCGCGCTGGCGATCGGCGGCGTGTACATGATGGTCATCGATCAGTGGCGCATGGGCCGTTTCTCCACCGCGCGATACCACGGGCGGGAGCTCGAGATCATCGACGTCGAGCCCAGGCAGGCGCTGTTCATCGGTCTGCTCCAGTGCTTTGCGCTCTGGCCGGGCACGAGCCGTTCCATGATGACCATCACCGGCGGCATGCTCATCGGCCTGCGGAGCAGAGCTGCGGCTGAGTTCAGCTTCCTGCTCGGCCTTCCCACGCTCGGAGCGGCGTGCGCGTACGCGCTGTACAAGAACCTCAAGGGCCCGCATGGCCCGGACGTGACGCCCGCCGAGATCGCGTCGTACAAGAACCTGTTCCAGACGCTTGGCCCCACCGCGGTGACGCTCGGCCTGGTGGTCGCAGCGATCTCCGCGGCCATCGCGGTGAAGTGGCTCGTGGGCTTTCTGAACAAGCACGGGCTGGCGCCCTTCGGCTGGTACCGCCTGGTTCTGTGCGCGGTGCTCATCGGCATGCACCTGGCGGGCGTCCTGGTGATCGCCAAGTAAACCCGGTGATCGCCAAGTAACCCCGGCATTTCGGATCCAGCAGTCGGGCATCAGGAACAAGGCGGGCATCAGGAACAGCGCGTCTTGCTCGAAGCCCGGGAAAGTCGGGCCTCCAGCAGGCCGATAATGGAACCGCGATCGCCATGAAGACTTCGTACCCCAAGGACAAGATCAAGATCGTTCTCACCGAGGCGATCCACCCCCGCGCCAAGGAACTGCTCGAAGGCGAGGGCTTCTCCGTGAAGCTCCTGCCCAAGGCCCCGGAAGGCAAGGCCCTGCTCGAGCTGGCCCGGGACGCGCACATGCTCGGGATCCGTTCCAAGACGGAGATCACGCCCGAGGTGCTCGCGGTCGCCCCGCGTCTGCTCGCGGTCGGGTGCTTCTGCATCGGGACCAACCAGGTCGCGGTCGATCGCGCCTGCGACATGGGCGTGCCGGTGTTCAACTCGCCCTTCTCCAACACGCGCAGCGTCGCGGAGCTGACGATCTCCGAGATCGTGGCGCTGTGCCGGCACCTGTTCGCCAAGTCCACCAAGCTGCACGCGGGCGACTGGGACAAGTCCGCGGACGGCGCGCACGAAGTCCGCGGTCTCACGCTCGGCATCGTCGGTTATGGACGCATCGGCTCGCAGGTCTCGGTGCTGGCCGAATCCCTGGGCATGCGCGTGATCTTCTACGACATCCTCCCCAGGCTCGCGCTGGGGAACGCCCGGCCCGCCAAGAACCTCGGCGATCTGCTCGAACGCTCCGACGTGGTCACGCTCCACGTTCCCGCGACCAGGCAGACCGCCAACATGATCGGCGTCAAGGAACTGGCCAGGATGCGCAAGGGCGCCCACCTGATCAACAACGCCCGCGGCAGCGTCGTGGACATCGCGGCGCTGGCTTCGGCGCTGAAGTCAGGCCACGTCGGGGGCGCCGCACTGGACGTCTTCCCCGTCGAACCCGCGGGCAAGGGCGAAGAGTTCAAGAGCGAGCTCCGCGGATTGGCCAACGTCATCCTCACGCCGCACATCGGTGGCAGCACCGAGGAGGCCCAGGAGTCCATCGCGGAAGACGTCTGCTCCAAGCTCATCAAGTTCATGAACAACGGCTCGACCACCGGCGCGGTCAACGTGCCCGAGGTTGAGCTTCCCGAACAGCTGGCGATCCCGGGAGAGAAGTCGGGCAAGCGCCGCCACCGGATCCTGCACTTCCACCGCAACGTTCCGGGCGTCATGAAGAAGATCAACGGCGTCGCGGGCGACCTGCACGCGAACATCTCCGCGCAGTACCTGCAGACCAACGAACGTGTGGGCTACGTCGTGCTCGATGTGGATCCCACCGACGCCAAGCCTCTGCTTCAGGGCCTCAAGGGCGTCGAAGAGACGATCAGGCTCCGGATGCTCTGGTAAGCACGGATTGGAATCGTGGGACTACCGATCGCCTCGGGCGTCGATGTACGCGCGGTAGGGATCGCTCGACTTGATCGATTGCAGCAGCTTGTACGCGGTGCTCCGCTTGATGCGATCGAGCCTGGCGCCGGGCGTCTCCTGCGCCTCCACCTGATTCCAGCCCGGCCCGAAGCGCAGGCTCGCATAGCTTCGATAGAGAGACGTCCCGCGGAGCATCTCGACGAGCTTCCACGCGCGTGAGCTGGTGAGCTCTTCCAGTTCGCGTGCGGCGGGATCGGGCGTCGTCGCGGCGCTCGGGGTGACCTCGGGCGCCGGCGCGGGAACTGGAATCGCAGCCAGTCTGGCGGCCAGCGCGTCGCGGTCCTGGCGCAGGAGGCCTTCCTGATCGCCCGAGCGGAGATACTCCACGGCGCGGACCGCCAGCTCGTGGGCGAAGCCCTCAGGCAGCACAGGCCTTGGCGCTGAGCGTTTGAACGCTGCGGCACGCTCGAGTCCCGCGAGGAAGGCGTCGCCCATCGCATCGAGCGTGAATCCCTGCATGATCCGCTGCCTGGCCCGCGTGCCGATCGCCTTGCGCTCGATCGGATCCGCGATCAGCCGGAAGAGTTCATCGGCGTAGGCATCGGCTTCGGCGTCGGGGGTGCCCCTTGGCAGGAGCACCGCGGTCCCCGCGCAGGCCAGCTCGCGCTGACCACCGACGTCCGCGCCCACGAACGCCAGTTCCGCCGCCATGGCCTCAAAGAGCACCAGCGCGATGCCTTCCCACTCCGAAGGCAGGAAGAAGATGTCGGCAGCGCCCATGAGCTCGCGCACCCGGGCTGCGGAGACCTCTCCGAGCAGTCGCACGTTTGTGAGCTCGTGTTCGCGCACGAACGCCTCGGCCCACGCGCGTTCATCGCCATCGCCCGCAACGAGCGCGGTGAAGCGTGCATCGCGTGCTTCCAGTCGACGGAGCGTCTCCAGGAGCACGCGGGGCTGTTTCTGCGCGGTCAATCTGGCCGCGAAGAGGATGACGCACTGTTCCTCGGGAATCCCAAGCTCGGCGCGGACCGACCGACGGAGCCCCGCGTCGGGCGTCCACCGGTCCGGGTCGACGTTGATGGTGACGGGCTCGATGCGCTCCGCCTCGCCTCCACGATCGACCATCCAGCGCTTCAGGTGCGCGCTGGTGACCATGGAGAAGTCGAGCTGATCCCGGGAGCCGATGGAATACCGCGGATATCCGCCGTTCTTCCAGTGCGGCTCCTCCATGTGCAGATAGTCGAGGTACACCGGATCAGGGCAGTGCGTCCGCAGATAGGGAAGCGTGAGATAGCCCATCTCGCTGTTGGAGATGAGCACCGCGTCGGGCGAGCGCGACTCGATCAGGTAGCGCAGGAAGACCGGGAACTCCGCGGGTCGCAGGAAAGAGCCCATGCAGAAGATGTCGGGCGTGAAGCGTGCGAACTCGGGGAGCCAGGTGTGATGGGCCGGGAGGGTCGCGGCGATGGTGACTTCCCAGCCTCGCGAGGTGAGCTGTTCGACCAGGTCCAGATTCCACTTGTCCGCGCCGCCCATGCGGAGCCAAGGCACGATCATGAGCAGGCGTTTGGCGTTCCTGGCGAGCGGGTTGTCAAAGACGGGCGCGGGCCTGACGTTCTCAAATGGCGACGGCCACATGGGCTCGATGTGCGGGTAGTTTCCCGCGAAAAGCGCGGCGTGCTGCCCGCGCATCTGATCCAGGAACCCGCGCTGCTTGTCGCCCTCGTCCCAGTGCGTCCACCGATCCGTGTGCGTGGGACGACGGCGGTACCAGCTCATGAACTCCGGGATCGTCGCGCCCCAGTAGCCCTTGGCTGCAGCACGGATCCAGAACTCCCAGTCCTCAAGCCCGCCGGTCATCGACTCGTCGTAGCCCCCGATTGCCTCGAACGCCGAGCGCCGGATGGTCGCGTGCGTGCTGAGCGGGTTCTGCGTGAGAAGCTGGGCCGGCGTGTGGAATCCCTCGGTCCACGCATAGTTGATGCCGCCGAAGCCGACCAGGAATCCGTTGAAGAAGGAGAAGTTGGGTTGGCAGATCGCGGCCCAGGCTTGCTTTTCAAGCGTGGTGGGCTCGAGCAGGTCGTCGGCGTCGAGCTGGAAGATCAGTTCGGTCCGCGCGGCGCGAATCCCGACGTTGCGCGCGTGCCCCGGCCCGCGATTGGTTTCCAGGTCGATGACGCGCACGCGCGGGTCAGACCGGACCTGCGCGAGAGCTGCAAGCGACGCAGCATCAGTCGAGGCGTCATTGACGATGATCCACTCGAAGCGCTGGAGCGACTGCCCGAGCACGCTCCGCGCGGTTTCGAGGAAGACCGCCCCCGGATTGAAGAAAGGCGTGACGACCGTGATCGGCCCCGGCACTTGTGCCGCCAACGTGGAGCCCGGCGCGTACCCAAACCGCGGCCGACGTGGATCGGCAGGGGTGTTCGTGAAGTCTGGGGAGCGGGGGTCGAGCATGGGCCAGTGTGCATGGTAGAGGCAAAACACCCGGGCGCGCCGCGGGTCCCGATTTCCGCTCGGGAACACACTGAACCTGCAACTTGCCTGCTCCCGGGCTTGTATGAGGACTGACGTCCTGCAACAGAGGTTTGTATGCCAAATGTCAAGTCCTGCGCGTCGGTGCTTTTGTTCACGCTCTCCCGTCCGCTCTGCCTGGCGGCGTCGGCCGCGGGCGTCGCGGGCGCGCAGTCCTTCCCCCTGACGGGCCCCTCGCTCGTTCAGGATCTGAATCCAACCTTGGCGAGTCGGCCGATGACGGTGATCGCCCCGACCTCCGTTGGGGTGCTTGCAGCGGCGTCGAGCGGTGCGGGCGAACAGTGGATCGCGTCGGATCCGCAGGCCGCGTTCCGCAGCCTTGGCCCTTTCGGGATCGGCTTCGGCAGCGACGGACGGCCGATGGTCGCGGACTTGGGCGGTCGCGTGGTCACCATCTCGACGAATCTGGCCGGGGGGATCAGCATTTCTCCCATGATCTGCTCGACCGACGGCGTCACCCTTACGCCGCTGGCGTACTTCTCGTCTTCATCTTTCAACCGTGTCTTCAAGGCCGGAAATCGGGCTTTCATCCCGCAGCTCGGGGGCCTTCTGGTCACCGACGGCACTCCTCAGGGAACGAAGAGATTTCCATTCTTCAGTACACGTCCGAACGACGGCGTGGAGTACCACAGCAGGCTCGTGTTTGCCGACTCGACCGTGGCGGTTTACGACGAGAGCCTGGCTCCGATCGAGGTGCTCTCGGCCTCCACCTCGGCGTCCTGGGTCGTCGTCGTGAACGATCGCATCCTCTGGTTCTCGCAGACCACCAAGAACCTGATGTCGTCCGACGGCACCGCTGCCGGCACGCTGGCGATCTCGCCTGCGCTTGACGTCACATCCTCGGGCTCACGCCGTGCGGTCGTCATCGGCGACAAGGCCATCTTCTCGACCGACGCCGCGACGTGGATCACCGACGGGACCGCCGCGGGGACGTCCAGGATCCTGGATTTCCCGCTCGACGCGGAAGCGGTGGGGGGCTTCTGGTACGGGATCGATGGTTCCACGACCGGCCTGAACACGCTGTATCGGAGCGACGGTACCGCTGCGGGCACCATCGCGCTGGCCCAGACCAAGCAGTCGCGCTCCTCTCCGACTTTCATCAGCGCCAACCGGATCGATGCACGCTTCGTGGGCTTCCAAGGTCGGGTGTATTTCCGAGGCTACGACGCAGCGACCGGTGACGAACTCTGGAGCACCGACGGCACGCCGCTCGGGACGTCGATGGTCGCGGATCTCACGCCCGGCGCGGCAAGCACGACCATGAACGCGATCGCCGCGGTGGACGCGGGCGTGCTCGTCTCCACCAACTTGCTCGGTGGGCAGGATCAGCTCTTCCTGGCGGATGGCCCATCGTCGATCCGCGCCATCAAACCCGCGGGCATCTCTGGGCAGACGCTTTCGTCATATTCAGGATTCATCGGGAAGAGCGGCACGGGCGTCGTTTACGCTGGTAGCGCCCCCTCCGGAGCGGCGCTGTGGACGCTGGGCGATCGTCCGGGTGAGGCGCAGCCATTCTCGAACATCCTGACGCCCTTGACGCCCGGGACCGCGATCGCGATCGTTGGCGCGGCCCAGCCTTTGGCCCTTACGCCGGGAGATGCGGTGGTTTTCCTGAAGACGACCGACTTTGGCACGGAGCCCTGGCGTTACCGTGCGGCGGATGGATCGCTTGAGCTCATCACGGACCTCACCGCGGGAACCGCGAGTACCACGCCTTTCTATACCTGCGCGACCGACAGCGGCGTGTTCTTCACCGTGCGGCTCGCCAGTTCCGATCGGCTCTACTTCACCGACGGCACACCTGCCGGCACGCGCCTCGTGGTTGAGCATCCACGCACCGGTGCGGACGCGATCTACGACCTGAGCCCCGCGGGCGCACGCTGCTTCTTCCGCTCCGCTGGGTCTGGGTCGTCCATCCGCCAGTGGCTCAGCGACGGCACACCCGCCGGGACTGCTCCGTTCACGTCGTTCACTTCCGGGACCGTTCCCAATCGCGCCGTCGTGTTCGGCAACAGGCTCTTCTTCGAGGCGTTGCAGGGCTCCTCGGCGGACAATCTCTACAGTGCTGCCCTCGACGGCACGGGCGTCAAGCTCCAGCCCGTCGCGGGAGCGCTCAGTCCGCCCAGCCCGAGCGGTCTCACCGCGACCGATGACCGGCTGTTCTTCCTTGCCCGTTTCGGAACGGGCACGCTCAGACCCTTCAGCATGGATCTCGCGGGAAATGCGTCGGGCCCGCTTGCGTCGGTGGCCGTCTCCACGCCAGGGTTCTTCGTCGGACATCACGGCGTGCTGTTCAACGCGGCGTCGAACGGTGAGCCCACCGAGTCGCTCTGGGTCTCCGATGGTTCGACCGCGGGCACCAGACCTGTGCAAACCTTCGATGGAAAACCCCTGCTCCGAGGCTTCCAGATCGCGACGGTCCCCGGCGGCGTCCTCTGGCAGGCTGGCGTCGATGGCGAGTCTCAGACCTTGTGGCTCGTGGATGAGCGCAACGCGACCGCGATCGCGGTCCCCCGGGCCGACGACCCCGAGCGGCCCCTGGCGATGTGGAGCGCCAAGTTCGTCTACGTCGACAGGCAGGGCACGCTCCGCAACAACTCCAGGCTCTTCCTCACGCTCGACGACGCGTTCACCGGCCGCGAGCCCTTCCTGATCGACCTCTGCCCTGCGGACATCGACAACGACGGCGTCAGCGACCTCGTGGACTTCATGGCCTTCTTCGCGGACTGGGAAGTCGCGGGCCCCTTGGCCGATCGCGACCTCGATCGCACGACCGACTTGGAGGACTTCTTCCTCTTCTTTGAGTCCTTCGACCTTGGATGCCCAGCCTGAGCAGGGGCCTCGGGGAGGGCCAGGCGAGGCGAGATCCGCCCCGTCGCGGCCCTATACTCCGCCAGACCCTCCCGAGAGGGTTCTGTTTGGGAATCCCCGCCGCCTTTGGGCGGAGCTTCGAGACGAGGGTTCAACGTGCCGTTCACGATCAAGCCGGACACCGGGTACGACGTCGATGCCGACAATGTCGGCTACCTCAAGAAGCACGTGGACACCGGTGACCGGTGGGTCCTGAACTTCGGTCCCCAGCACCCCGCAACGCACACGACGCTGCGCGTGGTGCTCGAGCTTGACGGCGAGCGCATCGCCCGCGCCACGCCGCACATCGGGTACCTGCACTCGGGCTTCGAGAAGCTCGCGGAAGTCCTGGATTACAACCAGTACGTGACGATCGCGTCGCGGATGAACTACCTCTCGCCGATCGCCAACGACATCTGCTGGCACCACGCGGTCGAGAAGCTCTTCGGCATCGAGATCACCCCGCGTTGCAAGGTGCTCCGCACGATCCTGGCGGAGATCGCCCGCATCCAGGACCACCTGCTGTGCGTGGGCGCCGCGGGCCTGGACATCAACGCCATCACGGGCTTCCTGTACTGCTTCAACGTCCGCGAGGACATCTACGACATCATCGACTTCGTGTCGGGCCAGCGCTTCCATCCGGACTGGACCCGCGTGGGCGGCGCGATGCAGGACCTGCCCAACGAAGAGACGTTCAAGGCGATGGTGAAGAAGCTCATCCACGTGACGCTTCCCCAGGCCTTGGCGGACCTGGAGAATCTGGTCAAGCGCAACCGCATCTTCCTGGACCGCACCCGCGGGATCGCGGTGCTCACCAAGGAAGATTGCATCGCCTGGAGCGTCTCGGGCCCCCTGGCCCGCGCCTCGGGCGTCAAGCGCGACCTCCGCAAGGACGAGCCTTACCTGTGCTACGCCGACAACTGGGATGGCCAGGGCGCCGAGGCGGTCAAGTTCCAGGTGCCCATCGCCAACGAGGGTGATGGTTACGCCCGCTTCCTGGTCCGCGTCGAAGAGATGCGCCAGTCGGTGTCGATCATCGAGCAGCTCATCGACCGCATCCCGCAGGGCCCCATCGACGCCTTCGCCGACTCCAAGGTCGTCAAGCCCAACAAGAAGGACGTCTACGGGTCCATCGAAGGCCTCATCCAGCACTTCGAACTCATCATGACCAACCGCGGCTGGACGCCCCCGATCGCCGAGGTCTACGGCGCTCACGAGACCGCCAACGGCGAGCTGGGCTACTACGTCGTCTCCGACGGATCGCCCCGCTCCTGGCGCGTCAAGGTCCGCCCGCCTTCGTTCATCAACTACGCGACGCTCCCCAAGATGATCGAGGGCCACATGCTCTCGGACATCGTCGTCGCGATCGGTTCGATCAACGTCGTCGCGGCCGAGCTCGACCGATAGGCCCTCTGGTTCCGCTTCAGTCTGGGAGGATCGCCCGATGAAAACGCCGCTCGCGTGGAGTGCTTTGGTCTGCGCCGGAATGGTCCTCGGCACATCGCTCCTGGCCGGCGCCGCGGGGCCGCTTCACGCTCCGTCGACACCGAGCGATCAGCCCGCGGAGGACGTGATGCACCCCGGCCTCTCGTTCCAGACCATCCAGATCGGCAACACCAGCGTCAAGTACGCGGTGTACATCCCGCGCGACCTGGACCTCTCAAAGCCCCAGCCCGCGATCGTCTTTCTGAATGGTCGCGGCGAGTGCGGCAGCGACGGCGTGCGCCAGTGCTCCGTCGGCCTCATCCCCGCGGTCCTCTCCCAGCCCGACAAGTGGCCCTTCATCAT
This sequence comes from uncultured Phycisphaeraceae bacterium, assembly GCA_964531675.1. Classification (GTDB taxonomy): domain Bacteria; phylum Planctomycetota; class Phycisphaerae; order Phycisphaerales; family UBA1924; genus CAZHFW01. The sequence goes on along the minus strand of CAZHFW010000003.1, from coordinate 87,745 downwards.
CATCGCGCCCCAGAAGCCCGACTTTGACGCCATGTGGGACGCGTACTCCGATCACGTTCTGGGCGCTCTGGATCGCACCGCCAAGCAGGTCAAGATCGACCCCGACCGCGTGTATCTCACCGGCCTCTCGCAAGGCGGCTACGGCACCTGGCGCATCGCGGCCAACAACCCCGACCGCTTTGCTGCCATCGCCCCGATCTGCGGCTGGGGCGATCCCGCGTTCATCGGCCCCAGACTTGCCAGCATGCCCATCTGGGCGTTCCATGGCCTCAAGGACCGCATCGTCGTTCCTGAGAAGTCGCGCGAGCTCGTCAAGGCGGTCACCGACGCCCGCCCTCCGGCGAACTCAGACGTCCCCGCGCCCAAGCTCACCGAGTATCCCGACGCCGATCACAACAGCTGGGACAACGCCTACCGCAAGGAGGACCTCGGCAAGTGGTTCCTGAGTTTCACCCGCCGGAAGGCGAAGTGACTCCCGCGGGTGAGTCGGTCTTGGCTGGTGGCTCAGCCTTGGCAGCCTTCGGGCTCGGGTGGATCGCGACCACCGCTTGCTGGACCAGGTGCATCCCGAAGCCCGGGTGGAAGAGTCGATACGACTCGGGCGTGACCGTCGGCCCCGCGAACATCTGATCGATGCCCAGCAGAGGCACGCGGGCGGGATACGTCTCGCCCGGCCCGACACCCACGATGTCGAAGATGTCGCGCGTCTGGCCCTGGAAGTGCCTGAGCGAGCGCGCCCCGCGCGGGATGTTGAAATCGCCGAGCACCAGATCAGGCGTGGGGAAGCCCTTGACCTTCTCCTTGGCGGACAGGAACTGGCCCACGGGCCCGCGCACCATGGGCGTGCCTTCCCAGTTCGCGATCGTCTGTCCGCCCACGCTGGCCAGTTCTTCGCGCCACAGCCTCGGGTCCGAGGGCATGTCGATGATCCACACCAGCAGATTGCGTCCGAGGTCCTTTTCCGAATCGAACTCGATCCAGCACGCGCCGCCGCGATTCCAGTACCAGCCCCGCTCGTACACCGACGCGTATGGCCTGAGCTTGGTCTGGATGGTGGGGAGGTTCAGGTCGGTGCGAGCCCAGCGCTTGATGGGCCACTTGCTGATGACCGCGTATGAGTCGATGCGCTGATACGCGGGACGCACGCCGTGGTCCTGCGCGATCTTGTCCATGAGCTGCGCCATGTACTCCCAATACCGCGGCGAGTTGAGCACCGTGATGTCCGAGAGCTCGCGCGAGGTCGTGTCCATCCAGCTCATGGACCAGTTCCCCGCGTGATTCCAATACAGCACCGAGATCGGCACGCTCCCCGCGGGAGGCGTGGGCTTGGACAGCCCCGCGGGAATGCGCCATTCGATCACGACAAGCCGCGTCGCGGGGATCAGGACCAGCACCAGCGCCGCGCGCCGCGTCCACGTGGCCGTCAGCCTGCGCTTCACGCCAAGCGGCGCAGCAGGCATCTGCGAACGCGCGCCGAGCGTGAGGAAGTACCTCCCCGCCCAGGCGTGCACGCGCGAGAGGGCCACGCACATGGTCATCCCGAGCACCGTCGCGATGGTCGGAATCCACGAGAGCCATTGCGACCACGAGGTGCGGTCGCTCATGATCTTCCCGACGCCCCAGAGCGCCAGACCAAGCAGCGCGATCCATGGCAGCACCCACGCCTTGGCCAGGCACACCCAGCCGACGATCCGGAACACAAACTTCCGCCTGCCGCTCATGCTGCTCCCGCCCTCGTGCTTGGACAGATTCATCGGCGACCAGCATGCTCCCGGTGCAAACCCGCTCCGGTTGCACCGCGGCGGTCAGGCCTCGGCCCGTCCAGCCCGGAACTCAGGCTCTCGCCCAGAACTCGGCCGAGCTCTGCACCGGGAGGACCTCGAAGTCCACCAGATCCTTCCACGCGTCGATCCAGGGCTGCATCGCCTCCCGGGAGGGCGCCTCCATGACCTGGAAGCAGCGCGAGCCATCGGGTTCGAGCCAGCTCGAGACGTAAACGACGTCCTCGGGCATCATCCGGCCCTTGGCCTTGAAGCGATCGCCCACCGCGCGGAAGTTGCCGTCTTTGAACCGCTCGAGCACCATGAACAGCATGGACAGATGACGAACCCAAACCGGGAAAAGTTCGGGACAAACACCATCCGCAGGCTCTGTGGGCCTTTCCCGGCCCGCTCCAATCCCCAAACCCATCCGGCTTTTGTTCACCCCCGCGCGCGCCGATAAAGGTCTTCCGGCGCGCCCAGGCCGGGCCCCCGGCCAAAGATTCGGCCTTTCCAGCACGCCTCACGGATGTCTGACATGCCCACCAGCAACATCGATTGGTCCAAGGCCCGCGTCATCGTCACCGGCGGCGCCGGCTTCCTCGGCCGCCACCTGGTCGACCGCCTCAACAAGCGCGGCGTCACGTCCGACCGCATCTGCATCCCCCGCCGCAAGAACTACGACCTCACCGAGAAGGCCGACGTCGCGCGCCTCTACAAGGACGCCTTCCCCGGTCACAAGGCCGACGTGGTCTTCCACATGGCCGCCGAAGTCGGCGGCATCGGCGCCAACCGCAAATCGCCCGGGCGGTACTTCTACGCCAACATGGCCATGGCCCTCCACCTCATCGAACTCGCCCGCGAGCAAGGCCTCTCCGAGCGCGGCGGAAAGTTCATCCAGGTCGGCACCATCTGCGCCTACCCGAAGTTCACCCCCGTGCCCTTCCGTGAAGAAGAACTCTGGAACGGCTACCCCGAAGAGACCAACGCGCCGTACGGCGTCGCCAAGAAGGCTGCGTGGCAGATGCTCGACGCGTACAAGCTCCAGTACAACTTCCGCAGCGCGTACGTCCTGCCGGTCAATCTCTACGGCCCGTACGACAACTTCGACCTGGAATCCTCCCACGTCATCCCCGCGCTGATCCGCAAGTGCGTCGAAGCCCAGCAGCGCAACGACGAGAAGATCGTCTGCTGGGGCACCGGCGGCGCCAGCCGTGAGTTCCTCTACGTTGACGATGCTGCCGAAGGCATCATCCGTGCCGCGGAGGCGATGGACGACCCGACCCCGATCAATCTCGGCGCGGGCTTTGAGATCAAGATCAAGGACCTCGTCGAGCTGATCGTGAAGCTGACCGGCTTCAGAGGCCGCATCGAGTGGGACGCGACCAAGCCCGACGGCCAGCCCCGCCGCTGCCTGGACACCAGCCGCGCCGCCAAGCTCCTGGACTGGCGCGCCAAAGTCGGCTTCGAAGACGGCCTGCGCCAGACGATCGAGTGGTACCGCAAGAACGCGAAGTAACCCACTCTCCAGCGCCAAACACCCCAACGCGCAACACCCCCAACGCCAACGAGCCCCGGGCGCAAGCCCGGGGTTCTCACGCGCAGGCCAAACCCATGACTCCCGGGACCAGTCCACGCGCTTTGGAGGCTTTCCTTGAAGTCAACTATCGGCTCTTCCGCCTTTGGCGCCTGCCCGCCCTCCCCTTGTTCTTTTCACCTGAGTCGGCGAATGGTAACAAGTCATCCGTAGCGGGGCTTGCTGTCCCGAGAATCAGCCAGTAATGACCTCGGCGCTCCGCGGCGTAGTTCTTGCGCTGCATCTTGACCATCAGCGGAACATCCTCATGAAAGGAGCCTGTGTACTGGTTTGCCCGCCGGCGGATCGACTTGTCTTGGCAGTGAAATCTCTGTTGTCCGAGCTGCGACTTGTCAGTGATCCGAGTGAACGAGAGCAGGCCGTAGCCGGTCTTCTTGTTGATCCGAACGAACTTCACGGGGGCTTCAATCACGTCCTCGGCGTCTGGGTCTAGCCTTGGTGGCTCAAATGGGATCTTAATCGCTTGCCGACTACTCTCATCAACGACAATCGCGACAGCCTGTCCGTCCATCGAAAGTGCCTCGGCCGCGGCGGACGAATCAAGCGGAATGGTTGCGTTATCGAGTGCTCCGTTAATCGCCGCCGCAAAGTCTTCGCTATCCTCGCGGTCCACGCTGACACGAATGTCGTTAGCTCCCGCCACGCGTTCTAGCTCTTCAACCACGCCATCGAGTGTATTGCGCTCACGTTTGGCGTGTATGTGTGTCTTTGCCAACAGGACGGACCAAGTCCAGGCTTTCTTCATCAGCTCGTAGGGAGCATTTCCAAGAAACGAGTTCAGGAATACTCCGCCAACGACCAGCGCGGCCTCGACAACAAAGGAGCCCTTCTGTACGCGCTGGACACGGAATTCCATCTGCGTGGACTTGCCAGCGATCGGGAGCTTCAGGCTTGAAGACCGGTATGAATGAAATGCGATCTGGAGGAAACGGTCCCAGCCTTGAAGAGCGGCTCCCAGTTCGGCGGCGGGAATCTCTCCATCTTCTGCGAGCTTTCCAGTCCATCTGATGGTGATCGCAAATCTCTCGCCGTTCGCATCAAGCTGTGTAGTTCTAGTTCGAGCATGCTTGGCCATGTGTAGATACTAACGATTGTCTTGTGCCTCGTGTCGGAGCTGCACGTCACCATCGCAGTACCCGATCGTTCTCCGACCTGGTCCTTCTTTTTCGCATGAGCCCCTTCCCCTCAACCCCCTCCGATAACCCGCCGATGAACTTCCCGGACCCAGGTGGTCCCTTGGAGGCCTCGCGCTGGTTTCGAGCCTGACCAACATCACCGCCATGATGGCCCTGCGCCAGATGAATCAGGCGCAGGCTGCGATCAACAAGTCGCTCGAGCGTCTCGCGACCGGCAAGCGGATCACTCGCGTCTCCGATGATCCCGCGGGGATGATCGCCGCGACCAATCTGGCGATTCAGCGTCAGGCCATCAGCTCGGACCTCGAGAACAACGAGCGCCAGCTCAAGCTCTACGCCGCAGCCGACGGCGCCGAGAGCGTCGTTGGTGAGCTGTTCACCGATCTCAACAGCCTCGTCGTCCAGGCCGCCAACCGAGGCGGGCTTTCTCAGGACGAGCGCGAAGCGCTCCAGACCCAGGCTGGCTCCATCTTCGACGCGCTCGAAGACCTGACTTCAAACGCCAGGTACGACGGCAACCGTCTGCTCACCGGATACGCGAGCACCGAAGGCTTCACTGCCCAGAACGGCCCGATTCCGCTCCCGAGCTCGCGATTCTCGATCGACTTCGACGCCATGCGCAACGGCGGGTTCGACCTCGTTCATGGCGATCTGCAATCACTCCAAGGCATGGTCAAGGCCTGGGCGGGGTACAACTCCGACCGCCGGGCGCTGCTCGGGAGCACCATGCAGAGCAACGAGTCCCGCATCCGCAGCCTTCAGTCCGAGCTTCTCGCAAGCGCCGGCGCACAATCCCGCATCGAGGACACCGATTACGCCCAGGAAATCAGCACGCTGATCCGCAACCAAACCTTGGCGCGGGCCGCGACGTACAGCAGCATGGCGGCATTGGGCCAATCACGCCAGACGACCCTGACGCTCCTGGGTGAGCCCGCGGGGAGGGCCTGATCCAGCGCCGAACCATCCGCCCCCGGTTTGATTAGGATGACCCCATGAGCCAGCTCCCCACCGACCCGACCGCCGCGCGCGACCCCCAGCAGATCCTCGCCGAGGTGAACGAGGCCCACGCCAAGCTCAAGAGCGAGATCCACAAGATCATCGTGGGCCAGGACGAGGTGGTCGAACAGCTGCTCATGAGCATCTTCTGCCGCGGTCACGCGGTGGTGGTGGGGGTGCCCGGACTGGCCAAGACGCTCCTGATCTCCACGATCGCGCGCACGCTCAGCCTGGGCTTCTCGCGCATCCAGTTCACGCCCGACCTGATGCCCTCGGACATCACAGGCACCGAAGTCATCCAGGAAGACAAGACCACGGGACACCGCAACCTCCGCTTCGTGCAGGGGCCGGTGTTCGCCAACGTCATCCTCGCCGACGAGATCAACCGCACGCCCCCGAAGACCCAGGCTGCCCTGCTCGAAGCGATGCAGGAACGGCAGGTCTCGGTGGGAGGTCGTCAGCACAAGCTCCCCGACCCGTTCTTCGTGCTCGCGACGCAGAACCCGATCGAGCAGGAAGGCACGTATCCGCTTCCCGAAGCCCAGCTCGACCGCTTCATGTTCCAGATCCAGATCGGCTATCCGACCGCGGATGAGGAACTGGAGATCGTCCGCCGGGCCAGCACCAAGGCCAAGGTCGCGATCGACAACGTGCTCAGCGCCGAGCAGATCCGCTCCGTGCAGGAGCTGGTCGCGGGCGCTCCGGCCCCCGACTTTGTCATCCGCTACGCCCTCAGGCTCGTGCGCGCCACGCGCATCAAGGAGCCCATGGACGCGGGCCTCACTCGTCCGAAGATGGTGAGCGATTACGTCGCCTGGGGCGCAGGCCCCCGCGCCAGCGAATATCTGGTCCTGGCCGCCAAGGCCAAGGCGATCCTCTCCGGGTCCACGCACGTCACGCCCGAGCACGTCAAGCAGGTCGCCAAGCCCGTCCTCCGGCACCGCATCCTGACCAACTTCAACGCCGAGGCCGATCGCGTCAGCACCGACCAGATCATCGATGCGATGATCGCCGACATCCCCGTCGAAGGCTCCTCCCCCGCGGAGAAGCGCAAGATGGACTCGGTCCTCCGCTGAATCGATCCAAGCTCACGTGTCACGAAACGAAAAGGGCCCGACGTCATCAACGCCGGGCCCTTTGCTTTTTGAGGGTCGGGTGCTCAGCAGGACGCGTCGAACGCGTTGAGGAAGGCGAAGAAATCGCCCAGATCGACGCCGTCGATGCCGTCGACGTCCGCGCTGGGGAGCGACTGGTCGAAGTCGTTGAAGAACTGGAAGAAGTCGGCCAGATCGACCTCGCCGTCCTGATTCACATCGCCAACGCAAGGAGAGACATCGCCCGCGATGACGACGGCGTAGCCCTGCGACTGCTGCTGGACCGCAGCAGCGCTGATCCGTGCAACGTACACGCCGGGTGAGGGCGTATTCAGGTGGACCTGTTCGACGTTGTTCAGCGCGTCCGCGGTCCCGCCGGTCGCGGAGACGCCGCTGGCAAAGACGTTGCCCAGGTACGTGCCCCCCGGCGTTTCCACCGCGAGGTTCAGGTTGTTCACCGGCGTGAAGGTCGTGTTGACCGTCGCGGGGTAATCCGCCCAGGTCAGCGTGGTGCGCAGCAGCTGGTTGGAGTTCACGCGGAAGCGCACCGCGCCCGACTGGCCCGTCGTGAGCGACTTGGCCGAGTTGTTGCGCACATCGCGCACGAGCATCGTGCGTGTATCGCCCGGGAAGTAGAAGGTGCGATCAAGCCAGACGCGCCCCCAGCCCTCGCGGTTGCCCGGATAGCCCGAGTCGGTGAGGTCGGCGCCGCCATTGATCACCGACGCCTTGATGAGCGCTCCCGAAGGCGTGAACCCGTCCGCCGGGACCTTGGTCCCGGTGGGGTAGTACCCGTCCATGAAGTACTGGCGTGCCAGCGTCGCGGCGCCCGCCACGCCCGGGCACGCGAACGACGTCCCGGTCGCGGTCGACGTCGAGCAGGTGCCTCCCGAGGTCGAGATGTAGTTCAGGCCCGGGGACATGATGTCGGGCTTGCGTCGCCCGTCGGCGGTGGGGCCCGTGCCCCCCACGCCCCAGCTTCCCTGGTTGTTGGCCTGCGCGGTTCCGCCGACGCCCACGCAGTTCTTGGCGTTCTCGGGGATGTACATCGATCCGGACTGGTTGGTCACCGCGAAGACGACAATGTTGTCATCGTTGAAGAACGAGAACTCGTCGATGGCCCGCACGCCCGCCTTGTACGCGGTGGTGAAGTCCTGGCCCCAGCTGTTGCTGTGGATCGCGGCCCCGTAGCCCGTATAGAAGGTCGAGAAGTTCGAGAAGATCCCGGTGGTGTCGAGCGAGGGCGTCGAGTTGTGCACGAGCTTGGCGTCGTAGGCGATGCCGGTGTTCACGTCCGTGGGGTTGGCCAGGTTCTTTCCGAGGATGATCGTCGCGGTCATCGTGCCGTGGGTGCTCGCCGACGGCGCGCCGTCGAAGAGGATCTTGCGGTGCGCGGGCCCGACCGGATTGGTGTCGCTGAGCGAGCAGACCGCGCTGGACACGCCCGAGTCCAGATGCCCGACGACCTGTCCGGCCCCGGTGATGCCCGCGGAATAAAAGGGCGTCACGCCGCTGGTGTTCGATTGCACGACCCAGCGCACCGTCGTGTTGTTGCGCTCGGTCCACTCCTCCGCGTCCTCCACCATCTGCACGCCGGGAAGGGCCGCGATGGCGTTGACCGCGCCCGCGGGCGCGATGACCGTGAGCGAGCGCGTCGTGAGCGTCTCGTCGGTGCGGACGATGCGCACGCCGGCGATCGCGCCGACATCGACGCCGGCCTGCCTGACCGCTTCATCCGGGAAAAGGACGACATTCAGCGCCACGTCGCCCGCCGCTGCGATCGCCAGGCGCTCGGGCGTGGTCATCGGGAGCTTGCCGATCTCGGGGTCGATCTTCCAGGCATCGGCGAAGCGCACGACGCGCGTGACAAAGCCGAGCCCGTGCACCGCTCCGCGCGTCGCGCCGGCCGGATTGAACATGAACGCGTTGGTGGGGAGGTAATCGCCCATCCGCAGGCCCAGCGCCTCCAGCGCCGCACGCCGTGCCGCGGTCATCGGTCCGTCGAGCACCATGACGTGCCAGCCGGGCGTGAACGCGCCGTCGCCGAGCGTCAACTCGTCGGCCTGGGTCGCGATGTCCACATCACCCGAGCGGAAGTTCAGAACGCCGGGACGTCCCACCACGACCGCGTTGCCCGAGGTCGCGGACGCGCCGGCCGCTCGTTCAATTCCCGAGAATCCCGCGACCGTGGAGGCCGCGCACAGCATCACACCAACGATGGACATGCCCCTCTCCTTCGCATGCCCGGAATGTGCCGCGGAGGTTCTGGATCTCGCAGCAGCCGGGCCGGATCAGTATGCCAGAAGGATCCGCCTGTGACCAGGGGTTTCCCGGTCGGGTCTCAGCATCCCAGGTCAAACCCGTTCAGGAACGCGAAGAAATCCCCCAGATCCACGCCTGGCTCGTCATCCACGTCCGCGCCGGCGCTGCCCGTGTCGAAGTCGCCGAAGAACTGGAAGAAGTCCGAAAGATCGACCTGCCCGTCCTGATTCACGTCCGCCACGCAGGGCGAGATGTCGCCCGAGGCGACGATCGCGAAGCCCTGCGATTCCATGTTCACCGCGCCCGCCGCGATGCGAACCTTCCAGACGCCCGCGCTCGGCGCCGCGATGTGCACCTGCTCGACGTTGTTCACGCTGTCCGCGGCGCCCCCGGTCGTCGAGAAGTTGTTCGCGAACACGTTCCCGCGATACTCCACGCCGTTCGGATCCGTCACGATCAGGTCCAGGTTGTTCACCGGCGTGAATGAGGAGCTCACCGACGCGGGGAAGTCGTGCCAGACCAGCGTGAAGCGGAGCAGCTGCGCCGTGTTGACGCGCACAATCATGTCCGCATTGGTTCCGGTCGTGAGCGAGCGCGCCGAGTTGTTGCGCACGTCTCGGACCACCGTCCGCCGCGCATCCCCCGGCAGATAGAGTCCCTGATCCAGCAGCACCCGGCCCCACCCGGCGCGGTTGTTGGGATACGCCGCCTCGGTCGAGAGCTTGTCCCCGCCGTTGATCAGCACCGCCTTCATGAGCGCGCCCGAAGGCACGATCGCGTGCTCGGGCGTCTTCACGCCCGTCGGGTAGTACCCGTCCATGAAGTACTGACGCACCAGGCCCGCAGCACCCGCCACCGATGGACACGCGAACGACGTCCCGCTCGGCGCCTGCGCCACGATCCCGCAGTTGGTCAGCTGGTTCGGCACCGAAGAGCCGAAGTAGCTCTTCCCGGGCGAGAGCAGCTCGGGCTTGCGCCGCCCGTCGATCGTCGGCCCGCTCCCGCCGATGCCCCAGCTCCCTTGGAGCGGCGCTTGCGCGGTGGCGCTGACCGCCAGACAGTTCTTGGCATTCTCGGGGATGTACAGCGCGTTGGACGTGTTGGTCACCGAGAAGACGATTAGGTTGTCGTCGTACTCGAAGCTGAAGCGGTCGACCTCGCGGACGCCCGCCTTGTACTCGGTGGTCGCGTCCTGTCCCCAGCTGTTGGAGTGCACCGCCGCCCCGAAGTCCACGTAGAAGCGCTTCCACTGCTCGCCGCAGGTCGTGTACTTCGGGTCCGGATACTGATCGTGCACGAGCTTGGCGTCGTAGGCGACGCCCGTGTTCCCGTCGGTCGGATCCGCGGGATTCTTGCCCGCCAGGATCGACGCGGTCATGGTGCCGTGAAGGCCCGTCCCACCGGCAAAGTCCGCGAGCACCTTGCGGTGCGTGGGTCCGATCGGCTCGGTGTCGTAGAACGCGCACTGGTTCCAGGCGACGCCGGTGTCCAGGTGGCTCAGCACCTGCCCTGCGCCGGTCACGCCCGCGGTGTAGAAGGGCGTGCTTCCCGACACATTGGTCTGCACGACCCAGCGCACCGTCTTGCTCGAGCGCTCGGTCCACTCCTCCGCGTCCTCGATGAGCTGGACCTGAGGCATCGCCGCGACCAGCGCGCCCGCCTCCACCGGCAGCTCGATGACGATCTTGCCCGCGCCGACCTCCAGGTCATTGCGGAACACCTTCACGCCGGGCAACGCCGCCAAGGCCGCTTCGGTCGCGCGAACGTCCTCGCCCGGGAACAGGATCACGTTTGCCAACGTCCGCCCGGCCTGCGCCAGGGCCTGACGCTCAGGCGTGACCATCGGCAGCGCGCCAAGCTCCGGGTCGAGCTTCCACTGGGTCCGGAACACGCCGGACCACTTCACAAAGCCCAGCCCGCGCAGCGCGGCCCTGCTCGTCGTGCGTACATCCGCGATCCACGCGTTGCTCGGCAGATAGTCCCCGAGCTTCACGCCGAGGCCCTCCAGCGCCGCGCGCCGCTCGGGCGTCATCGGGCCGTCCATCACCAGCACGCGCCAGCCCGCGTCAAAGCCGCCGTCGCCATCGTTGAGTTCGTTGGGCTCCTGTGTCGTGTCCACATCGCCCGTGCGCAGGTTGAGCACGCCCGGGCGCGCCACCACGCGCACCGCTGCTGCATCGGGACGGAACTCATCGAAGATCGACCAGCCGAACGCTGCGTCCGAGGCCCACGTCGGCGACGCTGCCAGCGCCGCTCCCGCGAGCATTCCGATGATCCTGGCGTGTGCGAGCGTTCCCCGGCCCATAGTGCCCTTCTCTATCGACGCTTCCGACGTGCTCCCCGCCCGGACCGGGCGTCAGGCGGGCCCGAGAACCGCGCCGGCCGCAGCACATCCCCTCCAAAAGTTCGTCGTCCCACGCGGGGAAGTTGCTCCCGCGTGGGACGAACCGGGGAATGAACTGGGAACAAAGCCGCGCGGGCGTCTGAAAGACCAGCCCCGCCTCACGCAGCCCGGCCGAAGAGCCGCCGCAGACTCAACCCGCCGCCGCGCGGATCGCCCCGCGGCGAGGAGCCCTGCCGGTCAGCACCTGTTCGGGTCAGCATCGCCAGGGCCTCCTGACGCTCCCGCGCCAACGTCAGGGCCGAGTCGAGCCCTGTCGCCCGCAGGAGATCCCGAACCTCCGGTGAGACCTCGAACACAACCAGCTCGCCGCCCGCCGCTTCGGCCCGGCGGGAGAGCCGCACAAGAGCCTCCAGGAACCCGCAGCTCATCGCCCGGACCCTGGAAAGCCCAAGACCAAGACGCCCTTCCGCAAGGTCCGAGAGTTCCTCGAGCCTCGCCGAGAGCAATGCCACCTGCAACTCACGGATCGCCGGACACTGCACACGCACGAGCGTCGCGTGATCGTCACGCTCGATCTGCAGCAGTTCGTCCGACCCTACCCCAGCGATCGCAGCCACATGCACCTCCCGCGATCGGAACATCCGACCGCCAGAAGATGACTTCCAAAACGCCGCCCCCCATTGCCAGCCTTTCAACGTCTCGATCCAGTTCTCGGCCGCCGGCCCGCGACGTCTGGGCCGGTCACGCGTCCCCATAATCCCCGCTCGGACCCCATATCCTCATCCCGATGTCCATCCTCCAGATCAACGGCCGCACCGTCGATTCCGCCGCCGGCACCCTCTCCGCACTCGACGCCGGTCTCCAGCACGGCGTCGGACTCTTCGAGACCTTCACCGCCGGCGTCCGCGGCGGCAAGGCCTGGGCCCTGCACCTCGACGAACACGTCGAGCGTCTGGCCTCCTCCGCCCGCGAACTCGGGCTCAGCGATGCGGTCCGCGAGGCGGGCCTCGCCGACGCGGCACTCAAAGCAGTCCTCCACGCCGGGCTCGATATCGCCCGTGTCCGCCTGACGATCACCGGAGGCGACCTCAACCTCCTGCACGCCGCCCAGGATCCCTCCAAGCCCGCGCGCGTCCTGCCCACGGTCATCGTGCATGTCCAGCCCGCGACCGCCTACCCCGACGAGATGTTCGAGCGCGGCGTTTCGGTCGTGCTCGCCGATCTGCGCGTCAACCCGCTCGATACCTCCGCGGGCCACAAGACCCTGAACTACTGGATGCGCCTGCGCGAACTCCAACGCGCCGCCTCCCGCCGCGCCGCAGAAGCCCTGGTCTTTCAGGTCACCAACCACCTCGCCGGCGGCACCGTGAGCAACTGCATCCTGGTCTCCCGCGAGGACGAGCGCATCAAGCTCACCACGCCCATCGCCCGAGGCGAAGAGCAGGAGGCTGCGGGCGCCCAGGCCTCGGGAACCTCGGGCGCCGTCATGCCTTCCCCCGTGCTCCCGGGCGTGACGCGAGCATGGGCTCTGGAGCAGGCCCGCGCACGCGGCTATCGCATCGAACGCCGCATGATCGGCATCAACGATCTGCTCAAGGCCGACGAAGTGCTGCTCACCAACTCCTCCTGGGGCGTGCTCCCCGTGGTGAAAGTTGAGGCCGAGGCCATCGGTGATGGCGTGGTCGGTCCCATCGCACAGGAACTCCGCCGTGCGTGGCTCGAAGCCATCGACGAGGCCTCCGACGCGATGGAGTGAGGCCTTCCCGCGCGGGCGCCTTCACGCACGCTCCAAAAACGTGACGGGCCCCGGAATGTGCATCCCGGGGCCCGACATCAGTTCTTTGCAAGGGACGCGTGTCCCAAGAGCATCAGGCGCGACGACGGCGCGAGATCAGGCCCGCGGCGCCCATCAGGGCCAGCGCGCCGGGAGCGGGCGTGAAGAGCTGGTCCTGCTTGTCGGGGTTGCCGACGCCGAGGACCCACTCGCCACTCACGCCGATCGAGAGCGAGCTGTCGAAGGCGATGAGCCAGGACTGCACGCCGGCCGCCAGGGGCGAGCCGTCGGTCTGCGTCGCGGAGAGCTGACCGCTGGTCAGATCCAGGCCCGAGCCCGAGTAGTCGTAGGTGATTTCCCAGACCGCAAGCTGGAACGCCTGCGCGAGCTCATTGTCGCTCGTGGAGGAGGCCAGCGCGCCGTAGTTGGCGAAGAGCGTGTTGAGCGCCGCCGCCCGCATCGCGCCCATCGTGGTCACCGCGGGCGCAACCAGCGGAAGGTTCTCGATCGCCTGGCTGCTGTACTGGTTCACGCCGCTGTCGACGTACTGGTACAGGTCGGGGCAGAACGTGACGTGGTCGCCGTTGTACGCCGCCAGCAGGCCCGTGCCGTTGGCGAAGTGGTGGCGCAGCTGACCCGCGAACAGGTCACGCGTCCCGACCGGGGCGAATGCGATCTTGGCCGCGCCGCCGGCGCCCGTGCCCAGATAGTTCACATCCACGAAATCGGCCTGCGCAGCAGAAGCCAAGCCCGCAAAAGCGAGCACGCACGAAATCAGCTTGTTCATGACCTTGTCTCCACTCCCCTCTCGGGGAGCCCTTTCTCCTGGAACTCCCTTCCCGGGGAGCTCACTCTCCCATCCGTCGGACGCAACCGGACCAGGGGCGGAATCCCAGTACCGGCAGACGGATGACCTTTGGCTCCGAGACTACGCAAGCATGCGTTGTAAACAAGTAAAAATCGTGAGGAATGGTGGCATTTCCGCAGAAGCGCAGACGGACGTTGTCAATCTGGGTGACTTCGAGAAAGTAGTTGAAATGCCCGGCGAAAACGCCGCTTCTTATCGGTCGCGCACACTCGCACCTGGTGGGTGCAAACGCGCTTACCTGGGCGTCATCACACGGACGTTGCGTCGACCCGAAGCATCTCCGCGGCGCACGCCTGTGAAGAACCACGACGCCACGCGCCGCACGCCTCCACGCACCATCAAGACCGCGCCCGCCGCGACGAAGACCACCAGCCCGAGCACCAGCGCCGGCACGAGCACGAGCAGGCCCACCGCCGCCAAGGCTGCCACCACCGCAAAGAGCGCGAGCTTGATCAGCCATGAGGGCTGGCTGCGCACCGCGCCCGCCACCCGGCCGACCCGGGTCGCCTGCTCGAAAATGGACGTGAACGCGACGCGCATGAAGGGATCCTACGACCCTTCTTCGGCATCGGTTCGGCCGGGTTTCGATCCGGCAAAAACAGCACGCCGCAGCCCATGGGAGGCCGCGGCGCGCTTGGGGGTCGGGGAGTCAGTTCGCTCAGTCAGGAGACTCAGGCCTTGCGACGCTTGCGGGAGAACGCCAGCCCGCCGCCCAGGCCCGCCAGGGCCAGAGCGCCCGGAGCGGGGACCTTGATGATCTGATCCTGGTTGCCGCTCCGCATGATGCCCACCAGGGAGCCGTCGTCGGCGGTGTTCAGGGCCGCGGAGGTGAAGTACGCGTTGACCGCATTGGCGAGCGTGCTGGGAAGGGCGTTGTTGTTGGTCTGCTTGGCGGAGAAGTTGCCCGAGGTGAGGTTCAGGCCGTTGTTGGCCTTGGTGGGGTCAAAGTCGGTGATGACTTCCCAGACCGCGAGCTGGAACGCCGTGCCCTGGTCGTTGGTGGCGCTGGACGAGAGGATCGTCGAGCCGCCCGCCACGAAGAGGGAGCGGAGGGCGTTGGCCTTGGCCGCCGCGTTGGGGCGGGAGGCCATGAGCTGATCGACCGTCGCGAGATTGAAGGAGTTGTTGGAGCTCGAGACGTACTCAGACAGGTCGGTGCAGTACGTCGTCCAGATGCCGTTGAGGTAGCTGTTGAAGCCGGTCGCGTTGGAGATCTGGTGCTTCAACTGGCCCGCGAACACGTCGCTGGAGTTGCCGTTGAAGTTGATGCGGATGTTCTGGCCCTTGCCGGTCCCGGTGAACTTCACCGTCACGACGTCAGCAGAGGCCGCGGAAGCAAGGCCGAAGGCAGCAGCAGCAACGATGAGGGAACGGGTCTTCATGGGTGTGTCTCCTTGGACGCTTCCGTCAGCCGTCAGCTGCCGAGCAAGCGTGCCCCCAAGAGATGCAAAACCCTTTCCGCGAATGCCACCCCACGAAGCGGGTTTCCCCCGCCCCGGGTGGGCCTGCGCCATGTCGTGAACCTGGGAGAAACCTGGCGCTATCCGGACCCACCCGCAAGGGGGGTGTTAGGATGAGCCCCTCGCTCCTTCACAGGAGCGGGCCGCGATCCTCCCTCATCCGGGCCTTGCGCCCCTTGCTGCGTTTGAAGGACCTTGCCCCATGGGCGGAGCCCCCGAACAGAACATCGCACCTCCCGCGCACGACCCACGCTGGGACATGGGCAAGGGATTCGTCCACCTGCACCTGCACACCGAGTACTCCCTGCTCGATGGCGGCAACCGCATCGACAAGCTCGTCGCGCGCGTCGCCGAGCTCGGCATGCCCGCTGTCGGCGTCACCGACCACGGCAACGTCTTCGGCGCCGTCGCCTTCTACACCCAGTGCAAAGACAAGGGCATCAAGCCCATCCTCGGCACCGAGGCGTACGTCACGCCCCCCGGTAAGCCCCGCACCGACCGCACCTACACCGGCGGCGGCGAAGGCGGCTTCCACCTGGTCCTCCTCGCCGAAAACCTCGAAGGCTGGCAGAACCTCATGGTCCTCGCCTCCGAGGCCTACGTCACCGGCTTCTACTACAAGCCCCGCATCGACCGCGAACTGCTCGAGAAGCACAGCAAGGGCCTCATCGCCATCAACGGCCACCTCGGCAGCGAGATCGGCGAACACCTGCTCTCCTTCCACCGCTCGCAGGACACCAAGTTCTGGGATATGGCCGTCGAGAGCGCCAAGTGGCACGCGAGAGTTTTCAACGGCGACCCCGACCCCGAGAAGTCCCGCTTCTTCGTCGAGCTCCAGCACCACGTCCCCGAGCAGATCGCCATCAACCCCCTGCTCATCAAGCTCGCCCGCGAGCTCAACCTCCCGCTCGTCGGCGACAACGACGCCCACTTCCTCAAAAAGGAAGACCACGACGCCCACGACACACTCATCTGCATCTCCACCGGCAAGGGCAAGAACGACCCCCAGCGGATGCACTACCACCCGGACCTCTACGTCAAAGGCCCGGAAGAGATGCGCGAACTCTTCGATGAGTACGACCGCGACTTCAAGGGCTCCGGCGGCCGACCGGGCGTCGGCACCGAAGCGATGGACAACACGCTCATCATCGCCAAGCGATGCGACGTGAAGCTCCCCATCGGTGCCAACCACGCGCCCATGGTCCGCATCGACGTTCCCAAGGCCAAGGACCTCCCCAAGCACGACGACCCCGCCTTCGCCGGCGACCTCACCGCCTGGTTCAAGGCCTACTGCGCCAAGTTCGAGCTCCAGCCCTTCAACGCCTCAACCACCGATGCCGAACGCGCCCAGGCCAAGGCCGACTGCGACACCGCCCTGCGCATGCTCTCTGAGGCTGGCTACGTCTGGCGCTACGGCCCCGATGCGGAAGCCGGACCTGAGTCTGCGAAGGTCCGGGTCGATTCCCAAGCAGCACAGGCAAACGCCCAAGCCGCCGCCCGCCGCGCCCGCCTCGATCGCGAACTGAAAATCCTCTGCGACAAGGGCATCAGTGCCTACTTCCTGATCGTCTGGGACTTCGTCAACTGGGGCCGCCAGCGCGGCATCCCCGCCAACGCCCGTGGCTCGGGCGTCGGAACCATGGTCGGCTACGTGCTGGGCCTCTCCAACGCCTGCCCCGTGAACTATGGCCTGCTCTTCGAACGCTTCACCGACCCCGACCGCTCTGAGTACCCCGATATCGATATTGATCTGTGCCAGGACGGCCGCGCCGACGTGATCAACTACGTCCGCGACAAATACGGCCACGTCGCCCAGATCATCACCTTCGGAACCATGAAGGCCCGCGCCGCGGTCCGCGACGTCGGCCGCGTCCTCGAGATGCCCCTCGCGGACGTTGACCGCCTCGCCAAGCTCATCCCGGAAGCGCTGGGCACGACCCTCGACAGCGCGCTCAAGGAAGAGCCCGACCTCAAGGCCAAGTACGACTCCGATGAACTCGTCCAGCGACTGATCGACAACGCCCGCACGCTCGAAGGCCAGGCCCGCCACTGCTCGGTCCACGCCGCCGGCGTCATCGTCGCGACCCGCCCGCTCCACGAGATCGTTCCGCTCTTCAAGCAGCCCGGCAGCGAGGCCAACGAGATCGTCACGCAGTGGGACGGTCCCACCTGCGAGAAGATGGGCCTGCTCAAGATGGACTTCCTGGGCCTGCGCACGCTCAGCGTCATCGAGCGCTGCAAGACCCTCATCCGCCAGGGCCTCGACGAAGACAACATCTGGGCCGCCGTGGGCCGCACCCGAGGCGACGGCGGGCCTCACCCGCTCGACCTTGATCGCCTCGCCTTCGACGACCAGCGCGTCTTCGAGATGTTCCGCCGAGGCGACACCACCGGCGTCTTCCAGTTTGAATCCGGCGGCATGCGCCGTCTCCTCACCGAGATGAAGCCCGACCGCCTCGAAGACCTCATCGCCGCCAACGCCCTCTTCCGCCCGGGCCCGATGGACCTCATCCCCGATTACAACCGCCGAAAGCACGGCACCGAAGAAGTCCCCAAGATCCACGAGATCGTCGATCGCTTCACCGCCGAGACCTACGGCGTCATGGTCTACCAGGAGCAGGTCATGCAGATCGTGCATGAGCTCGGCGGGATCCCCCTCCGCGCCGCCTACTCCCTCATCAAGGCCATCAGCAAGAAGAAGGAAAAGGACATCGCCAAGGCCAAGCCCGTCTTCGTCGAAGGCGCTGGCAAGCAAGGCATGACCGCCAAGGCCGCCGAAGACCTCTTCGAACTCATCCTCAAGTTCGCGGGCTACGGCTTCAACAAGTCCCACTCCACGGGCTACGCCATCGTCGCCTACCAGACCGCCTACCTCAAGACCTTCTTCCCCAACCAGTACATGGCCGCGTTCCTCACGTACGAATCCGCAGCCAACAAGGCCAGCGACTGGATCCCCTACCTCGAAGATTGCCGTCGCACCCGCTTTGTCGATCCTTCGTCCGGCAAGGCCCGCGCCGCGCGCACGATCAAGACCGGCGTCGAGGTCCGTCCCCCCGACATCAACCTCTCCCAGTCCGAGTTCGCGGTCGTCTTCGAAGAAGGCGAGCCCCACACCGCCGCCCATGGGCACGTCCGCTTCGGTCTCCGCGCCATCAAGGGCGCGGGCGACAAAGCCATCGAAGCGATCATCAAGGAACGCGACGGCGGGCCCGCGACCCAAACAACCAAGGCGCGCAAGGCCTCACCCTTCTCCTCGCTCTTTGATTTCTGCGAGCGCATCCCCACCCAGGCCGTCAACAAGGCGACCCTCGAAGCGCTGGTCAAGTGCGGAGCATTCGACTCGGTCCATGGCCGCAAACTCCGCAGCGCCATGCTCGCCACCATCGACGCCGCCATGACCGCGGGCCAGCGCGCCGCTGCGGACAAGGCCGCGGGCCAGGGAGGCCTCTTCGGATTCGGTGCGCCCGAACCCGCCGCCGCCAAGGCCGTCCCCGCGATCACGCTCGCCAAGGCCGAGCCCTGGTCGGAAGCCGAAACCCTCGCCAAGGAGAAGGACGCGCTGGGCTTCTACGTCTCGAGCCACCCGCTCGACGCCTGGCGTTTCTGGACCGGCGTCTTCGGCGGGCTCACGACCGCCGCGGTGAAGGAGCAGAAGCAGGACGCCCGCGTCATCGCGCCGGGAATGGTCCAGTCCGTGCGCACGCTCGTGGTCCGCTCAGGCCGCTCCGCGGGCCAGAAGATGGCGATCGTCACCTTCGAAGACCTCACGGGGTCCTGCGAGTGCGTGCTCTTCTCGGATTCCTACCTGAAGTTCGGACACCTGCTCACCAACGACTCCGCGCTGTTCATGCTGGGCCGCGTGGACCTGTCCCGAGGCGATGCGCAGATCATCGTCGAGCGCATCGTCCCGGTGGACGCGCTCCCCTTGCTCCCGGGCCGCGTGCAGGTGCTCGTCGATGAGGTCAGGCTCAACGGCACAAGCGAGGGCGCGATCGATCAGGTCGCGCAGATCATCGCGGCCGACATGGCCTCCCGCGCCGCGGCCGCGCCCGCCGGCGGCCGCATGGCCACCCCGACGACGCCCAAGGGCGAAACCGATCCGCTCTTCCCGGTGGACCTGGTCATCGCAACCGCCGACGCCGCGATCATGGTCGAAGTGGATCGCAAGAACCGCGTCAGGCTCACGCCGGATCTGGTCAGGAGCCTCGTGTCCGCCCTTGGGCCGGGCACCGTCCGCATCGTCGGAGGCGTCACGCTGGACGTGATGGAGAAGAAGGACAAGCCCTGGGCCAAGCGCCGTCAGGACGACGACGAGTGATCAGCCGCCGGTGGGCGCCGGCTCTCCATTGATCATCGCCCGTGTCTTCTCAAGATCCTTGAGCCCCGCGTGCTCCGCGGGAAGAAGCTTGGCCGCCATCGTGCACGCCTCCTCGATCAGAGGCTTGGCCTGCTCGACATTTCCAGCCTTGAACAGGCATCGCGCCTCGCCGTGCAGGCAGCGGACGATCTCCAGGTGTTCGGGCCCCATCGCCTTCCGCGCCAGCTTCAGGGCGCGGTCAAACCGAGCCGCCCCTTCGCTGTAGCGTTCGAGCTGTTCATTGAGCGTTCCGAGCTTGCGCAGGATCACGATCGTGTCCGGATCCGCCTCGGGCTTGGACTTCTCCAGAATGCTCAGCGCCTCGAGCAGAGGCGCCTCCGCTTCCGCGAGCTTCTTCTGGTCCATCAGCGAGCTCGCCAGATTGCTCAGATAGATGCCGGTATCGGGGTGCCCATCCGGGAAGAGCCGGCGCAGCATCGCGATCGCGTCGACATACAGCGGCTCGGCTTCCGCAGCCTTCCCCATCGCCCGCTTGGTCGAGGCCAGGTTGCTCAGCGAGCGCGTGATGAACAGGTGATCGCCCGCAAACGCCTTCCGCCGGATGCGGAGCGACTCCTCGAACAGACGCTCGGCGTCTTCCTGTGCGCCGAGCTGAAGCTTGGCGTAGCCGAGATTGGAGAGCGAAGCTGCCACCTCGGGGTGCTCGGGCCCGAAAAGCCGGCGGCGCATCGCCAGGGACTCTTCGAAAAGCCGCTGCGCCTCGTCGACGTGCCCGACCGCCTGCTCGCAGACGCCCACGTTGTTGGCGGTGGAGGCGAAATCGGGATGGTCGCCGATCGCGAGCCTCTTGTACATCTCGTACGCGCCGCGATTGAGCTCCAGCGCCTGCTGCACGTTGCCGAGGGTCTGCTCCGCGTGCCCCAGGTTGCTCATGGCGCTGGCGACGTCCAAATGGTCGCCTTCGTGAAGCGACTCGATGAGCTCGGCCGCCTCGCGGTAAAGCTCGTGGGCGTCGCTGTCCTTGCCCTGTTCGTTCAGGACGCCCGCCAGCGCCGTCGCAGCTCGGGCCCGCTCCGACAGTTCAATCGTGTTGTCCGCGCGGGCCAGATCCAGGGCTTCGCGGAGGAACCGCTCCGCGCCGACCGGATCGCCCCGATCCCACATCAACGTGCCGCGTTCGCGCAGCAGCCAGGCCCGGCTGTAGCCCTTGGGTTCAAGCTTCTCGGCGCCCGCGAGCATCTTCTCCGACTGGTCGTACGCCGCCAGGGTGCGGTACATGCTCGCGACCGTGAGCCTGAGCTCGAGCTCGGCCTGCGGCGCCGCCTTCATCTCGCCCGCCTCGAGCTTGGAGGCCGCCTCGTCCATCAGCGCCCGCATGAGCGTCGTGTCGCGCCCCGCCGCCACGTGAGGGCCGGCGCCGCGCAGCAGGTCCTGCATGAAGATCGCCACCGCGTCCGCACGATCGCGCTGCGCTTCCGCGGTCGCGCGGGCCGCCTGCTCGCGCGCCAGCGATCCCTCCGCGACGCTGCGTGCATTGCGCTCGCGTCCCAGCGCGTCCCGCGCCCGCACCAGCCCGACGCCGACGCCGAGCGAGCCGAGCCCCAGCGCCGCGATGACGACGCTTCCCGCGAGCACCGCGACGCGGTTGCGACGCATGAACTTGCGGAGCTGATACGCCGTGCTCTCGGGCCCCGCGATCAGAGGCCGCGCCGCCAGGTAGTTCCGCAGATCGTCGGCCATCTCCGCCGCGGACCGGTAGCGCTCCTCGGGCGACTTGCGCATCGCCTTGAGCGGGATCCAGCCGAGCTCTCCCTTGAGGACGCGGATCAGGCTCGATACGTCCGTCCCGCGAGCCTCGGCGATCGCCATCGCCGCGACCACGGGCGCTCGCGCCACCCGCGCGTCGGGAGGCGAAGGCGTCGAGCCGCTCGCGGGCGCCGTCGGCCCCGCCTCGCGTCCCGCGGTCTGCGCGCTGTACAGCGCGCTGAGCCGCCGCGCCGGCGAAGGCGGGTCCTCCTCCCGGATGATCCGAAGCACTTCCGCGTAATCGCTCTGCCTGAGCGTGGATGGATCGTGCGGCAACGCCCCCGCGAGAAGCTCATACAGCACCACGCCGAGCGAGTACACGTCCGCCCGCGTGTCCACGTCCCCCGCGCCCGACCTGGCCTGCTCCGGCGGCATGTACTCGGGCGTTCCGATCAGCACGCCCTGCTCCGTAAAGGTCCGAGGCTCCGCCTCCCTCTCGTCGGGCGTGATCGCCTTGGCCACGCCGAAGTCGATCACCTTCGCGACCGGCTTCCCGTCGATCTCCTCCACCAGGATGTTCGAGGGCTTCAGATCCCGATGGATGATCCCCTTCATGTGCGCGTGCTGCACCGCGTCGCACACGCTCGCGACCAGCTCCACGCGCTGCCGCACCGTCAATCGCCTGCTGTCGCAATACTCCGTGATCCGCTTCCCGAGCACCGCCTCCATCGCGACGAACGGCAGCCCCTGCTCGGTCGTCCCCGCGTCGAACACGCGCGCCACGCCCGGATGGTTCATCACCGCCAGCGCCTTGCGCTCGAGCTCGAACCGCGCCAGCACCGACGCCGAGTTCATCCCCGCCTTGAGCACCTTGATCGCCAGCCTGCGCTGGATCGGCTCGGTCTGCTCCGCGAGGTACACCACGCCAAAGCCGCCCTCGCCGAGCAGGCTCACGACCCGGTAAGGCCCGATCCGTGCCGGCGCAGCCGCCACCCCCGGCCCGTAGTTCGGGCTCGTTGGCGCAGACGTAAACCCTGTTTCCTCGTGCTCGCGGCCCATCGAGGCTCCCGGAATGCCCCGGAAAGTCTAGAGCGCTGCCGCCAGCCGCAGCCAAAACCCGTCAATCTTCCGACGAATCCCCCGCGACCTTGTCTTCCCAGCGGATCTTCAGCCTGTGATCCACCTTGAGAAGGTCCAGCACCTTGCCCACCGTGAAGTCCACGATCTCCTGCACGCTCTGCGGATTGAGATAGAACCCCGGATTGGGTGAACAGATCGTCGCGCCCGCCAGCGCCAGAGTCTCCATGTTCCGAATATCGATCAGGTTCAAAGGCATCTCGCGGTGGCACACGATCAGTGGCCGCCGTTCCTTGAGCGTCACCATCGCCGCCCGCGTGAGCAGGTTCGACCCCGAGCCCGACGCCATCGCGCCGAGCGTCGTGCTCGAGCAAGGCAGCACGACCATCCCGTCGTGCAGGAAGCTCCCGCTCGCGATCAACGCGCCGACGTCCTTG
This sequence comes from uncultured Phycisphaeraceae bacterium, assembly GCA_964531675.1. Classification (GTDB taxonomy): domain Bacteria; phylum Planctomycetota; class Phycisphaerae; order Phycisphaerales; family UBA1924; genus CAZHFW01. The sequence goes on along the minus strand of CAZHFW010000003.1, from coordinate 64,876 downwards.
TTGGGATGGATCACGAGCCTCTTGCGGTGCCCATCGCTCGCGGGCGCTGACGCCAGCGCCGGAAGCAGCTCTTCAAGCGTGATGTTCCGCACCCGGGCTTCGTCAAACAGCAGGCGCTTGCCGTACTCGGACACGACCAGGTGCACCTCCGCGCCCGTGAGCAGCAGCTGCTCCAGCAGGCGCAGCGCGTACGCCGCTCCGGACGCGCCGGAGATCCCGAGAACAAACCGCGGGGGCCTGGTGGTGCTCATGCCGCAATCCTTCGCCGCCGCCAAGGTGGGGGATGCCGAGAATCCTTCCGTCCGCGAACCATCGCGTCCGTAAACGCAAGTCTATTGGGAACGATGACTTATAGCACGTTTTCTCCGCTCCGCTTGTGCCGGGCGGGCAAGGTCCGCCGCCTCCGCGGGCCGTCGTGCTAACCTCTCGCGCGCCGGAAGTGCGATCATGTACGGCTCCGGCCCCGGCTGCGCCGATGCATGGCGTCGGTCGCCGGTCGTTGACCAAGGCGTCTCGGGACGCCCATCTTGCCGGTCCACCGGCGGGAGCTCTGCTGCTATGAACCTTGCGCGTACGAACCTCCGTCTGATTCCCGGACTCCTCCTGGCTTCCATCGCCCTCGCGGGTTGCCAGGGCTATTCCAGCTATCCCACCGTCGATGGGGCCACCATGACCAACCGGAGCCCCGACGCCCCGCCCCAGTACCAGATCGCGGGTATGGCCGCCCGATATGTCGCCGACCGCTATCCCCCCAGCGCCCCGTCCTGGGCTTCGGGCGAGCCCAACCAGGCCCCCGAGCACTTCGTCGTGAACATCCCCAGCGGGATGAGCCGCATTCCTTATGAACGCGCCATCGGCTTTGCCGGCCCCGGCGCCGAGGCCCCTAGCCCCTCCAACGCCAACCTGCCCGTCTACCACATCGCCCGCATCTGGTCCCGCGGCCACCAGGGCGTCGTCGACGTCATGCGCCCCGTCGCCGAAGTCGGCGAAGCCCCGGGCGGGAAGCCCGTTTATCAGACCATCACCGTCTACTTCGAGGGTGGCTTCCAGCCCTGGCGCATCACCGGCCGTCTGGTCCGTGACGCCCTGACCCCCGAGGTCCCGGCCCTGGCCTTCCTCCCGGGCTCGGGCCCCGAGGCGCCCGCCGGCCAGCCCCCCGTCCAGGCCAACACCAATGAGAAGGGCGCCGGCGGCCAGGCCAACTTCTCCGTGATTCGCGGCAAGCGCAAGCCGGTCAGCCTGGCTGCGGGCGACTCCGTCGCGGGCTCGGTCTTCCAGGTCAACGACGCCTTCTCCTCCGGCCAGCCGCGCATGGCGACCGTTCCCAGCGACCGCGAGTGATCGCGCTATCGATCTGAGAAACACTTTCGCGCTCGTGCATCCATTTTCCTCCCGCCGAGGGAAACTCGAGCATGGGCGACGCCGATGAAAACTCCCGCAAGGTGACTCCGCCACGCCCGCAGCCAGAGCCGGGCGTGGCGTTTTTTTTGCCCCAGCTCATCGAACGCCTCGCAGCTCCGAACGCCGGCGCCCGCCGTGTCGCGGTGCTTGATCTGCTGCGGGCCTCTCCTTCGCGCGAGCACGCCCGAACAGTCTCCGACGCGCTGGTGACTGCCCTCCAGCAGGAGCACGACCCTTCCACCCGCGTGGCCATGGCCCGCGCCCTTAGCCGGTTTGGCTTCCCGTCGCATCAGCCCCTGCTCGCCAAGCTCCGTGACGACCCGGCCACGCCGATCGAGCTCTACCACGCCTGCATTCTGGCCCATGACCAGATCCAGAATCGGCCCCCGAGTGAGGGGGGTGGCCACTCTGCCTCCGATCCCGGTTAGGATCCGATTGCCCATGCCAGCCTCCGCCATCCATCCTCGTGCCGGTGTCATGCCCGCCAAACCCGAGCCGACCTCTCCGCGGCACCTGCTCGGCCTGCAAGGGATGTCGGCAGCCGAGCTGCGCCGCCGTCTGGCTCTGGCCTGGCGCGTCCAAGGGCAGGTCGAGCGCAATCCCACGGGCCTGCTCGACGTCGCCAGGGGCCGGGTGGTCGCCAACATCTTCTTTGAAGACTCCACGCGCACGCGGACGAGCTTCGCGATCGCTGCCAGGCGCATCGGCGCCGAAGTCGTCGAGCTGGTCGGCTCGGCCTCCAGCGTGAACAAGGGCGAGACGCTCATCGACACCGCGCGCAACGTCGCCGCCATGGGCGTGGATGCGATCGTCACCCGCACGCGTCAATCGGGCGGCGCGATGAACATCGCGGGCGCTCTGGACGCCTTCGGTCACAACTGCGCCGTCGTCAACGGCGGCGACGGCAAGCACGAGCACCCCACCCAGGGTCTCCTGGACACCCTGACGCTCGCCGAGGCCCACCGCCGTACGGATGGCTTCGACCTCTCGGGCCTCACCGTGGCGATCGTTGGGGATGTGGTCTCGTCGCGCGTGGCGCGGTCCAACATCGCCGCCCTGACCACCCTGGGCGCCAAAGTCCTGTGCGTCGGTCCCGCCCACATGGCGCCGCGTTCGATCGAGGCCCTGGCCTCGGGCGTGCACGTGACCCACGACATGGACGCGGCGGTTGCGCAGGCCGACGCGGTCATGATGCTGCGCATCCAGTTCGAGCGCCACGAAGGCCCCGCCGCCGGCGCGGACGCTGCCAAGAAGAGCGCGCCGATCGCCTCGGTCCGTGAGTATCGCGCGGGCTTCGCGCTGACCGCCGAGCGGGCCCAGCGGATGAAGCCCGGCGCGATCGTCATGCACCCGGGCCCGATCAACCGGAACATCGAACTCGACGCCGACGTGGCCGATGGCCCGCGCAGCGTCGTCATGCGTCAGGTCACCCTGGGCGTGGCGGTCCGCATGGCCACGCTGGCCGAGAGCAGCGGGGGGAACTTGGAGGCTCGTCCGTGAAGCGTCGTATCCCAGCGGCCATCCGCGAAGGCAACCTCGAAGCCCTCCGCGACCTGTTGCGCGAGGATCCCTCCGCCTACACGCTCCGCACCGAGCAGGGCCTGAGCTTCCTCCTCCTGGCCCTCTATTACGGGCGTCGCGACATGGCCGAACTGCTCCGGGGCGATGGCTCGCACCTGGACGTCGTGGAAGCGGCAGCACTGGGCGATCGCGAGCTCGTCAACGCCCTGATCCGCGCCGACAAGGCCGCCCTCAATCGTCCCTCGGCCGATGGTTTCAGCGCCTTGCACCTGGCGTGCTATTTCCATCACGAGCTGGTCGTGCGCGATCTGCTCATCGCCGGCGCGGACGCCAACCTGACCTCCAACAACCCGATCCGCAACACTCCGCTGCACGCGACCCTGGCGCAGATGAACCACATCGCCGCCGAGTCGATCGTGGGGATGCTCGTGCGCCGGAGCGCCGACGTCCGCGCCCGCAACGCCCAGGGCATCGAACCGATACACCTGGCCGTGGTCAATGGGCACGAGTCGGCCGCCAAGCTCCTCATCAGCGCCGGCGCGGACCCGAACGCCCGCACCGACGAAGGCAAGACCCCGTCCATGCTGCTGGCCGAGAAGGTCCTGCTCCCGATGTGAGCCCGGAAGCCCTTCCCGAACGCCAGTTTGGGAACCAGTCGGGCCCCGGAACCCCCGGGCCCAAATCCCGTCTAACGTGACGGTCATCGCCTCGGGCCCGGACGGCCCGGGCGAGGCGACAGTCGGCCCCCGCGGCCGGGAAGGAAGCCATGTCTCCCGCTCTCAAGGCGTCTTGCCCTCTCACGGTCCGTTCGCTGATCCGCGTCGCTCCGCTCGTGCTCGCCAGCGTCACGCTCGGAGGGTGCCAGCAGAACAGCTTCAGCGCCGATGTGCGCAACCAGACGCCCCAGCCCCTGGGCGCCGCGATCTCCGTGACCGACAACAACGGCAAGTCCAGCGTCGTCGCGCAGAAGCGCATCGGCCCCGGCGACCGCGCCACCCTGGCCACCCCGCGCTCCATCGCGCAGGACTGGAAGGCCTTCATCACCATCGACACCCCGGGCAACACCGGATACCCCGCCAGCCTCCAGCTGGTCCCGGGCCACTCGGTCTTTAACGTCCACCAGCAGGGTGACGCCCAGACCGGCAAGCTCTCCCTCGAAGAAGTCCCGAGGCAGTAAGCCCGAACCTTCGGCATATCCCCGTTGCCAACGAGCCCTCCGCGCAAGCGGAGGGTCAAGCCCAAAGGCTGATCACCCGGTCGCTCCGGCGCAACCATCTGGCCGCCGCGTGTTCGTCCGGTGCCTCCGTGGTCCGGACGCGGGGTCGTCCCGCGTTTTTGGATGGTTGGCCCGTCCCGCCCGACCCTCCGCTGGCGCGGAGGGCTCGTTGGCAAGGGGGATTCCCCACCCTGTGGCGTCCTTCCCCGCCCCCGACTGGCTTCCTACCCTCCGGGCATGGCCTGGATCACCAAGAACTCCGGCTCGATGCAAGTCGAGCGCCGCGCTGAGCCCTACCTCACCTCCGAGATGAAGGAGCGGCTCACCCGCGACATGCTCCCGCGCTACGAGGTCAAGGCGGGCGCTCTGCTCCCCTGCCTCCACGAGGTCCAGCACGCCTACGGCTGGATCCCGCCGCAGGCCATGCTCGAGATCGCCGAGTTCCTCAAGATCGAGCCCTCCAAGGTCCTCGACACCGCCTCGTTCTACGAGGAGTACTGGCTCAAGCCCAAGGGCCAGAACCTGGTCCAGGTCTGCCGTTCCATCGCCTGCGAGTTCTGCGGCCAGCCCGAGCTCACCCAGGCCATCAAGGACTACCTCAACATCGACGTCTCGGAAACCACCGACGACGGCATGTTCACGTTCATCGAGCTCGAGTGTCTCGGCTCCTGCGGCAGCGCCCCGGCGATGCTCGTCAACGAGACCCTCTACGAGAACGTCAAGCCCTCCCAGGTGCCCCAGATCCTGGACAAGGCCCGGACCTCGGGTCATCACCACCACTGAGCACGCGCAATGCCCACGGGCGACCAGAAATCCCTGGCCCGCTCACTCGGGCAGTTCTTCGGACACCTGATCCAGGGCGTGAAGACGCCCGCGGGCAAGGCCACGGCGCCGAAGCAGGAAGTCCGCCGTCAGGTCGAGGAAGAGCGCGTGGAGACGCCGCAAGGCCCGGTGGTCCTGCGGCGCACGATCATCGAAGAAGTCGAGATCAAACAGCCCGAGGCGTGACCGGCTCGGCGCCGCAGCCCGAAGCGCATCGCCCGCAACCGGTGCGTTCCCGCGCCGGGAAGTGGGTGACATACTCCATGGACCACAGCGGATTTTCCGCCCGCGTGCGGTAGCCCGTGAACTCGTCGCTGTGCCAGCCCATGGCTGCAAACAGCGACCGGGTCAGCTCGGTGTGGCGCGAGTGATCCTTCAGAGAAGCCAGGGCGAGCCCCTTCCCAAGCAATGCCGGGGCATCCAGCACCGCGACGCGGTCGAAGTTCCGCGTCTGGATCGGGCCGTCCAGCAGGCGGCTGCCCGGCAGGTACACGCCCGCGACCGGCGGGTTCTTGTTCGGCACCGAGTCGTGCATCCAGACATCCTGGATGAAGACTCTGGTTGGGATCCGCGGCACCATGGCGAACGTGTTCCCGAGCCTGTCGCGCTCCGGATGGTGGAGCTCGGTGTGCTTGATCGCGCAGAACAGGTTCACGCTCTCGGGAGCGCCGTGCGGGAACTCGAAGGTCTGGACCACAAAGGTTCCCGACGCGGTGCAGGTCACCCGAGGCACAGGCCCGCTGGAGAACTCGCGGAGGATCATCCCCTCTTCGGTCTCGGCCAATGGCTTGTCATCGAGCGTGCGAAATCCGCCGGAGATCATCTGATCGGCGTGCAACGCGCGCCAGAACTGGGCGTAAGGAAGCCGCGCATGCGACCAGTGCAGGCCCACCTGCCCCATGCACGTCACCGACTCGTACACGTCCCCTTCGCGGCGCGTTTCGAGCTTCCGGATCAGCTTGACATTCACGAACGCGTGAGAGGAAAGACCCGTGAGCATCACGCCCGCTTCATCCAGCAGGCGATGCGATGCGTTCAACTCGAACTGCGGGCTTTCAAGCTCCCCGGGGCGTTTGCCCCCCTCCGAATCGTTGGAATCCACTCTGCAGTCTCCCTCTGAGCGCTCCGAGGCGAGCGCGGACGGATTTTATCGAACATCCACCGCACCTTGCGCACAGAAACGAGTCAGAAACCCACAAGTTCGTCGACGGTCGCCGGTGCCGCGACGGTCGGTCTCACGTTTTCAACAACGCGATGCACCGCAGATACGTCGTTCGGCAGAGCACTCACGCCAGATCGGGCGAGAGGCCGTGTTCATCGGGCATGAAATCGGGCGCGGGGAAGTGCAGCAGGTGCTCCACGGACCACAGCGGCATGCGCACGTCCATGCGATACCCGGTGAACTCATCGGGGTTCCATCCCACCTGGTCGAAGATCCACCGGGTCATTTCCTGGTGTCGGGGGTTGCCCGCACAGTCGGTGTCGAGCAGGCCACGGCCCAAGGTACGGGGTGTCGGGAGGTCGTCCAGGCGATCGAACCACCGCTCGGCGGGGTTGCCCGCCAGGGAGACCGAGCCCGCGAAGAACTGCCGTCCACCGATCCGTGACCCGCGCGGCACCGAATCGTGCAGGTGCACATCCATCACGAGCCGCTTGGCGGGAACGCGCGGGAGCATGGTGAACTTGTGCCCGTCCTTGCGGCGCTCTTTGGCCTCGGTCGCCAGGATGCGCTGGCCGATGATCACGTCGAGCGGATCGGCAGCGTTCTGGCTCGGATCGATGAGCTGCACCAGGTGCGCCGGGTAATGGCGGGTCACGACCTGAGGCAGGGGTGACGAGCAGAACTCGGGGATGAGCATGCGCGTCTGCCCGGGCTCCATGGGTTTCCCGCGGAGCGACTGGTAACCCTCGTTGGTCGGGCCGTGGACATGGCGTCGGATCATCACGATGGGCAGGTGCTTCTGACGGCGTGTGATCCCCAGGTTTCCGCTGAGTCCGGCCCAGTCGTACTGCCTCGGCTCGTCAGAGGCCATGCGCACCGCGTGGATGACCACGAGGGTTTCCGACTCCAGGCCGGTCATCTGCACCGCCAGCTCGTGCCAGCGCTGGCGCAGGAGCATGGTTTCGCTGCCCAGATCCTCGAAGGACCCTGCGGCCTCGTCGCGCTGCAGGCCCTCGATCATGCGCACGAGCTTGGATTGGCTGCCGCCGGAACGGCCGATGAGCTTCTTGTAATCCTCGACCGCCGAAGCGCCGCGGGCGCAGATCACCGGGTCGATCCCGCGCGACAGGAAACCCTGCACGAACTGTTCGAGTCCGTCGACGCCCGGCAGCTCGCGGAGCACGTCCGCTGCGTCCCCCTCGACGCGTGCCGCAGCGACCGAGCGGTGGCAGACCGACCGATTGACGTTGATCCAGCGGCTCAGCGCCGACACCGGCGCGTGCTCGTCCGGAACCTGGTTCAGAAGCACGCGGAGCTCGGTCCGCACCCGCGCCCCGACCGCACGGATATGCGCGAGCCGGTCCGCTTCGTTCTGGCCGCCGGCTTCAGCTGGATCGGGCTCGCTCATGGTGCACAGTTCCGAGGCGGCACAGAATACCCCGCCTGCGCACGATCCGCCCGGCGGCTTACAACAGCAGATACATGGTTCGAGACACCCCCGAACAATGTGATTATTGAGTTTTTGTCTCCCGGATGCAAATCAGGGTGACGCCGTGGGCGGGCGCAGACTCAGGCCGACCGCGTATTCCGCGCCCCAGACGGGCATGGGCACGCTCACGTGGTGGTGCTCGAACTCGTGCACGGGCCAGCCCGCCGATTCGAACATCGCAGCGGCGATCCCCAGCACGCGAGCGGCGTCCCCGCCTTGCACCGGCGCCCCCGCCCGGCTCCGCGTCGGCCCGGGGAACTCGGCAATCTGGTCAAAGCTCCGATCGATCGGTGCGCCCGAGAGCCCCGCACGGTACATCCGTGTCGTGGAGGACTCTCCGATCTGGATCGAGCGGTGCGTGTACGCATGAATGTGAAGCAGCCTGGAAGGCACGCGGACGCAGCTGCTGAACTCGATCGCGCCCTGCCACGCTTCGCGGTGCAGGCGCACGTGATCCCGATGGCCCACGACAACGTCGCAGTGCCCCTGCGCTTCGGGGGGAAGCTCAACAATCTTCAGGATCGAACTTCCCGATTCGCGCACGCGGATCTCGGGGAAGGGCCTGGTGCAGAACTGCTCAAGAATGGGCGAGGCAGCGGCCAGCGGACGGCCGTCAAGCGTGTGCAGCGGCCCGGGCGGCCCGGATCCGGTCGCGGGAAGCAGAAACGCGATGGGCGCATGCGGAACGTTGCGCTCCAGCCCGAAGAACCCCTGCACCTGCAGGCGCTCGAGCCGGACCGCGTCTTCCGAAACGCCCGCCAGACGGACCGCATGAATGCTGATGCGTGTGCGCGCGCTGGTGCGCGTCAGTTCAACCGCCAGCTCGTCCAGATCACGGCAGATCCGTTGCAGCTCACGCTGATCCGCGGGAGCGCTGGACCAGGGGATGCGGCCGATCGGATCGCGAGCTGGATCGGGTGGCATCTGCTGGGACACCGCGACCTCCTTCGATACCCTTTTTGGGTGGTCTCCCTAGAGGATACCATTATCCGGTTCCGCCCGCCCACGGGTTCCGGGGTGGGTGGTATTTGTGCTGGGCCGGGGTTTGGGACGTAGAATCGGACCCTGCCCCGCCCCGAACAGGCTGGGAGTCCGCGATCCATCAGGCTTTGGCGTTCCGACGCCCGGCCTGTTCTGCAAAGGTGTGCTGATGGCCGCTGCGTCCTCGATCAATCCCAACATCGACGGCCCCATTCTGACCCAGCGCATCCCGTGCTGGCCCTATGCCGATCCGAAGGGGCGGCACATCGTCTCCTACGACGAATACGTGAAGACCGGCGGGTACGAGGGGCTCAAGAAGGCCATCTCGATGAAGCCCGACGCGGTGACCGAAGAGGTCAAGAAGTCCACACTGCGCGGCCGCGGCGGCGCGGGCTTCCCCACCGGCCTCAAGTGGACCTTCCTCCCCAAGCTCAAGGTCGACGAGCACGGCAAGGAAGAGGATCCGGGCCAGCGCTACCTGGCGGTCAACGCCGACGAGTCCGAGCCCGGCACGTTCAAGGACAGGCTCCTGCTCGACTTCGATCCGCACCTGATGCTTGAGGGCATCGCCATCGCGTGCTACGCGTGCCGGATCAAGACCGCGTACGTGTTCATCCGCGGCGAGTATCACCACCAGGCCAAGGTCGTCGAGAACGCGATCCGCGAGGCGTACGCGCACGGCATCTTCGGAGGCAATGGCCTGCTCAACGGCGCGTCGACCGGCAACGGCGGGGCGTTCAAGGTCGATTGCTATCTCCACCGCGGCGCGGGCGCGTACATCTGCGGCGAGGAGACGGGGCTTCTGGAAGCCATCGAAGGCAAGCGCGGCTGGCCCCGCATCAAGCCGCCGTTCCCCGCGGTGAAGGGCCTCTTCGGCAAGCCCACGATCATCAACAACGTCGAGACGCTGGCGCACCTGCCGAGCATCATCGGGCGCGGCGCCGAGTGGTTCACCAAGCAGGGCCGCGTGAGCACGCTCGGGCCCAACGTTCCGCCGAGCCATGGCACCAAGCTCATGGGCGTGTCGGGGCACGTGAATCGTCCGGGCGTCTTCGAGCTCGAGCTGGGCATCTCGCTCCGCAAGATGGTCGAGGAGCTCTGCGGCGGGATGCGCGGCGGGAAGAAGTTCAAGGCGGCAATCCCTGGCGGCGTGTCCATGGGCATGCTCGGCACGGACCAGTTCGACGCCGAGCTTGATTTCGACATCGGCCGCAAGTGCAACGTGCTGGGGCTCGGGACCGCGTGCCCGACGATCTTCGATGAGGACACCGACATGGTCGCGGTGGCCCGCAACATCTCGCGCTTCTTCAAGCACGAGAGCTGCGGCCAGTGCACGCCGTGCCGCGAGGGCTCGGGCTGGCTCTACCAGCTGCTGAGCCGGATCGAAGAAGGCAACGGCAGGACCAAGGACCTAGACCTGGCGCTGGAAATCGCAACGAGCATGGGCAGCATGCCCGGCACGACGATCTGCGGCCTGGCCGACGGCAACAACTGGGCGGTGCGGACGATCATGAACAAGTTCCGCAGCGAGTTCGAGGCCCGGGTGAAGCCCACGTTCGTGCCGGTGAAGATGACGATCGGCGCGGGCGCCCGGTAAGACGCCAATCCATCCCAAACCCAACGAGCCCCACGCGCAAGCGTGGGGTTTTTCATGAGGAATGCGCTTGTGTCGCTCTGGGTTCCAGGCGGATGGACCCGCTGGCCCGACCCTCCGCTTGCGCGGGAGGGCTCGTTGGGGTTGGGTTTTTCGTTGGGGGGGCGGGTGACTATTCTTCACGATGGCTTTTTGTCTCACCGCCAAAGACCTTTCCAAGACCTACGGCAGCCGGACGCTCTTTTCGGGCGTCGAGTTTTCCGTGCATGAACGGGAGCGGCTCGCGCTGATCGGGCCAAACGGGTCGGGGAAGTCCACGCTCCTGAAGATCCTCGCGGGGCAGCTCGACTCGGACGAGGGCAAGGTCGTCACGAGGAAGGGCGTGCGGGCGGCGTACGTCGCCCAGCAGGACGTGTTCCCCGAAGGCGCGACGGTGCTCTCGGCGATCACCAGCAACCTGCACGAGGCCATGGCGGCGGGGAAGCTCCCGCAGTTCCATGATGACTATGAGATCGACCTGGCGGCGCACCTGGCGCTGGACCGGGCGGGCTTCGAGAACCTGGAACAGCACTGCGACTCGCTCTCGGGCGGGCAGCGCAAGCGGCTGGCGATCGTGCGCGAGCTGGCCAAGGAGCCCGACGTGCTGATGCTGGACGAGCCCACGAACCATCTGGACGTGGAAGGGATCGCCTGGCTCGAGGAGCTGCTGCGCGGCGCGAAGTTCGCGTCGGTGGTGGTGACGCACGATCGCGCGTTCCTGGAGTCGGTGGCGACGCGCATCGTGGAGCTGGCCCGGAGCTATCCCGCGGGGACGTTCTCGGTGGACGGAAACTACTCGGAGTTTCTGCGGCGGAAGACCGAGTTCCTGGACGGGCAGGCGCGGCAGGAACAGGCGCTGGCGGGGCAGGTGCGTCTGGATCTGAAGTGGCTGGCCCGCGGGCCCGAAGGACGGCGCACCAAGTCCAAGGCGCGGATCGCGGACTCCTACGAACGCATGGATGAACTGGCCGAGCTGCGGGCGCGGAACGCGCCGGCGAAGGCGGCGGCGATCGACTTCAGCGCGACCGAGCGGCGCACGCTCAAGCTCATCGTCGCGCGGGCCATCACCAAGTCGATCGGCGGGAAACGACTCTTCACCGACGTGGACATGGTGCTCTCGCCTGGCGAATGCCTGGGCCTCATGGGTCCGAACGGATCGGGCAAGTCGACGTTGATCAAGGTGCTCAAGGGGGATCTGGAGCCGGATGCGCCGACGCCCGAGGCGATCCAGGCGGCCAAGGACGCGATCGGCGTGCCGCCGAGCACGCCCCCGCCCGGGACGATTCAGCACGCGGACAATCTGAAGGTGGTGGTGTTCTCCCAGCATCGGACGGAGCTTGATCCGGGGATGACGCTCGGGGACACGCTTTCGCCTCAGTCGGACTCGGTGATCTATCGCGGGCGGCCGATCCACGTGAACTCGTGGGCGCAGCGGTTCCTGTTCACCAAGGAGCAGCTGAAGAACCCGGTGCGGGCGCTGTCGGGCGGTGAGCAGGCGCGGATCCACATCGCGCGGCTGATGCTCGAGCCGGCGGACGTGCTGGTGCTCGACGAACCGACCAACGACCTGGACATCCCGTCGCTCGAAGTGCTGGAGGAGAGCCTGGAAGAGTTCCCCGGCGCGATCCTGCTGGTGACGCACGACCGCGCGATGCTTGGTCGGCTGGCGAGCAAGATCCTGGCTCTGGACGGCAAGGGCGGGGCGCGGTACTTCGCGGACTACGACCAGTTCGAGGCGGTACGGAAGCGCGAGGGCAAGGGCGGGAGCGTGCCGGTCGAGCCGGCCAAGTTCACGCCCGCACCAGCGGCGCCGAAAAAGGTGAAGCTGGTCTACAAGGAGCAGCAGGAGCTCAAGAACATGCAGGGCACCATCGAGAAGGCGGAGGCTGAGGTGCGGCAGCTTGAGGCGAAGCTGAACGAGCTGGCGATGTCGGCGGACCGGGGCAAGTCGCGCGAGGTGGCGCAGAAGCTGGGCGAGGCACAGGCTCGCGTGGCGGCGCTGTACGCGCGGTGGGAAGAGCTTGAGGCTCGGGCGTAAGTGTTGGTCAGGATCCCACGACTCGAGGACTCGTCTCGGGCGGGGGACGCGGGGCGGCACGAGTGACGTGCCGGTTGTCGGTGATTGATCATGGGAGGTCTGGAATGCTCGCGCTGATTCCCCAGATTCGCGGCTTTTTCCCGGCACTTGCGGGTTCGACGGTCTTCATGGACAACGCGGGCGGATCCCAGCTGCCGCGCTGCGTGATCGACGCGATGCGTCGGTACATGGAGACGTCGTTTGTCCAGCTCGGGGGCGACTATCCGCTCTCCAAGTACGCGAGCCAGTTCATCCCGCGGGCCCGTGAAGTCGTGAAGGTCTTTCTGAATGGGCACGCGGGCCGTGCGGGCGATGAGGCGGTGGGCAAGGGGCTTGGCGATGTGATCTTCGGGTCCTCGTCCACGGTCCTATGCTACGAGATCGCGTCGGCGTATGCGGATGCGCGGGCAGCAGCGCTCGCGCCCGGACGCGTGCCCGAGGGGATGAAGCCTCTGAGCACCAGGCTCGTGGACCGCGATCAGATCGTGGTCTGCACCGCGGGGCACGAGGCCAACGTTGGTCCCTGGGTCAGGCTCGGCGCCCGCGGGTACACGATCGTGCCCTGGCAGGCGGAGCCTGTTCGTGATGCACGCACAGGCAAGACGCTCTGGCGACCCTCGATCGATCGATTGCGCACGCTGGTCAACAGCAAGACGTTGCTCGTGCTCATGCCTCAGGTCTCCAACATCCTGGGCGAGGTCTGGGACGTGCGTGCTGCGGCCGACGTGGCGCACAGCGTGGGAGCGCGGATTCTGGTTGACGGCGTCGCCTACGCGCCGCACCGCCCCCCCGATATGGGACAGCTCGGGTGCGACTGGTACGTGTATTCGACGTACAAGGTCTTCGGCCCGCACATGGCCGCGATGTTCGGCACGCACGATGCGATGAGCGATCTGGTCGGCCCGAACCACTACTTCATCGATCCCAGCATCGGGCCTTACAAGTGGGAGCTCGGGAACGCCAATCACGAGGGCGCGGTGGGCGTCGCGGCGTTGCCCGAGTACATGGACCAGCTCACGCGCCTCGCGGAACACAGGCCTCCGCGGACCTGCGGCTGCAGCGGTGGGGGGCACACGTGCGACCAGTTCCCGCTTCCCCCCGACCGCGTCCTCTTCGAGCGAGCCTTCGGCGTCATCCGAAGCATCGAAGAGGAGCTTCAGGCGCGGGTGATCGAGTACCTGAAGGCCAAGAATGGCGTGCGGATCATCGGGCCCGACGTCGGGGATGGATCGCGGGTCGCGACGATCGCGTTCACGAGCACGAAGGTCACGCCGCCGGAGATCTCAAAGCATCTTGCGCAGCACAACATCGGGATGCGCTGGGGGCACGCGTACTCCAAGCGGCTCGTGGACGCGATGAGCGCGGATGCCGGGCTCAACATCAAGCCCGAGACCGGCGTGGCGCGGGTGAGCTTCCAGCACTACAACTCCCTCGAAGAGGTCCAGAGGCTCTGCTCGGCGCTGGGCGAGGTGCTGTGAGTCATCCGCGCGGAGGCCAATCGCTCGGTCAGAGCCCGCCCTGATCCGTAGGCTGCGCGGCCGATGGCGGCGCGGGCGGCGTGCGCGCGGGCAGCACCTGGCACTCGATAGAGACGTGCTGCGTAATCATGGTGCGGGGCTGTTTCAACCAGAATCGCATCGAAGTCTCGCCCGCGTTGGAGAGACGACGGTCGACACCCTCGCGATCCGGGAGGAGTTCAATGGTCGCGGTGCCCGTGATCACGAGCGTGCCCGGACTCTTGGGTGTGAGGACCAGCACGACCTGGGGATACATCGGCGGCGCGACCTTCCACTTCCAGTCCGCGCCGCGATGCACCGCGTCGGCGCACGCTTCGTCAGGAACGAAGCGGCCGGAGAAATCCACGCGTCCGCCGGTGCGGAGCTCGTAATCAAGAATTGCCGGAGCCGCCTCGCCCGCGTGGAGGGGTGTCCCTGGGAGGCGAATGTGCAGCATGGCAGCGTGCTGTCGGTACCGCTCGACGAGGTTCTCCGCGAGAAGACCTTGCGAGGCGAGTCCTTCGAACGCTGCACCCCACAACGGACTCCAGGTCTTCTCCGGATCCGCCTGCCGAGCGAGCACCGTGCTCGCAAGTTCGCTGATCTGGGCCGGGGTCAACGTGGAAAACGCCTTCCCTCCCGCGACCGCCTTGGTATTGCCGAGTGTCGTGACAGGTCCGCCCCAGCACATCTCCGCAAGGTTCGCGGCCAAGGGGCTGGAGTCAAAGGCTCTGTGCGGCGAGACCGCCTGCAAGTAGCCTCTCAGGATCGCGCCCCGGCGCGCGTCGTCCAGTCCCCGGTAACACAGCAGCGCTCCGAGATCATCCGCGAGGCGGGGGGAGGGAATCGGCGCAGCCGAGTAGGACAGTTGCTCCGTAATGGAGCGGCGTCGCGAAAGCGGTGCGTCGCTAGGGAGCTGAGGGACCTGAGCCAGTTCGAACGCACGCGCTGTGAGCTTGGTCAGCGTGGCAGGGCTGAGTCTGACCGTCGACTCGAGATCGAGCTTCAGGTTCGCCAGCTCGGGCGCATCAAGCCAGAGCAGAAGCCTCATCCGACTGTCCGGGAATCGGTCCGCGAAGCTCTGACGACCGAGGATCCACCACGTCAGCGCGGGCGTCTGGACCAGAGCGGGCGCGAACATCACCAGTGACAGCGCCGCGGCGGCGGTGCGAGCCGCCGGGCCGACGCGGCGGGTAGATTCGGCGGCGCTGGCGCCGCATTCGGGGCACGACCGGTGTGGGTTGTCGCTCCGCGGAAAGCCGCAGCGCTGGCAGTGCTCGCGAGGAAATCGCTGGCCGCTCCGCGCACTCCGCAGCAAGCGGCAGGCGGGGATCGCCATGGCGAGGACCGCGATGGGGATGAGCCACCACACAACAAGCGGGAGATCGCTTGCGAGGATCATGAGCCAACCCCCTCGGCGACGATCGTGGAACGCAGGCTGCCCTCCTTGCGCGGGTCGAGACTCAAACGCACGCGCCGCCAGACCGACAAGCGGGGGAGCGTTGCCAGATCAAGGTCTTCAGGGAACAGGAACGGCCTTGAACGCCAGAGCTCTCCGAGGTGCTCTGGATCCAGCGTCGCGGAGAACGTTGCTTCGCCAACGAGCACGCTGGGGTCATCCGTCGAAGGCCTGAGCTCAAGCCAGGCGATATTGGGAAGCTCGGGACGCTGGGGGTGCGACGGGGATGTCGCGGGCTGCGAGGGAGTCGCGACCATCTTCCAGATCGGACCAAACTTCATCTCTCTGGAGGGATTCGGATCGAGGCGGAAGAGGGTGCGGTCGGGGCTCTGGCTCACGCTTTGGACTTTGCATCCGAAGCGAAGCATCAATACTCCCCACGACTGCAGCAGTTGCGGATGAGGCCCGCCGTGCGCCAGCAGCTTCCGGCACGCGGCGTCGAACTCTCCGAGGTACAGGAGGACATCGTCCGATCTGGGGTCCTCCAGCAGGTTGCAGATCGCCTTGACGAGTTCCGGATCGGTCGCACGTTCCGCTGCAGCGCTCGATGCGACCGCGATCGCGGCACGGCCGTTGACCCCACCCTGAACCTTGAAGTTGCTCTGATCATCAAGCCAGCGAAGCAGTCCGCGACTCTGCGGCGTCGTGATCGCTCGGGCGGCGCTCAGCACATATTCTGGCTGGACGGGCGAAGAGGGAGGCGCCAGCAGTCTGGCCAGATCATCCGCGCCCAAGGCTCCACGCTCGAGCCGATGGCACAACGCCAGCACCTCTGGCGAGCCTTTCACGCCCAGCGCCGGGTCCATCGCTCGGAGCATCAGCATGCTGGTTGGCAGTCGCCGGGCGACCCAGAACTGATCCACGATGCCCGACTGAAGCCCAACAGGGAACGCCGCGGCGAGGAAGAGCAGAAGTCCCATGATCGCGAACAGCGGCCTGTTCCGGTGTTTCCACGCCCCGGAGAGAAGCCAGGCGGCGCACACCATGACCGGGAGTGCGGCGAGCTGCACCAAGATCAGGATCCGGTCCAGGGGCATCCTCCGAGCATAACGCCCGGTTCTCAGCGGCAGAATCGGCCGGCGGAAAGTGGTGTTCCGGGCCGCTGTGCCGCACGCTCTGGGCTGGGATTCCCGATAAACTCTCGGTCTCGCAGAACAGAGATCACTCGGCCATGACCGCCCGCTCCACCAATCTCCCGCCGATCACGCCCGGGCCTTCGTCCGGGTTTTCGCCCGATGGCGTGGGCCGCTGGCTCGTGGTGGCGCTGGGCGCCGGCGCGCTGGCGCTGGGCTTTGCGTTGCTCAACGTCATGACGCAAGGCAAGAGGCCCGAGACCAACAGCTCGCAGGCGATCATCGAGACCGGGATCTACACGATCCTGCTCAGCGCCCTGATCCTGGCGGCATTCATGCTGCGCACGGAGCTGGCCCGCGCCGAGAGCCGGAGCATCGCGCTGGAGGAGAGCGAGCGACGCTTCCGCGATCTTGCGGACGCGGCGCCCGCGATGATCTGGCAAGCCGACGATCAGGGGCGTTTCGTCTTTGCGAATGGATCCTGGCTCCGCTTCCGCGGGCGCACGCTCGAGCAGGAGCAGGGCTGGGGCTGGTCCGAGGGCGTGCACCCCGACGACGCCGAGGGCTTCATGAGCGTGTACTCGGGGATGATCGCCCAGCGATTGCCCTTCTCCGTGCAGGTGCGTGTGCGCGGCGCATCGGGCGACTATCGCGCCGTGCTGAACCACGGCACGCCGCGCTTTGAGCCCGACGGCAAGTTCCTGGGATTCATGGGCTGCTCGGTTGACATCGAGGACATCCGCCGGGCCGAAGCCGAGCGTGAGAAGACCGAGGCGCGGCTCAAGGTCATGATGAACAACACGCCCGCCATCGCCTACATCAAGGACCTGGAGGGGCGCTACCAGTTCGTGAACAAGAGCTACGAGGAGTTCATGAAGCTCCCGGCCGATCAGATCGTCGGCCGCGAGGATTCAGCACTCTTCCCCGACGCCTCCGCACGCTTCTTCCGCGACGCCGATCTGCGCGTGATCCGCAACGGCACCGTCGAGCGCTACGAGCACGTCGTGCGCTTCGACGGCACGCCCCGCACGTATCTCACCGTGAAGTTCCCGCTCCGAGGGCTCGACGGCGCGATCTATGGTCTCGGCGGTCTGACCACCGACATCACCGACCGCAAGACCGCGGAAGAACAGCTCCGCCAGAACATGCAGCAGATCTCCGAGTCGCTCGATCGCGAGCGCACGCTCATGCGCGAGCTTGACCACCGCGTCCGCAACAACATCGCGGGGCTCCTGGGGCTCGTGTCCATCTACGAGCGCACGGGACGCTCGGGCCCCGAGGTCGCATCCGCGGTGCGAGGCAAGCTCCTGGCGATGCGGGACGTGCACGAGATCATCTCGCGCGGGCACGGCGGGCCCATCTCGCTTGGCGAGATGGCTCGGAAGATCTCGGCGGGCGCCGTCCCGCAGGCCCGCACCGGGGATCTGGCTTGCGAGGGCCCCGAGATCACCATCCCGCCCGCCCAGGCGCACGCCATGGCGATGGTGCTGCACGAGCTGGTGACCAACTCCGCCAAGCACGGCGTGCTCGCGTCGGGCCTCGGTAGGGCCCGCCTTGAATGGTCCAATCTGCCCCGCGGCGTCATCAAGATCGAGTGGCGCGAAGATGGGCAAGGCCCGGCGGTCAGCCCGCCGCGCACCGGCATCCCGGGAGGCGTCGGACTGGCGCTGATCGAGGGACTGTGCCGGAGCGAACTCCGCGGGTCTTTCGAGCACCACAAGCTCCCAACGGGTTTTCACGCTATCGTGACGGCCCGATTCAGCGATGAGCCCCCCGAGCCGGCGGATGCCGAGCCCGATGGGCTCTCGATCGAGGTTCCGACATGAGCCATGAGTTGCCTCAGTTCGCCGAAGCGCCCGCGCGGATCCTCGTCGCCGAGGACGAGCATCTGGTCGCCACCGAGCTGACCCTGACCTTGACGGGCCTTGGGTACACCGTCGTCGGCCCCGCAACCGATGGCGATGCTGCGGTCCGTCTGGCCCAGATCGGGACCCCCGACATGGCGCTGCTCGACATCCGCATGCCCGTCCGCGATGGGCTCTCGGCTGCCAAAGAGATCTACTCGAGCTTCGGCGTGCCGGTGATCATGCTGACCGCGTACTCGGATCCCGAGCAGATCAAGGACGCCGAGAAGGCCGGCGTGTTCGGATACCTCGTCAAGCCCGCGACGGAAGCCCAGCTCCGCGCCGCGATCGGCGTCGCCTGGGGCCGGTTCGTGGCGCACGCGACCGAAAAGGCCGGCGCGGAAGATCTGCGTCGCCGTCTGGAAGAGCGCAAAATCATCGAGAAGGCCAAGTGGGCCATCGTGCAGGCCCACAAGGTCAGCGAGCCCGATGCGATGAAGCTGCTCCAGAAGACCGCTCGCGACCGCCGGACGCCTCTGGTCGATGTCGCCAAGAGCGTGCTCGAGAAGGCCGGCATCAGCCTGACCTGAGTGGATTCATCGGTTGATGTTCAGGCCTTTGCTTCCCAGCCGTAGGTGAAGTACTGGTGGATGAAGGTGCCGTCGGGGAAGAGGTCGAGCAGACCGAAGCCCTCGTCGCAGCGCATGGGGCGCTTGGGATCCTCGGGCTTGGCCCTGGCCTCGCGCTTCTGGAAGTTGACGATCTTGCCTTCCCACCACGCGCCGCAGACGGCGCCGTTGCAGAGGTACGTGATCCCCTGGAAGTCGAGTCTTTCGACGTGGTGGATGTGCCCCGAGAGACAGACGCGCATGTTCGGGTATTCCTCGAACAGGCGGATCAGGCGATCGGCGTTGTGGATCATGTTGCCCCGGGGCATCACGATGCCATCGGGTGTGAACCGGCCGTCGCTGAGAAGCGTTGCGCCCGTCAGGATCGGGATGTGCGAGAGCACGAGCACCGGCATGGACTTGGGCGTGCGCTGGAGCTGGTCCTTGAGCCAGTCGAGCTGAGGCTGGTCGATCCCGCCGAAGTAGCTTCCCGCGGGATCGGTGGGCTGCACCGAGTCGAGCACGATGAACTTCCAGCCTCCGATCTCAAAGGCGTAGTACGTGCCCGGGAGCGCAAGCAGATCGGTGGCCCATCGCTTTCCCCATCCGGGCTCGGCGCCCGAGGTGCCCGACTTGGACTTGTTCCAGCCCCAGATGTCGTGGTTGCCGAGGCAGTGGCGCGTCGGGATCGCGGTTTCGTCCGCCAGCACCTTCGTGAAGAGGTCCCAGAGCTGCTGGGTGCGCTTCTGGCCCTGGTCGAAGGAGTCCATGATCAGGTCGCCGCCGGTCAGGATCAGGTCCGGCCTGGGGGAGAGCTGATTAATCCGGCGGAGGCACGCCGCCAAACCCTTCCCGCCGTCACGCTCGGGCTGGATGTGGATGTCGGTCAGATGGGCAACGCGGAACGCGCGCCGCGGCTCCACGATCTTCGCGTTGGCGTGCGCGGGCGCGGTCGCCAGCGCCAGGGCGCTCAGGCCCGCAGCCTTGATCGCGGTGCGGCGGGCGATGCCCTGTTCAATCCCGGTTGGCGCATGGTGATGGTCGGCGTGCATGGGCCCGAAGATACCCGCCCGGCGGCGGGATTGTTCAGGATGCCCGCGAAGGTTTCGGCTTCAAACCCCGCATCAGCCTGATCGCGGTCCGCTCGGTGCGGGCCAGGCGTGTCGGGCTCGAGCGCAGCTGCGTCGCCAGTTCGGTGAGCGTCCGGGGTGGAAGGCCGCTGAGCCCGAATCGCGCTTCGATCACGCGTCGCACCGAGGGCTCGAGCGTTGCCAGCCTCCCCATCGCGCGGTCGTCTGGCTCGAGAAGCCTCTGCCAGCTCGCGACGCTGCGCGTCCAGTCCCGGATCCGCACGCCCGGGAGCACGCGCGCCTGCGCCCGCGGGGCTCTGACAGCCTCCGATCCGAGCTTCTTGGCCCACCTGGGTCCGATCTTCGCCACCGCCAGCGCGACCGATCCCGCCAAGCGCCCGCCGATCTCGGCTGACCGGAAAGGCTCGTAGTGGTCCACCGCCTCCGCGAGCGCATCGCGCAGGTTCGCGAGGAGTTCGGGGAGCTGGTCGGTCGGGACCATCCCAAGCCCGCGCCCCGGATCGGTGGAGAGCTGGGACTCCACGGTCTCGATCGCCAGCGCCCAGTGCGGGCGCATCAGCTCGGCCTTGAGCCTGAGCACCCAGCGCAGGTCCGTTTCCACGCGGTCAATCGCCGCCGCACTCGGATTCCCGCGATCCAGCTCCAGGATCGCCCGCTTGGCGCGGTGCATCAGGAGGCACATCGCAACCCGGCGCGAGAGCTCCTCGGCCCCGATGGGCACGGTTCTCTTGCGGGCATCCGCCAGAAACTCCGAAAGGTCCGTCAGGCCCGGACGCCCCAGGCCCGTGCGAACCGGATCCGGCGAAAGCAGCACTTCGGAAGCTTCGGGTCTGGCGAAGGTCGGAGCCGTGGGGGCGTCCAGCGCTCCCGATTCCGCGAGCTCACGCAGCAGCTGGGCTCGCTCGATGTTGATCGCCCGGCGCACGCCCGTGGCGGCCCGCCGCGTGCGCTTGGCGATCCACACCGGATCCAGACCGCGTTGCCAGACGCGGAAGTACACGCGCCGCTCGCGGACCGTGATCGATCCCCGATCCGCGGCCGCTCCCTCCGCGCCGACGCGATCGTGCTTCTTGAGCAGCTGGCGCACCGCCTCGGGGCTCCGGCCGTACCGCTGGGCCAGCCTTTGGGCCGCCTGATTGAGCGAACAGCCAAAGCGTGCTCGGTAGACGCTCGCCCGCCTGAGCATGCGATGCTGGATCTCGCTCGGGATCCGCGAGAAGCCGCTCGCCCGAGCGATCGAGTCCCGATGCGTCCCTTCGAAGGCTTCCGCGACCTCAAGCCTCACGACCAGCGTCGGGCGTTGATTGCTCCCGAGCACCCGCCGGGCGATGAGCCCCTCCCGACGCCAGCGATCAACCGTCTTCCGGCTCACGTTCCAGCGCGACGACAACTCCGCCAGCGTCGCGGAGCTCCCCGCCTTGAGCTCATCGAGCTTCATCCCCGCAGCGTCGCAGATCCGCTCGGCCAGCGCCGACAGATCCGCCAAAAGCGTCTCTCCGGAGAGAAGCTTCGTTTCCGTGCTGTCGGAGCGATATCCGGTGATGCGGAAGACCACGAAGTCCTCGGGGTACGAGCCCTTGGGATCCACATCCCGCGCCAGCTCCTCCACGCGGTCCACATCGCGGAGCAGCGCGTCCCGCGGCGCAAAGCGCAGATCGCGGGCCAGCTTCTCAAGCACCGGGGAACTGATGCGCGAAAGTGGGGGCAACCCTGATCCTCCGCGTCCTCACGCTCCAGCGGTCATCAGCTCCGCGATATCGGCGGGCGTGATCTCACGCCAGGTCACCGCGGCGCCGGGCAACAGGCCGAGCGAGGCCGCCTCCATCGAGAACCGGCCCACCGCCTCGCGCTCCCGAGCCCCCACGCGGAAGCGCAGCAACTCCCCGAGATAGTGCCGCGCCAGGTCCAGAGGCCAGCGGTGCTCCGGCGCCCGTGCCGAGATGATGCTGTCGAGCCTCGTCAGGTTGTGGCGCAGCTGTCGGTCCAGGAGCATCGCTGCGGTCTGCACCGCCTGGTCGTCGGCCCTCTCCGACCGGCACATCCACATCGCGTACACGAAAGGCAGGCCCGTGAGCTTCTTCCACGCCTCTCCCAGATCGAGCTGGTAGGGATAGCGCACCGCGGGCGGGCCATCGGTGACGACCTTGTCCCCGATCAGGAGCAGCGCCGCGGGGAACTCGTTCGCCTCGGCGTTGCCCTGACGTTCGACGCGTTCGCGGGCGTCGAAGGGCACGATCGTGGGCCGTACTCCGATCAGCTTGCTCAGAATCACCTGACACAGGATGACGGACGTGTGGCTATCCGTGTCCGCGTGCACCGTCTGGATCTCCTCCAGCGGCGTCGTGGAGAAGAGCCTGACGGTCAGGGTCGGGCCATCGCAGCCGATCATGCCCGCGGGGATCAGGGTCATCGGGGTTCCCGATGCGGTGGACTTCAGCGCGTCAACCACCGACGCCAGGCCCAGATCAACTTCGCCCGAGCTGATCAGGTCCACGATGCGTGCCGGCACCGCCGGGACCATCGTCAGGCCCGCGAGCTTTTCCAGCCCGAAGGTGAGCGGGGCGGTGTTGAGGTAGCGGACGACGCCGACACGCGTGGGATGCATGACCAAGGGTAGAGGCCTAAGCCTCCCCGGACCCCTTCCGGGTTCCCGCTGCGAAGATCCCGGAGGTGTGGAATCGAAGGGCCATGAGCACACCCGCGAACGCCAGGGACGCTGCGATCGGGCCGATGCCGCAGCACAGATACCCCCCGACGTGGATCGCGGGCACCAACCAGCCCGCCCGTTGGCACCAGATGGTCAGGTTGCGGTCCGGGATGCGCCAGGCCAGCGCCGCCAGATACTCGCAGATCAGCACGCACCAGATCACCCAGCTTCCCGTCAGAACGACCAGCAACGCCAGGCCCGCAAGCCCGACGGAGAGCGCCCCGGCGATCCCCGGCGCGAGGGCGGAGGCCAGCCCCGCGGGGTTCACGACCGCGATCGTCAGTTGCAACAGGATCGCCACCATCAGGACGATCGTCGCGATCCGCGCCCGCCCCCGCGATGTGTTCGCAAAGTCGCCTTGTGCGAGCCCCGGGTCGGGCGCGGTGACGAGCCACATGGCGCCCACCAGCAGCAATGAGAAAACCGGCCCGATGCTCTCGGTCAGAAGCGCAGACGGCGCCCGCATGCCCCCGATCCGGGTGCCGGCTCCCAAGCGGAAGACCCCGCCGATCGACATGCAGAGCGAGGCGACCATCCCGATCGTCAGCCCCAGGGCGACGCTCCGGCGGTACTCGGGAGACGAAGCCTCAAGCCTTCGACCCTGGAGCGAGTCCCGCACCGGCGTGCCGCATTCGGGACAGAGCGACTCCGAAGCCAGTCCCGTCAACGGATACCCGCACCCGGCGCAGCGCGAGGCTGACTCGAGTTCAGGGTTGCGTGGCGGGTCGATCGGGTCCATGCGCGCAGATTAGCTGAGACCGGCGCGCAGCGTTCTCATCTGCTCAGGCTTGCCCTCGGCAGCCTGCCCTTCAGATTGGCCGGGCCAAGCCCCTTCTTGATCGACTTGAAGTGCTTGCGAAGCCTGTCCAGCAGGTTCCAGTACATGATCAGGGCGATCAGCGGCCCGAGGAAGAACAGGAGCAGGCCGACGATCGCGACGACCGGGAGCAGCCACATGTATCGGTGCGTGCGCCGAATGATGTAGTCGTCCGGCACGCGTGACGCCAACCAGCGCGTATACCGCATCACCGAGATGAACTGCACGATCCACGCGACCAACGACGCCAGTCCGGCGAACATCATCACCAGCGCCATCGCGTCGATCGCCATGGATGGCCTTGCCCCGGCCTGCGCGGTCGCGCCAAGCAAGCCGAGTAGGAGCACCACCAGGCTGCACACGAGCTGCACGATGACGGTCATACGGATCGCAGTCCGGGCCGACTGGGTCCCTTCACGCATCACCTGGCCAGGGTCCGGTTCGGTGTACTTCCAGTAGCCCAGGAGGAGCATGAGGCTCGCGAGCAGTTGGAGGATCGGCAAGAGCAGCGCCAGACCGCTCCCGCCTCCGGCTCCCGTGACGCCAAGGAAGAACGAGAGCATGCCCCCGATGATCATGAGCAGGAACGCGTTCAGCACAAGCGACAGGCCCGCGTGCACCTTGTCCCGATACACCGGATCCGCAGCGGCCAGGGTGGACTCGCGAAGTGAGAGTTCCACCGCCGTGCCGCACTCGGGGCAGTTCGCGGTCGGCGAAAGCCCATCAAGGGCGTAGCCGCAGCGGATGCAGTACCGGTCAGTGACCGGCACAACCGTCGGCGCGTTCGTGTCCATCGTGCTCATGCAGCACTACTCCCTTGTCGCCCCGGTTGCTTTTCGCCCGGAACGGTCCCGACCCTTAGTCCTTCAGCACCACCCACAACGCATGGATGATGCCCGGCAGCACAAACAGGATGCAGAGCAGGATGTTCAGAAGCAATGACCCGCCCAGCCCGCGCTTGACGCCCACCGCCACCGGCGGCAGCAGGATCGCCAGCAGCACCATCAGAAGCTTGTCCATGGGATCCCTCCGGAAGTTGAAGGAACAACTCCGGACAGACTAACAAAGCTGCCTCAGCCTTTCAGGGCTTCCACCAGTCCGGCGTCGGGATCGGCGCGGCGCTGAGCTTGCCAGCGTCTTCCTTGATGGCGCAGAACATCGCCCCCAGGCCAGGCACCGAATGCCCGCACACCGCGGTCGCGGGGTCCGGCACCACCACGAAGAAGAACTCACGGCTCGCGTAGCCCTCCGCCTTGATCTTCTCGATCAGCGCCCGCGTCTGAGGCACATCCGCGGGGATGCCACCGATCGCGCGAAGCTCCCGGGTCTGCGGGAACATGAACATCGGTTGGTGCGAGCCCACGCCCCCATCGAGCGACATCTGCTTCATGACCATCGCTGCAAAGTCGGCCAGCGGCGGCGCTTTGCGTCCCGGCCCGCTCACCGCACACCCGCAGCAGCCAGGCCAGCCTTTCCGATGACCTGCTCGGCGTACTCATTCATCGCATCGCGGAGCTGTTCGAAGCTCTCCAGCACGTAGTAGATGGGCTGGTAGTGGTCAATCTCGAAATCGGTCTCGCAGACGCGTTCGAGGTCGAACGGACGCCACTCGGGCACGTCGCGCTTGGAGCAAGGCTTGGCGGACTCGGGGCCGCCCGGCTTCTTCTCCCAGGAGCCCGTGAGGGAGTACGCGCTCTCGCCATGGCTCGAGACCAGGCCCGAGCCATAGACCTTCACCTTGCCGTCTTCCTTGATGAGCCCGAACTCGACGGTGAACCAGAACAGGCGTCCGAGCCGCTTGATGTGGTGCTCGTCCTCGCACATGAGGGCCGCCTTGCCGTAGGTCTGCAGGAAGTCCGCAAAGACCCGGCTGGCGTGCAATGGCACATGCCCGAAGACGTCGTGGAAGATGTCGGGCTCGGGGAGATAGTCCATGACCTCGCGCGGGCGGATCAGGACCGTGGTCGGGAACTCACGCTGGGCCAGGCACGCGAAGAACGCCTTGGCGGGGAGATACCCGGGCACGCCATAGCTCGACCAGTCGCTGTATTGCTTGAGGTAGTGGTTGATCCCGGTGATCGTGGACCCGGCCTTGATGACCTTGCCTTCGCAGACCGTGATGTCCTTCGGGAGCTTGACGTCGTCCAGTGCCGGGAGCTTCTCGCCGCTGAGCTGGAGGATCTTGAGCCCATCGATGAACGTGCGGCTCACCTGCTGCTCGAGCACCTCCATGCGGCGTGTGAACAGATCGCGCCAGACCTCGTGGTCGTCGCGGGTGTACTTGTGGTACTGCTGCGTGATGTAGAACTTGTCCGCGTCGATCAGGTCGTGATGCAGGTTCGGCGCGTTGTCCGCGAAGCCCTGGGCTTTGCGGGCCTCGTCGGAGTCAATCACGTTGTTGTATCGGATGTCGCTACGCATGGGGCGGGCTCCGGCAGAACGCGGCCGGTCATTCCTGGACCAGCCAAGCAATGATATGGCCCCGATGGGGCTCGGGTTTCGCCGCCCCTCGCCATCGACAATCACGCTCCCGAGAGATGGACCGGCGCGCGGTCAGAGCCGAGCAGCGCAAGCTGCCGGCCGGACGTCCGAGGACGCGATGATCCCCAAAGACCAAAAAACCAGAGCCCAAACACCCAAGCCCCGGCCGCTTGCGCGGCTCGGCTCTGAGCCGGCACTCCCCGACCTCGGTCGGCTCGCCCGCCTTGGCTCACACCCGGAAGATCGACCCGAGCTTCTTGCCAAGCAACGTCGACGCCCCGAAGAGCGTGACCGTCAGCAACGCCATGCCCCACACGCCCATTGCGCTGGCGATGTAGGGGCCGTCGCCCAGACGCTCGGTGAACGCGAAGATCGCCTTGGTCACCGGGAAGTGCTTGGCCTGCTGGGCCAGGAGCATCGAGTCGGAGACCTCCAGCATCGAGAAACTGAAGACCAGGAGCCCGCCCGCGATCAGGTTGGCCATGATCAAGGGCACGATCACCCGGCGCACCGCGGTGAACCGGCCCGCGCCCAGATTGACCGCGGCCTCTTCCAGATCGCCCGAGGTCTGCTCCAGACCCGCGACGGTCGATCGGACGATGTAGGGCAGCCGTCGGACCGAGTACGCCATGATCAGGAACAGGAACGGCGCCGGCGTGGACCCGAAGATCGACGCCACACCCTCCAGCGGGCCATCCTTGAAGGGCCAGCGCAGGCTCATGGCCACAAACCCGAAGGCCATGACCAGGCCCGGCACCGACAGGGGGAGCATGCACAGCGCGTCCAGCAGGCCACGCCCCTTGATGTTGGTCCGGACGATCAGGTAGCCGACCATCACGCCCAGCACGATGTCGAAGACCATGGCTGCGGCGGCCAGTCGGAGGCTGTTGACGATCGACCCGAAAGCATCCGGGGAGGTCAGCGCCTGGTGGAAGTGGTCGGTCGTGAACGCGGTCGGCAGCACCGTCTTGTACCACTGCCCGGGGACGCACAGGCTCGTCAGGATGACGCCCAGATGAGGCATGACCGCCAGGAGCGACACCGTCGCGAACAAACCGGTCGCCAGGACCGCCATCGGGCCCGTCAGCGTCTTCTCGCTGGCCGCGCGGGCCGCCCGGGTCTGCATCGCGTAGGTCCGGCCCTTGAGCAGCACCTTTCCGATGAAGTACAGCACCAGGGCCGTCCCCAGGAGCATGATCGTGAGGGCGTAAGGCTTGGCCGAGTTCTCGACCTCGCGCAGTCCGTTATAGATCTGCACCGGCGTCACCCGGTAGTAGTCGAACATCAGGGGCGTGCCCAGCTCCGTGAACGACCAGATGAAGACGATGGTCGCGCCCGCGAAGAGACCGGGACGGACAAGGGGAAGCGTGATCCGCGTGAAGCGACGGACCGGGCCGCAACCCAGGTTCTCGGCAGCCTCCGCCAGCGCGGGATCGAGATTGGCCAGCGAGGCGGTCGCGTTCAGGTAAATGATCGGGTAGAGGCTCAGCGACTGGAGCATCACGACGCCCAGGAGCTTGGCTTCACCCAGGAAGTCAAAGTGCGTGCCCAGCAGCGCATTGAGGGCGCCCTCACGTCCCAGCAGCGCGCGCACGCCGATGGCGCCCACGAACGGCGGGAGGATCATGGGCACGAGCACCGCAGCATTGAAGAACCCCTTGCCCGGGAACTTGTACCCGGCGCTGAACACCGCCAGAGGCAGGGCAAGCAGGGTCGCGAGCGTGGTGGTGAGGGCCGCGATCTTGAGCGAGTTGAGCAGACCCCCAACCAGGGTGGGGTCATCGAAGATCGCGCGCAGGTGGCGAAGGGTGAAGCCCTGGCCGGTCGCGGGGTCTTCCGCGAACCCGCCTCGGATGGTCAGGAAGATCGGATAGAGAAGGAAGGAGACGAGCAGGACCAGGATGAACCCGGCCATGGCGTAGTTGGTGATGGCGCGGGAGTACCGGACCAGCGGGTTGGCACGCATCTCGGGAATCATGAGCCGGGAGTGTAGGGATTGCTCGGCGCGGACCCGTCAGACCTTGGGCGGCGTGAGCGTGCTGGGTCCGAGCGTTTGAATGGTGACCACACCCATCGAGCGTCTTGTCAGGTAGCTGTTCAGTTGATCGAGCGTGACACGATCGATCTCCTCGGCGAGCTCGCGCAGCGAGCGGGCGCGACCGAGGCGATGCTGATCGGCGGCCAGTGCGGCGGCGCGAGCGCCGGTGGACTCGCCCGAGAAGACCAGACGGCTCTTGGAACCGATGACGGCGCGCTGGAACTCGTCGGGTGTGATCGCGCCGGCGGGAGAGTGGAGCTTCTGAAGCTCCTGGTTGAGCACATCGAGCGATTCTTGCGCTCGCTCGGGGGTGGTTCCGACGTACGCGGTGACCGCTCCGAAGTCGCGCTCGGCGCGGTAACCGGCCGAAACCGAGTAGCACAGGCCGCGTTTCTCCCGCACTTCGGTGAACAAACGCCCGGACATTCCCCCGGACAGGACGTTGACCACCATCTTCTCGAGGCGGGCGTCGGCATGTCCTTCGGTCGGCGCATCGTGCTTGAGGACGATCTGCACCTGGTTGGACTGGTCTGTCTCGTGCGCGTAACCCCGCGGCGGCTTGGGGCCGAGGGTGATCGCGGGGGTGGAGCCGCTCCATCCTTTAAGGAGGCGGTTGAGCTCGCGGGCCAGCGCGTCGGGGTCGACCGCGCCGGCCGCGGCGAAGATGGCCCGACCCGGGGTGGCGCGAGTTTTCCACAATTGGACCAGCTCGTCGCGGGTGCACGCGGTGAGGCCTTCGGCGCTGCCGTGGGACGAGCGGTTGATGGGCTTGGGATGGTGGCGCGAGCGCACCGCGATGAAGGCTCGCTCCTGCGGGTCATCCTTCAAAGACTCCAGTGATTGCAGGGCTAAATCGCGTGCGGCGTCAACCGCATCAGGCTCCATGCGCGGGCTTCTGACCATGTCGACGACCAGCGGCAGCGTGTCCAGGAGGCGCGTGCCGAGCATGGTGGAGGAGAGCCTGAGGTAGTACGTACCGACGTCGGCGGAGCGGCTTGCGCCCAGTCGATCCATGGCATCGGCGTGCGCCCGGGAGTCCAGGGCGCCCGCGCCGCGCATGATGAGCTCGGCCCACAGGGTGGACATGCCGACGCGGTCATCGGGGTCGGTGGCGGCGCCGGCGGGAAGGAGCCAGGTGATGGCGGCGGAAGAGACGCCTTCGATGCGTTCAACGAGCAGGGGCATGCCGCAATCAAGGGTGCGCGTGACGATGGTGGACATGTCGAGAAGGCTCCGGGCGTGATGAACGCAAACCTTGGTGAAGAAAAGACTTGCCGAGTGTACCGCCAAACGCGTGCGCGGGTGCGACAAGGAGCGGAGTGGGGGATGGATCGGGGCGCTGATGGCTCGCGCCGATCGGCGCGTCAGCGCGGTCGGGAGATGTGTTGTCGGGGTCGATGACGCGAGCGCCGCGGTGTGGGCTGCGCGGATGAACGCGTCGCGCTTCGGCGCGCTGCGCGCGCTCGATCGAGGGGCGCGGCGCGCGCTTGCGCGCTGAACTTGACAAATCGCGCGCGGAATTTCGGGTTGACTCAAGCACAACGCGTCCGATTTCCGATAATCTTTGGCGTCGGGTTTGAAGTGTGCAGGCGCACACGCCCGACGAACCGTTCTCTGGAGTATCAGCAATGGCGAAGAAGAAAGCCAAGAAGAAGGGCAAGAAGAAGGCCGCGAAGAAGGCTCGTAAGGGCTGAAGCGCGAACGGCCTCGTAAGAGGCCGCCGATCCGCTGCTCTCTGACAGCGCGGGTCGAGTGGGCGGAAACGCCCAGTCCGCACGCCCGCCCTCTCCTCCGATCCATGGACGATTCTGATCGGGGTTTCGCAGAGGTCTTGGCCGGGCGTGTTTGCTCAAATCCAACGTACATGTAGGGCAACGGAGCGGACGAAAGTCGGCTCCGTTGTCGTTTTTGGCCTTGTTTTCAGGCATGTACACGCGGCGTGCGCACGCCCGGGTCCGCGCTTGCCTGGCGCGTCGGTGTGCCCGACAATCATCGCGTGAGCACATCCGACTCCCACGATGATCTGTCCGCTCAGGAGGTGCGCGCGATGCGTCGGATGATCCGCGCGCACACGACCGCGACGATGCTCGCGGGCGAGCGCGCGACGCCGCTCCGCTTCATCGTCGACGGCGCGACGGGCACGCTGGTCGCGCCCATCGAGCGCGAGCTGCTCGAGCTCGACGACTACCTCTTGATGCTCCCCGACGAGTCGTTCGACGCGCTGCAACTGCACGTCGAGCCGGTCGTCTTCGACCAGCGCCATGACGAGGCGAGCGACCGTCACATGGCCTATCACGGCCTTTCGGACCCCTCCGCGTGGGTCCGTTTCAAAATTTTTTCTGCCAAGGGCAACCACCCCACGATGGGGCCTCTGGTGGTCGACGGCGCGGAGCTTGTGCTGACCAATCCGCTCCGCAGCGTCGAAGCGCGCGCCTGCAAGCTGCTCAACTCGGATCCGCTCGCGCTGGCGGCGCTCTGTCGTCGCGCCTGCGGCATCACCATCGAACGCCCGCTTGCGGTCGGCGTTGACCCGGATGGGCTGGATGTGCGGGCGAAGTTCGGTATCGTGCGCGTCGAGCTCGATCCTTCTATAGATGATGCGGAGCTGCTGACCGAGCGGCTGACGCGTCTGCTGCACCCGCCAGGCTGACACCACGACAAGGAGTTCGGATGTCCCGTCCCAAGCGTCTCCGCGAAGCCCATGCGCACATCTTCTCGCACGGCCTGGCGATGCGCACGCTCCGCCTTGAGGAGGCCCGGTCCGCGGGTGATGTTCTGAGTCTGGTCCAGAAGCGGGCGGAGTCGATGGCCAAAGCGGGTCCGGAGCGCTGGCTGGTCGGCGGCGGGATCCGTGTGGATGGGTGGGCCAAGCCCGAGTGGCCAGCGCGGGCGGAGCTTGATCGGGCGTGCCCCGAGCGTGCGTGCGTGCTGTGGTCGTTTGATTCGCACGCGCTGGTCGCCAACTCGCGGGCGCTGGAGGCTGCGGGGATCACGCGCGACACGCCGGATCCGACCAATGGCAGGATCATGCGCGACGCCAAGGGTGAGCCCACGGGGGTGATGTTCGAGCTGGCGGCGATCAAGGTGTGGGAGGCGATGCCCGAGCTGAGCCTGGACGACCGCCGGTCGTGCGTCCGGGACGCGGTCGCGGACCTTCGCAAGCACGGGTTCGTGGAGATCCACGAGATGCGGGCCCAGGAGTGGCTCGGTCCGGTGCTGGCGGATCTTTCGGACGAGGGGGAGCTTCCCGCGAAGGTGCTCTTGTACGCGCCGCACGAGAAGGTCATCGAGTTTGATTCCGAGGCGGACGACTGGCAGCGTGAGGATGTCTGGCTGGCGGGCGGGAAGCTCTTTGCGGACGGGACGCTGGGTTCGCGGACGGCGTGGGTGCTCGAGCCCTACGCCGATGCGCATCCCGGGATGCCGACGGGGCAGGCGATGTACAGCGTCGCGCAGATCGCGAAGGAGATCGACACCTGCCGGGAGCTTGGGCTTGGTCTGGCGGTGCACGCGATTGGGGACGGCGCGGTGCGGGCGGTGCTTGACGCGTACGAGGAGTCGGATCCGGACCCGCACTTCGAGCTTGACGCGGGGGGCTTGCCGCCGCTGCGGATCGAGCACGCGGAGCTGATCGATCGGAAGGACGTGCCGCGGTTTGGCAAGCTGGGCGTGATCGCCAGTGTGCAGCCTTGCCATCTGTTGACGGACATCGAGGCGTTGCGGAAGGGCCTCCCTCACCGGCTGGACCGGGTGTTTCCCCTGCGCGAGCTGATTGAGGCGGGGTGTCGGCCCGGGGAGCTGATGTGGTTCGGTTCGGACACACCGATCGTGCGGCCGCATCCGGAGGACTCGCTCCAGGCCGCGGTGGGGCGGCGTCGAGTGGGGATGGCCCCCGAAGAGGCGATCGGGCTTGGTCAGGCATTGACGGAGGCGGAGGTCTGGCGCGGCTTTGCACCGACGGAGCTGGACGACTGACCGCGCGGGTGAGGTCTGCTCGGGGTCAGGCCTGCTTCTTGCCGCCGGCGTTGAGGAGGCGTTCGCCTTCCTCGGCGGTCATGGAGCCTTCGGCGACGTAGGCGGCGATTTCGCGGCGCGAGTTCTCGCGTTCCTTGTTGCGTGAGATGTCGCGGACGAAGCTCCCGATGACGGAGACGATGGCGACGCAGATGCCGCCGCCGACCGCGACGACCATGAAGGCGCTGTTATCCATGACGATTCTCCCGGCGGCGGTCGGAAACGGAAGCTCCGGCGTTCATGAGCCGTTCACCCTCGGTGGGGCTCATGGCGCCTTCGGCGATGTACGCGGCGATCTCACGGCGTGAGACTTCCTGGTGCCTGATGCGGACGGTATCCCGGATGGCGTGCACGACGACCTGGACGAGTGAGAGGGTGAGGCCGCCGCCGACGGCGACGATGGCGATGACGAAGAAGGAGGAGAGGAGAGATCCGTTCATGGCGTGACGCTCCCGACGCTTCAGCACTCCCCGGCGGACCGGCCGGCCTTCATGAGACGTTCGCCCTGTTCGGCGGAGATGGAGCCTTCGGCGATGAAGGCGGCGATCTCGCGGCGGGTCCGTTCGCGGGCGACGGCCTTGATGGTGGACGCGGTCTTGCTCACGACGACGATGCAGAGCACGAAGGTGAAGAAGGCGGTCCAGCCCGCCATCTGGCCATCGGTGAGGCGGTCCACGATGCGATCCATGGGGCTCTGCGGGAACATGGTCGTTCCGGCGGGGAGTGCGTTCTGGGCCAGTCCGAGTTCCATGCGAGCCTCCGTCCGGATCGATCGGGTGTGATCGGAAAGGGCGATTGATCCGCGCCCCTGGGTACAGTTGGGAATCGGCGCTGGCGGTTTCAGCGCTGGGGGTCCCGTGATGGATGAGCATCTATTCTAAAGGCCTTTGTTCGGATCCGGAACCCCCTTTGCAGCCCCAAGATCCCAATCCGAGCACGCTGAGCCCGAGCCAGACGGCGCTGGTGGAGTCCGTGCTTGGGCTGTATCGCCAGGGGTGGTTCCCGATGTCGGACCCGGACACGGGCCAGACGGAGTGGGTGCAGCCGACGCGGCGGGCGCTGCTTCCTTTGGATCGGATGCACGTGCCGCGGAGGCTGGAGGACCGGGTTCGTTCGCGTCGCTTCGTGATCCGCACGGACACGGACTTCGTGGGGGTGATGCGCGGCTGCGCGGAGCCCAGGCCCGGGCGCGAGGAGACGTGGATCAACTCGGAGATCGTGGGCATCTTCACGCTCTTGCACCGGGCGGGGCATGCGCACAGCGTGGAGGCGTGGCTTCCGACACCCGCGGGCGAAGTGCTGGTGGGAGGCGTGTACGGGCTTTCGATGGGCGCGGTCTTCGCGGGCGAGAGCATGTTCAGCCGTCCCGAGATGGGCGGGACCGATGCGAGCAAGGTGTGTCTTGTGCATCTGGCGAGGCATCTGGCGGCGCGTGGGTACAAGATGCTCGACGCGCAGATGGCCAATCACCACACGGCGCAGTTCGGGCTTGAGGAGATGCCAGCGGAGGAGTACCTGCGGGCGCTTGAGGGGCTGGTCGATCAGCGGGTCGCGTGGCAACCCTTTGGTGATTACGCCGGGGGGCGGGTCGGGGGAGCGGATCAGGCCTAGGCCGGTCCGAGTTTGTCGGGCCCGACGTGGCGCATGAGCAGGTAGATCCAGCGCGAGTAGAAGTCGAAGAGCGGGAGCCTGTCTGTGGTGCGGATCTCGGAGTTGTCCAGCCCGGCGGAGGTACGTTCGGTTCTGACGAACTCGCAGGGCGGGTCGAACTTCTCGAAGCCCAGGTCGAGGATGGCGTGGGTGGCTTCCTGCGCGAGCTTGAGGGCGAGTGCCTCGGTATTGCTGCGGTCGGTGATGCTGCGCTGGTCACCGAGCACGCTGAAGTTGAACTTGTCCGCGTCGATGCGGACGCGGGAGCCATCGGCCTGATAGAGATCGATGATCTGTCCGGCGACCATAAAGGTCTTGGAGGGCGCGGCAGAGAGGGGTTTGCGATCCTCCGGTGCGGCGTCGAGCAGGCGCGAGAGCGTGCTGTAGGGCTGGGATCGATCCTCGAAGGGGTCGGCGCCGATTTCCTTGCTGGTCAACTTGCTGGAGGTGATGCGTTCGCGCCGGATCGAGCCCCGCACGAGGAGGAAGACCTGATCCATCACGAGCGTGGCGCCCGGGCCTCGCCAGGGTTCGACGGCGTACATGGGTTTGGGGGCGCCGAGCGCGGGGTGCAGGGCCTTGGCTCGGACCGGATCGGGGATCTTGTCCAGATCCCGCTGGCCGATCGCGACGGCGGGTGCGTCGATCTTCGCCAGCGTACGGATGGCCTCCCGGGCCTCTTCGGGGTCGGTGAGCACCCGGACAACGGTGGGGGTGTTGGCGCGGGCGATCGCGGTGGCTTGCAGGGCGTCGATGTTGAGTGCAGCCTGGGCGGCCAGCGTGCGCTGGGCCTTGTCCAAATCGGCGGGCCATCGGAGGATGGAGAAGTACAGCATCGCGTGGGGGCCGGGAGGGGCCCGTCGGTGGGGGGTGGGGACACTACCATTGTCCCATGACGCCGCGAAGCGCACAAGCAAGTTCTCAGATGACGCCGGGAGCCCGGATGCAACGCACGCGTGCGTATCAGCGGTGCATCAACCCGGAGTGCCGGGCGGAGTTCCCGATTGAGAAGGTGCTGGTGTCGTGCCCGGCGTGCGCGGACCTGCTGGATGTTGAGTATGAGTGGTCGCCGAGCATGCCTCGGGACTGGTCGTACTTTGCGCTGCGCTCGGGAACGCGGGGCGACCGCAACGCGACGGGGGCGACGGGCGCGACGGCGGCGGCGTTGGACTTTTCGGGTGTGTGGCGATTCCGGGATCTCTTGCCGTTTTACGCCAACGAGTCGGACGTGGTGACGCTGGGCGAGGGGCGCACGAATCTGCAGCGTGCGGATCTGCTGGCGGAGCGGGTGGGGATCAAGCCCGCCTCGGGAGGCAGGTTTTATCTCCAGTACGAAGGTTTCAATCCGTCGGGGAGCTTCAAGGACAACGGGATGTCCGCGGGGTTCACGCATGCGCGGATGGTGGGCGCCAACTGCGTGGCGTGCGCTTCCACGGGGAACACGTCGGCGAGCCTGGCGGTGTACGCGGCGCTGACGGGGATCCGGTGCTACGTGTTCATCGGCGAAGGGAAGATCGCCTATGGCAAGCTGGCGCAGGCGCTGGACTACGGCGCGCGCACGCTGCAGGTCGCGGGCGACTTTGACGCGTGCCTGGCGCGGGTGCGGCACATCGCGGAGAACATGCCCGAGCTTGGCGTGTACCTGATCAACTCGGTCAATCCCTTCCGGCTCGAAGGGCAGAAGACGATCATGTACCGCGTGCTCGAGGGGCTGGACTGGCAGGTCCCGGACTGGATCGTGGTGCCCGGCGGGAACCTGGGCAACTGCTCGGCGTTCGGCAAGGCGTTCATCGAACTCAAGGCCCTGGGCCTGATCGACAAACTTCCCCGGCTTGCGGTGATCAACGCCAAGGGGGCCAGCACGCTCGATCGCGTGTACAACAACCTGGGCGTGCGCTGGAACGGCGGGCGGTACGACCGCGCCAAGGTGCGGGGCGAGTTTGAGCGAATGGACCGCGAGAACGATCGGGCGCACACGGTTGCGTCGGCGATCGAGATCAACAGGCCGGTGAATCTGCCCAAGGCTTTGCGGGCTTTGGAGGCGATGAACGGCGTGGTGCGGAGCGTGGACGATCACTGCATCGTCGAGCACAAGGCGATGGTGGGGCGGCTCGGCTTTGGATGCGAGCCCGCGTCGGCGGCGGGTGTCGCGGGAGCGCGACGATTGATCCAGGAGGGCGTCATCAAGCCTTCCGAGACGGTCGTGTGCGTGCTGACGGGTCACGCGCTGAAGGACCCGGATGTCACGGTGAACTACCACATGGGCAAGCGGCCCAGCACCCAGGGGGCCGCGGCGAACTCGGGCGGCGGGGACATCGGGCTGCCGCTGGGCACGCTCTCGAATCCGCCGATCCGCGTGAAGGATGACCTGGACGCGATCATCCGCGCGATGGGACTACGGCGGCGGTGAGGCGGGCGGGCTGGTTTACTTGTTCTTCAGGTTCGTCTTGATGAGTTCGTCGAGCTCGGCCTCGTGCTTGGGGTCGTGGCCGATCGCGGACCAGATGATCTTGCCTTCCTGGTTGATGAGGTAGAAGGTCGGGAAGCCCGTGATCTTGTAGGCGTCGCAGATCTTCTCGGCGTTGAGCAGGAGCTCGTAGTCGTAGCCATGGTCCTTCATGAACTTGGCGGGGTCGGCGTCTTTGGCGCGCTCGTAGTTCATGCCGAGGACCGCGAGGCCCTGGTCCTTGTAGCGTTTGTGGAGGTTCTGGACGCCCGGCATCGCGGCCCGGCAAGGCGGGCACCAGGAGCCCCAGAAGTCCATGAGGACGAGCTTGCCTTTGTAGTCGGCGAGTGAGCGGGTTGTGCCGTCGGGGGCGTTGAGCGAGAACGCGGGCGCGGCGCTGCCGATCGCGAGCCCGAAGGTTGCGGCCTTGGCCTGCGGGTTCTGCATGCCCTTCTGGGGCTCGGACTTCTTGCCGGCTTCGGGCTTGGCTTTGCCCGCGGGGGCGGCGTTGGCGACGTTGGCTTTCTGGGCGGCGCGGACGCGGTAGCCCGCGGGGACGTTGATGTTGTAATCCCCCGCGAGCGCGTCGGAGTTGGTCTTCCAGTCCTGGAGGACGATGCTGCGTGAGAGCTCGAAGGTGTTTGGCTTCTGACCCTGGTGGATGCGTTCGATCACGCGGACCTGACCGGTGGCGCGGGAGATCTTGTAGCGCGTGCCGATCTCGTCCTTGAAGGCTTCGGGGAGGTAGACGCCCGGCATGTCCATGACGCGGAGGACGGCGCACTTCTCGCCATCGACGGTGTCGTCGGGTTCCTGGTACGCGCCGGCGGCACGGCCGGCGTTTCCGAGCGGGGCGTCTTTCTCGAGCAGGTCCCAGGGAAGGGTGAGGGCCAGGCCGTGCTGGTCGAGGAAGGCTTCGAAGTCCGCGGGCGTGGTGAGATCACGCGGCGTGACGTCGCGTTCAAAGACCGCCTTCTGATCGTCGCGGAGGATGCGGAGCGACACGGTGTCGAAGGCTGCGCGGGAGGCGTGGACGGGTTCATCGGCGTCGGGCTTGGCGTTCTGCCCGACTTCCGCGTCGGCGAGCGTGATGGCGAACTTCCAGACGCCGGTTTCGGCCTTGGCGAGCTGGACGTCAAAGACGTGCTTGCGGATGAAGCGTCCATCGGGGCCCGGGCCCTCTTTGCCTTGGATCTTGGGGTATGCGTTGCAGAACCCGCGGTAGCTGATCGCGCTGACGTCCTTCATCGCGGCGGCAACTTTGGCGACCAGCGCTTCGACCTCGGGGCGGCCCTGCTTGGGATCAGCGCCCACGGAGCGGGGATCCACCGGATTCGGACGGCCGGCCTGCTGGGCCAGGGCTGCGGGGGTGAAGAAGCAGAGGGCGGACAACGCGAGGGTGAGCGGACGCTTCATCGGTGGGCTCCTCATGAACGTGCTCAGCGTAACAGCGCGGGCTCCGGCCCGGAATGTTCATTTGTGCTGTTTGTTCAGGTCCTGGGCTGCGTTTTGCGCCTCGTGCGCAGGGGCCGGGGCGTAGGAGACGTTGAGCACCTGATCGACCGCGGTGTTCTGGATGGATTGGGTCAGGCCATCGGGCCAATGGATGTCGATCGCGATGGGGTCCTTGCGGTCGCCGAGGCCGAAGTGCAGGATTGGGCTGTTGGCGTTGCATTCGCCGGTGCCTGCTTCGACCTGGCGGGTGAGGATGCGTCCGTCGGGGAGCGTGATGCGGGCCTGCGCGCCGATCGCGTAGCGGTTGACGCGAGCGCCATCGCCTTGCAGTCGGAGCTCGAGCCAGTGGGTGTCGGCGGCGCCTGTGTTGATGAAGAGGCGGCCCGCGGTCAGGAGGTCGGGCTTGCCGTCGAGGTTGATGTCGGCCCACGCGGCCTGGTAGGTCGGGGGAAGCTTCTCGAGGCCTGAGCCTTCGGTGACGTCCTTGAAGGACCATGGAGCGTCGGGGGCGTTGCGGTAGAGCACGGGGAAGTTCTTCTTCCCGAAGCTCGCGTCGGCGTAGACGGTGGTGAAGTAGAGGTCGGGGCGGGTGTCGTTGTCGAAGTCGGCGGCGGCGGGGCTTGCGTAGCTCTCCTGATACCAGATGCCGCAGGTTCCGAGGTCGTCAAAGGCCCAGCTCTTGTCCGGCCCGAGGTTGCGCAGGAAGCGGCTCTTGGGCTGATCGCCGCGTGAGTCGACGTGGGCGAAGTTGCCGGCAAAGAGGTCGAAGCGGCCATCGTTGTCGAAGTCGGCGAAGGAGGCGCCGATGGAGTGTCCGCCCTTGAAGGGCGCGGTGGTCGCTAGCGCATTGCGGGCAGCGGCCTGGTCCGTGAGCTCGCCATGACCATCGTTGATCCAGAGGAGATTGGGTTGGAGGCGGTAGTTGGAGACGTAGATGTCGATGTCGTTGTCCTGGTCGAAGTCGCAGGCGGTGACGCCGCGGGATCGGAAGGCGCTGGTGATGATGCGGACGGCGTATCCGTCGGGCGAGCTGATGAGCAGCAGGCTCGGGTAGGTGATCTGCTTTTCCCAGTTCTCGTACCCCGTGAAATAGAAGTCGGGCTTGGCGTCGTTGTTGAAGTCTGCGGAGGCGACACCCCGGCAGACGGTTTCTGGGAGTGCTGGGAGCTCGACGGGCACGAAGCTGAGCGATTGATCGGTGATGGCTGTGCGGTAGAGCGCGATGGGCGCGATGGAGACGAGATCGCCAAGTCCGTCGTTGTTGAAGTCGACGATGATGCCCTGGCCCGGCGCGGCGGCGCGGGAGAAGGACTTGCCCTGGTCGTTGAGCCAGACGGCGCCGCCAGCGTAGAGGTCGGGGAAGCCATCGTTGTTCACATCGCCGAAGCCCGCGGGGCCATTGCCTGGCGTGAGGCCGAGGTCGGCGGTGCGGTCCGCAAAGGTCTGGGCGCCAGCGCGGAGGCAGAGCTCCGGTGCGGCGGACAGGCAGATCGGGGCAAGCGACAGCGCGGAGAGCCGGTGCAAACGTGGGGACATGCGGGATGGTAAGGGTGTCGGTTATGCTCGGGCTTTGCAAGGGAGATCGAGACGATGTTGAGCGTGATTCTGCTTGGATTGACGCTGGGTGTGTTTCAGCCTGAGAAGAACGAGGTTCCGGCGGGCGGCTCGAGCCTGCGGAATCAGGGTGGGGCGATTGACCCCATGGCCTGGCGTGCCAACGTTGACGTCGATGCGCTGGGACAGGTGCTCGGATACTGGAACGTGCAGGAGACGGTGTTCGAGCGTGTTGCCAAGGAGTTCCCGACGCTGGCGGATCGGGCGCAGAAGCTCCGCGAGCAGGCGCAGCAGAAGCTCGGGCCCGGGGTCGAGGAGATCCGCAACGCATGCAAGGCGAAGGTTCCCGACTGGAGCGGGGTAGACCGGGAGTTGTCAAAGCAGAGTGAAGGGCTTCGCGGCGTCAATCTGACAGAGCTGGAAGCCAAGGCGTTTCTGGATCAACTCGAGGCGGGCATCAAGGGCGAGCTCGAGTCGCCGATCGGCGAGACGCTCGCGTCCTTCCAGCCCGCGTTCATTGCGGATCCGATGGCGGAGGTGCGGGCGGGCTACCTGACGGCGATCTCCACAGCTTTCGAGCCTCGGGCGCTGGGCCTGAAGCTTGCGCTGCACCGCCCGATGAGCTGGGTCGTGTTCGACTCGGGCGCGGAGACCATTCCGCTGGCGATGCGGAGTTATGCGGGGCATGGGGACGCGATGGGCATGCTCTTTGTCCGGAAGCTGGACGAGAAGCAGATTCGAGATCTCGAGAAGGACGGGATTGCAAGTCTGGTGGACTACCAAACCTCGATCAAGCAGCAGAATGGGCGGTTCATCGGTCAGGGCCCAGCGAAGGTTGCGGGGCATGACGGGCAGTGGGTGCGGTACATTCTCGATCGCGTGCAGGACCAGACCTTTGTGCGGATTCACACCTGGGGATTTCACTTCGTCGAGAAGGACGTGTACGCGAGTTTTCAGTGGCAGATCGCCGAGACCGCGGACACAAAGGAAGGACTGCCTTCAGACGAGGAGATGAAGAGCAGGCACGAGTTCTTCGAGCCGCTTTTCCAGGAACTCACGGATCACATGGAGATCGTGCCTGAGGAGCCTTGAGCACGGGGCGATGAACCTTCGTCGATTGGTCTGGTTGGACGGGGCGGGTGCGTCTCTGTACCTTGGGGCGCAGCTTCGCGTTCCGGCGGGGCGCATGAGGAGGCCTGGGGATCATGGCGGGTTCTCACAAGAAGAGGGCGGGCGTCCGCGCGCTGCTGCAGAATCGCGTGTTTGTCGGAGTCGCGGTGCTGGGGGCGCTGGTGGTGATCGGGATGCAGGTCGTGCCCGCGCTGCTGCCGGCGAAGGAGCAGGGGCAGGCGGTGGACCCGGCTGCGGCTCGATACGCCAAGGCGGGCCCGATCGCGCTGATCCGCGTGCATCAGGCGATCGCGTGCTTTCAGGCGGGATCCAAGGGGATGCCGACGGAGATCGCGCAGCTTGAGGCGGGCGGGTGCCTGAAGCTCGATGAGTCGATGGAGCCCGCGCCCGAGGCTTCGCTGCGGCGGCTGGACATCGCGGGCTCCAAGGAGTGGAAGCGGATCAAGGGCCTCCTGATCCGCTGCGCGGGTGACGCGGAGCTCGAGGATGATGCGATCATCGCGGTGCTTGATCCCCTGGCTTCGGATCAGGAGTGCGTCTACGGGATCGACAAGGGCGGCAGGCTCACGCGCGTGGAGCGTGCGGACTGGACGGAGAATCCCGAGGAGAGCAAGCGTCGCGTGGGTGATCTGGTGCCTTGGTGAAGGCTGCGAGGCGAATCGTTCGGGATGCGTGCGTACGAAAAGAGGCCTTGCGGGGCGAACGTCTAGGATTCATTGACGGATTTCACTCCGCACATCAATGGAGGCCTGAACATGACGATCGCCCAACACGACGCGTTCGAGGCCCGGCGCAGCTCGTTTGAAGAGGGCTACTTCCGCACCAAGGACGCGGAGCTTGTCGCCAAGCTCCGGAGCGTCTTCCAGACGCGGCGCGACCGCGAAGAGCTCGCCAGGCTCACGGGGATCGGCAACGACCAAGTGCTCGACCGGCTCATGGCGGTGCAGGTCAAGGGCGAGATGCTGACCGCCTTCAAGCTGCTGCCTTTGGTTGAGATCGCATGGGCGGACGGCGCGTGCGATCAGCGCGAGGCGGATGCGGTCATCGAGGCGGCGGTGCGTCACGGCATTCCGCGTGAGAGCGAGGCGCTGCTGCGGATCCGCGAATGGCTCCAGCGCGGTCCCAATCCCGAGGCGCGCAAGGCCTGGGCGATGTACGCGTCTGAACTTCGGAAGGTGCTGACGCCCGAAGAACTCGCGACGTTCCGCGAGGATCTTGTGCGAACCGCCAAGCAGATCGCGAATCTCAGCGGCGGCATCCTGAGCACGTTCTTCACGGTGAGCGGCCGCGAGTCGGAGATCATCCGCCGGATCGGTGCGGAGCTCGGCGCGCGTTGACCGTGATGCCGGCGTCTGGAATCACCCGCCGGGAATCCCCCGGCGGGGAGCCAAACAACGACCGGATACGCAAACAATTCCCGATAATCGGGTGGCCCTTCGGGGTTCCTGAGGTAGTTTTCAGAGGTGGGGCTGCGCCGAGGGTTCGGTGCGCCTTTGCGTACGTTGGAGGCGAAATGAAGCGGTATCAGCGGTCGATGCGGAGCGTGGTCCTGGTTCCGGCGCTGGCGTTTGCGATGGGCGCGATCGCGGACGACAACCTTCTGATCAATGGCGGCTTTGAGGACATGCCCAACTGGGGCGCCGGCCTTGGCGGGGACTCCGGCTACACGCTCTTTGGCGGCAGCTCGATCCCGGGCTGGACGATCGAGTCCGGCC
This sequence comes from uncultured Phycisphaeraceae bacterium, assembly GCA_964531675.1. Taxonomy (GTDB): domain Bacteria; phylum Planctomycetota; class Phycisphaerae; order Phycisphaerales; family UBA1924; genus CAZHFW01. Next base: position 22,995 of record CAZHFW010000003.1, on the reverse strand, counting down.
ATGGGGCGACGATCCACAACACGGTCCTGTATCCGACGATCTCGGGCGGATACTCGCTCAACACCGACGGCGAAGGACTCAACGGGCACAACGTGGACATGTACCAGGACTTCGCGTCTGGTCTCGGTCAGGCAATGACGCTCTCATTTGATTGGCAGAACTGGTTCCAGGCGACCGCGCCGCTGCTCAATGTGTCGGTGGTGGACACGGTGACCAACGCGGTGCTCGTCGACCAGAGCTTTGGCGTGTCGCCCGGACTTCACAACGAGTCGTTCGACTTTGCGGGCACGGGCAACGCGCTGCGTCTGCGCGTCAAGCACAACCCGGAGTCGGGGTACAACGACAACACGTTCATCGTGGACAACTTCAAGGTTGTGCCCGCGCCGGGCGCGGCGGTGGTCCTCGGGCTTGGCGCGACCCTGATGGGTCGGCGTCGTCGGTCCTGAGCGGACGCACATCGACATTACCAGCCGACCGCGCTGTTCCGGCGCGGTCGGTTGCGTTTTGGAGTCGCGGAACTGGTCACGTGCTGGGGCGCAGCGGCGCGGGGCGCTCGTGATCAGGAGATCCGCAAAGGCCCCAGCGCCCGGTGAGGGGCGCTGGGGTGAGAGGGCTTTGGTTCCCGGCGGGGCGTGCGATTACTCGCGCGTGCGCTGGACCTTTTCTTCGGCTTCCTGGAGCTTCTTGATGTCTTCGGGCGAGAGCTTGGGGCGATCGAGCTTCAGGGTGAGCTTGTTGAGTTTGGCGGTCAGTGTGAAGGGGACCTTGTAGTCCTGATCGTTCACGCCGGTGAGTGTGTCGGAGCCGACGTCGAAGGACTCGTCGAACTGCAGGATGATCGGGACGGTGAAGGGGATGGCTTTGGTGTCGACGTCCTTTCCGTCGACGCGGAGCGTGCCGGTGCCGCCGCGGCCGATGCCGCTGGTGTTGTTGAAGGCGAGGGTGCCCGCGCCCAGGCCGTCGTACTTGAAATCGAAGGCGATGGTGTGCTTGCCTGGCGAGAGGGCTTCGGGGCCTTCCCACTTGACGCGCTGGAGGTCGAGGAGGTTCCAGCACCAGACGGGCTTGCCCTTGAGGAGGTAGAAGCCGTAACCGCCGAAGCGGCCGCCGCAGGTCACGATCATGCCTTCGGCGCCGTTCTCGGGGATGGTGAGTTCGGCGGTGACGGTGTAGGAGGTGTTGAGGAGCGAAGGGGAGTCACCGAGTGGGAGGCCCTTCATTGGATGCGTGTAGACGAACTCGCTGCGGCCGGCGGTGAGGTTGGGGCGCGGCATGGCGATGCGGGTCGCGACCGAGGCGTCGAGCGGGAGTACGTTGTACTTCTCGGCTTCGGAGCGGAACAGCGCGGCCAGTTCCTTGACCTTCTCGGGGTGTTCCTTGGCCAGGTCCTTGCTCTGGGTCCAGTCGGTGGAGAGGTCGTAGAGCTCCCACGTGCAGTTGTTGAGCGGGTCGGGGTTGGCGGCGGCGGCGAGGATCCACGGCGGGCGGACGACCTTGGTGCTGGCGATCCAGCCGTCGTGATAGATGGCGTGATCGCCCATCATCTCGAAGTACTGGGTCTTGTGCGTCGAGGGCGCCTTCTCGTTGGCCTTGTCGAACGTGTAGGCGAAGCTGACGCCTTCGATGGGGCTCTGCTTGATGCCGTCAACCACATCGGGCTGGGTGATGCCGGCGGCTTCGAGGATGGTGGGGACGACGTCGATGATGTGGTGGAACTGCCAGCGTGTGCCGCCGGTGTCCTTGATGCGGTTTGGCCAGGAGACCGCCATGCCCTGGCGGGTGCCTCCGAAGTGGGAGGCGACCTGCTTGGTCCAGGAGAAGGGCGTGCAGAAGGCCCAGCTCCACGGCACGGCCATGTGGTTGTACGTCTGTTCAGAGCCCCAGTAGTCGTAGAACTTCATGGAGGCCTGGAAGGGGATGTCAACGCCGTTGAGGGCGGCGACTTCGTTGGCGGTGCCGTGGAGCGTGCCCTCGACGCTGGCGCCGTTGTCGCCGCTGATGTAGATGATGAGGGTGTTGTCGAGCTTGCCCATGTCCTCGACGGCCTGGATGACGCGGCCGATTTCGTGGTCGGCGTACGCGAGATACGCGGCGTAGACCTCGACCTGACGGACGTAGAGCTTCCTCTGCTCGTCGGTCAGCGAGGACCATTCGGGCAGGAGTTCGGCGGGCCAGGGCGTGAGCACAGCGTCGGCGGGGATGACGCCGAGCTTCTTCTGGTTGGCGAAGATGGTGTCGCGGAGCTTGTTCCAACCCTCGTCGAAGAGGTGCATGTCGTGGATCTTGTCGATCCACTCCTTGGTGGCGTGGTGGGGCGCGTGGGTGGCGCCGGGCGCGAAGTAGCAGAAGAACTTGCGGGAGGGGTCGATCTGGTTGAGCTCATTCAGGCGGTCGATGGCGTCATCGGCCATGGCGGTCATGAGGTTCCAGGTGCCCGGGGCCTTGCCTTCGAAGGGGTAGATCTGGGTGGTGTTGCGGAAGAGGTTGGGCTGCCACTGGTTGGTGTCGCCTCCCATGAAGCCGTAGAAGTAGTCGAAGCCCATGCCGGTGGGCCACTGGTCGAAGGGGCCGGCCTGGCTGCACTGGAAGCTTGGGGTGTTGTGGTTCTTGCCGAACCAGCTGGTGGCGTAGCCGTTGTCGCGGAGGATGCGGCCGATGGTGGCCTTGTCGCGGCTGATGACGCTGTTGTAGCCGGGGAAGCCGGTGGCTTGTTCGGAGACGACGCCGAAGCCGGCGGAGTGGTGGTTGCGGCCTGTGATGAGCGCGGCGCGGGTGGGGGAGCAGAGCGCGGTGGAGTGCATCTGCGTGAAGCGGAGGCCCGAGCGTGCGACCCGGTCGAGGGTGGGCGTGGGGATCACGCCGCCGAAGGTGCTGGGGGCGCCGAAGCCGACGTCGTCGGTGATGATGAGCAGGACGTTGGGCGCGTCGGCGGGCGGGGTGATGCGTGGGGCCCACCAGGCCTTCGACTCCAGTGCGCGGTCCTTGATGACGCCACCGAACTTGGGATCGGGCGCGGGGAGTTGTTTGCCGTCGATCGTGGTGGATGCGCCGGGGGAACCGAGCGTGCCAGTGACCTGCTGCGCTGATGCGGGCAGGCCTCCGACAAAGATCGCGGTGAACACCAGCGCCGCGGCGGAGCGGAGACGCGCGTGACAACTCATCAGGAGATACCCCTTTCGAAGAGTAAATCGGACAGAGTTGTACAGGTTACCAAATCGGTGCGGCGTGCTGTAGGGCAGGCGTGGTCCGAGGGGTGTCCCCGGGGATTGCTCCCGTGCGCGCCCGAGGGGGATGCGCTCGCTGGCGGAGGGGTTGCGATGACCGCCCTCGGGCGGTCCCAGGCGCGCGTTACGGCTTCTGGGGATTGGCCAGTTCGCGCGCGATGGCGGCTCGCGTGATGGTTTCGTACTGCGGTTCGGTCATGCCCACGGCCTTGGCGCTGGCGATGGCGGCGTCGACGGGAACGCCCTTGTCCAGCGCGAGGTACATGGCCCAGCCCGGACCGACGCGGTTGCCGGTGCGGCAATGGAGTGCCAGCGCTGCGCCGCTGGTCTCGGCTTCCTTGAACTGAGCCCGTGCTTCGTTGAGGACCGCGTCGGTGAGCTCGGCGGGCTCGCGGTAGGGGATGTTGCAATACCCGAGCTTGTCGGCGCTGGCGACGGCGGCCTCGTCATAGGTGCCGGGCTCGCCTGGCTTGCGGAAGTTCACGACCTTGCTCACACCCTGAGACTTGAGGGATGCGAGCTGGGCGGCGTCGGGCTGGGCGAGCAGGAAGCGATGGGGGACGCCTCCGATGGCGACTTCCGGGGGCGGGAGCGGCGCGTCGATCGGGAGGCGGGGCGTTTCCCGTGTGGCGGACTGATGGCCGTGGCGGATGAAATCGCTCACGCCCATGGCGTGGGAACGGAGCAACGCGATCGTCTGGGGATCCCGGCTCGACTCGACGATCTTCACGCCCTTGGACGTGGGGGTGACTTCCAGCGTCACCTTGTCGTGGTTGAGGAAGAGGTCCTTGAACACCGGGTCCCACACGCGGACGGTTGCGCCGGCGACCATGCGGTTGTGCATGGCCTGCGCGTGTTCGACGATGCGGGCAGCGACCTTGGGATCGTCGCTCTCGGTCGTCGCCTCGACGACGCCCAGGTCGCCTTCCTGACGATGCACGACGCGTCGGTAGATCTTGGCGTTGTCGCTGAGGAGTTGCTGCCAGACCTGGCGGTCCTGGCTCACGGTGTTCACGGCGTCCATCGCCTTGGACTGGGCGGTGGGAGGCGTGGACTGGCAGGATGCGAGCAAACCGCCAGCAAGGGAGGCAAAGGCCGCAGCAAGGAGGGGCGTGTGTCGCATGATTGGTGATCCGGATGTGGGTGCGGGTCAGGGCTTGGAGGATTTGTCGGTGGAGAACTTGAGGGGAATGTAGAGCGGGCACATGCGGATGGCTGCGGTGAGCAGCATGACTCCGCCGAAGACCGCGGCGATGATGCCTGGCACGGCGGCCTTCGTGACGTGGAAGGTCGTGAAGGCCAGGGTCAGCGCGGTGAGGCCGATGACGGCGCGGATGACGCGATCGACGGGGCCGACGTTCTTGCAGGCGAGCATGAGGACTCCTGGGGATGCGTTTGAGCGGGCGGAATCAGGCGGAGGCGGAACGCTCACGGCGTTCGAGCCAGACGAACAGGCCGACAGCGATGGCGGCCAGAGCGGAGATGAAGATCCAAGGGGAGGCGTGGGTGATCTCGGGAAGCGTGATCTTGCCGTAGCGCGCGATGGGTTCGACGTTCCGGGAGAGGAACGGATAGACCTCGGAGAAGATGGCGGCGCCGACAAGTGCGCCAAGGACGCCGACGATGGCGTCGCGGGAGCCTTGGCCGATGGCGGCCAGCGCGGTGCCCGGGCAGTATCCGAGCAGGACCATGCCGACACCGAAGATGGCGCCGCCTCCGGCGTTCATGGTGAGTTCGGCGGGCTTGACCATGAGTCCCTTGATGAGGCCGAGCTGGAGCATGGCGTAGATACCCACCGAGCCGACGACGATGGCGGTGAGCATGGTCTTGAGCACCGTGAAGTCGCGGAAGCGGAACTGATTGACGATGACGTTGTACCGGGTGACGCCTCCTTTCTGGAGGAGGAATCCGAAGACCAGACCGGTGACGGCGCCGAGGGCGAGGGTCTTGGGGTCGGCGAAGAAGTGATCAAACATGGTTCACCCCTGCGTGTTTGCGGCCGAATCCGAACAGCAGGGCGGCGGTGAGGACGCCCGAGGCGAACATGCTCATGAAGAAGGTCCAGCTCGAGACCGCGAGCTGGAGCCCGCCTGAGATGCCGTGGCCGCTGGTGCACCCGCCCGCCATGCGTGCGCCGAAGATGAGGATGACGCCGCCAAGGAAGGCGGCGGCGTAGCGCTTGGCGACGGATGGGCCAAAGCGTTCGGCCCAGAGCGAGGGGACGCGTTCGGCGCGGAAGGTGCGTCCGAGCCAGGCGGCGAGGAATGCGCCGGCGATGAGGGCAAAGTCGAGGGCCATCTGCCAGTCGAAGATGGGCTTGAAGCCGCCGTCTTTCTGGCCGTATTCCTTGAGGATGTAGGCGTTCTGCGCGACGTGATCGGGCGCGATGCTGCAGAGGCCTGCGCCCGCCGCGCCGACGAACGAGGTGCTCGTTCCCAGGGCCTTGCCCATGAAGTAGAAGGTGCACCAGCTGAGGACGCCGATGCCGGCGCCGACCAGATAGGGGGACCAGCGGGGTTGACGCAGAGGGCCAGTCATCAGGGAACTCCCGGGGCGGACCATGTTTGAGAGGCTGCGGGCGGGGCTTGGGAGTCGGATGATCGGGCTGCGGGCGCAAGATTCTTGATCCGGGATCGCTTCCGGGAACTCCATGGGTGGACATGGCCTCCCAAGGATGGCAACGTCCGGAGAGCAACTTTGACGAGCGCAAGTTCCACGCGGCGACTTCCCCGATGGCTTACGGCAACAGCGGTCCTGGCGATCTTCACGGTCGGCGTCGTGGCCCTGATGATGTGGCTGGTGGGGGCGTTTGTGCCCAAGATCCGGGCGGAGGGCGCCGGGTCCGGGCCCCGGCTGTTGGGAAATGAGCGGGTGGTTGAGGTGGCCGCCCGGACGATCCCGCGCGAAGAGACCGCGGTGGGGAGCATTCAGCCTGTGCACCGCGTCGAGCTGGCGTCGAGGTTGCTCGCGCGGGCGCTGGAGGTCAATGTCACCGCGGGGCAGAAGGTCGTCAAGGACGAGGTGCTCGTGCGGCTCGAGGACACGGATCTGCGGGCCCGCGTGGCGCAGTCCGAGTCGGCGGTGGAGCAGGCGCAGGCCGCGGTGGATCAGGCCAAGAGCGAGGAGTGGCGCATGCGGGCGGCGTTCGCAAAGAACGCGGTGGCGGCGCTGGAGATGGACCGCGCGGTGAACGCCCTCAAGGGCGCCGAGGCGACCCTGGCGCGGGCGATGCAGGCCAAGACGGAAGCGGAGACGGTGCTGACGTACGCGACGATCCGCAGTCCCATCGAGGGCACTGTGGTGGACAAGCGCGTCAACACGGGCGACACGGTCTCGCCCGGGCAGGTCGTCGTCACGATGCTCGATCCCAAGAAGATGCAGATGGTGGCGAGCGTGCGTGAGTCGCTCTCGCGGCGGCTGACGGTCGGGGGCACGGTCTCGGTGAAGGTTGATGTGATGGACCACGCGTGCTCGGGAACGGTGAGCGAGATCGTGCCCGAGGCGGAGGGCGCGAGCCGGACTTTTCAGGTGAAGGTCACGGGGCCCTGTCCGGAAGGCGTGTACGCGGGGATGTTCGGGAGGATCTCGATCCCGGTGGGCGAGGAGACGGTGATCCTGATCCCGGAGAGCGCGGTGCGCACGGTGGGCCAGGTGGACTGCGTCGACGTGGTGCGCGATGGGAAGCTGAGCCGTCGGGCGGTGCGGCTCGGACGGACGATCGATGGGCAGCTCGAAGTGCTCTCCGGTCTGGCGGTGGGTGAGAAGATCGCGGTCGACCAGGCGGGAGGTCGCTGAGCCATGACCGAGGCGCACGGCCCATCGGGCAAAGACCACGCGGACCATCCGCTCGCGGAGCACGCGCGGGGAGGCTGGATCAACGGGATCGTGCGGGCGTTTCTGCACTCGAACCTGTCGCTGATCCTGCTGGTGGTGTCGGTTGCGATGGGCGTTGCGGCGCTGCTCGTGACGCCCCGCGAGGAAGATCCGCAGATCGTGGTGCCTCTGGCGGACATCTACGTCAACGTTCCGGGGATGTCGGCGCAGGAGGTCGAGAGGCTTGTCACGACGCCTCTGGAGCGGATCCTCTATCAGATCGACGGCGTGGAGTACGTGTACTCCATGTCGCGTGAGGATTCGGCGATTGTCACGGTGCGGTTCTTCGTTGGGCAGGATCGCGAGCGAGCGCTGGTCAGGCTCTTCAAGAAGCTTGAAGAGGGCAAGGACCTGATCCCACCCGGCGTGGCGGGGTGGGTCATGAAGCCCGTCGAGATCGATGATGTGCCGATTGTCACGCTCACGTTACGGAGCGCGCCGGGCTCAGCGTCCGATGAGTACACGCTGCGCCGGGTGGCGGAGGAGCTTTCGGCCCGGCTTGCCGCGGTGGAGGACACGTCGCGTGTCACGATCAGCGGCGGGCTTCCCCGTGTGCTCACCGCGTACCTCGACCGCGAGGCGATCGCGGGGCGCGGTCTGTCGTTGCTTGATGTGCAGCGGGCGGTGCAGGTCTCCAACGCGATGACGCCCGCGGGCGATGTGCAGCGAGGTGACCTCAACCTCACGGTCCGCTCTGGATCGGTCGTGCGGGATGCGGCGGATCTGGAGAATCTGGTGGTGGGGGCGTCGCGTGGACGGCCTGTGTTTCTGCGCGAGGTGGCGCGGATCGAGGATGGTCCGGCGGAGCGGGCGACATATGTGCGGCACGGCTGGGGGCCCGGGCGAGGCTTTGAGTCGCATCATCACGCCGCGGGGACGGTCGTCGGAGGCGATGACTCCAAGGCAGCGGAAAGCAAGGGGCCATCAACGGCGGCGGTGACGATTGCGGTCGCCAAGAAGAAGGGCTCCAACGCGGTGAATGTCGCGGAGGCGGTGCTGCGGGAGGCCGAGCGGCTCCGGGGCCGGGTGATTCCGGACGGGATGGAGCTGGTGGTGACGCGCAACAGCGGGCGGACGGCCGATGAGAAGGTCTCCGAGCTTGTTGAGGGGCTTTGGGTCGCGATTCTGATCGTGGTGGTGCTGCTCACGATCGGGCTGGGCTGGCGCGAGGCCCTTGTGGTGGCGGTGGCGGTGCCGGTGGTGTTCGGGCTGACGCTGGCGGTGAATCTGATCGCGGGATACACGATCAACCGGGTGACGCTCTTTGCGCTGATCCTGTCGCTGGGCCTGCTGGTGGATGATCCGATCGTGGACGTGGAGAACATCGCGCGGCACTTTGCCCTGCGGAGGCGGGCGTCGCGGGCGATCACCCTTGAAGCGGTGAGCGAGATCAGGCCGCCATTGATCTCGGCGACGCTGGCGGTGATTGCGAGCTTCCTGCCGCTGTTCTTCATCACGGGGATGATGGGGCCTTACATGCGGCCCATGGCGCTCAACGTGCCGGTGACCATGCTGATGTCGATGGTGGTCGCGTTCAGCATCACGCCCTGGCTCGCGTTCCATCTGCTCAAGAAGCGTAACTGGGCGGGGGGCGGGCATCATGGCGGGGATCACCATGACGAGTTTGCTGCGGCGCGATCGAGCGTGCAATACCGCGTGCTCAGGCCTCTGCTTCAGCCATTGCTCAGGTCGAGGTCCCTGGGCTGGACTTTTCTGGGTCTGGTGGCGCTGCTGACGGGAGCCGCGGCGATGCTGGCGGCGTTCCGTCAGGTGCCTCTGAAGATGCTTCCGTTCGACAACAAGGCGGAGATCCTGCTTCAGGTGAACGCGGACGAGGGCACGCCCCTGGAGCGCACGGATGCGGTCGCGCGGGATCTTGAGGCGGCGGTGTCCGAGATTCCGGAGGTCACGGACTACACGACGTACGTGGGCGCGTCATCACCGATCGATTTCAACGGGCTGGTGCGGCATTCTTACCTGCGGGCGCAGCCTTGGCAGGCGGAGATCCGCGTGAATCTGGTGGGGAAGAAGTCGCGGCATGACGCCAGCCACACGCTCGGGCTTCGGGAGCGGGACCGGTTGACGAAGATCGCGGCCCAGGCGGGGGCGAGGCTCAAGATCGTGGAGCTGCCTCCGGGGCCGCCGGTGATCGACACGATCGCGGCGGAGGTGTATGGGGAGGACGATCTGTCGTATGCGGCGCTGTGCGCGGCGGCCGAGGTGGTGCACGAGCGGCTCACGCTCGAGCCTGGCGTGGTTGAGCCTGATGACACGGTCGAGGCGAAGCGTGATGAGCTGATCTTTGTCCCCGACCAGGAGAAGGCGGCGCTGAGCGGCGTGAGCGTGGCCGAGATCGCGGCCAGCGTGCGGGGCGCGATCTCAGGAGCCGAGGCGGGCGTGGTGCACGCGCCGAACGAGCGCCAGCCTCTGGCGATCCTCGCGAGGCTTCCCAGGGCGGATCGCTCGAGTCCCGCGGATCTGTCGCTGATTCAGGTGCGCGGGCAGGCGCTGGATGGCAAGCCCGCGGTGCTGGTGTCTCTGGGCGAGATTGGCCGATGGGAACAGCGCCCGGCGGACCAGATGATCTATCACAAGAATCTGCAGCGCGTGGTGTACGTCTTCGCCGAGACCGCGGGCCGTCCGCCGGCGGATGTGATTGTGGACGTCATGCACGATCATGCGACGCGGGCGGCGCCCGCGGGGGCCAGCACATTGGCGGGGGGCTGGCTCGATGCCTCACAACCCCGATCGATGACGGGGCGATCGCATCTGTTTCGTGGGGGCGGCATTCCCTGGGCGACCAGCGCGGGCACACGCGTGGTCTGGTCGGGAGAGGGTGAGTGGAAGATCACGCGTGATGTGTTCCGGGATCTGGGGCTGGCGTTTGCAGCGGCGCTGGTCATGATCTACGTGATCCTGGTCGCGCAGACGGGATCGTTCATGATTCCGGTGGTGGTAATGCTCTCGATCCCCTTGACGATGGTGGGGATCATGCCGGGGTTCTGGCTGCTCGGGTTGATCACGGGGAAGACCGTGGGTGGATACGCGGATCCGGTGTTCTTCACCGCGACCGCGATGATCGGGATGATCGCGTTGTCGGGGATCGTGACGCGGCAGTCGATCATCCTGGTGGACTTCATTCATCTGTCGATCAAGCGGGGACGCCCGTTCATGGACGCGGTGATCGAGGCGGGCGCGGTGCGGCTCAGGCCCATCCTGCTCGTTGTTGCCGCTGCGATGCTCTCGGCGATTCCCATCACGATCGATCCGATCTTCTCGGGCCTGGCCTGGGCGCTGATCTTCGGGCTGATTGCTTCGACGGTCTTCACGCTGCTGGTGATTCCGCTGGTGTACTGGATGCTGTACAAGAACGTTCCGGGGCACGGCGCGATGGTCGAGCAGGATGAGCATGGGCATTGATCGGCGGTGCTGTGGCCCTGGGGGCGCAATAACCCGGGGGAGATGCGGGTTCTGCAGCGGGCGTGCGCTGTTGTGAATCAGGCTGCGTGATCAGGGACTCACACAGGGAGAGCGACGCCCGGGCAAGGGTGGCTCACCGAGTGAGGACGACATGCACGCGACAACCGCGATCGGACGAGGGCAGGTCATGGCGGAGGCGAAGCAAGTGCCGGGCCCGGCGCACACGCAGGGGGTCATGCGGCAGACGCAGGCGCTGATGGGCGCTGTGCTGCTCATCGGGACCGCGTGCGCGTATCTGGTTGGGCCGGGCTGGTTGATTGTGCCCGCGTTCATCGGGTGCGGGCTCGTCTTTGCGGGCTCGAGCGGAATGTGTCCCATGGCCTCGCTGATCGCGAGAATGCCATGGAACGGCCGTGGGGGAGAGGATGATCACCAGGGGCCTTGCTGCGGCGGGGGCTGCGGCGAGCGCTGCGGCTGAGGAAGGCTCATCGGAACGTCCACAGCAGCACGGGAGGTTTGGCGATGAAACGCGCGGACGCCAATGTGCTTCATCCGACCGCGGAGTCGTTCCGGCAGGACGTGCTGGACGCGGAGCTCCCGGTGATCGTCGACTTCTGGGCGCCGTGGTGCCAGCCTTGCCTGATGCTCAAGCCAGAGATCCAGCGGATTGCGGCAGACCTGGCGGGCCGGGCGCGGGTGGCGCTGGTGAACATTGACGAGCAGCCCCAGCTTGCGAACGCACTGGGCGTCCAGAGCATTCCGACGGTGCTGGTGTTCAAGCAGGGCGCCGTGGTGGATGGGTGGATCGGGCTTGCTTCACGTGCAGCAATGCTCGAGAGGCTGAACAAGCACGTCGCCTCGCGCGGATGAGAGTCCTGCGCGGCGGCGAGCGATGGGGTTGAACACGACAGCGCTTTTGGCAGCGGCCCTGTAATGGGTCGGGCGTGAGCGTTCGTAAAGAGGCGTTCGTGACGAGGCGCTTGCGTGGCTCGAGCGGAGTGGAGCCGTGGCATCGACCGCTGCTTATCGCACTGGATGCGAGGCCGGTGTTCTGGAAACCGTCATCACACGCAGGCACTCTGTGATGGACGCGACCGCGTCGTCAACGTGGCCTCGGTCGGCGTTGCACGAGATGGTCCAGAAGCCGCCCGGGGTCTCGAAGCGCAGGCCCGCAGCGTCACAGATGGATGTGGGCGCGGGTTGCCCGGGCCTCTGGACATTCACGTAGGTCTTGGCGACGAAGGGCAGTCCGGCCTCGCGGATCGGATTCCGCACGCGGCCGAGGTCCACCGGCCTGATTTCACGCTCCTTGAGCAGATCGTCGGCCCAGGCGGAGTACGCGGCCAGATCCTTGAGGCGGGGCTCGGCGGATCGAGGCTCGAAGAAGACGGTCAGTTGATTGTGCGTCCCAAGCACGGCGTAGCTCCCGACCAGACCCTGATCGAGCCCGCGCTCACTTGCGATGAGGTGCGGCGTGTCACCGATGATGATCCTGGTGGTCGGGTCCGGACGGGCGACGGGCGTGCTGGATGCGATCGCGCTGCTGGATGAATGATCCACGGACCGGCAGGCGGCGGGGAGCAGAAGCATCGGGGCGAGTCCGGCGATCAGAACGTCGCGTGAGCGGTGGGGATAAAGACGCATCGCATCCTCCTTGTGCCGAGAGACAGACAGGCAGATGCGCCCGGGACGCGAACCCGTCGGCGGTTGGCACGGGTTGTCAGAACTCCCGCTCGAGGCTGGGAAGACCTCGTTGTGTCGTTTGCGGGAGTCGGCTGGCGCATCTACCTCTCCGAAGGGTCTGTGAATCAGGAATGATCACGCAAGAGCACGAGCCGCGCGATGGGTGTCGTGGTGGCTGCGGATCGGCCAGCGGAGCGACAATCTTGCAGTACCCTTTGTTCGACAGCGTCCCGATGGGCTGGAGCAGTATCGACGCGCCCAACATCGGCCCAGCGGGGGAGTACTGCGTATGTCCCACTTCGCTCTTCAGCGGCGTTACCGCGGACCTGCTGATTGAGCTCGTGCGGAGCGGCCGTTCGCTTGAAGGAACGGGCATCCCGAAGATCACGATCCCCAAGGGCGGATTGGTGGAGCAGACGATCGACGGGGGTGCTGCGCAGCGGGCGATCTGGAAGACGGCGGGTTGGTCGTGAGCGGCGCGCGACGGATAGATGCAACGGCACGGGGCGGGAACGTCGGTGGTGGGGTGAGCGACTACTTCTTTTCGGATGCCGGTGCGGCGCCGGGCGCGGTTTTCGCCCCGTCAGACTGCGCCGGTGCGGGAGGTGGCAGTTTGGCCTTCCACTCCGCGGCCTTGGCGTCGTAGCCCTTGCCAGGCTCGGCCTTGTCCCACGCGGTGTAGACATCGACGAGGCCTTGCACGCAGGCGAGCGTGTCCGGGTGCTCCTCCCCCAGCACGCGGCGAGATTTCTCCAGAGCCTCGCGGAAGTACGTCTCGGCCTGATCAAGCTTGCCCTGATCCTGCAGCAGGAAGCCCATGTTGTGGATGAAGGTCAGCGTAGTGGGGTGCTCCTCCCCCAGCACCTGGCGGGACTTCTCCATGGCCTCGCGGTAGTACGGCTCGGCCTCCTCGAGCTTGCCCTGTTCCTGCAGTAGATTGCCCATGTTGTTGATAGAGACGAGCGTGCTCGGGTGCTCCTCCCCGAGCACGCGGCGAGATTTCTCCAGAGCCTCGCGGAAGTACGTCTCGGCCTGATCAAGCTTGCCCTGATCCTGCAGCAGGAAGCCCATGTTGTTGATGGAGGTGAGCGTGATCGGGTGCTCCTCCCCCAGCAAGCGGCGGGACTTCTCCGTGGCCTCGCGGTAGTATGGCTCGGCCTCATCGAGCTTGCCCTGATTATGCAGCAGGAAGCCCATATTGTTGATGGAGGTGAGCGTGTCTGGGTGCTCCTCCCCCAACACGCGGCGACGCTCCTCGAGGGCTTCGCGGTAGTAGGGCTCCGCCTCTGCGAGCCTGCCCAGATGCTGCAGCAGGACGCCCATATTGTTGATGGAGGTGAGCGTGTCCGGGTGCTCCTCTCCCAGCACGCGGAGAGACTTCTCCAGAGCTTCGCGGAAGTACGGCTCGGCCTGATCGAGCTTGCCCTGATCCTGCAGCAGGAAGCCCATGCTGCTGATAGAATCGAGTGTGCTCGGGTGCTCCTCCCCCAACGCGCGGCGACGCATCTGTAGAGCCTCGCGGTAGTATGGCTCGGCCTGATCGAGCTTGCCCTCGGCCTGCAGCAGGCGGCCCATGTTGTTGATGGAGGTGAGCGTGTCCGGGTGCTCCTCCCCCAGCACGCGGCGACGCTCCTCGAGGGCTTCGCGGTAGTAGGGCTCCGCCTCTGCGAGCCTGCCCAGATGCTGCAGCAGGACGCCCAGATTGCTGATGGAGGTGAGCGTGTCCGGGTGCTCCTCTCCCAGCACGCGGCGAGACCTCTCCAGGGCCTCGCGGTAGTATGTCTCGGCCTCGACCAGCTTGCCCTGACTCGACTGTAAGACGCCCATATTGCTCACGGAGTAGAGCGTGTCCGGGTGCTCCGCGCCCAGCACTTGACGGCGCGTCGCCAGCGCCGACTCCTGCAGCGGGTACGCCGCGTCGTAGAGACCGATGGTGCGGTAGAGCTCCGCCAGCGCCTGCCGCAGGCTCGCATCGGTGACCGGATCATCCTTGAACTGCTCATCGATGGTCTTGATCGCGGGCTTCAGGATCGTGCGGTCGATCAAGGCCGCGGCGGTGTCGGTCGCGTTCACACGCACCAGCTCCTGTTGCAGGGCATCGACGCGGTTGGTCCGCTCCGCTTCCGGCACGCCCGCCTTCTCCAGCGCCGCCACAAACCGCTCGCGCACGTCCTTCATCAACTCCACGCCCGCCATGGTCGTGTCGATCTGGCTGAGCATCTGCGATTGGAAGTCCGAGACCTTCTTGAGTTGGTCGGCACGTTCTTTCTCCGCCTTCTCGGCCTTCTCCGCGGCGACCGCACGCTCGTCGGCGCGGGCCCTTTCCTTGGCCTCGGCCCGCTGCGAGTTGATCGCCTGATTGCGTTGCCAGACCGATACCGCCAGCCCGGCGCTGAGTGCTGTCAGTACTGCCGCAGTCGCCACCACCTGGACCTTGTTCCGCTTCACGAACTTGCGCGCCAGATACGCCTTGGAGTCCGGCGCCGCCCGCAGCGGCCTTCCATCCAGGTACCGCTGCACATCGTCCGCCAAGGCCTGCGGGCTGGGATAGCGCCGCTCACGCTCCTTGCGCAGCGCCATCAGCGGGATCCAGTCGAGCTCACGCCGCAGCTCACTGGTCATCCGATCGCTGGACGTGGATCGGGCCTGCGCGATGGTCGTCGTGCGGTTCCCCGCCAGTTGGGCCAGCCTCGTGCTGGGTTTGGGCGGCGTGACCTCCCTGATGATCCGCGCAATCTCCACCAGCGCCGCCTTGCGCAGCTCCCTCGGGTCGAACGGCAGTTCACCCGTCAGGAGCTCGTACAGCAGCACACCGAGCGAGTACACGTCCGTCCGCGTGTCCACATCGATCTCGCCCGCGACCTGCTCCGGAGACATGTACTCCGGCGTGCCGATGACCATCCCCGACTGCGTGTGAGCCGTGTTGGTCCACCCCGCACTGGCGATCGCCTTGGCCACGCCGAAGTCGATGACCTTGGGAACGGGCTTGCCCTCGATCTCCGCGACCAGCACGTTGCTGGGCTTGATGTCGCGGTGGATCAGCCCCTTGTGGTGGGCGTGCTGGACGGCCTCGCACACCGGCATGAACAGCTCGAGGCGTTGCCTCAGCGTGAGTTTGCGCGCGTCGGCGAAGGCTGTGATGGTCTGGCCCTGCACGTACTCCATCACGAAGTAAGGCCTGCCCGCGGGCGTCACGCCACCATCGAAGACCTTGGCGACGTTGGGATGGTCCATGACGGCAAGGGCCTGACGCTCCTGCTCGAAGCGCGTCACAACCGCGGCCGAATCCATGCCGGGCTTAATGATCTTCAGCGCGACCCGCTGGACCATCGGCTCGCGGCGTTCGGCGAGCCACACAGTCCCGAACCCGCCCTCGCCGATGACTTCAAGCAGCGTGTACGGGCCGATGGCATCGCCCGGACGCTCTCGTCCGGCGGAGCTGGTATGCAACATCCCAGCCGTCGCGCCGGTGCCGCTCGCGGTTGAAGACTCGGAGATACCGCCGCTCGAAAGCGGCCCGGTCGGTTGATTATCTGAAACCCCCATGCCATGAGCCTACCCGCAGATGCAAGGCCAGCGAAGGCACTGGGATGGCAATCGCAGATTCCAGACAAGCCTGAATGCAGCCGACGTCCGCCATGTCGACTGACAGCTCGCCGCGGTGGTGGGTGGGGTGCTCTGGTGCCGGGAGCCTGGCGGTGTCCCACCGCACCCGCCCGCGCCGGGCGAAGCCCGATGCCCTCGGAAATCCAGGACCGGGGTCCATGTCGGCACTCCCTCGCGTTGGAGAATTTGGCACTGATTGACAGCTTTGTCTGCGCCCGGGGTTTCCAGACTGCGTTTCCAGCACAGACGCCCGACCGCGGCCGTGGGTCGCTCGGCGCGGCGGAACTCAGTTACTGGGGAACCAACCATGCGGAAGCGCCTTGCCTGCTCTCTGATCGCCTCGCTCGTGCTGGCAGCGGGAACCACCGCCTCGCGGGCCTCGGGGCCTGTCACGACGGCCTTCACCTACCAGGGGGAGCTCAAGGCCAGCGGCACGCCCGTCACCGAGAGTGTCGACTTTCAGTTCACGCTGTACGACAGCGTCACCGGAGGCACAGCCGTCGGGCCGACGCTCTCGACCAACGGCGCCGGCGTGTTGAACGGCCGCTTCGCGGTGCGCCTGGACTTCGGCAGCGCCGCATTCACGGGTGAAGAGCGGTATCTGGAGATCGCGGTGCGGTCGCCCGCGGGGTCGGGGGCCTTCGTGACGCTCACGCCCCGGCAGACGCTGACCCCGGCGCCGTACGCGTTGTTCGCGCTGAACGGGAACCCTGGCCCGCAGGGTCCGGCTGGTCCCGCCGGCGCGCAAGGAGCAGCCGGTGCGCAGGGCCCGGCGGGTCCAGTCGGCCCGGCGGGCGCGACCGGTGCACAGGGTCCCGCGGGGCCGGTTGGACCTGCGGGTCCGACGGGGAGCACGGGGCCGCAGGGGCCGATCGGCAACACGGGTCCCGCAGGGGCGTCGCCCTGGTCGCTCAGCGGCGCGAACACGTATTACAACACCGGCGTGGTCGCGATCGGGACGACGCCCAATACGTCGCGGTCGCTGAAGATCAACGCCGGCGCTGGTCTCAAGGGCATCGACATCACGACCAGCGACGATGACGCGATTTTTGTGAACTCTGGGGCCAAGGGTCTGAGCATCACCGCGCGGAACGAGGGCGTGGACGCGACGTCCACCACCGGCGACGGCATCCGCGGCTCCTCGACGAGCTTCAAGGGCGTCGCGGGCTTCTCGACAACCGGCGAGGGCGTGCGCGGCACGTCGCAATCCGGTGCTGGCATCAGTGGCATCTCCAACAGCGGCATCGCGGGTGATTTCCTCTCCAACGGTTCGGGTCAGGCGGTGCGCGGGCTCTCGCTGTCGGGCATCGGTGGCGAGTTCTCGACGTTGGTGTCCAATGGCACGGGTGTGAAGTCCAACGGCAATATCCAGATCACCGGCACCAGCGGCACCACGGGGCTGATCTTCCCCGACGGCACCAAGCAGACCACCGCGCAGGTCGCGGGCCCCGCGGGCCCCACAGGCCCTGCGGGTGCGACCGGCCCGCAGGGTCCGATCGGCGACACCGGGCCAGCCGGTCCGACCGGCCCGCAGGGCCCGATCGGCAACACCGGACCGGCGGGCGCGACTGGCCCGCAAGGTCCGATCGGCAACACCGGTGCGACCGGGCCGCAGGGTCCCGCGGGCAGCAGCGCACCGTTCACGATCAGCGGCGTGAACTCCCAGTACAACCTCAGCGGCAATACCGGCTTTGGCATCCTCACCGGACTCGCCAAGGTCGACGTTGCGACCAACTCAAATCCGTTTGGCGTCCAAGTCAACAACACGGCCACCGGCGGCACGGGCATCCATGGCGAAGCATCGTCCTCCACGGGCGTTGGCGTCGAAGGCATCAGCACCTCGACCACCGGCACCGGCATCGGCGTCTACGCCGAGGCGAACTCGAAAGACGGCATCGCGCTCTCGGGCGTCAACAAGGCGAACAACGGGAACTCGGCCATCGGTCTCATGGGGCAGGTCTCGAGCGTCAACGGCACCAGCACGTTCAACAGCTCCACAGCCAAGGCCGTGTACGGCTTGTCGACCGGCTCCACCGGCAACAGCGTTGGCGTCTGGGGCGAGGTCTCATCGTTCAACGGCGTCGGCGTCGTTGGTCTGAACAACGGCACCGGCGTTCCGGGCAACTACGCGGCCGGCATCATCGGAGCAGCCAACAGCGGCGTGGCTCGCGGCGTCCAGGGGCGCACGAGCAGCACGACCGACGGCGCCACAGGCGTCTACGGCAACGCGCTGGCCTCGACCGGCAACTCCGTCGGCGTGTGGGGACAGACCAGCTCCGTCGCGGGTGATTCCATCCGCTCGACCGGGCGTGTCCGCATCCAGAACACCAGCGCGTCGGGCTCCGTCCATACCGCCACGGATTCGCTCATCATCGAGAATCCGGGTGGGACGTTCTCGGGAATCAACTCGTCGGGCAACCTCTTCACGCCCTCGGACCGCAACGCCAAGGAGAACTTCGCCTCCATCGACCCCCGCGACATCCTGCGGCGGATGTCCGCGATGCCTGTCACGCGATGGAACTACAAGAACGACAAAGTCACCCAGTACGTCGGCCCCGTCGCGCAGGATTTCAAGAAGGCCTTCGACCTGGGCGACGACAACGACCGCGTGATTCTCGACAAGAACGCCTGGGGCGTCACGATGGCCGCGGTGCAGGGCGTCGTGCTCGAACTCAAGGAGCGCGACGCGACGCTGGCGCGCGAGCTCTCGCTCCGCGACCACGAGATCGAGGAGCTCAAGAGCCGCCTGGCGCGCTGCGAAGAGAACCTGGGGATGTCAGGTTCGCACCTGGCCAGCGCCGGTCTGGGCGCGGGCGTCATGATCCCGCTCTGCGGGATGTTCATCACCCGCCGTCGTTCCGCCAAGCACGCCTGAAACATCCGCATTCGACATGGAGTCACACATGCTTCTCATCACCGCTTCATTGCTGGGATCGATCGCGGGAATGGCGCAGGGCTCGATGCGTCCGACTCCCCCCGATTCCGCCATCGAATGGTCAACGATCGACTCGGGCGGCGGCGAAGTTTCTTCGGGCGGCGAGTTCGAGCTGACCGGCAGCGTTGGCCAGCCCGACGCGCAGCGTTTCGTCGCCGGCGGCGTCTTCTCCCTCACCGGCGGTTACTGGGAAGGCGGCGCGCTGGCGCCGACGCTCCGGTCCGACCTCAACGGAGACGATGTCAGCGATCTCGAAGACTTCTTCCTCTTCCTGAGCGGGTTCGACTCCACCGACGAGGTCGCGGACGTGAACCACGACGGCACGGTGGACCTGGCGGACTTCTTCCAGTTCCTGAGCGACTTTGATGTGGGAGCGTGACCGATTCGCCGGCTGAACCTTCACACTCGCGGACACCCGGGCTGGCGACAGCCCGGGTGTCGCTTCCTGCCCCGGGGCCCCGCGGCACACGTCTTGGTGGAGGACGGGAATACGACCATGCGTTCGGAGGGCCGATTCGGATATGCTGGCGCGCCCGCAGTTCCCGGGGGGGGGCGTCGTCGATGGCGGATCTCAATGAGCAGCACGTCACGCAGCTTCTGGACCGGGTCCGTGCCGGCGACCAAGATGCACTCCCGGCTCTGCTCGAGGTCGCGTACGCGGAGTTGAGGGCGATCGCGGGAAACCTGTTCCGCGATCAGCCCAGCGATCAGACCCTGCAGCCGACCGCTTTGGTCAACGAGCTGTGCGTCAAGCTCCTCGGCAACGCCAGGCCAGATTGGAATGATCGAAAGCACTTCGTTCGTGCTGCGGCCCACGCGATGCGGAATCTTCTGGCCGACCACGCGCGAGCGCGGCGTGCGATGAAGCGTGGTGGGGGCCTTGTGGAAGTGACCCTCACCGGGCAGCTCGCTGTGCAGGCGGCCCCCGCGATCGATCTGGTCGTGCTCGACGAAACGATCGAGCGTCTGTCCTCCATGGATCCCAGGCTCGGCCTCATCTTCGAGCTGCGCTTCCTGGCCGGCCTCTCTGTGGAGAGCGCCGCCGATCTGGCGGGGGTCTCGAGCCGCACCATCGAGCAGGACACCGCGTTCATCCGCGCCTGGCTGAAAAAGGAGCTTCTGCGGTGAGCGGGCAACCGGAGAGCATCGGCGGGCTGTCTCGGGAGGCGTTCGAACGCGTCCGAAGTGTTTTCGCCGAAGCTTCTGAACTCCCAGCGTCGGAGCGGGAGGCGTTTGTCGATGCCCGATGCGCGGACGATCAGGCCGCGCGAGCGATGGTCATGGCGCTGCTCAGGGCGGATGCTCAGGCCGACGCTCCCCTGGACCCGGACAGCGGTGCGCTGCGCGCCTCCGTGCTCGCGCTGACGCCCGCCGCTGCTCCGGAGCAGATCGGCCCGTACCGGATCAAGGGCGTGATCGGGCGCGGCGGCATGGGCGTCGTGTACCTCGCCGAGCAGAGCAATCCCGAGCGCGAGGTGGCGCTCAAAATCGTGCAACGCGCGGGAATGACCAGGCCGACGCACGCCAGATTCGGTCGAGAGATCCGGGTGCTCGGTCGCCTCGAACATCCGGGCATCACGCGCATCTACGAGGCCGGATCGGCCGACACGCCCGAGGGCGCGGTCGCCTACTTCGCGATGGAGTACGTGCGCGGCGAACGTCTGGACGAAGCGGTCAAGTCCCGCAACCCCGAGGCGTCCGCACTGGCCGAACTGGCCGCCAAGATCGCCGACGCGGTGCAGCACGCACACACCAAGGGCGTGATCCATCGCGATCTCAAGCCCGCGAACATCCTCGTGACGGGCGTCGAGGCCTGGGAGAAGAAGGCCCCGGACACCGAGTCCTCGGGCCGCTCGGGCGAAATTGGGCCTTTCCCCAAGATCCTGGACTTCGGCGTCGCCAGGCTGCTCGAGCCCGACACGCAGCACACCGCGCTGAGCGAGGCGGGAATGGTGATCGGGACGATCGCCTACATGAGCCCCGAGCAGCTGAGCGGGGAGACCGACGCGGTCGACGCCCGCTCGGACGTGTACGCGCTGGGCGTCATTCTGTATGAACTGTTGACGGGGCGCTTGCCCATCGACACGCGGGGCAAGCCCCTCGCCCAGGCCGCGCGGATCGTGCAGGAGCAGGAACCCGCGCCGCTCAACTCCGAAGCAAACCGGTCCCCCGCGATGATCGACCGGGATCTGCAGACCATCGTTTTCAAGGCGATGGCCAAGGACCGGGACCATCGCTACGTGACCGCCGCAGCGCTGGCCGATGATCTCAGGCGATTCGTACGAAACCAGCCGATCCTGGCGCGGGGGCCCACGACCCTTTACACCCTCTCGAAGTTCTCCAAGCGGAATCGCGCGCTGGTGATTGGCGGCTCTGCTGCGGCGCTGGCCGTCGTCGCGGGCTTCGTAGTCAGCGCCACGCTCTACTTCCGGGAGCAGAAAGCCCGGGAGCTGGCCGACCAGAGGCAGCGCCTCAGTTCCGCGGTCCGCGACTACATGATCGAAGGCCTTCTGCTCGCCGCTGGCCCGGAGAAGATGGGATACGACGTCAAGATGCTCGACGTGCTCTCCCACGCGTCGGAAGGACTGCACGAGCGGTTCGAGGCTCAGCCCGAGATCGAGGCCAGCATCCGCGGCGATCTGGGCACCGTGTTCCTTCAGATCGGCAAGCTCGCCGAGGCCAAGCGCGAGCTGCGACAGACCGTTGAACTCGTGGAGAAGACCCAAGGCGTCGACGCTCTGGAGACCATCCGGGCGCTGACCGCGCTGGGCATCGCGTTGCAGCAAAGCCACGAGGACGAGGCATTTCTCGCGGTCGCGCAGGACGCCATGGCCCGCTGTCGCCATTCGCTGAGCGAGCAGGATCCGCAGACGCTGCTGGTGAGCGCCCAGTTGAGCGGCGCGCTCGTGACGCTGCGCCGCATGGACGAGGCGGCCCCGCTGCTCGAGCGATCCATCGCGCTGGCCGAGCGTGACCCCCGGACCAATGGCGAGGCCCTCGGCTCAATGCTGAACTGGTTGGCCGCCTGCCGAGAATCCCGCGGCCAGATGGACGGCGTGCTCGCCCTGCGCCGGCGGGCCTTGGAAGTCGCAACGGAGCACTTCGGACCAGACCACCGCAAGACGATCGTGGCCCGCGCCAACTTCGCCTCCGCCCTCTCCCGAGAGGGCAAGGTGGACGAAGCGATCGAGGTCGCCGCGGGCATCCAGGCCTCGATGGCGCGTTTGTTTCCTCCGGGGCACCCGAACCGCGCGAACGCCGATTCGACGATGGGGATCCTCTTCGCCAAGGCGGGCCGTTACGCGGAGGCCGAGCCCTGCATGCTCCGCGCGTATCAGATCTGCGCGGACAACGCCCAGGAGTTCGACTGGACAACGGAGACGCGGATCACCCAGCTCCGCGATCTCTACGCGAGCTGGCCCGGACACGAGAAGGAACTCCGCACGTGGTGCGCGCAGGGTGTCAAGGCGCGCATGATGCTGGCGCACGCCCACGAGATTCAGAACCTCCCGGACGTCATGGACGCGGTCATCGGACAGCTCAAGACCGTCGGCGCGATCGTCTCAAGGGCCGAAGTCCTGGACATGGTCTGGGAGCGGCGCGACCAGCTCGCGCCAGAACACCATCCCCGCCGTGCAGCGTTCTACGCAAACTTCGCGCGCGCCGAGGCCATGGTCGATCGCCGCGAGCACTTCGATCAGGCCCTGACAACCGCCGAGGCATCCTTGCCGTACACGATCGAAGTCCCGATCGCAACAGAACTGGTCGCAGCAGCGCGGGCGATGAAGCAGTAAAGATCGCCCCCGCGGCGCACCAGGAGGATTCAGGAGCGGTGCAGCATGTGGCACCACGGTCCGTCCATCTGCCGTGCCATCAAAGTCGTTCCGACGACTTTGATGGCAGAGACGTGCCAGCAAAGGCGCAGCCGAGAAGTTGCGTCGAACCCCGGATCAGAGTCCCCAGTTGGGGCCCCGGGCGTCGGATCGATGGAAATCGGAATGCAGGGGCATCAACGTCGTCCGACCAACCTTGATGGCACGACTTGAGCGTGATTGAAGCCGCCCTCCAGCAGCAGCAGGCGTCGGAGCCAAGCGGAAGTGACCGGAAGCTGCGCCTGCGCGCACAAGAACCAAGCGAGCGGAACTTCCGGAGTGTTCCGGGAGTGTCCGCTCGGTTCCGGTCTGTGCCGGTGGTTTGGAGAATGGAGGTACCTCTCCACCGCTCGAACTTTCTTCGCGGTGGAGGCCTCGGGGA
>CAZHFW010000002.1:0-190123 GCA_964531675.1 uncultured Phycisphaeraceae bacterium | reverse complement strand
CACGCCCCCCGCCCCCGCGCCGACGCCCACACCCCCCACGCCCCCCACGCACACACTCGCCGATCGCCTCGCAAACCTGCTCACCGATCCGGGCACCGCCACCGTCACCCTCGCCGCCCAGACCGACGCCAACGCCAAGGGCGCTTCGGGCGTTGCGGTCTGGAACAACCAGCGACAGCAGGGCTTCCTGAGGCTCAAGGGCCTCGCCGCCAACGATCCGTCCAAGGAGCAATACCAGCTCTGGATCTTCGACAAGACCCGCGAGACCTACCCGATCGATGGCGGCGTCTTCGACGTCTCCCAGGCCTTCGTCGATCCCGCGACCGGCGACACCATCGTTCCCATGAACGCCAAGCTCGAAGTCCGCCAGCCCGCCGCGATCGCCGTCACCGTCGAAAGACCGGGAGGCGTGGTCGTCACGACCAAGGAACGCCTCTGCCTGCTCGGCGCTGTGAACTGATCGACATCGTTCAACGCGACCGAGTTCAACGAGACCCAGTTCAACGCAAACCAGTTCAACGCCCGCCGGCCCCGCCGGGCTTCCGTCAACTCAGTCCTGCTCGGGCTTCACCCGCAGCGTCCAGCACCGATGGATGCGGTCGTTGCGATACTCGGGCGGGATCGTCTTCTTCGTGATCTCGCGCACCTCCACATGGTGGAGCGACGCCTCATCGAGCTTGAAGCGCCGGAAGTTGTTCGAGAAGTAGATCACCCCGCCCGGCGACATCAGCGCGATGACCCCATTGAGCAGATCGACGTGATCGCGCTGCACGTCCCAGTCCGACTCGGTCGACTTGCTGTTGCTGAACGTGGGCGGATCAACCACCGCCAGGTCATAGTGGGCCCCGCGCGGATGGGCCGCCAGGAACTCCCGGATGTCCGCCTTCACCGTTCGGTGAAGCCTCTGCCCCGTGCTCCGAAAATCGTTCAGCTCCAGGTTCCGCCGCGTCCAGTCCAGATACGTGTTGGACAAGTCGACGCTGGTCGTCGAGCTCGCGCCCCCCGCCGCCGCGTACACGCTGAACGATCCGGTGTAGCAGAACAGGTTCAGGAACCGCTTCCCCGCCGCCTGCTCGCGCACCATCGCGCGCGTAAGTCGATGGTCCAGGAAGAGCCCGGTGTCCGTGTAATCGCGGAGATTCACCAGGAACCTCAGGCCGCCCTCTTGGACCGCGAACGTCTCGCCGGACTCGTCAAGCTTCTCGTGCTGGGTCAGCCCGCGCTGCCTCGCCCGCATCTTCATATAGACATACTCGGGCTTGACCGCCAGCACCTCGGCGATCACATCCCGGCAGCGATCCTCCCAATCCGCCTGCTGCGCCACCGTCCGCGAGTGCTCACGCTCGTACTCGAACACGTGCACCCGATCCTCATAGCGATCGATCACCAGAGGCACATCGGGCGAGTCCTTCTCATACACCCGATAGCACGTCACCCCGAACTTCGTCGGATACCGCCGCAGGTGACGCGCGTTGTTCGTCAGCGTCGCCCGGAACTGCTCGATCTCGCGCAGATCGCGCTCGCGAAGCCCCCCGAACACCGGCGCCGCAGGCTTGGCCTCACGCCGCACAGGTCTGCCCGCCGCCTCGTCCGGAGCCGCGCCCTCCACCGCCTCGGGAGCATCGCCTCCGACCTCAGCCCCCTCCGCCGCCTGACCCGCTACCGCCTGACCCGCCGCCCCCTCCTCGGGCGGCGCCTTCCACAGCGCCGGAGGCTTGGGGCCCAGGAACTGAAAATACGTGCACTCGATCTGCGCGTTGAAAAGCTTCCGGCGACGCGTCGCCGCCTGCCCGATGATCGACTCGAAATCCTGCCGCGCCGTGATGATGAAGAACGACCACGTGGACAACCCGCGCAGCACGATCGGGAACTGGCGGTAAAGCCGCTCCACCTCTTCAACCTCGCCGATGCGCTCGCCGTAGGGCGGGTTGGTGATGATGCACCCGTACTCGCGCTTGCTGGCGATGTCCTTGAAATCACGCTTGAGAATGTGGATGTCGCCCTCGACGCCCGCCGCCTTGGCGTGCTGCCGCGCCATCCACAGCGCCTTGTCGTCGATGTCCGAGGCGTGAATCTTCACAGGCAAGGGAGGCAGCACGAGCGACCTGGCCTCATCCCGCGCCTTGCTCCACACCTCGCCCGGGATCGACGCCCACGCCTCCGCGTCGAACACGCGGTTCACGCCCGGCGCGATGTTGCGCCCGATCATCGCCGCCTCGATCGCGATCGTCCCTGAGCCGCAGAACGGATCGACCAGAGGCCGCTCCCGGTTCCACGCCGAGAGCAGCACGAGCCCCGCCGCCAGGGACTCCTTCATGCCCGCCTCGCCCACGATCGTGCGATACCCGCGCTTGTGCAGACCATCGCCCGACGTGTCAATCGTCAGCGTCGCGCGATCGTTGAGAATCCCCACCTCAACCACCACCCGCGGCCCGGTCTCGGGAAGCTCGCGCACCTTGTGCTGCGCCATCAGCGCATCCACGATCGCCCGCTTGGTCGCACGCTGAATCGCGGGCACGCTCGTGAGCTTCGACTTCACGCTCCGCCCGTTCACCGGGAACGCGTTGTCCACGCCGATCCAGCGCGACCAGTCGATCGCCTTGACGCCCTCGAAGAGCTGCTCGAAGTCCGCCGCGGGAATCTCCGCGACCGGGATCACGATCCGACCCGCCGTGCGAAGCCTGATGTTCGCCCGCGCCACCGCCAGCGCATCGCCCCGGAAGTGCACCCGCCCCGTCGATGCGACCTTCCCCTCATACCCGAGCTTCTCGAGCTCGCGCACGAGCACCGCTTCGAGCCCGAAGGCGCAGTTGGCGATCAGATCAAACTGGTCCGTCTGGGAAGGCAAGGTGAGGAGTCTAGGGCGGAATCACGCCCGACTCCGCGCCCCCGGCGCGGCCTCCTCAGCACCCCTGGTCGAAGTGCCCAAGAAACAGGAAGAAATCGCCCAGGTCCACGCCATCAAGCCCGTCCAGATCCGCACGCGGATCCGTCTGGTCGAACCAGTTGAAGAACAGGAAGAAGTCCGCCAGATCCACGCCGTCGGCCAGGTCCAGGTCCGCCGCACACGGCGCAGGCGTCCGATTCAGATACACCTGATTCGGCCGCGTGTCGTCCCAGTTCGACACCGCCATATCAAGCGACCGCGACACCCGGCACACAATCCGCACGCTCGCCGTCGCCGCCGCCCCAATCGACACCCAGCCGTTCTCCGCGTTCCAGCAGAACTGCTCCCGACCCAGCTCCACCCCATCCACGATCACCCGCAGCACATCCTGCACCGGCTGGCGTCCCACATAGAACAGCCGCTGCCCAGGCGAAGGCGTGACCTCGATCATCTCCGTCCGCACCGCCCGATTGCGCACATCGCCAAGCACGATCCGCTCCACCGTCGTCGTCGCGGTCCCCGTGTTCGTCCACGTCGGCGTCGTGGGCAAACCCGATCCCGTGTTCAGGAACACCCGCGTCCGGCCGAACCACTCGCCCGTGCACAGATCGAGCTTGCCGTCGTTGTTGACGTCCCCCAAGGCCATCGCGCTGGTGTACCCGTCCAGATACGTCCAGTTGGCGCTGGTGCTGAAGAACCCCGCCGCCTGCCCGTCATACCGCCGGAAACGCCCCGTGCCCGCGTTGATCTGGTTGTTGTCCGCGATGAAGAGCTCGCGACGCCCATCCCCCGTCACGTCCCCCGACACCGCCATCAACGCGAACTGATTCCGCGAATCATTCGTGCGCCACGAAGGCGATGTCTCGAGCGTGGTCCCCAGGTTCCGGAACACGAACGTGTCCGTGCCGCTGCCCGTGTAGCAAAGGTCGAGCCGGCCGTCGTTGTCCGCGTCGAGCCACAGACAGTTGTTGAAGTTGCGAAGCGTCGCAGTCTGCCACGAAGGCGTCGCCGCCAGCACGCCATTCACGTTCAGGTACACCGCATTGACGCGCGGGCCGTTGTTGTACGAATCCCCCGACGCGACCGCCAGATCAGGCCTGCCATCCGCGTTCATGTCCCCGAACGCCACCCCGAAAGACTCCGCGGACACCGAACTGGTCCACTCGGGGAGCGACGAGAGCGTGCCCTGATGGTTGATGTAGAGCTTCGCGGAAGGCCGCCCGCCCGGCACAAGCAACACCGCCACCGCGACGTCAAGCCAACCATCGCCGTTCACATCCGCAACATCCAGATGCCCGTGATAGTCCGTATCCGCAGACTGCCATCCCGGCGCCGCCGCCAGACTCCCCGCGCCGTTGTTGAAGTACACCACCACCCGCTGCTGCAGGATGTCATTGCCGTTGGACACGACCAGATCAAGCCAGCCGTCGTTGTTGATGTCCGCCCACGCCGCTCCCGTGGAGATCTGCAGGTCCGACGACGACCAGTCGGGCGCCAGCGGATAAACCTGCGCGCCCGCGCCGCAGGCCAGGAACGTGGTCACGACGCCCAAGCCCACAGCCGTCATCCGTTGCATGCACGCACTCCTAGCAGCCCGCGTCAAACCAGTTCAGGAACGCAAAGAAGTCCCCGAGATCCACGCTCCCCGAGCCGTCCACATCCGCGCCCGCGTCGTTGATGTCGAAATCACCCAGGAACGCGAAGAAGTCCGCCAGATCGACCACGCCCGAGCTGTCCAGATCCGCGATGCAGCCGCTCTCCAGATCGAGCGTCACATCGTCGAAGAACGCCGCCCCGGTGTCCGCGCCGGGCTGCCCGAAGAGCATCACCAGCCGCGCCGAGGCCGTCCCCTCGGGCGCAATCGCGACCACCTCAGAGAGCAGGTGCGTATCCCGCGCCGAAGCCGCCGTCAGGCCCGGCGCCGAATCAAAGCTGATCAGGTTCCCCGCCGCGTCACGCCACTCGATGTTCGTGTACGTCGCGTTGGAACCCCGCATGAAATCCGCCGTCGCGTTGTACCACCACGCCTTGGCCCGCCAGCGCTGACCGCCCTTGGCGGGCAGCTCCTGGTACACGCCCGACGTGTTGAACGAACCCGTGAAGTTGCCAAAGAGCTTGCCGCCGTTGGCCCCGGTGCGCGGGTGCAGCGCCTCCACGAACGCGTTGCCGAACTTCACCCACCCGTGGAACCCGTTGTCGAGCCCGGGCCCCAGATCGTCCATCGAGCTGTTCTGCAGCAGCCTGCTCAGCGCCACATCATCAAAGAACGCCGCCCCCGCGTCGCTCCCGGGCTGCGAGAAGTTCATCACCGCGCGGGCCCACACCGCCCCCGCCGGCGCAATCCCCACCACCCGCGCCGGAACGAACTCATCCCGCACGCTCGACGCGTTCAGCGCCACCACCGCATCCGAGCGCAGCAGATTGAGCTGCGAATCACGCCACTCAATCACCGGCCCCGCCGTGTTCGACCCACGCATGAAGTCGTTCGACGCGTTGTACCAGTACGACGAAAGGCTCCAGATCTCGCCCGGCCTCACCGCAAAATCCTGCGTGACCGTCGACGTATTAGGCGTCCCCGTGAATCGTCCAAAGAGCTTCCCGCCCCGCGCACCCGTGCGCGGCCAGAGCGTGCTGTCCGAAGCGTTCCCCGCCTTGGTCCAGCCCGAAAGCCCCACATTCCCCGCCGCCCCCAGATCATCAAAGCTCGCGTTGGTCGCCACCAGCTGCAGGTCCGCGTCATCGACATACACCGTCCCGCCCGGCGCGCCGCTCTGGATCAGCTTGACCACGAACCGGCACTTGACCGCCCCCGTCGGAACCGTCGCCTCCAGGATCCGCTGCATGTACGAGTCCTTGGGACTCGCCGCCGTCAACGCCGTCAACTGGCTCACGCCGATCTGCACGTTCGACGCGTTGAGCCACTCCAGGTCCATCCGCGCCGTGTTGTTGCCCGTCACCGGCGTCGCCGTCGGATTCAGCCACCACGACGTGGCCCGCCACACCTGCCCGGGCCGCACCGCAAACTCCTGATACAACCCCGAATCCGAGTTCCCCACCGGCCCGATCGCCGAGAACTTCGCGCACCACGCCCCGCTCCGCTCCCGCGTGCTGTCCGCGACGCGCGACCCAAAGCCCGTCCAGTCCGCCAGAGGCGTGCTCCCGGTCGGACCCCAGTCCTCAAACGTCGCGTTGATCAGGTTCTGCCGGTACGCGCGCACGTAATCCACGTTCATGTATTGCGGGAACACCGTCGAACCATCGGGATTCCCGGGCCAGTCGCCCCCCACCGCCGTATTCAGAATGATGTAGAAAGGCTCCGCGGGAATGGCCGTGTTGTGCGTCGTCCGCTTCACGCCGTCAATGAACCAGTCGCACCGCCCCGGCGCCCACTCCACCGCGAACGTGTGATACCCCGCCGAAAAATCCGGGCCCGTATAAGGCGTCGACCAGTTGGAGTTGTTCGGCCACACCCCCCAGTGATTCGTCATGTACACCGTGTAGGGCTGATGGCCCAGCAGCTCCATGATGTCGATCTCGGGAGGCCATCCCCCCGACGCGGGAAGCATCCAGAACGCGGGCCAGATGCCCTTGGTCTTGGGAAGCTTCATCCGGCTCTCAAACCGCCCGTATTGCTGCGTGTACTTCCCCGCCGTCTTCACCAGCCCCGACACATAGTTCCGCCCGCCCAGATTCCGCTGCTCCGCCTTGATCACCATCTCCCCGCCCGACACCGTCACGTTCGCAGGCGAGTAGTACTGAAGCTCGTTGTTCGTATTCCCCGCCGCATTGGTCGCGGTCCACTTGGTCGTGTTCAAGGCCGACCCCTCGAACTCGTCGGTCCAGACCAGCTGCCAACCATTGGTCGGCGCAGTCTGACCAAACGCAGCACAGGCCGCCCCCGCCGCCAGCACCACCGACATCGCCATCTTTACGTTCGTCATGCGTCCACGGTCCATGCGCGCAATATCCCCTTCCCGCAAGCCCACAAGCGCAGCGTGATGTACCGGAACCCCACCAGTATACAGAATCACCGCCTCAGGCCAAGGGCCCTCCCCGGTTTCCAGAGCCCCAACAAGCACCCCTCGGGGCGACATTCGCGGACCCACAGGTCCGCCAACGCCCGGGCCCGCTCCTGGCGATCAACACCCCGCCTCAAAGCTTCCAAAGAAGACAAAGAAATCCTCCGCGCTCACCCGGCCGTCCGCATCGAGATCCGCGCACGCCGCCGTGTGGTCCCAGCAGTCGAAGAACGCCATGAAGTCGTCCAGATCAATCACGCCATCCCCGGTCACGTCCGCCGGATTGCAACCAACCGCCAGCCTCGCGCCAGGCGTCACGCTCTGGCCGCACCCGCTCCACACCCGCACGCGATACACGCCCCCATCCGCGCCGACCGCGTCCGCGATCTTCAGCGCCAACGGCTCATTGCCGTCGCTCGTGTCCACCGCGCCCGAAGACCCCGAGACGATCCCCCCGCCAGCACCCGCGCCGCCCGGTCCATCCACCACAGGCGCCCAGCCCGACTCGGTCTGGCGCTCCCACTGATACTGCACCACGCCGTACCCCGACGCCAACCGCGCGCCGAGACCCGCCTGCGCACCAATCACACACTGCGCGGGCATCGGCCGCTTCACAACCCAGGGCTTCCCGTCGTCGGTCCAGCGCGAGAACTGCGCGCTCACCTTCCCACCCACGATCGACCGCCCACCCGCGACAAGAAGCTCGCCCCCCGAAGTCCGCAGCAGGCCGAACACAGGTCCCGTGAACGTCGGATCCCAAGCCTGCCACCGATTGTCACGATGCACCGCCAGCCCGTCGCACACCGCCGAAGGCGGCGCACTCACCAGCTCAAAATACCCGCCGACCATCGGCTCGCCCGCCGGCGTCTCGGCAAATCCCGTCCCGATGATCGCCGGACCCGTGCCCAGTGGCGTCAACCCGCGCAGCCAAGTCTCCAGCGCCGTCCACGTCGCCCCATCCCACTGGTAGATCGTGGTTCTGGATCCCACACCCGAAGCCGCCAGGACGTTGCCATTGGCCCGCCGGTACAACGCCGTCACACGCAGGAAGCTCGACAGCGGACTCGTCTCAAGACGCCCGTCAACGTACCCCAACACCCCCCAAGGCCAAACCGGCGAACCGGTGTTGTCCCCGCCGATCAATACCTGATCCCCATCAGGCAGGAACGACGTCGCCGCAATGAACCCCGGATCAGTCTTCCACGCCGCTGTGTCCCACACGAGCAGACCCGCCGGAGATGACTCCGACCAGCTCCGGCCGACCAAAAGCGACCAGTCCGACGCATGACCAATCTGCGGCCGCCGTCGCCCCGAGAGCGAGCGCACATCCTCGCCGAGCTGGACCCACGACTCCCCCTCAAGCCTCCAGATCTTCAGCGAGCGCACCTTCTCGAAGATCGTGTTGGACGTCAAGAACGTCAGCGGATTCACGTCCGATGTCGCCGCCAGCAGATTGCCCCGCTCATCCAGCGCCAGCGCGCACACCTCGGTGCACGAATCGGGCGCGATGCCGAACCCGTCGCCGACCGGCCGCCATGAGCCCCCGTCCCAGATCGCCACGCGTTCGATCGGCAGCCCCCCGATCGAACGGAACGACCCACCCACGACGATCTCGCCCGAAGGAAGCTCGAGCATGCTCGCAACCATGCCGTCGGGCCCTTGACCAAGGCCCCCCCACGCCGCGCCGTCCCACCGGGCCGCATTGTCCACGCCGGTCGCGCCCGCCAGATCAAACCGCCCGATCACCGCCACCGTGCCGTCATCAAGCTTCAAGAGCTTCTGGGCCTGCGCCGTCTGATAGCTCTCGCTGCTCGCCCCGGTCACCACCTGCTGCACGCGCACCCCGCCCGCCATGTCGGTCCACGCCGAGCCATCCCAGCGCGCCACCACCGGATCGCTCGTCGCCACACCCGTGTTGCTCCACGCCACGATGATGCTGCCATCAGACATCACCTGAACGTCTGAAGCGAGCCGGGTCAGCGCCGTTGCCGTCTCCGTCCATTCCGCACCGTTCCATCGATAGAACCGCAGATTCGACGTGCTCCACGTCACCGCCACGAGCGTCGATCCAGAGCTGCGCACGAAGCGAACCTCGTCCGCGGGAAGCCCCTGATCCATCGCGTTCCACGCGACACCATCCCACCGAGCCACATTCCGCGCGACGGCGCTCCCCGCCTTGCTGAACGCTCCACCGACAATCAAGTCCGCCCCCACCATCGCCATCGACCGCACGCGCCCGAGCACGCCCTGGCCCAGCGCCTCCCACCCCGCGCCCGTCCATCGAAGCACGCCAATGTTGGCCTGCGTGATGCCGATCGCCCCGCAGATCAAAGGCTCGCCCGAAGCAAGCTGCCCCATCTCGTCAATCGCCGCAAAATACGGCACGGTCGGAAGCTCCGACCACGTCCCCGATGTCCAACGCCACACCCGCGCGCCCGCGCCCGGACTCGTCGATGGCCCACCCCACGCCAGCACCGACCCGTCCCTCATCCCCGCGAGCGCGTACAGATTCTGGAAGGCATCCCAGGGCCTCATCGGCGCCACGCGCCACGCCGATCCGTCAAAGTACGTCCCGACATTCTGAGGCGACCTCGTGCCAAGCTTGGTCGTTCCAAACACCAGTGGCCCCGCAGGCAAAGGCCCCGGTCCATCCGAATCCCAAAGCCCCGACGTCGTCGGAACCCCGCTCGGACCCCGCGCGCCAGGCCCATCCAACCACCGCGCCCCGCAACCCTGACCACGCGCCGCCCCCGCCATCAAAAGAATCGACGCCGCGCATCCAACCACGATCCGAACGTTGTTCTGGGGCTGAAACATGGGACATCCTCCGCGCAGTGGGCCACGACATGGGCCGACTCCAAGGTCGTACCAAACAACCTCACGGAAGTTGCACGAGTCCCGCAGAAACAACAACGCCCCCCGCGGAAGCGGGAGGCGCTGTTTGGTCGCCCGACACAACAGCCAAGGGGGGTGCCTTAGGCCGCCGGTCGCTCGAACATGAGGTTCGTCGATCCCCCCGCCGCCCCCGCCTCAGCCCTCAGCAGCCCTGGTCCCACGCCGAGAAGAACACAAAGAAGTCCTCCAGCGTCACCTGCGCATCCCCATCCACATCCGCGCACAGGAACCCGTCCTCCATGCAGTTCAGGAAGTCGAAGAAGTCGAGCAGATCCAGCACGCCGTCCCGCGACACATCCGCCGCGCACACCACCAGCTGCGACGCCGTGCTCGCACGCGTCCCGCATGGCCCCGAAACCACGCAGTGATACCGCCCCTGGTCCGCAACGCCCACATTCCGAATCAAAAGCGTGCGCGACGCCACCCCCGTGATGACCGACCCGCCCACCTGATCACCCTCGCTCAGCGCAACATCATCGCGATACCACCGGCACACCCCCGCCCCACGCCCGCCGATCGAAATCTCCACATCCCCATGCGGCCCCATCACCGTCCGCGCCGGCGGCTCCACCATCGCCGGACCCGAGCTCTCGAGCGTGATCGAGAGCGCATCGCTCATGAAGATCCAGTTGCGGATGTCCGGCGCCGTGCCCAGGTGCGTCAGCACCAGACTGTCCCCGGGCTGAAGCGTCGCCCGCGCATCCACCCAGATCGTTTGCGTGTCGCTCCCCGATGGCCGCTCCAGATGCCGAAGCAGCAAGGGCTCGGTCTGCCCCCCCGCCCTCCAGATCACCAGCGCCACATCATCGGGCGACTGATTGCTCATCGGCGCAATGCCCGTCCAGATCACCGAGAGCGTGCCGCGAACACGCACGCCCGCCGCACATCCGCCGTCATACGCGAATCTCGAGATCGGCGCAAAGTCGCGCGTCACAGGCTGCAGCACATGAAACAGCCCCGCCTGCGTGATGAATGGCCCCGCATCATCGCTCCTGGCCCACGCCTGCAGCGTGGAGTCCAGATACCGCCCGTCCCACACCATCCGCGTCAGTTCACCCACATTGGACCGCACATACCAAGGCAGATCCGAACCGATCCCACCAACGCCCGCCCCGAGCTCGACATACTCGGCGCACCACACCGGCACACCCAGCCCATCATCATCCGGATTGCCGCGCGTCGACCCCTGATCCGCCTCAGGCCGCGCCGTCCAGTCCGCCGCCCGCTTCCACACGAAGCCCACCGGATACACCGTCTGCGCAGCCGCATCCCGGGCTCCCACCCACGCGGCGGCCATCGCCAAACACATCGGTCCCAATCGCATCGGTCTCATCCGCCGAGCCCGCAAGCTCCCCCCCGGCCGCAGCGTTCCGTCGCCGCCCCGATGAAGCCCGCGCCTCAGTGTCCCCGCTCGGGGCGCGTCGCCTTGCGCCCCTCAATCAAGCACCCCCGCTCTCGCGGGGGTGCCTGGGAAAATCATAGGCTCAACGGTCGAAAATCAGCAGCCCGCGTCGAACGCGCCCAGGAACCCGAAGAAGTCGCCCAGGTCCACGTCGCCGTTGCCGTCCACGTCGGCGCCGGGCAGCGTCTGATCGAAATCACCCAGGAACTGGAAGAAGTCGACCAGGTCGAGCTGTCCGTCCGCGTTCACGTCCGCCATGTTGCAGCGGACCTTGATCTCGCAATCCCAGGTCGTCACCGATCCCAGGGCGTTGGTGATCACGCAGTTGTAGTTGGCCGCCGCGTTCCCCGAAGCAACCGGGTTGATCACCAGCGTCGACGACGTCGCGCCCGAAATCGCGCCGCTGTTGACCAGGTTCGTCGTGCCGATGCGCCACTGGTAGTTGAGGTTCGCCGTGCCCGCCGCCGCCACGCCGATGCTCACCGGGTCGCCCGCCGTGACCGTCTGCGAAGAGTTCGGCTGACCGGTGATCGAAGGACCAACCGCCGGATCCGACGCGATGCCGTTGGCCACGACCACCAGCGTGTACGAACCCGCCGGCATGCTCGGCAGGTTGTACTCGGTCGTCGCGGAAGTGCCCACCGCCGTGCCCGCCGTCACGCCCGTCGAGCTCCAGTCGTGCGTCCGCGCGTAGTACACGTTCCCGTTGGAGTGATTGATCCGCACGATCGGATAGTTCGTGTTCATCTGCGCGTCGTCGCCATAGCTGGCGCCTTCGCTGATGCCGTTGATCTTCAGGCCCGTCAGATGGAACGAACCGTCCAGGTTCTTGGTGATGCTCTGGATCGTCGGCTTGCCCGCCGCGATCGCCGAGCCCGCCGGCGTGTAGATCCACACCTCGGACTTGAAGTGCGAATACGCGATCTGCCCCGATGGCAGGTTCAGCATCAGCGCCTGATACGACGAGATGTTGTCCGTCGTCGTCCCGTTCGGCGCGTTCACCTGAGACCACGCGTTGGTCGTCGGGTCGTACTCGAAGAACGACACCGGCGTCGGGAAATGGTTGGCGCTCGTCGGCGCAGGGCTCATCGCCGCCAGCACCTTGCCGTTGATCAGGTTCGCGCACGGCGCGTCAGGCATGCCGCGCCCGCCGGGCATCACCGGACCCGTCGCCCACGTGCCCGGAGACGTCGTGCCCGTCGGCGTGTACAGGCACGTATTGCCCGTGCCGCCCAGGAACAGCACCTTGCCGTTGGGAAGCAGCGCGCCGCCGCCCTGCTCGAACCCGAAGGAGTCATAGAGCTGCGCCGTCAGCGTGGCGTCGTTGATCCACGAGTTCGTCGCCGGGTTGTACCGCTCCGACTTCAGCGCGAACGGATCGTTCGTCAGAATCGTGTTGTCAGGCAGCTTCACCCACGTCGCCTCGTCCTGATAGGACGCATTCAGCAGGTTCGGGCCCGCCGACCACGTATTGGTCGTCGGGTTGTAGATCAGCGACTGATTCGCCGTCTTGGGGCACACCGGCGTGATCAGCACGTTGCCGCTGGGCAGAATCTCGCTGTTGGAGTCATAGAACTGCTGCGACAGACCCGTCACAGGCGACGTCTGCGCCGGATTCAGCAAGGTCGTCGGGATCGGCGCCGCCGTCCACGTGTTGGTCGTCGGGTTGTAAACCTCGGCCTTCGCGTTGCCCGAGCCGTACTCGCCGCCCGCCACGAACACGCGCCCGTCCTTGAGCACCTGCGAGGAATACCACAGACGCGTGTCGATCGAGCTCGCCAGCGCCGTCCACGTCCCGTTCACATAGCTCCCCGCCGCGTTGGGCGTGAGCTTGTACCACGTCTTGCCGTAACCCGTCGCCGAGCCGTACGTGTGGCCCGCCATGATGCTGCCGTCCGGCAGCAGGAGCATCAACTCGATCTCCTCCGGCGGATTGATCGCAACCTTCGTCCAGGTCTGCGCCGAGGCGTTCCCGCCCGCGATGGCCATGCCGCAAACCCCGAGCAACGCCATCAACGCGCGACCCGACTTGCCATGCTTCTGCATTCGAATCCACTCCTCTATCTGCCCGAAGGCATCGCCCCCGAGTCCCGAACCTCGCCCCCGCGAGCTCGCGTCGCCAGCCCCTGCGACACCCACCAGTTGCCGGCTCCGCTCACACGCGGCCCAGCAGCGGACGACCCCACCCCGAATGCCGCTGACCCTCCGCAGGATCAAGCGCCCGGGCTCGACGTGCCCAGACCGACACCCAGGGCGAAAACCGCCCCCCATTTCCTGGTTCCGAGAGGCTATCGCGCGCCACACCGCCCAACAAGACATTTCTATCCCGGTTTAGCCCGGGCAAACCCCGGCACCACACCCCAACCCACGACGACACGCCCCAGCAGACCCAGCCGGCGCCCCAACCCAATCACCACCCAAACAAGTTCCCGGTCGCCCGAGTCACTCCGCCATTTGGCCATTTAGCAATTTGCCATTTGGCCATTTCGCCACTTGGGCCCCTTCAACACCCCACATCCCAAGCGTTGAAGAACGCAAAGAAGTCCAGCAGATCCACCTCCCCGCTGCCATCCACATCCGCGCACGCCTCCGACAGATCCCAGCAGTTGAAGAACTCGAAGAAGTCGAGCAGGTCAACCTCGCGATCGCAGTTGCGGTCCGAGACGCACACGCGAAGCTCGGCCGCATCCGTCTCCACCGATCCGCACGCGTTCTGCGCCGCACAGCGCACCCGCGCCACACCCGCGAACTCCGACGCGAACCCGACGCCGGGGGTGATCCACACCGTTCCCTCGGCGACCCCAACCGCGATCAGCGACGCGGGCCCTCCCGTGAAGTTGTTGTCGCCTTCCACCAGATCACGCCACACGCCGGGCGTCAGCGGATCCTCCACCTGCCAGCGCTTCACCGCCGGCCCTCCACCATCGAACGCCGCCGTGAACCCGCTCGCCTGGCTCGTGCACGCACGCACGCCCTCAGGCTGCGCAAGCACGCCCGGCGCACTCACGCAGTACGTGACCTTGAGCTTGCCCGCCCACGTCTCGATCGTGCCGTTGTTACAGCCGCCTTCCTCGCCGATCGCCTCCAGCCCGATCACATGCACGCCCGCCGACACCACACCGAAATCAATCACCCCGCTCGACACCCCAGGCCCGACCGGAGGCGTCTCCGCCGCCAGCACGCCATCCAGGAAGAACCGCATCCCCACGTTCGAGCAATGCGTCGGCGCCGTGATGTACTCGATCTTCAGCACCCCGCACGTATCCCGGCTCACCTCCGACACCACCCCGCACTCCTGCGATCCGCCCAGGCACGTCGCCCCAACATCAAACTCGTCCGTCACCACCCCGCAGCCCGTGTTGAGAATCAGCCTCGCGCCCGCGCTGTCCGTCGAGCCGCACGACTTGCTCGCACGGCACACATACACATCCCCATCCGCAGGCCCCGCATTCGAAATCGTCAGCACAGGCGACTGCGCGCCGCTGATCACCGACCCGGACACGCTCACCCCGTCAGCCAGCGCCGCCCCGCCCCGAAGCCACTGATACGTGATCCCCGCCGGATCCCCCGCATCCACCGCGAACCGCGCCGTATCGCCCACCGACACGAACTGCGTCGCAGGCTGCCCGATGAACGTCGGACGACACCACCCGAGCCCCCGCGCCAAAAACGCACCCCTGCTGTCGGTCCGCTGCCCCTCACCGACCAGCGCCGCACCGTCCGGCGAAATCGCCGCGCCGCTCAACCAACCCACCCAATCCGTCAGATCGACCCCCGCCGCCGCCATCGCCTGACGGATCTTCATCACGCCGAACTCGGGCCGGTAAACCCACTCGGAGCCGATCATCGTCGAACCATCCTCCGACATCGATGAAGGCCCGGTCAGCTCCATGCTCCCCGTCGGAAGCACCTTCAGCTCGCCAGTCTTCAGATCCCACCGGCAGATCCGATTCGGCAACCCGCTCATCGGTGTACAGCGCCCCCCCGCAAACCGTCCGTTCCGGCTGATCGCCGTCACCGAACCCCGCGCCGTGTCAGGCGGAAGCTCCAGAAACCGATATCCCCCCGCGTCCGTCCACACGCAAGGCAGCTGCATCATCAGATCGTCGTTGTACACGAGCACCGCCAGCGTCTGGCCGTCACCCGAACTGCCCACCGCCGCCGCGTTCATGTAGGGCGCCGGCGGATCGATCAGCTCGATCCCCGTACCAATCGTCGTAAATGGCCTCCATCGCGCCGCCTTCGCATGGCCTCCAATCGTGATCGATCCCACCACGATCTGCCCATCATCGGAAACATCCCGCACCGTGCTCCCGGTCTGCTGGAACGCCGTCTTCAGCCTTCGGGTTGCACCGCCGATGTTCATCAGGCCCGCCGACGTGCCCCACTCCGACCCCACATACGCGGAACCCGAGCGCGTGATCGCGTCCGCAAACCACCACTCCCCACCGTCGGACGCCGGAGGACACGCCGCCGCTCCCGTCCCCGCCGTCCATCGAAACCCCCGGAACTGCGTCCCCACGCTCCGCGTCCCCACCACCACCAGACCGCCGTCGCTCACCGACTGCCCCTGCGCGGAAATCGAACCCGGCGAAAGGTTGATCATCTCCTGCGCCCGACCCTCGAGCGCCGCGACCACCCCGACGAGCCCGACCACAAACACCCGATCTCCGATCCGCATGGCAGCGCCTCCGATCGCGGCATCGCCGCGCTCTGAATCAGCGCAAACCACCGCCGAACCACGCCAGCCGCTCGCTCATTTTCTTCAGCCCCTACCGGACGCCGTCCCAGGATCCCCGCTCCCGCGCCAACCCGCCCAGCCGGACCCGCTCCCGGATCCACGCCGCGTCGTAGTGGGCATCGCCAAGCGTCCGCTCCAGCCTCGCACGCGCATCCTCCATCAAGCCCTGTCCACGATCAAACGCGCCGCCGCGTGACTCGACCTCCCCCAGCACCGACTCCGCCCGGATCGTCCGCGGATGATCCTCGCCCCCCACCCGCTTCCACGTCTCGTACAACCGACGTTCGAGCCCCAGCGCCTTCTCCAGATCACGCCGCTGCACAACGAAGTTCGCATACTCCTCAACCAGCGCCAACGTATCGGCGTGATCCGGACCAAGCACCGCCGACCACTCCCCGATCGCCTCCTCGAACATCGGCAGCGCCGCCTCGATCTGCCCCCGATGAACCTTGGCCCGGATCAGCTCGAGCCCCGACCAGAGCGTGTCCGGATGCCGCGCCCCCAGCACACGCCGCCGCGCCTCGAAGATGCGCCGCTGCAGCGCCTCCCCCTCGTCCACATCGCCCATCTTCAGCGCCATGTGCGCCGACAGATACCCCGCAAAAAGCGTGGATGGATGCTCCGGGCCGTGGGCCCGCCCGAACCCTTCGTACGCCGATCGAAACAGCGCCCGCGCCCGCACCAGATCCCGATCCGTGTTCCCCAGCGCCACCCCCAGGAAAAGCTCCGCATCCAGCCGATCCTTGTCATCCGCAGGCAACCGCCCCGCCAGCTTCAGCGCCGCCTCGCCGCTGGCAATCGCCTCATCCGCCTTCCCGACATCAAGCAGCGCCCGGCTTAGCTCAATCCGCGCCAGAAGCTCCGTCCGCCCGCCCGCATCCTCGGACACCCGCGCCGCCTCCACCGCCGCCCGAGCGTGCGCCTCCGCCGACCCGATCCGGCCCAGCGCCTTGTACGTGCTCGCAAACTGCCGATGAAGCTCCGCCCGAACCCCAGGCTCCTCCGCCAGACCTCCGCCCGGCCTCGACTCCTCCTCCAGCCGCGCCGCCGCCTGATCCAGAACCTCACGCAACGGCACATCACGCCCGCCCGCACCGGACAACGCCGCCTCAGGCCTGAGCGAGCCCAGCAGGTCCCGCTGCAGGAATCGCGCCATCGTCTGCGCGATCCGCTTCTCTCGCTCCGCCCGCCGCTCCGCATCCCGCGCCAGCGCCGCCTGCCGCGTCGCGATCATCGTCCCCACGCCCAGCGCGATCACCGCTACAACCAGCGCCATCCCCGCCGCCCGATTCCGCCGATACAACCGCGACACGCGATACCACGCCGACGCCGGCCCCGCCTCCACCGCTTCCCCCCGCAGCATCCGCTCCAGATCCGCCGCCAACGCCTCCGCCGTCGCATACCGCCGCTCCGGATCCTGCTCGATCGCGCGCAGCGTGATCCAATCCGCCTCGCCCCGGACCTCGCGCTCGCCCGACCGCTGACTCGGCGCCGCGACCCGGCGCTCCGTGATCAACCGCTCTATCCCCGCCGGTCCGAGCCCCGCCAACGCCTCGGGCTCGATCAATGGCCCGCCCGCCAGCAGCTCATAGAGCACCGCCCCCAGCGCGTACACATCCGACCGCGCATCCACAAGCCCCGCGCCGCCCCGCGCCTGCTCCGGACTCATGTACGCCGGCGTTCCAAGCACCTCCATCGCCCCCGTCAGCCCGGGCTCATCGGCCCCCTGCAACGCCTTGGCCACCCCAAAGTCGATGACCTTCGCGCGAAACACCCGCTCCCCGGCGTCCGCATCACGCCACGCCAGAATGTTGCTCGGCTTCAGATCCCGATGGATCACGCCCTTGGTGTGCGCATGCTGCACCGCGCGACACACCTCCGCCATCAGCCTGATCCGCTCGCGCACCGTGAGCCGCTCACGCCGCGCCAGCTCCGTGATCGGCTCTCCCCGTACCAGCTCCATCACGATCGACGGACGCCCCGACCTGGTCAGACCCGCATCCAGCACCCGTGCGATCCCCGGATGCTCCATCGACTCCAAGAGCGCCTGCTCAGCTCCGAAACGCGCCAGCGCC
The DNA here is from genome assembly GCA_964531675.1 of uncultured Phycisphaeraceae bacterium. Lineage (GTDB taxonomy): Bacteria > Planctomycetota > Phycisphaerae > Phycisphaerales > UBA1924 > CAZHFW01. The sequence continues at coordinate 172,104 of CAZHFW010000002.1, read as the reverse complement.
TGCTCCGACTCGATCCCTCGCCGCAACACCTTGATCGCCACTTCCCCCCGCACCCCGCTCCGACGCCTGGCCCGATACACCGTCCCGAAGCCGCCCTCCCCGATGACCTCCAGCAGCTCGTAGCGTTCGAGCTCGTCACGCGTCTCGGACGCCGCCGGCGCTGGCGCCAGCATCGCGACCCCCATCGCCGACTCCGCCCGCAGCAGCGCCTCCACGCGCCGACGCACCCCCTCATCCGCGCAGCGCCCCGTCAGATACGCGCGCCGCTCCTCCCCCGCAAGCTCGCGCGCCGCCAGGAAAAGCTCTTTCACCGTGATGGTCGAGGCCTCACCCATCCTGCCCTTCGCCATCCGCTCCCGCACCCAGATGCGCCCCCAGAAACGCCCGCGCAAACGCCCAGTCGCGATTCACCGTCCGCTCCGAAATCCCCAGCGCGACCGCCGTCTCCGGCACCGACAAACCCCCGAAAAACCGCAGCCGCACCACCAGCGCCGCCTGCGGATCCTCCTCCTCTAAGCGCACAATCGCCTCGTGCAACGCCATCGTCGACGCCGAATCCGCCTCGCGGGCCAGATCCACGACGTCCAAAGGCACCCGAACCCTGCCCGTCTGCGCCGGATCCCCCCCACGCTTGACCGCAAACTTCGCCCGCGCATGATCCACCAGCACGCGTTCGATCTCGCGTGAGGCCGCCACAAAGAACGCGCCCTGATCAGTCCACCGCGGCCCGCCGTCGGCTCCCCCGCCACCCTTGGCGAGCCGCGCAAACGCCTCGTGCACCACCGCCGTCGCCCCCAGCGTGTGCCCCGCGCCCCCGCCCCGCTCCAACATCATCCGCTGCCGCGCCACCGCGCGCAGCTTCTCATACACCGCCCCGACCACCCCTTCCGGAGTCGTCCGCCCCGATGGCGTTGGCGTCCATCGCTCCCCCATCCGCGCAGTCTAACCCCGAAGCCGCCTCCCTCCAACCGCCAACTCAGCAGCCCGCGTCGAACCCGTTGAAGAACGCAAAGAAATCGCCCAGGTCCACCGACCAGTCCCCATTCACATCCGCTCCGGGCAGCGTCTGATCAAAGTCGTTGAAGAACTGGAAGAAGTCCACCAGGTCCACGACCTGATCACAGCTCACATCCGCGACGCACACCGCAAGGTCCGCCGCCGCCGATGTCGCCGCGCCGCACGCGCTCGACACCACGCACCGCACCTGCGTGTTCGCCGGCAGCTGCATAGCGCTCGCCGTCGACGCCGCCGTCAGCACGACATTGTTGAGCCCAGCCCCAATCGCGCCCACCGTCCCGCCGCTCGGCAGCACGTTGTCGCCCTCGACCAGATCCACCCACACGCCGCTCGGCGTGTCGTAGAGCTGCCACTGGTACGCATACGCGCCCAGCCCCGACACCCCGACGCCGAACCACGCCCCCGACGCGGGGCACGTCACCACCGCCGTCGGATCCTGCGCGATCACCGGCGTCGTGCACGCCACCCGCGCCCACATGTTGTCGGCCACGAAGATCACGCCATAGTCCTGGCAACCGGGCGGCGCCGCGTCATAGTGCACCACCACCGTGTCAAAGGGCGTCGCCGAAACAAGCCTCAGCGTCCCCGTCGGCCACACGCCGGGCGCCGGCGCCGTCGTCGTATCCGTCGCCACCTCCATCACGCCCGAGAAACCCGTCGCTCGCATCCGCGCCGACGTGTCGCACGCCAGCTCCTGAGGCGAGTACATGATCGAGAACTCCGTCACAGGTTGCGAGAACTCGATCGTCAGATCGGCCTGAAACACCGAGTTTGGCCAGATGTAGAGCCCGCCCATCCCCGCCGGCGCGATCCCGACCGTGCCGAAAGGCTGGATCGAGTACCCGCCCATGAATACCGCGCCAAGCCCGCCCGACGCCAGGCTCACCGGGAGCGACGTGTGCACCGGCGCATCATCGATGTCGAACATCGCCACATCAGGCTGCGTGACGAAGTTCGCCACCAGATCGTGATCCGCGTCCGCCGCGAAGGTGTACACCGCGTCGTTGCTGACCGGGCTTCCCCACTCCGTCCATCCCGCGAAATCAAACCCCGGATTGGCGACCGCCGTCACCGTGACGTTGGATCCCGCCGAGAACGTCCCGCCCCCCGAAGCCGATCCGCCGTAGCTCGGCCAGACCGACGTCGTGACCGCGTACGCCGCCGTGAAGTTCGCCACCAGATCCCGGCTGCGCGTCACCGCAAACGTGTAGTTCGGATTGGTGCTCACCTGCGCACCATTCTCCGTCCAGTTCTGGAACGCAAATCCCGTCGCCGCGCTCGCCACCAGCGTCGCATTGGTCCCCGTGGGATACACGCCCGCGCCCGTGATCGTCCCCGCGCCCGTGGGCTGCGCGCTGGCGTTGATCGTGTACTGCGCGCCGCCGCTCGTGTAGATCCCGAACGCGCAGTCGCCCGAGATGTACTGGTACATCCCGCCCGTGCCGCCGATCTTGCGGAAGTGCGACCCCTCGCCCCCCGTCGCCTTGGCCAGGCCCCAGTCCGGATAGAAGATCTGCGACGCCTGGATCTGCACCCAGTACTTCACGCCCGCCTGCGCCTGGAACGCCGTCGGCAGATTGACGCCGTAGTCGTACAGCGCATGTCCGCTCGCCATCCCCGCGGGCGTCTCCCCCGCGCTGTTGTTGAACGTGTACTTCTTCAGAGGACCCGCGACGATGTCAGGCTGGAATCCCCCGGCAATCGACCCGTAGATCGCCACCGTGAACTTCGATGGCGTGTGCGCGCCGGGCCCGTACATGCCGTACCCGCCGCGCCAGGTCACGCGCGTGATCGCCGTCGCCGACGGCAGCGTGAACGCGTCCCACACATACTCGTCATCATCGAGCCCCTCGGGGTCATACCACGACGACTTGTAGATCGTGCCGCTCGAGTCCGATGGCTGGGAGTACACAAGCGTCTGCGCCGCCGCCCGCAGGCCGCAGACCGCAACCAGCGCCGTCATCAGGAACAGGACCCGCCGCCACATTCCCAGGCTCGTCATGGTGAATCTCCGCGTGCAGGCACCCCCCGTCCGGAGCAGTCTCCCGCGTGAACATCAGAGCCTCACGCAGCACCACAGGCCACCCGGATTCCCCACAACAGGAACAGATCGAGCGTTTCGCCGCCCCGCCGCGGGTCTACCCGCGCGGCACGCCCGCACCCATCGGGTTTTCCCCGTCACGCACGCTCGCCCCCCGATTCCCCGCCTTGCCACCCGCGCAACGACAAACGCGGCATCGGACCCGCGCCCGACGCCGCGTCACTTTCGACACCAACTTCCCGCGCTTCAGCAGCCGACGTCCCACGAACCCAGGAACGCGAAGAAGTCGTTGAGATCCACGCCAGGCGCGCCGTCAACATCCGCACAAGGCGACGACAGATCCCAGCACCCGAAGAACGCGAAGAAGTCGTTCAGATCCACCGTGCCGTCGCCCGTCATGTCCGCGATGCACGGATACAGATCCTTGAAGTACGTGAACTTCACCAGCGGCGTCAGATTCGGATACGCACCCAGCCCGAACGCCGTCGTGTTCCCCGAGACCGAAGACCCCGATGTCGCGCTGTTCCACGAATACACCGGCATCGTGGCCCCTGTGCTCGTCACCACCTCCACAAGCAGATTGCCCATCGCCGGGTTGTACAGGAACGGCGCATCACCCTTGATCACGATCTGATACGTGTTCGGATCCCCCGCCGCCACATTGATCGGCAACGGGCCCGACCGGAACACCGCCATCGGCCCGAACGACGCGTTGGGCACGCCGTCTCCACCCGCATCAGGCGGCGAAAGCCCCGTCGGCGGGACCACGTTCGGCTGCCGTGACGTGTATCCCATCCGCACCGTCACCTCAGGCGTCAGCACGCCCGCCTGGAACCCCGCGTACGCGAACGAGTCGATCCGCACCGGATCGCTCCCGAACTGCGCCGCGCTCAACACGTGGTGCATCACGTTCACGCCCGCATAGAACGGCAAGTTCAGCCCGCCGTTGGAGGGTACCTCCGGATACACCTTCTCCGACACCGGCGTCGTCACGAACTTGATCCGCGAAGCCGTATCAGGCGTGTTCTTGTCGCCGTACATGCTCGACCGATACGTCCGCGTCGCTTCCGGATTGCCCGTCGCACGCGACACGTACACGCTCGAGGCCAGCGACGTCTGCGCCTCGATCAACAGATTCCCCGCCGTCGGATCGAACACGAACGGCGTCTGATGCAGATCAAGCTGGAAGTTCTCAGGCCCCGCATCCGTGAATCCGACGTTCATCATCCGATCCACGAAGGAACGCATCGGCCCGCTCGCGTTCGGCGCCCCGCCCCCGCCCGCCGCCGGAAGCTCAAGGCCCGCCGGCGCCGTCACGCCAGGCGTCCGCGCCGTATACCCCATCCGGATCGTCACCTGCCCGACCAGCGTGTCCGTCGAGAACACCGGCGCGTACCGCAGACCTTGGATCGCAACCTTGCCGCTCCCCTCCACGCCCAGCGGCGCAAGCGTCCCCGCATGATGCGCCTGATGCGTGATCGCCGTCCCGCCCGCGAAAGGCAACGCATTTCCGAAGAGATTCGCCCACGTCGGCAACACATCCGGCGTGTAAGGCATCGCCACGAACTGCACCAGCGGCGTCGTGTTCATCGCAACCGTCGTCCCGTTCCCGAACCGCGTCGTTGCATACGCCGCCGAGCTGTCCGTCACGCCCGCCGCTCGCGATACGCCAAGATCAAGCGTCGCGCCCACCACCGAATAGGTCTCCATCAGCAGATTGCCCATCCCCGGGAAATACACAAAGCCGGGCGTGGAGTTCAACGCGAACTGGAAGTCCTCCGCAAGCGGCGCAGCACCCGCCACCAGCGTCTGCGCAAACGCCGCGTTGCTGAAGTACGGGAAGAGCGGCCCCGTCACATTCGGCGCGCCGGCCCCTGCCATCAACGGAATGTCCAGACCCGCCGGCGCCGCCACCCCCGGCACACGCGACGTGTACCCCATGCCGATCGTCAGGCTCCCCGTCCACGCCCCGACGCCCTGACCCGCGTACCGCACCCCCGTGATCCGCACCGGCGTCTGCCACAGGCCCGACCGGAACACCTGATGCCACGTGTCCGTCGAGCTCGCCCCGAACGGCGCAAGCAGCAGGCCAACGCTCGGCGACGCCGGCAGAATCGAGGGCATGATCCGCCAGTTGTCGAAACTCACCGTGCCGTACCCGCCCACACCGAACCCCGTCCCCGAACCCGTCATGAACGCACGCGCCCCGTTCCGCGTGTAATGCTGGTCCGGGATCCCGTCGAAGTTCGTGTCGATCACGAGGTTCGCCGTGTCTCCGCCCTCCGTGAAGTAGACCTGCATCGTCCCGTCCGCAAACGGAGCCGCGATGTCAACGAACTCGGGCGTCGACCCCGCCCAGTACCCCCACAGGTTCAGCCCCGAGTAGAACCCCAGCTTGTCGAACAACGATCCGCCGTTGGCCTGAATCTTGAGGAACAGGTTGTTTCCCGCGCCGTACCCGCTCCCCAGCGCAACATACTTCACCCCCGGCGCGCCGACGTGCAGATCCATCGTCTGCGACGAGAGCTGGTAAGGCCCCGACGCCGTCGCATACCGCATCGCGTCATTGACCTCAATCGCGTGCACACCGCGATTCCCCGCGATCGAGAAGTTCGAGAGCGTCCCGCCATTGGCAAGCCAGGACGCGCCCAGCGCACTCCGATTGAAGTCGTCGGACCACTGGCCGCAAGCATGACCCGCCGCCAAAAACAGCGTCATCGTCGCGATCGCACTCTTCATTTGGAGTTCTCCAGCGGAAGCTGGGCTGAACACTCCCGCCACGCCATCTGCCCGACCGGGCGGAACAAGACGGGGGCGACTCAGCATCAGACTTTCTCTGGAGCGTACCCCGCGCGCACACGACCACCCACCAGGGATCACTCCAATTCAACGATCACACGTCGCGATTTCCGCGCGCCGTGTCACAAAGCCGCCCACGCACCAACAAACGCCCGCACGCTTACCGTCCCATACCGCGCGCAGCGCGTCGCTTTTGTCCCGCGCGCCGCCGAAGTCCCACAAGTTGCGTGCGCCCAAAGTTCAACGCGCGCCGCACGTCTCATCGCTCGCAGTATGTCGCAGCCGCGTCGTCGCTCAGCACCCCACGTCCCATGACCCCAGGAACGCGAAGAAGTCGTTGAGGTCCACCCCAGGCGTGCCATCAACATCCGCGCACTGACCCGAGAGATCCCAGCACCCGAGGAACGCGAAGAAGTCGTTCAGATCCACCGTGTTGTCGCCGTTCATGTCCGCGACGCACGGGTACACATCCTTGAAGTACGTGAACTTCACCCGTGGCGCGTACGCCGGGTCCGGACCAGCCCCGTACGTCGTCGACCTCGAGGCGATCGACGATCCCGTACTCGCCGAGAGCCAGGTGTAGACCGGCAAGACGTTGCTCGCGGTCGAGACCACCTCAATCAGAAGATTGCCCAAGGCCGGGTTGTAGCGGAACGGCGCATCACCCTTGAGCACGATCTGAAAGGTGTTCGCGCCCACCGACGTCACCGCGACCGGGAACGGGCCCGACCGGAACACCGCCATCGGAGCCACCGTCGCGTTCGGCGCGCCTTCGCCCCCCGCATCCGGCGTCGAGAGCCCCAAAGGCGGGAACACGTTGGGCTGACGCGACGTGTACCCCATCCGCACCGTCACATCCGACGAGATCGTTCGGACGATCTGCGCCCCGTACGCGATCGAATCAATCCACACCGGCTCAGTCCCGAACTGCGAAGCACTGAACACCTGGTGCAGCACATGCACACCGGGAGAGAAGGGCATCCCGAGGCCATCGAGCGAGGTAACGTTCGGATAAACCTGCTCCGTCACGGGCGTCGTGACGAACTTCACCAAGGTCCCACGCCCCGTATCCACCACGGTCCCGAACGCCGCAGCCCGATACGCCCGCGACGCCTCGGGACTCCCATTCGCACGCGACGCGAACAGGCTCGTCGCCAGGTTCGCGTCGAACTCGATCAGCAGATTGCCCTGCGCCGGATCAAACACGAAAGGCGTCTGGTGCAACTCGATCTGGAAGTCCGCGGGATCCACCGTCGGGAACGAAAGATTCAGACTCCGACTCATGAACTGACGCATCGCGCCCGTCGCGTTCGGCGCCCCGCCACCGCCCGCCGTCGGAACATCAAGCCCGGTCGGCGCCGCCACCCCGGGAACCCGCGCCGTGTACCCCAGCCGCACCGTCATCGGACCGTTCACCGTTCCAGCCTGATACGGCGCAAACTTCAGGCCCTGAATCGCCACCTTCCCGCTCCCGCCCGCTCCCAAGGGCGCGATCGTCTGCGCGTGATGCACCTGATGCGTCAGGCTCTGCCCGAGCGCAAATGGCAGGGCGTTGCCTCCCACAAGCGGCCATGTCGGAAGCACGTCAGGCGTGTAAGGCATCGCCACCAGCTGCACCTGGGGCGCCGTGCCCTCCGCCAAAGTCGTCCCGTTGCCGAACCTCGACGATGCGTACGCCCCCGAACTGTCCGACCCGCTCGAACTCCTGGACACCGCCAGATCGAGCGTCGCGCCCATCGTGGACTTGGTCTCCATCAGCAGATTGCCCATGCCCGGGAAGTACACGAACCCGGGCGAAGCGTTGAACGCCAGCTGGAAGTCCTCCGCCGCCGGGGCCACTCCCGCCACGAAGGTCTGCGAGAAACTCGGGTTGCTGAAATACGGGAACAATGGACCAGTCGCGTTCGGCGCGCCGCTGGCGCCCGTTGGATAGTCCAGCCCCGTCGGAGCTCCCACGCCAGGAGTCCGCGTGGTGTAACCGAGGTTCACCGCGACGTTCCCAGCCCACGCGCCAGTCGTCGACGGCGCATACCGCACACCGGTGATCCGCACCGGCGTGGACCAGAGCCCCGAACGGAACACCTGATGCATCGTGTTGGTCGCACCCGCCCCGAACGGCACAAGGTAGTACCCCGCGCTCGCCGCCGAAGGCACAATCGCCGGCATGATCCGCCAGTCGTCAAACCGCGAATCGCCAAAGGCGCCGATGCCAAAGCCCGTCCCCGACCCTGTCATGAACGCCCGCACCCCGCTCCTGCTGTACGACTGGTCCGGCACGCCGTCGAAGTTCGTGTCGAGCACCACGTTGGCCGTGTCACCGCCATCCGTGAAGTACACCTGCATCCGCGCGTCCGTGAAAGGCGGCGTCAGGTCGACCAGCAACGCCCCCGGTCCGGGCCATCCCGCGGTGTTGTTCAGCCCGCTGTAGAACCCCAGCCTGTTGAAGACCCCGTCGCTGTTGGACTGAACCTTCAGATACAGGTTGTTCCCCGCGCCGTACCCGCTCGCCAGCGCCACGTACTGCACGCCCGTGCCGTTCATGTGCAGATCGACCGTCTGCGACGAAAGCTGATACGGCCCCGCCGCCGTCGCGTGCTTCATCGCGTCGTTGGCGCCGCTCGTGTGCGCTCCCTGATTGCCCACGATCGAGAAGTTCGAGAACACCCCACCCGCCGACACCCACGACGCCCCCAGCGAAGGACGATCGAAGTTGTCCGCCCACTGCCCGCACGCATGCCCTGCCGCCAGCATCAACGCCGCGATCGTGATCGACTTCCTCATGCCAATCTCCCCGTGAACTTCAGGCCCGCAGCATGGCGGAGCGCTCGACCTCCCAAAGGGCCGACCGACCCCGGGAAAGCAGGGTCTAACCTACCAAAGCAGGGGGGATGACTCCACGAAAAAACACCAACCCATGGGTTCCCCCGATCCCCCTATCTCGCCTGCCGGACTGCCGCAAGCGACCACCACCGTCGGCGCCCCGCACCGGATCACGCGTCCTCAGCACCCCACGTCCCAAGACCCCAGGAACGCAAAGAAGTCATTTAGATCCACGCCGGGCACGCCATCCACATCCGCGCACTGACCCGACAGATCCCAGCACCCGAAGAACGCAAAGAAGTCGTTCAGGTCCACCGTGTTGTCGCCGTTCATATCCGCGACGCACGGGTACAGGTCCTTGAAGTACGTGAACCTCACCAGCGGCGCGAAGCTGATGTAAGGGTTCTGCCCGTACTGCGTCGAGTTCACCGAGATCGACGATCCCGACGTGGCGCTATTCCATGAGTAGACCGGCATCAGCCCGCTCGCGCTCGAAACGACCTCCACCAGCAGATTCCCCATCGCCGGGTTGTACAGGAACGGCGCATCGCCCTTGATCACGATCTGATAGTTGTTCGGATCCTGCGACACGACGTTCACCGGGAGCGATCCAGACCGGAACACCGCCATCGGTCCCACCGTCGCATTGGGCGCGCCATCCCCGCCCGCATCCGGAATCGAGAGCCCCACCGGAGGCAGCGCGTGCGGCTGCCGTGACGTGTACCCCAGCCGCACCGTCACGTTGGACGTAATCGACCCGATGGCCTGCGGCGCGTACGCGATCGAATCAATCCGCACCGGCTCGGTCCCGAACTGCGCCGCGCTGAACACCTGGTGCATCACGTGGTTGCCAGGAGAGAATGGCAGGACCAGGCCGCCCGTCTGGACTTGATCCGGATACACCTGCTCCGTCACCGGCGTCGTCACGAACTTCACGCGGGTCACACGCGCCAGATCCGACAGGTTGCCCAGAGACGAGCTGCGATACGCGCGCATCGCCTCAGGCGTCCCGTTCGATCGGGACGTCGCCACACCCGACGCCAGATTCGTGTCCATCTCGATGAGCAGATTGCCCTGCGCGGGGTCGTACACGAACGGCGTCTGGTGCAGATCGAGCTGGAAGTTCTCCGAACCCACGCTTGCAAACGTGCTGTTCATCGTCCGATCCATGAACAGACGCATCGGCCCGCTGGAGTTCGGAGCGCCGCCGCCGCCCGCCGTCGGAATGTCGAGCCCGACCGGCGCCGGCACGCCAGGCACCCGCGACGTGTACCCCATCCGCAGGGTCACCTGCCCGTTCAAATGGTCCGTACCAATCATCGGTGCATATCGCACACCCTGAATCGCCACCTTGCCGCTCCCGCCCACGCCGAGCGGCGCCAGCGTTCCGGCGTGATGCGCCTGATGCATCAGCGACTGCCCCGCCGCGAAGGGAATCGCATTTGCAACGATATGCGGCCACGTCGGAAGCACGTCAGGCGTGTACGGCATCGCCACCAGCTGCACCTGGGGCGCCGAATCGATCCCCACCGTCGTCCCGCTCCCAAATCGCGTCGTGGTGTACGACGCCGAACTGTCCCCTCCGCTGTCCGACCGCGTCACCGCCAAGTCCAGCGTCGCCCCGACCACGGTGTTGGTCTCCATGAGCAGATTGCCCATGCCCGGGAAATACACGAACCCCGGCGACCCGTTCAACGCGAACTGAAAGTCCTCTTCAAGCGGCGCCGCGCCCGCCACGATCGTCTGCGAAAACGCTGGATTGCTGAAATACTGGAAGAGCGGTCCCGTCGCGTTCGGTGCCCCGCCGCCGCCAGCGGTCGGAATGTCCAGCCCCGCAGGCGCAACGACCGCCGGAACGCGCGAGGTGTACCCGAAGTTCACCGCCACGTTCCCCGTCCAATCGCCCGTCGCCAGCGGAACGTACCGCACACCCATGATCCGCACCGGCGTCTGCCAAAGCCCCGATCGGAACACCTGATGCACCGTGTCCGTCGAGTTCGCCGCGAACGGAGCGCGGAAGATCCCGTTTCTCCCCCCCCCGCCCGCTGGAATGATCGACGGCATGATCCGCCAGTCATCAAACCGCGCCGGCCCGAATGACCCGATCCCGAACCCCGTGCCCGACCCCGCCATGAACGCCCGCACCCCGCTCCGGCTGTACGTCTGGTCAGGCACGCCGTCGAAGTTCGTGTCGATCGCCACGTTCACCGTGTCGCCGCCCGCTGTGAAATACGCCTGCACCCGCGCGTCCGTGAACGGCGCCGTCATGGCGTCAAGAGTGGGGCTCGCTCCGGGCCAGCCGGCGCCGCTGTTCAGTCCGCTGTAAAACCCGATCCTGCCGAAGTTCGGCGCGGAAATGCTCGACTGAATCTTCAGGAACAGGTTGTTCCCCGCGCCGTACCCGCTCCCCAGCGCCACGTACTGGGTGCCGGACGCGTTGAAGTGCAGATCAATCGTCTGCGACGAGAGCTGGTAAGGCCCCGCCGCCGTCGCGTGCACCATGGCGTCGCTCAAAGCGCCCGCATGCGCACCCTGATTCCCCACGATCGAGAAGTTCGCAAACGTCCCGCCGCCCGCGATCCACGACGCGCCGAGCGACGTGCGGTTGAAGTCATCCGACCACTGCCCAAAGGCCTGACCAGCCGCCAGCACCAACGCCCCGATCGCGATCGCCTTCTTCATGTCCCGATCCCCCGAAGTGGGTCGACTCACGCCGCAGGTCGCACGCGCGTCAGAACAGACGCAGAGATGGACCTCGGATACACCCGCCGCACACTAACAGAACACGAGAATCGACTCCACAACAATCCGCCAAGGCCCGGAATGCGGGCCCATGGTTAGCCCGGTTCAGTCAGCCCCGAAGGGCAGATTGACCTCTGTTTCGCGCTGGCCCCAGTCCGCCCGCGGCTCCGCCTCCGCATCGCTTCAGCAACCCACGTCCCACGAACTGAAGAACGCAAAGAAGTCGAGCAGATCGATCTCGCCGCTTGCGTCCAGATCCGCGCACGGACTGAACGTGTCCCAGCAGTTGAAGAACGCGAAGAAGTCATCCAGCTCGACCAGGCCGCTGGCGTCCAGATCGGCCCGGCATGGGCAGGCCGCGATCGTGACCGGCGCGGACGTGGTCACCCCCGCCGGATTTGCGACCACCGCCCGCACGCGGAACGGTCCGGCACATCCCCGCGCGCCGAGCACCGCATCGCCATCCTGCACTGACGCGAGCGAGGCGCTCCCGCCGCAGGCCAGCGCCAGAGGTTCGGTGGTCAATCTCCGCCAGACGCCCGCGCCGTCTTCGATCTCCCAGGAATACTCGAGCGGGCCGCTGCCTCTGGCCTGCACATGCGCGGTCACGCCGCCGGGCAGGCACGCGCCGCCGACCGCGAAGTCTTCGATGAAAGGCGGATCCAGCGTCGGCCGCGTCCCGGCCTGGAGGTAGAACTCCCGCCGCATCCCGTCCTGGTTGTCCACCAGCATGCCCACAGGCACGAGCAACCCGCCGCTCCAATAGCCGAGCCTGCCGTCGGACATGACCGCCAGACGCGGATCGGCGAGCACGCCCGGCAGCGCCGCAGCGTCCACCCACGCGCCAGTCACCGACACTTCGGTCGTGGCGCTGGCCGAAGCAGTGTTCCCGGCGCGCGCCTGGGCCTGGCCGATGTTTCCCAGGCTCACCGTGTTGCCGGTCAGCGTCACGGCGCCGTCCACGTACCCGCTCGACTCGCACAGGATCGTAAAGCCGACCGAGACGTCCACACCCGGCAGAATGCCCAGCGAAGGAAGACCGAGCTGCGCGATCCCCGTCGAGATCGAACCCGCGAGGTTCGCAAAGTTGATCAGGGCCAGATCGCTCTGCGTCAGGCTCGCCAGACCGACGTTGATCGAGAGGAAAGAAAGGTCCGCGCCGGTCAGCGCGAAGAGATTCCCGCTGACCTGGATCATGGGCTGCACCGTGTACACCTGTCCCGTGACCATCGGACCGTTCTGCTGGCGGATCAGCAGCACGCCGTTCTGCCAGGTCTCCGAGAGCAGCCCGGAGATCTGCGCCGCACCCGCGATGACCGTCCAGCTCGTGACGCCGGTCGCGATCGAGCTCGGAAAGGCGCTGCCGGAGAACTCCGTGTAGATGTTCAGCGCGTACGCGACCTGGTGCGACACCTTGATCGGAATGGATGCGCCGGGCGGCCCGACCAGAACGCCCTGGAGCGTGCGCGAGCCCGAGCCGACGATGGGATTGGTCAGTCCGGTTGCGATGCTCTGCGCCTGGCACAAGACGCGCCCGCTCGAATCAGCCAGCGCGCTGGAGACCGCCTGGCCGAGCTCGAAGTTCGAGGCCGCGGTCTGATTGGGCCCATACAGAATCTGCGTCGGACCCGAGCCGAGCAGATTGCCGTTGGCCTGCGCGTACACGCGCTCCAGTCCCTGGGCGTGCGCCGTTCCGACTCCCGGGAGCAGTGCGGCGAGGGCGTACGACATCACGACACGCAACGACTTCGCAAACATGACCATCACCCCAGGCCCCGCTCATGGCAGCCGGGCTGCGCCGGAGGGCCATTTCAAGACTAACGGGCGGGTCGGGTCTGCCCAAGCCCTTTCCCGGGAATGCCGGGCCACGCGCCTCTCCCGCGCCGGGGCGGCCTTGGGAACCTGAGAAAAAAACCGCGGCGGCCCAGCAGGGCCGCCGCGTGCGTGAACCGGGTTATCCGAGTCTGACTTACTTCTTCCGGCTGGCCATGAACTGCTGCTTGAACGCGCCGATCGCGTCGCTGAGCTTCTTCTCAACGTCGGCGGTCAGTTCGGGCTTGGCCATCAGCGCGTCCCAGATGGGCTTGTTGATGGTGCGGAAGCTCTCGAGCAGGCCCTGCTCGAAGGCGCGGACGTCGACGACCGGAACGTCGTCGAGGAAGCCCTTGGTGCCGGCGTAGATCGAGATGACCTGATCCACGACGTGGAAGGGCGTGTACTGACCCTGCTTGAGCAGCTCAACCATGCGGCGGCCGCGGTCGAGCTGGCGCTGCGTGGCCTTGTCGAGTTCGGTGCCGAGCTGGGCGAAGGCTTCGAGTTCGCGGGCCGCAGCAAGGTCCAGTCGCAGCGAGCCGGCGATCTTCTTCATCGCCTTCACCTGGGCGTTACCACCCACGCGGCTCACCGAGATACCGACGTTAATCGCCGGACGCACGCCGGAGAAGAACAGTTCGGGCTCGAGGTAGATCTGGCCGTCGGTGATCGAGATGACGTTGGTCGGGATGTAGGCCGACACGTCGCCTTCCTGCGTCTCGATGATGGGGAGCGAGGTGATGGAGCCGCCGCCGTTCTCGGAGGAGAGCTTGGTGGCGCGCTCGAGCAGACGCGAGTGGAGATAGAACACGTCGCCCGGGTACGCCTCGCGGCCCGGGGGACGGCGGAGCAGCAGCGAAAGCTGGCGATACGCAACCGCCTGCTTGGAAAGATCGTCGTAGATGCACAGGGCGTGCTTGGGGGTCTTGCCCTTGGCGCCGTTCCACATGAAGTACTCGGCCATCGCGGTGCCCGAGTAGGGAGCGATGTACTGCATCGGGGCCGCGGCCGAGCTCGACGCGTTGACGACGATGGTGTAGTCCATCGCGCCGTTCTTCTTCAGCGTCTCGACGACGCCCGCGACCGTGGACTCCTTGCCACCGACCGCGACGTAGATGCAGACGACCGCCTCAGGCGTGCCCCAGTACTGCTTCTGATTGATGATCGTGTCCAGCGCGACGGCGGTCTTGCCGGTCTTGCGGTCACCGATGATCAGCTCGCGCTGCCCACGGCCGATCGGGATCATGGCGTCGACGGCCTTGATGCCGGTCTGCAGGGGCTCGTGCACGGGCTGACGCTCGGCGATGCCCGGCGCGATGATGTCGACCTTGCGGTACTCCGTGGCCTGGATCGGACCCGCATCGTCCATCGGACGACCCAGCGGATCGACCACGCGCCCGAGCAGCCCGTCACCAACCGGCACTTCGAGCAGACGGCCCGTGGACTTGACGGTGTCGCCTTCCTTCACGTCGAGGTAGTCGCCATAGATGACGGCGCCGACGGTGTCCTCTTCGAGGTTGAAGACCTGGCCCATGACGGCGCCCTTGGCGGTCTGGAACTCGAGGAGTTCGCCGGCCATGGCGTTGGCCAGGCCGTAGACGCGGGCGATCCCGTCACCGACCTCGACGACCGTTCCAACCTCGGAGACTTCCAGCTCAGCCTGGAAGCCCTCGATCTCACGCTTGATGACGCTGGCGATCTCGTCGGTGCGAATCTTCATGAAGAACCTCTGGTGCGATGTTCCGGGAAAAGACCCGTGACTCGTGTGCGAAACACCTGATTGTGCAGGCCCCGACACTGCTGTCGGAACCCACCCGCCCGCCACCCAACGCCACCGCGCTGATTGACGTACGGATTCCGTTCGGACGCTGTCGCGCCCGCAGGGGGTCAAGCATAGGCGCGAGGGGGCGGGCGGCGAGGTGGGCGGAGGGCGGGGAGGGGATGGCGGATGGCCAAATGGCGAATTGCCAAAGGGCCAAATTCGGAAGGCCGGTTTGGGCTCCTGGTGGGTGCTTGAGATGGATTGGGTGGGGCGGGGCTGCCTTGTGTTTAGGGGCTTCGGCAGGTGGGCGCGGCAGCGAGGGTGAGAGCCTGGTTGGGGGAGAGGCTCGTGGGATGGGCCCGAGGGGTGCGTGAGGTGGAGTCTGGGCGTGGGCGGATGCGGACCGCGACCTGGTCGGGGACCGGGGGTGTGGTCGGCCTCGCTTCGACGGCTTGGCTCGGACTCGCGCCGGGGCACGGACTCGGGCTCGGGCCATCAACTGGTGTGCTGGCGCTCGGCGCGGGGTCGGTGGATGTGGTGGTGTCGGCGGTGGCGTCGGCGCTGGAGGCTTCGCTTGGCGTGGGGCTGCGAGTGGGGGTTGGGGTCGGGGTTGGGGTGGCGATGAGGGGGCGGTATTGGAGGTTGGCCAGGCGGGTGAGGAGGCTGGCGGCGCGGCGGGCGTTGGTCCGCTGGACCTCGCGGAACTTGCGGGTTGGGGGTGAGTCGCGGAAGAGGGTTTCGGACTCGCTCTGATAGGCCATCAACATGAGGGACAGGGCACTGACCGCGTGATTGAGGTTGCTCACCGCGGCCATGCGGACGCGCATCATGGCGGCGCAGTGCGCGGCCATGAAGAGCTCGCGGCCCTCATCGGACGTGAGGTAGAGCGAGAGCTCCTGAACGGAGATGGCGCAGCGCTGGGCGACCTCCGTGAAACTGCAATCCGTGTCGGCCAGGAGGGCGAGCAGTTCCTGGGTCGGGATCGCGGGCGCGCGAGGGCCCGCGTGCGGGCCAGCCTGCGGGTTGGTCTGCGTGTTGGCTTGGGTGCGGTTCATGCGCGGTGGTGCTCTCGCCCAAGGGGTGCAGTGGCGGTGTCTGTGCGCTGAATCGTGGTCGTGCGCGCGGTGCGTCTGAGCGCAAGGCGTTGCGGCGGCGCTGGTCGCGAAAAAGTTGAGATTCGTGGGAGGCGTGCGGAAACGGGGCAGGCGTGTGCGCACGGAGGTGGGGATTGTGGGGCGCTGAAGTCGGACCCACGGGCTGGCGCCCGTGGGCTTCTGTTCTGGGATTGGGCGACGGAGGGGAGCGGCTTGGTGGAGGGCGCTGCGGGCCTGCGAATGTCCTCGATGCTCAGCTAGAGGCCATACTTGACGATGCATCCCAGGGCCGCGACGCCGTCGGTCCAGCGGATCTTTTTGCCTTCGTCGTAGGTACGGCCCGCGTAGCTCACGGGGACTTCGTAGATGCGGGGGCGGCGCTGGCGGCCGGCGTTTTCTTCGTCGGCCAGGCGCAGCTTGGCGAGTTTGGCGACCAGTTCGGGTTCGACGCCGAAGCGGTCTTCTTCGATGCGGATGGGTTCGAGGGCGCGCCTCGAGAAGGCTTTGAAGCAGCACTCGATATCGGAGAGGTTCAGGTTGGTGGCCATGTTGCAGCAGAGCGTGATGAAGCGGTTGGCGAGGTAGTGCCAGTAGTAGAGCACGCGGTGGGTCTGGCCGAGGAAGCGGGAGCCGATGACGGCGTCGGCGCGGCCGTCGAGGATGGGGCGGAGGACGGCGTCGTGGTCGCGGGGGTCGTATTCGAGGTCGGCGTCATGGACGATGACCAGATCGGCGCTTGCTTCGTTGAGCGCGATGGCGAAACCTGTGCGGAGGGCTGCGCCTTTGCCCTGGTTGCGTTCGTGGAGTCTGGCGATGACGCCGGGTCTGGAGCCCCACTGCTCAACCTGCTCGCGGGTGCCGTCGGTTGAGCCATCGTCGACGAGGACGATGACGCGCTGGACGCGGCGGGCGTCGTCGAGGCTGGGGGCGGGCGTGGCGAGGAGTCGTTCGAGGGAGCGCGCGAGCAGGCGGGCCTCGTTGTACACGGGCACCACCACCGCCAGAACCGGCACGCGATCGGTCATCGGCCCTCCTGCTTCACGATATCACGTCCGGGATGGAGGCCCGGGAGGGAGGGTTCGGCTCGGCGGGATGCGGCGCTGGCGAGGAGGGTGTGGATCACGATTCCCAGTCCTCGAGGAGGATGCGGCGCTGGGCGTTGGAGAGGCCGAGGGACTGGATTTGAGCGCGGGTCTTCCATGTGCCGTGGGTCTTGGCGGCGGTGCGGTAGACGGTGAAGGTGACGTCGCGGTGGGTGGTGTTGTGTTTGAAGGAGCCGAGCTTGGCGAGGTCGGCGGCGCGGACGCCGACGGCTTTGGCGACTTCAGCGGGGGTGGGCTCGCGATCGGTGCGTTCGAGGGTGGGTGCTTGCCAGAGGCCGGCCCACATTCCTTTCTCGGGGCGTTCTTCGACGGCGATTTTGCCTGCTCGGATCGCGAGGACGGAGGCGCACCAGAGCGCGGACTTGCGGGCTTTGGTTTTGGGCTTGGGGATGCGGTCTTGTTTGTTGAGGCGGCGGGCGACGCACATGGCGGCGATGGGGCAGGCGGCGCAGTCGGGGCCTTTGGGGGTGCAGACGGTGGCGCCGAGTTCCATGAGGCCTTCGTTGAAGGTGGGGACGGCGTTCTGCTTGGCGGCTTGCTGGACGAGGGCGGCGGCGCGATTCCAGATCCAGGCGAGCATGGCGCGGTCGTCGGCGGCGAGTTCCTGGCCGTGGACGCGGAGCATGACGCGGACGACGTTGCCATCGACGATGGGCATGGGGAGGCCGAGGGCGATGGAGCCGATGGCGCCGGCGGTGTAACGGCCGACGCCGGGGAGTTTGAGGAGGGCGGCCTGATCGCGGGGCATGACGCCCTGGTGGTCGTCGACGATGGCGCGGGCGGCTTTGTGGAGGAGTTTGGCGCGGCGGTAATAGCCGAGGCCGGACCAGGCGGCGAGGACCTCGGACTCTTTGGCGCGGGCGAGGGAGGCCGGGTCCGGGAACTTGGCCATGAAGGCGGTGAACTTGTCGACGACCCGGCTGACCTGGGTCTGCTGGAGCATGAGCTCGGAGACGAGGGTGGCGTAGGGATCGCGGCGGCCTGAGGGGGCGGGTTTCCGCCAGGGGAGATCGCGGGCCTCGCGCAGGAACCACGTGGAGAGGGCGGCGACCAGCGCGTGGTCGAGGTCGAACGTGACCGCCAGATCGAGTTTCGTCGCGGGGCGGCCCTTCACGAGGCGCCCTTCCCGGCGAGCTCGGCGGCGACGGCCTTTTCGACCCCCCGCTTGATGGCTTTCCAGTCGGCGTCGGGCGATTTGCAGACGGTGAGCCAGGTGTCCTGGATGAGGACGTTGGTGACGCCCGGGATGGAGAAGAGCGCGACGGCCAGGTGGTCGCCGGCGGCGTCGGCGGGCTTGAAGTAGCTCCGGGGCCGATCGGAAATCACGGCACCGACCACGCACTTGACCGCGTTGGGGTTGGGCGTCGACTGAAACTCAATCCTTCCCTGCGCCATCGATCACTCCCGATGCCAGACCGTGCCGATCGTAACGCTCGCGGCGCGGGTCACGGGCGTCATCCGGACAGGAATCTTGGCCTCTCCCCTTCCGGGATGCCGACTCACAGGGGTAGACTGACGCTCATCCCGCGCCGGGGCTCCGGGCCCCCACTGCAACCATGAACGCACTGACCCGCATCCACGACCTTGTCGACCGTCTGGCGGCTTACCGCCCGGCCGAGGTGGTCGTGGAGCTGGTGATCATCTGGATCGTTATTTACGCGATTCTGCGGTTCGTGCAGGGGACGCGAGCGGCGGGCGCGCTCAAGGGGCTGCTGCTTTTGGTGGTGCTGGCGACGATTGTGTCGCGGTTCCTGGGCGCGGGGGATTCGTTCCAGCGGCTGGCGTTCCTGGTGGACCGCTTCCTGGCCCTGTTCGCGGTGGCCCTGGTGGTGATTTTCCAGCCTGAGCTGCGGCGGGCGCTGGTGCGGCTGGGCGAGACGCCATTCTTCCGGACGACGCCATCGGAGCTTTCTTCGGTGGTGGAATCGATCACGGATGCGTCCGAATATCTGTCGCGGGCGAAGTTCGGGGCGTTGATCGCGATCGAGCGTCAGGTGGGGCTGGCGGGGATCGTGGAGGGCGGGACGGTTCTGAACGCGGAGCTGTCGGCGCGGCTCTTGCAGACGATTTTCTTCCCGGGCTCGGCGCTGCACGATCTGGCGGTGGTGGTGAAGGGGAACAAGGTGTACGCGGCGTCGGCGCAGCTGCCCTTGGCGGATCCGTCGGACATGCCTGATGCGAACCTGGGTTCGCGGCACCGGGCGGCGGTCGGGCTGAGCAAGGAATGCGACGCGGTGGTGGTGGTCGTCTCGGAAGAGACGGGGGCGATGCGGATCGCGGAGCGCGGGAAGCTTTACGGGCCGTTCACGGTCGAGGAGTTGGCGACCGAGCTGAAGGCGCGTCTGACGCGTGGGCGGCAGTCCACGGCGGCGGCGCCGGCGACGACGGCGACGGGTTCGCCCGCGCAGTCGGAGCCTCAGACGGTCGAGCTTCAGACGGTGGAACTGAATCCCGAGCATCAGCTTGGCGACACCATGATCGAGGGCGTGGTCGCGGTGGACGCGGAGGAGACGGCTCCGAAGCCGACGAGCAAGCCCGCACCCAAGGGGCGGCCGCGCCGCGCGGCGGGCTGAGGGAGCTCCATGACGTTCTGGCAGACGATCCGCAATCTCTTTCTGGTGACGGCGCTGACGGCGCTGGTGTGGGTCTTTGCGGAGGCCGAGAGCGTGCGGACGCGCACGGTGCGGTTTGATCTGGTGTTCGAGGCGGAGCCGACGAGCACGCGGTTCATTCACGTGACGGATTCGTCGGCGTTTCCGGGGCGCGTGACGGTGGCGCTGGAGGGCTCGGTGGCGGCGCTGGACGCGGTGGAGCGGGTGGCGCGGTCGACGCTGAAGTTTGCGCCGACGTCGGAGGGGATTCCGGCGGATCCGGGCGAGCACACGATCGACATCAAGACGCTTTTGCGGGCGCATCCGGCGCTGCGGGCTCTGGGCGCGACGGTGGAGTCGGTTGATCCGCCGGCGGTGAAGGTGGATGTGGACAACATGAAGCTCAAGGAGCTGCCGATCCGGGTGGAGACGGCGGGGCTTGAGATCTCGGGGACGCCTGATGTTTCGCCGGCGGTGGCGCAGCTGATCGTGCCCGAGCGGGTGCTGGCGAAGTTGAAGCCAGAGGCGGCGGCGACGGTGGCGCTGGATCCGGCGACGGCGACCAAGCTGGTGCCTGGGCAGCGGACGACGATTCCCGGGCTGGCGGTGAAGCTTCCCGCGGAGCTGGTCGGGCAGCCTGGGATCAGGATCGAGCCGGCGGCGGCGAGCGTGACGCTTTCGGTGCGGAACCGGACGTCGAGCATTGTGCTGGCGCGGGTGCCGGTGGATGTGCGGCTGCCGGCGCAGGACATTGATCGGTGGTCGGTGTCGATTCCGGCGGATGACCGGGTTCTGACCGATGTGCGGATCGTGGGACCGAACGAGCTGGTGGAGCGGGTGCAGCGGGGCGACATCCCGGTGGTGGCGACGCTGACGCTGACGCCGGAGGATCTGGAGAAGGGGATCACGTCCAAGACCGTCGATTTCCTGGGCCTGCCCGACACGATCCGGGTGGATGCGCAGCGGGCGACGGTGCGGGTGGAGATCGAGCGGCGGCCTTGAGGCGGTGATCGGGGGAGCCGGCCCCGGAAGCGGGCGGGCGGTCTGAGATGCGATCGGGAGGCCTGGAGGGCTCCGATCATCCTTTCAAAGTCCGAACTCGGGCGTGTTTTGGCGCTGGGGCTTTGGTTTTTCTGGCAATCGGGTCTCCAAAATGTACCGTTCGGCTGCGGCCGCTGCCGAACCAGCGCCGGGACTTGCGCATGGTTCCCTCAAGGCCATGCAGTGGAAAGGACATCAATGAAGATTGCGCGCGTCAGCGGCTCGACCCGGGGGCGGGATTTTGGTCTGGATAACCTCGAACAGCGTGCACTTTTGAGCACGTCGTTCGTGGGTGTGGGCCTTGGCTATTCGGACAAGGCGATCGACGGGTTTGATGCGTGGGCGGTGCTGATCGACGCGTCGATCAACGACAGCAACGACATCTCGGGGACGCTGACCACGGCGGGGCCGAGCAATCCGATCACCAGCGGGGCGCTGGGGGCGCGGAAGCTTCTGGACCTGGGGGCGGGGCGGCTGAGCTTCGGGAATCAGCCCTGGCTGCTGCCGAACGTGGCGGCGGAGACGAGCGCGGCGTCGTTCCTGGACTCCAAGGGCTTCCCGCTTGGCTGGTCGGTGTCGGACTATGCGGTCGACGACACGCTGAACGGCGAGACGTTCTTCTTCATCGAGCGGCCGACCAACGCGGTGCTGGCGGACCTGCAGGGCACGTGGTCGATGTCGATGCTGGGCGAGACGGGCCCGACGTCGATCGTGACGAACGCGACGCTGACGGTGACGGGCAGTTCGATTCTGATGACCAATGACTCGCCGCAGTTTGATCCGACGACGGACTTCACGATTTCGTCGGTGAGCGCGGACGGGACGGTCAATCTTCTGAACAACAACGTGAGCCGGATCTTCATCTCGCGCGACAAGAGCGTGATGGTGTACGTGGGTCTGGGCGGGGTGACGGACGACGCGATCATCGGCGTGGCGGTGCGCGGGGCGAACACGGTGGACACGAGCAAGCTTCCGGGCTCGTACCGCGTGAACGCGATCTACGCGGAGGACCTGGGGACGAGCTGGGACTCCAAGCCTTCGGGCGCGATCGACGGGCTGCTGACGCTGAACGCGGACCAGACCTGGTCGATCAAGTCGCTGGACGATCACGACAAGGGCAAGAGCACGTCGGTTTCGTCGGGCACGTGGTCGGTGACGGGGAACATCATCTCGCTGACCGAGACGGCGTCGGGCGTGAAGCTTCAGTTCGTGGTGAACGCGGCGCAGGATGCGCTGTTCGGGTACTCCACGAGCGGTGGGAAGGACTTCATGGGCGTGGCGACCAAGACGGTGCCGCCTGTGGTGACGCCTCACAACTTCAACTCGTCGTTCGTGTCCTACTCGGGCAAGACGGGCGGCAAGGACAAGGTGTGGGAGCTTGGCGACGACTCGTACTGGCGCGAGGTGGATGTGACCTCGGTGCCCGGCTCGCCGAGCAGCCTGGACGATCTGGTGACGTGGGTGGACGCGCAGACGGGTCGCACCAAGGCGGCGGCGATCAGCTCGACGTCGGGCGTGCTGGTCTTCTCGCGTGCGGCCGATGGCACGTGGTCGGTGCAGGAACTCACGCCCGGGATTTCCGGCGCGGTGGACATCACGAGCCAGCTCGAGGTGATGCAGGACGTCAACGGGATGACCCACATCATGGGCATCACGGCGGACGGCGACATCGTGGCGTATCAGAACGCGGCGGGGTCGAACACGTGGACGTTCCGCAACATCACCGACGAGGATCTGACGCCCAACACGCAGACGGTGCCCGCGTTCGTGGGGAATCTCACGTCGTATGACACGGGCTGGGGCGGGTTGAACCTGGCGGGTCTGGACGCCAACGGCGACATCTGGTCGGTGTGGTGGGCGCCGGGCCTGAGCCACTGGAACACGTCGAACCTGACGCAGATCACGGGCGCGTCGGTGAAGTTCACGGGCGGGCTGACGGTGTACCTGACGCCCTGGCTCGGCATCAACATCGCGGGCGTGGACACGACGGGGAACATTTCCGTGGTCTGGTGGGTGCCCGAGTTCGGCGGCGACTGGCGCCAGACGGATCTCACGGCGCAGTTCAACGGTCCCAAGCTCAACGCGAGCTCGGTCACGAGCTACACGACGAGCTGGGGCGGCCTGAACGTCGTCGGCTTCGACGCGGGGTCGGGCGAGGTCAAGGTCTACTGGTGGGCGCCGGGCCTCACGGACTGGAACATCACGAGCCTTTCGCAGACGGTCGGCCTGGACGCGGCGGATCCGGTGACCAAGCTGCAGGGCATCGCGGGCACGGACGGCTCGATCAACGTCATGGGCATCGACAACAGCGGCTCGGTGATCAACTACTTCTGGAAGCCCGACTTTGGCGGCTCGTGGTTCGCGAAGAACGTGACGGATGACGCGCTGAAGTCCTGATCGGGTCGTGCATCGATGAAACAGCAAAGGCCGGGGCGAAGTGCCCCGGCCTTTTTCATGCGCGGCTGGTGTGCGGCGTGATCAGATGGTGGTGTCGACGGCCTTGGTGAGATCGGACCAGAGCCAGCCCGAGTCGATGCGGAAGTAGAGGTGCATGCCGTGGGCCTGGTTGTCGACGGCGCTGACGCCCATGGGGTATTGGCCGCCGGTGGCGTAGGCGACGACGCGGGGGGTGAAGACGCGGTCACCGAGTCCGGTGACGGCGGATTGGAGGCTGGTGGCGGTCCACTTGTTGCTTTCGGGGGACCACCAGTAGACCCAGAGGTGGCCGCTGGAGTCGACGCCGGCGATGTTCTGTCCGCCCCAGGTGGTGGCGAAGCCGACGACGGAGGAGGCGACGAGTTGGGGCTTGGGGGCGGAGGTGACGACTTCGGAGAGGCTGGCGAACTTCCACAGGCCGCCGAGTGCGGGGGCCCACCAGACGGTGCGGAGCGCGGTGTCGGCGTTGGTGAGGCTGACGCCACCCCAGGGGGTGACGTTGACGGCGAGGCGTGAGAAGCCGACGGCGAGGGCGGGGTCTTCCTGCGCGTCGGCGAGGTTGGTGAAGCGCCAGCCGGAGATTCCGGGCGCGGTCCAGAAGGAGACGGGTTGGGTGGCGGCGTTGATGCCGGCGATGTTGAGGCCATTCCAGGGGGTGACGTAGGTGATGATCTCGCCCTGGAGGTTGGGATCGGGGAGACCGAAGGTGCCGAGCACGGTGGCGGAGATGTTGTCGAAGGACCAGGCGGTGTTTTTGTCGGGTTCGGGGGCGTTGCTGCCGTAGATCACGACCTGGTTGGCAGCGTTGACGCCGGCGAGGATGATGTAGCGATCGAGGGAGGTCATGACGCGGAGGCTTCGTCCGATGCCTGATGCGCCGCTGAGTGTGGTGGTGAGGTTGACCGCGTCCCAGGAGCCATTGGCGGAGCGGATCATCTTGATGAGGCCGGCGCTGGTGGCGAGGGCTGCGCCGTTGCTCCAGAGGCCGATGTCGTAGACGACGGCGCCTTCGGGGACGGCGAGTTCCTCGATTTCCCAGGCGGCGGACTCTTCGGCGCGGCGGATGTAGATGACCTGGCCGAAGGCGTTGAAGCCGGCCATGGCGACGCCTGAGGCGTCGACGGGCGAGCTGGCGATGGGTCGGGAGGAGTCGAAGTAGAACGGGCCTGGCGTGGTATCGAAGAGGAGGCGTGCGGGGCTGTACTGGGGCGAGACGATGATGGGCGCGAAGGAGGTGAGGATTGCGCCGCTGGCGGCCATCGCGTAGGGGACCTGCTGGTAGGTGTCGACGGGGGAGGGAAGGCTTGCGATGTTGGTCGCGTTGATGAGTGTGGAGGTCCAGTTGCCTTCACCCTGATGGGTCCAGACGCGGGTCTGCTGGCTGACCTGCTTGGCGGGTTCGTAGGTGAGGACCTGGGCCGAGGTTGGGGAGGTGACGCCGAGGATCTTGAAGGCGGCGTCGATGGCGCTGGTGTCGGAGTAGATGGTGAAGACGCCGACGGAGGGGCCGAATCCGCCATTGGGCGGGGAGAGGAAACCGGCTTTGGCGGATTTGCCATCGGCGGAGTAGCCCGCGATGGAGGACTCGCCGACGACGGCGACGCGGAAGTCGTCGGTGGAGTAGAGCTGGGCCTGGCCTTTGAGGGTGTCGGCGATGAACGCGCCGCTGTCGGTCGGGCGGTTGGCGGCGGCGGTCTGGCCTGATGGGGAGATGCCGACGGGATCACCATCGAAGAGGTAGACCAGCTCGAATCCGGAGTTGGAGGCGTTGATCTTCACGACCCAGGTCGTGGGCGTGGAACCATCGCGCATGCGTTTGACGAGGGCGAGCTTGGCGTTGCCCGCGACGCGGAAGGCGATGGGAGTCGAGTATGCGCCATCGGGCTTGGTGACGAAGCCGCCGGCGACGGCGTATTGGTCGCGGGTGGGGAGCGAGGAGATGGGGACGCGGACGCCGTTGTCGAGGTAGAAGGCGTCGGAGCCATCCACGTTGGCGGAGCCGACGCCGAAGCCGAGGGTGTTGAAGTCAAAGAGCTTGTCGCCGGCCTGGACGCCCTTGAGGGCGGAGACCATGGTGATGACGCCATTGACGGTGACGAACTGCTTGTCCTTGATGAGCCCCATGACGACGCCGGCGGGGCTGATGGAGGAGATGGTGTAGGGCTGGAACTTGATGGTGGGGATTGCGACCAGGAAGGGCGCGGGCTTGGGCTGACCTTCGAGGGGCGATTCGGCGATGGCGGCGCCGACGAAGACTTCGGGGACGCCATCGTTGTTGACGTCGCCGGCGGCGATGCCTGTGCCGAAGTTGATGACGCCGGTGGTGGTGAGCTGGCTCGGGCGGACGGAGGTGGAGGCGATGTCGTGGAGGGTGACGCCACCATCGACGCCTGAGACGATGCGGATTGAGGAGCTTCGGCTGGTGGGGTTGATGGTGACGGCGAGGTCGGGCTTGCCATCGAGGTTGACGTCGCCGACGTTGACGGGCGCGTAGGTGGGGAGCGCGGCGCCGGCGGCCCAGGTGCCGAGGTCGAGGGACCAGGTGGGGAGGGTGATGCCGGTGTTGGTGAGTTCCTGGACGTTGAGCTTGGCGATGAGTCTGGAGTTGGGATTGGAGCTTTCGTGGCGGTAGGTGATGAAGGCGAACTCGCCGGTGCCATCGGTGTTGGTGTCGCCCAGGAAGGCGATCTGGGAGCCGAAGCCTGTTTCGCCTGAGGCGGGGAGCCATTCGCGGATGACGGAGCCTGTCTTGCCGGAGACGAGGTTCAGGTCGCCGCGGATCATGTTGCCGAGGCTCACGACGCCATCATCGCCTCCGAAGAGGAAGTCGGGCACGCCATCGGAATCAACGTCGCCGACGACGGCGAATCCCGAGTAGATGCGGCTGGCCTGTTCGTTGGGCTCGCCGATGGTGGCTTCCCAGATGACGGTGCCGGTGCGTGCGGAGAGGAGGCGGGCGTTGAGGTTGGTGAAGCCGATGCGGCCAGCGACGAGGATGTCTGGTTGGCCATCGTTGTCCATGTCGCCGGGCGAGTAGAGAAAGTTCTGATTGCCGTAGTACGGGTATGCGGCGGAGATGATGACGCTGACCTGAGCGCCGGTGCGGAGGTTGTAGATGCGGACGGCGCCGGTGTTGTTGACGTTATCGCCATTCTCGAAGTCGGAGACGGCGAGTTCGCGAACGCCATCGGCGTTGGTGTCGCCGATGAGGGCGATGCGTTGTCCGAAGGGGGAGTATTGATGGCCGTAGGAGGGGTACGCGACTTCGTTGAGTTCGCGGATGAGGGAGCCGTCGGAGCCCGAGTAGATGCCGACGAAACCGAGGACCTGATTGTCGGCGGCGGCGCCGGGCACGGGGCGTGTGCCTGAGGCGGCGATGTCGCGGACGCCATCGCCATTGAGGTCGTCGAGGATGACGACTTGGCCATTGGCGAGGCCGGCGAGTCGATCGGCGGGCATGCGTGCGATGTCGGGGAGGTACTGGTAGGAGGCGTCGAAGACGAGGCGGGGCTCGAGGGCGAGGAAGTCTGCGTCCATGCGAGAACGGTCCGCGCCAAAGCGCGAGCGCGCGGCGCCCGCAACGCGATCGGGACGGGTGAACATTTTGACGCCTCCTGTCGCCGGCGGGGAGAGGGGTGCC
The DNA here is from genome assembly GCA_964531675.1 of uncultured Phycisphaeraceae bacterium. Taxonomy (GTDB): domain Bacteria; phylum Planctomycetota; class Phycisphaerae; order Phycisphaerales; family UBA1924; genus CAZHFW01. Next base: position 145,206 of record CAZHFW010000002.1, on the reverse strand, counting down.
TCCGCGAGGGTTTGCCAGCGACGCTTGGGCATTGTGCGGGCGGCGCCGCGCGGGGTCAAGGATCGACCCAAGGAAAACCCCGCATCCCGAAAGTGAGGAAGCGTGCGTGCGAGCACCGCAGAGCGGTGTGGGAAGGCGGGCGACGCGGTGGGCGAGGGAGAAGGCTTGCGTCGGGAGTTGCGTCGGGAGTTGGGTCAGGGCTTTCGTCAGGGCTCGCGCGTGATGGCGTGCGCGGGGGCGGTCGCGGGCGGGGGAACCTGCTCGGCGGCGCGGTGGAGCTTGTCCACCTCGAGCTCAAGGGACTTGACGATGAGGCGGGAAATCGCCTCGTCTCCGAAGACGCCCACGCGGATCGTGAAGCGGGTGACGGTGGGCGTGATCGCGGCCATGTTGATTTCGATGGAGCGGCGCTCGTTGTCCTGCACGAAGATCACGCCCTTGAGGCCCGAGTCGAGCTTGGAGCGCACGAGCGTGAACTGCAGGTCCTGGACGGAAGCCTGGGCGGCGGGCCAGAGGGTGTCGAGCGGGACGGTCCAGGCGGCCTGGATCTCGCCATTGACGTACGCGCCGGCGCCGGCGGAGATGGCCTGAATCGTGGGGCCGGCGAGCATCATGGGGGGGGCGCAGGAGGAGAGGGGGAGGAGGAGAAGAGGGAGGAGGAAATTGCCAAATCTCAAATTGCCAAATGGCCAAATGAGAGCGTCTCGATTTGGCGCGTTGGTGATTTGCGATCTGGACATTTCGTTTCTCGCGTTCACTCTTCGTCGGCTCGGAGCTTGGCGACGACGCTGAAGTCTTCGAGCGTGGTGGTGTCCTGCGTGATCTTTTCGACGCCTGACGCGACGTCGCGGAGGAGGCGACGCATGATCTTACCTGATCTGGTCTTGGGCAGGCCGTCGGCGAAGCGGACGTGGTCGGGCTTTGCAAGGGCACCGACTTCCTTGGCGACGTGGGCGATGAGTTCGCGTTTGAGGGCGTCGTCGGGCTGGCGGTCCTTGTGCTCGACGAACCACTTGCTCTTGAGGGTGACGAAGGCGCAGATGGCGTTGCCCTTGATGTCGTGCGGGACGCCCACCACGGCGGCTTCGGCGACGTAGGGGTGGCTGACGAGGGCGCTCTCGACTTCCATGGTGCCCAGGAGGTGGCCCGAGACCTTGATGACGTCGTCGATGCGGCCCTGGACCCAGAAGTAGCCATCGTCATCGCGGCGAGCGCCGTCGGCGGAGAAGTACCACGGGTCGCCTGAGCGGGGGTCCTTGAGGCGGGACCAGTAGTTGCTGATGAAGCGGTCGCGGTTGCCGTAGACGCCGCGGAGCATGCCTGGCCAGGGCTTGCGGATGGCGAAGAGACCGCCCTTGTTGGGGCCGAGTTCCTGTCCCTGTTCGTTGACGACGACGGCGTCGATACCGAGCATGGGGAGGGTGCAGGAGCCAGGCTTGGTGGGGATGGCGCCGGGGATGGGCGTGACGATGTGGCCGCCGGTTTCGGTCTGCCAGTAGGTGTCGACGATGGGGCAGCGTTCCTTGCCGATGTGTTTGTGGTACCAGATCCAGGCTTCGGGGTTGATGGGTTCGCCGACGGTGCCGAGGAGCTTGAGGCTGGAGAGGTCGTGCTTGGCGGGGAGTTCGTCGCCCCACTTCATGAAGGTGCGGATGGCGGTGGGCGCGGTGTAGAAGTGGGTGACGCGGTGGCGTGCGATGATGTCCCAGAAGCGGTCGCCCTTGCCTCCTTCCATGGTGGGGAAGTTGGGAGCGCCTTCGTACATGAGGGTGGTGACGCGGTTGGTGAGCAGGCCGTAGAGGACGTAGGAGTGTCCGGTGATCCAGCCGATGTCGGCGGAGCACCAGAAGACCTGTCCGGAGTCGGGGATGAGGTTGAAGGCGATGCGAGCGGTGGTCTGGACGTAAGCGAGGTAGCCGGCGGTGGTGTGGACGATGCCCTTGGGCTTGCCTGTGGAGCCTGAGGTGTAGAGGAGGAAGAGCATGTCCTCGGAGTCCATGGACACGCAGGAGCAGGCGTCGGAGGCGCTGGCGAGTTCGTCGTGCCACCAGTGGTACTTGGTGGGGCCGATGCGGGCCTGGCCGTTGGTGAAGCGTTCGTTCTGGGGGAGGTGCCTGGTGCGTTCGACGACCAGGACGTGGTTGATGATGTGACCTTCGTTGGCGAGGTGTCGGACGGCTTCGTCGACGTTCTTGAGGAGGGGGACGACTTCGCCTCGGCGGAAGCCGCCGTCGGCGGTGATGATGAACTTGCTCTTGGCGTCGACGGCGCGTTCGGAGATGGCGGTGGGCGCGAAGCCGCCGAAGATGACGGAGTGGGCGGCGCCGAGCCTGGCGCAGGCGAGCATGGCGATGGCGAGCTCGGGGATCATGGGCATGTAGATGGTGACGACGTCGCCGCGCTTCACGCCGAGAGCCTTGAGGGCGGAGGCGCAGTTGCTGGTGGCGACCTGGAGATCGCGGTAGGTGAGCTTGCGGATCTCGGGCTCGTGGGCGTACTTGGAGCCCGGGGCGGGGTGGTGCGTGAAGGGGCCGAGGGGCTCGCCTTCCCAGATGATGGCGATGTCTTCGCCGTGACCGGCCTGGACGTGGCGGTCGACGCAGTTGTAACAGGCGTTGAGCTTGCCGGCCTCGAACCACTTGGCGTCGGGGGCTTCCCAGTCGAGGACCTTGTGGTACTTGGCGAACCAGGTGAGCTTGGCGCCTTCTTCGGCCCAGAAGGCTTCGGGTTCTTCGATGGAGCGGCGGTGGAGCTTTTTGTACTCCTCGAGCGAGGAGATGTGCCACTTGGGGAAGCCGAGCTCGGAGGCGGGCTTGGGCGGGAAGGTGCGGTTCTCGACCAGGACGTTGCTGATGGCTTGATCGTCGGCGCCGGGCTTGGACATCGATGACTCCGGGAGCGGGGAGTTGGACGTTGCGGAGGAGAAAGCGGGCGGGGAGATTTGGAAGGTGGAGATGGAGAGTTTAACGCGCGGGGGTGGTTCGGGGAATGGGAAGGGAGTGAAGGACGGGAAGGCACTGGTGCCTGGAGGGCACCAGTGCCACCCCTGATTTGCGAGGGAGCACGTGGAGTGAGGAGAGGGGATGAAGACACCGACCGCTCGGAAGCGGTCGGTGGCACGATGCGTCGGTGGCACGCGGGGGTGTAGGGGGTGAAGGATGGGAAGGCACTGGTGCCTAGGGGCACCAGTGCCACCCCGGATTTGCAGGGGAGCGCGTGAGTGGTGAGTTGCTACGCGCGGCTCAATCGTCGGCGTCGCGGTGGACGAGGGTGCGTTCGCGGATGAGGAGCATGCCGATGATGAAGGTGAGGGCGGCGATGCTGATGGGGTAGATGAGGCCGACGAAGCGTGGGCCTCCCATGAGTTCGGTGAGCGGGGCATTGGGGCTGGCGAGCGAGGTGGTGGCGAGCCAGGTGGCGGCGAAGGGGACGAGGCCTCCGAAGACGCCGTTGCCGATGTGGTAGGGAAGGGACATGCTGGTGTAGCGGATGCGGGTGGGGAACATTTCGACGAGGAAGGCGGCGATGGGGCCGTAGACCATGGTGACGTAGGTGACGAGGACACAGACGAGCGCGACGGAGATGACCATGGGGCCGGTGCCGAGGACGACCTGGGTGACCTTGGTGATTTCGGCGGGCTTGTCGGGAGCGGCAGCGGGGACGACGTAGAGCTTGACGAGGTCGGCTTTGCTGCCGTCGGTGTAGGTGCGGGAGATGAGGGTGCGGGTGACCATGTCACCGGCGCGGATGTGCGCGTCTTTGTCGTCGGCCTTGGCGGCTTCGGGGGATGAGGTTGTGATGAGTTCGCCTTGGGGGGCGAGGGTTTTGGCGTTGAGATCGGCCTGATCGGCGAGGCCATGGAAGAGCGGGACGTAGGTGAGGGCGGCGAGGAGGCAGCCTGTCATCATGATCGGTTTGCGGCCGATGCGGTCGGAGAGGGAGCCCATCATGATGAAGAAGGGGCAGGCGATGAGCAGGGCTGCGCCGATGATGATGTTGGACTGGGCCAGCTCGATGCTGAGGGTTTTCTGGAGGAAGAAGAGGGCGTAGAACTGGCCGGTGTACCAGACGACGCCTTGGCCGGCGGTGGCGCCGAAGAGTGCGAGGAGCACGAACTTGAGGTTGTACCAGTTGGCGAAGGACTCCTTGATGGGGTTCCTGGAGGCTTTGCCCGAGGCCTTCATCTTGGTGAAAAGCGGGGACTCCTTCATCTTGGTGCGGAGGTAGTAGGAGAAGAGCACGAGGAAGATGGAGAGCAGGAAGGGGATGCGCCATCCCCAGTCGTTGAAGTCGGTGGTGCTGAGGGTGGTGCGGCAGGTGAGGATGACGCCGAGGGAGACGAAGAGGCCGAGGGTTGCGGTGGTCTGGATCCAGCTTGTCCAGAAGCCGCGCTGGCCTTTGGGGGCGTGTTCGGCGATGTAGGTGGCGGCGCCGCCGTATTCACCGCCGAGGGCGAGGCCCTGGAGGACGCGGAGGGTAAGGAGCAGGAAAGGTGCGAGGAAGCCCAGCCCGCCCATGGCCTGGAGCTGGTCGTAGGTGGGCATGAGGCCGATGGCGAAGGTCGCGCCGCCCATGATGAGGAGCGTGACGAGGAAGGTGTGCTTGCGGCCGATGAGATCGCCGAGATAGCCGAAGACGATGGCGCCGAAGGGGCGGACGGCGAAGCCGACCCAGATGGTCGCGAGGGTCTTGAGGAACGCGACGAGGCCTTCGCCCTGGGGGAAGAACTTCCCGGAGACGATGGTGGCCAGGGACGCGAAGATGTAGAAGTCGTACCACTCGATCAGCGTGCCTGCGGACGAGGCGCCGATGATCTTCCAGAGGTTGCGTCGAGATTCGGGCGTCAGGTTGGCGGTGTCCATGCGTGGTCCCCTGCGAGAAGCGCACACGCTACCACGGACCGCCCGGTGCGGGGGTCGGGAGGGGCGGCGGGTTTCGGGGGTGCGGGCGCGCCGAAAGACACCGACCGCGCGGACGCGGTCGGTGGCACGGAGAGTGGGCGCGGATCAGAACATGATCTGGAACTGGACGCGGAGGGTGACCTGGTTGTCCTCGGTGGAGGGGAGCAGGCCGTAGCTTGTGGAGGGCTTGACGAGCGAGGACGAGGCGGACTGGGCGTCGAGGAACCAGCAGACGTCGGTGGTGAGCTTGGCGACGTGGCTGTCGGGGACCATGTACCAGTTCATGCCGAAGGTGAGGGTAGTGAAGTCGTTTCCTGTGGGGCCTCGGTCGGAGTCCGGGAAGACTTCGTCGTAGCGGAAGAAGAGTTCGGCGGGGTCGCAGACGAAGAGGCCACCCTGGAGGACGAGGCCGAAGTCGTTGAAGGACTGGTCGACGGTGCGGTCATCGGTGTTGCGGCCGATGAACGCGCCGAAGACGTTCCAGCCATTGCCTTTGACGCTGACGTCGGCGGTGTACTGGAAGACGCCCTTGTCGAGGGTGGATGTGGGGGGAGAGGCGGAAGGCGTCGCGGTGGCGCCGCCGTTCTGATAGTGGAGGGCGGCGCCGAGGAATCCGGCGTAGTTGGCGTTGCGGAAGGAGGTGGCCTGGTCGTTCTGCTTCCAGTCGCCGGCCCACTTGAAGTCCGCGCGTCCGGTGAAGGCGTAATCGGCTTCGCTGGTGGCGGCGGCGAAGTCGGTGTTGAGGGTGTTGAGGCCATCGGAGAAGGCGCCGGCGAGCTTGATGTCGCCGCTGGTGTAGTTGAGCATCACGCCCTGGGAGTAGTTCTGCGTGAAGACGGCGTTGGTGACGGAGCGTTCGGCGGTGAGCTGGGCGGTGTGGGAGGTGAGTTCTTCCTTGAGGAGCGGGAGCTTGAACTGGCCCCAGCGGAGGGAGGTCGAGCTGTTGAGCTTGTAATCGCCCCAGGTTTCGAGGAGCTGGGCGGAGCCATTGGCGAGTTCGACTTCGAGCTTGTAGCCGAGGTTTTCGGTGACGACGGTGCCTTGCGCGAGCAGGCGGAGGCGGCGGTACTGGAAGCCATTGGCGAACCCGGAGTCGGGGGAGGGCGGATTGTCGCGCCAGTTGGCGTAGTAGCGGAACTGGGAGTTGCCACCGAGGTAGAGCTTGTTGGGCCCGCCGTCGGAGATGAGGAAGCCCTTGGAGGCGTCGTGTCCGGAGGTCGGGCCGTCACCGGCGAGGCTGACGCGGGTGGCGGCGTCGGCGTTGAGTTCGCGAGCGAGCGCGGCGGTCGCGTCGGAGGAAGGTTCGGAAGCAATGGCGGAACCGGCGATCGCGGCGACGCAGAAGACGCGGGACACGAGCATGGCTGACGCTCCCAAGAGGTCCGGCTGTGCGAACTTCGCGTGAAGCTGCGCACGGCGTTGTGCAAAGGTCGGGTCAGTATGCCATGAAGCATGGGGGTCTGCGCTGGGGTCGGGTTGTGGCTGCATGAAGCTCGCGCAAAGGTCTTTCCGCGCGGGCCCACCTCAATCGGTGATGGGGGTTTTCGAGAGGCGATCGCCCCAAAAGCGAAAACGCCGGCGCGCGGTCATGCCGCGGGCCGGCGTTGGGTTTCGGGCGGACTTGTGGGTCAGTTCTTGCTTGCGCTTGCGCTGGCACTGGCTCGTGCGCGGGCGGCCCGGGCGGCCTTGGAGTTGAGCTCGCCTGGGGCGAGGCCCGCGGCGGTCTTGGAGTTGGCGGCGGCGGCGCGGAGCTTGTCGGCCATCATGCTGCCGGGCTGGGTGCCCTGGCCGGGGAGGAAGTCGAGCTTCTTGAGGCGGGTCTGCGAGGGGCCCGAATCGGCGAGCTGGTCGTTCTGATCGGCCTGATCATTGGGGCGGAGGGCCTGTTCGAGAGCTTCGGGGCGTTCGTGGCGCACGCCGTCGGGCTGGGCGATGCGCTGGGACTGGGCGGCGGCGGCGCGGATGGCGTCCGGGGACGGAGCGCTGACGGCCCCCCCACCACCGGCGGGCTGGCAGGCGGCGATCTGGGCGGCCAGGACGCGGGTGTCGGGGATCGCGCCGAGCGAGGTGCGGGAGATGCCCAAGTTGGAGACCTTGGAGGAGGCTTGAGCGCCCGCGGCACCACCGCCGGTGCCCATGATGGCGTGGATCTGGCGGGAGATGTCGGTGTCTCGGCTGGACGAGCGCGCGACGGATTTGCCGGCGGGGCCTGAGGCGTTCAGGTTGCGGGAGACCTGGCTGTTCTGACGGCTGCGGGTCTTCTGGACTTCGACGGTCTTGCCATCGGGTCCGGTGCGGGAGGCGTTGACGGAGGTCTGGTTGTTCTCGTGCGTCCAGGTGCGTTGTCCCTGCGCGCTGGCGCCGCTGGAAGACGTGGCCTCGACGGTGCGGGTGACGCTGTTGTCGGAGCGGGAGTAGGAAACGTTGCGGGTGACGTCGGCGGGAGGAGCCTGGGGAGCCTGATCCTGCGGCTCGGCGGCGGCGACGCCGGTGATGACAAGCGGGAGAGCAGCGAGGAGAAGCTTGGCGGGACGCATGACAGGACTCCTTACGAGGAAGCGGTGGCTCGACACGGACGTGAGGAAGATCGGCAAGGCGCGGGACTTGCGCCACGTGGAGAAGCGGGGTTGACCGGGACGTCCATGCGACCGGCGCGCGTGCGCCGTGGGGAGGGAGTGCGCGGGCCAGATAACGCGGGGCGTTTTCGGGCTTTGATGAGGGCGGACGCGCGGGCGCAGGAAAACGCCCACAGCGGAGGGCTGTGGGCGTCGGGTTGATGGATGGGTTGATGGGCGGGTTAGTGGGCTTCGGTGACGCGGAGGACTTCCTGGACGGTGGTGAGGCCGCGTTGGACCTTGCGCATGCCGTCCTGTCGGAGCGAGACCATTCCGCGTTCCATGCAGAGCCTGCGGAACTCGGCGACGTTGGGGTTGCGTGCGATGATGTCGCGGAGCTGATCGTCGACGACGAGGAGTTCGTAGATACCGACGCGGCCGGAGTAGCCGGTCTGGCGGCACTTGTCGCAGCCCTTGGAGACCCACATCTTGTCGGTGGGCATGCCCTGGAGTTCGAGGTATTCGCGCATGTCGTCGGAGGGGGCTTCCTCGGCCTTGCAATGGACGCAGAGGCGGCGGATGAGTCGCTGGGCGAGGACGCCGTTGACGGCGGCGCCGACGAGGAAGGGTTCGAGGCCGATGTTGACGAGTCGGGTGATGGAGCTTGGCGCGTCGTTGGTGTGGAGGGTGGAGAGCACCAGGTGGCCGGTGAGGGCGGCCTGGACGGCGATGTGGGCGGTTTCGTGGTCGCGGATTTCGCCGAGCATGATGACGTCGGGGTCCTGGCGCAGGAGGGCGCGGAGGGCCAGGGCGAAGGTCATGCCGATCTTTTCGTGGGTCTGGGTCTGGGTGATGCCATCGAGGTGGTATTCGATGGGGTCTTCGACGGTGGACACGTTCATCGTGTTTTTGTCGATCTGGCGGAGGGAGGCGTAGAGGGTGGTGGTCTTACCCGAGCCGGTGGGGCCTGTGACGAGCACGATGCCGTGCGGCGCGTCGATCTGCTTCTTCCAGATGTGGTAGGTGTCTTCGTCGAAGCCGAGGTTTTCGAGTTCGACGTTGATGGACTTGGTGTCGAGGATACGGAGGACGGTCTTTTCGCCGTAGCCGCAGGGGAGGGTGGACATGCGCAGGTCGAGCTTGCGTCCCTGGACGGTGCAGCGGATGCGGCCGTCCTGGGGCACGCGGCGCTCGGAGATGTCCAGGTTGGCCATGATCTTGAGGCGCGAGGTGATGGCGGCGGACATGGAGCCCGGCGGGTTCATCATCTCGAAGAGTTCGCCGTCGATGCGGAAGCGGACCTTGAGCTTCTTTTCGGCGGGCTCGATGTGGATATCCGAAGCGCCTTCCTTGACGGCGTTTTGGATGATGTAGTTGACGTAGCGGATGACGGGGCTTTCGCCGGCTTCCTTCTCGAGGTCGACTTCGGTCTGGGACTTCTTTTCGACCTGGACGTCGCCCTCTTCGACTTCGGAGAGGATGGCGGAGAGGTCGACCTGTTCGCCGGTGGCTTCGCCGACGATTTCCAGGCAGCCCTTGATGTCGAAGTTGGTGGTGAGGACGAGCTTGACGGAGTTGACGCCCAGTCGGAGCCTGATTTCATCGATCAGGAAGACGTCGTCGGGCTTGGTGGCGGCGACGACGACGCGCTGCCCCTCGGTGCGGAGGGGGATGACCATGTGCTGTCGGGCGAACTCGCTGGTGAGGCGCTGGAGGAGCTTGCCGTCGAAGCCGCCGTCGAGGCCCTTGTGGAGATCGATGCGTTCGAAGGGGACGCCGGCGACTTCGGCGACGACTTCCTGGATCTGGGCTTCATCGGCGCCCTGCTCGACGAGGATTTCGGCGAGGCGGCGGCCCGGGCTCTGCTTGAGCACGCTCTGGGCGACGGAGAGTTTGTCGGCGGTGATGACGCCCTTGGAGAGGAGCAGTTCGCCGAGCTGCTTGACGGCGCCGGCGTCTTCGGAGGCTTCGGGGTTGTAGATGTCGGAGAGGGCGGGGCCGGCGGGGGTCGCGGGCCTGGAGCTGGAGGAGGAGGACTCGGCCTGCTGGCCGAAGTGCCTCTGGTTTCCGGGGGCGGCGGGGAGCGGGCTGAACGAGCTGGCCGCCTGATCGATGCGGTGCTTCTTGCGGCCCTTGGCGGCGGCGTCCTGCTCGGCGCCTTCCTTGGGTGCCTGGGGCTTCTTGGCGGCGTCGCCGACGCCAAGTTCGCTGAGGATGTCATCGATGTTGTACTTGGCCATCGGCCCGACCACCCTTCTTGCGAACGAGGGACCAGCGGGGGATTACTTCTTCTTCTGCGTGCGGACGGGCGCGGGCTTGCTGGCGGGCTTGCTCGCCTGGCCTGCCTGCGGAGCGCCGGGCTCGGGCATGGCGACCTCGAAGTCGAGGCCATCGACGGTGAGGACCATGGAGCGTTCGTTGATCTGCTTGACGGTGAAGATCTCGCTGACGAGATCGCCGGCGCGGACGGTGGCGCCGTCGACGCGGGCGAGGGGGATCTTGCCCATCATGACGCCCTGGAGGTGGACGTTCTCGAGCTTGCCCTTGATCTCTTCCTTGCGGGCGGCGATTTTGGCGGCGAACTCGGCGCGTTCGCGGGCGTCGGCGTCATCGGAGATGGCGACGACGGAGCCGACCTTGCTGATCGGGAGGGCGAAGGGGTTCTTGGTGTCGAGGTTGAGGTTTTCGGAGGGGACCTGCAGGGGCGTGGCGCTGGCGGCGAGCTGGTTGAGGACCTTTTCCTGCATGGCGGCGGTGACGGTCTGGTCGCGGGTGTAGTCGATCTGGATGCCGGCGCCGCTGCCGCCGCCGGAGGTGCCGAGCTTGCGCATGCCGAAGAGCAGAGCGCCGGATCCGGCGAGGACCAGGAGCATGATGACGGTGGTGGTGGACATGGCCTTCTTGGGCTTGGCGGCGCCTTCGAGGGCGGGCTGTCCGGTGTTCCGCAGCTCGGAGAGGAGGCCGAAGGATTCGGGCTTGCCGCCCTGCTCGGGAGCGGGCGCGTCGGGCTGCTGGTTCTGGTCCGCGCTGTTGGGGATCATGCTCATCGTGAATCTCCGGGAGAGGTCGGTCGTGTGCGGTGGCGGCGCGGATTACTTCTTGGAGCCGGCGGGCGCGTCGGGCGCGGCCTGGGCCTTTTCGTCCTGGAAGTAGATGCTGAGCGTGAAGTTGGCGTGGAGCTTGCCGTTTTCCTTGTCGTGGCGCTTGAGGGTCATGTCGGGGACGCGGGTGATGCGCTGGAGCTGTTCGAGCCTGAGCATGAACTGATAGAAGCCCTTGAAGTCGCCGGAGGTTTCGAGCTCGAGGGGCTGTTCCATGTAGAGGGCGGTCTTGACGGGCTTGGCGCTCTTGAGCTGGGGGGAGTCCAGGCCGCACTGGACGGCGAGGTCGGAGACCTGGCGGACGATGGAGTCGACTTCCTTGGTGGTGGGAAGGCGCTGCTCGATGGTGGCGATGTTGACCTTGAGCTGTTCGTTGACGCGGGCGAGGTCTTCGTTGCGGGCGGTCTCTTCGCGGAGCTTGGAGAGCATTTCCTGCTTGTGGAGCAGGTCCTGCTTGGCGAGCATGATCTGGCGGTTCTGCGGGCGGAAGACGAGCCACCAGCTGGAGACGGGGACCGCGACCAGCAGCAGAAGAAGGGCGAACTCCTTGGATCCGAGCTTCATGGGTGCGTGCCTTTCGTGGGGTTACTTGGATCCGGGCTCAGCGGGCGCGGGGGCGGTGGGAGCGGTGGAGAGCTTTTCGGGCTCCTTGCCGCCGGCGGGGATGAACGTGTCGTTCTTCTTCTGTTCCTTCTGCTCGGCCTTGTCCTGGCGGGCGAGCAGGGCCTGGATGTGGCGGACGTCGACGTCCTGGCGGAGCTTGGCCTCGAGCTTGAACTTGCGGAGGGAGACTTCGTCGACCATGGACTCGTCGATGAACTGGAGGTCGAGTGACTCGAGGAGCTCGCTCTGCTTGAGGGCGGAGATGTAGTCGGCGATCTCGTTGTTGGCGGTGGCGACGCCCTCAACCGAGAGGGTGAACTCGAACTTGGGAGCGGTGACCTTGGGCTTCTCGGGGGCGGCCTTGGGGTCCTTGGACTTCATGGCGGCGGGGGCGGTGCCGGTTTTGCCGTTGCCCGAGATGGTGCCGACCTTCTGGATCTGGCCCGTGCCCTGGGCGATGGGGGCCTGCTTCTCTTCGATGCGCTTGGACTTGAGGTTGACGTCGGTGAGGGAGACGCCCTTGGGGAGGTTCTGGACGAGCTCGGCCAGGAGGACGGAGCGCGGGACCTTTTCGAGGAGGGCCGCGACGACCTCGGCCTTCTCCATCATGGACTTGCGCTGTTCTTCCAGCGTCTTGAGCTGGTCGATCTTCTTGGCTTCGCTGGCGTACTGGGTGTCGATGACCGCCTGCTGGGTGCGGATGTCCTTCCAGCGCCGGTTGGTCATGAGGAAGGCGCTGCAGACGCAGAACATGACGACGGAGAAGAGCACCAGGGACAGGAACCCGGTGCGCTGCTCGGTCTTGCGCGTGACGTAATCCTGGGGCAGGAAGCTGCCCGGGTTGGACTTGCCTGTGGGAAGAGGGAGCTTCATGCGGACTCCTGCGCGGGAAAGGGCGGGATCAGAGGTCGGTCTTGCAGAGGCAGAGCCCGAGCGGCACGGACCACGCGGGCTGGGGTTCACGGAGGTCGACGCCGGTCATGGGCTCTTTGCCCGTGCGGGAGACGCGCGCCATGGGATCAGCGACCTGGGCGGGAACGCGGAGGGCGCGGGCGAGCTGCTGGCAGAGGGGACGCTGGCGGGATTCGCCTCCGACGAAGACGGCGCGTTCGATCTTCTTGCCCGGGAAGAGGGCCTCGTGGTAGCGGATGGAGATGGCGATCTCGTCGCGGATGATCTCGAGGGGCTCGGAGAGATCGGGGGCGACGGGGAGTTCACCGACGGTCTGTTCGGCCTGCGCGGACTTGCTGGCGGCGTCGGGGACGAGCTTGTCGAGGCTGAGGCGCAGGCCGTGGGCCTGGGCGAGGGAGAGCTTGAGCTGGGAGGCGATGGTTTCGTCGAGGTGCATGCCGCCCATTTCCACGCAGCGGGCAAAGACGAGGTCCTTGCCGTGGGCGATGGTGATCTTGGTGGAGGACCAGCCGAGGTCGACGTAGAGGACGACGGCCTGCTGGTCATCGACGCGGCGGGTGAGGTAGTCGAAGGCGGCGAGGGTGGCGTTGAACTCCGAGTGCATGCCGACGAGTTCGAGCCTGGCCTTGCGGAGGCCGGTCATGAGCCTCTGGACCATTTCGCGGCCGACGGCCATGCCGATGACTTCGGTCTTGCCCGACTGGGCGACGGTCTTGACCTCGAAGTGGCGGTAGACGAGGGCCTCGGGGTCGCAGCCGAGCTGGGCGGAGATGGTGGACTTGACGGCCTCGGCGGTGGAGACGCCATCGAGCTTGGCGAGCTGGAGGTGCTTGCAGAAGGTCTGCGAGGCGGGGATGGAGCAGACGGCGCGCTTGCCGGCGAAGCCACCCTGGCGGACGAGCCTGGGGAGGTTTTCGAGCTGGAAGGCGATGCGCTTGGCGTGATCGTGGAAGATTGCTTCGGGGGTTTCGAGCATGGCGCCGGCGACGAGGGTGTAGTTGTCGCCCGAGGCGTTGATCTGGAGCAGCTTGAGCGCGCTGACGCCAAAGTCCACCGCGACCGGTGAGAGCCCCTTCTGGAGCCCCACGGAGGACTCGAGCGTGTCTCGGACCGCGGCGAGCGACCCGGTGAGTTTGCGGAGCGCGGTGAAGGGCATGACGTCCCCGATTCCTGCGTCGCATCCAGCGACGCGGGCCCCATAACGGCGGCGCACGTCGCGCCGCTTCCGCTTGGAGCATCGGCCCCCACCTTGCCAGGATTGAGCGGTCCGAAAGGTCCGGCGAAGTTCCCCAGCCGGCGCGGCGTGCGCCGGCGGCACAACCGGCAACGCCAAGGTTGGCGCGTGGGCCTGGCGGTCCGAGAACTGGGCGCTAGAGAATGGTGCCGCGGAGGGTCACGATGGCGACGCCCAGGTAGATGAGCGTGCCTGAGGCGTCCATGAGGGTGGCGACCATCGGGCTGCTGGCGGTGGCGGGGTCGAGCTTGGCTCTTCTCAGGAACAGGGGGAGGAGCGATCCCACGAGGGTGCCCCAGAGGACCACGGCGCCGATGGACATCGCGACCGCGGTGGCGAGCTGTCTGGGGAAGTCGGTGTGGGCGTGGCCCATGAACCAGAAGGCCAGGACGCAGATGACGCCCATGGAGGCGAGGCCCAGGGCCAGGAGGAAAGCGGTTTTGACCTCGTGCTGGATGATGCGACGCCAGTCGCCCGGGACGACTTCCTGCAGGGCCAGGGCGCGGCAGATGAGGGTGGCGGCTTGCGAGCCTGAGTTTCCGCCGCAGGAAATGACCAGCGGGAGGAAGAGCACGAGCACGACGGCCTTGTCGAGGGTTTCCTGAAATCCGCCGAGGGTGAGGATGGTGATGGTCTGTCCGACGAAGAGGGCGGCGAGCCAGAATCCGCGTTTGCGGAACATCTCGACGGGCCTGGTTTCCATGTAGGGCGCTTCGAGGGCGTCGGTGCCGCCGAGCTTCTGGATGGATTCGGTGGCGAGCTGCTGGGCGACGTCGGCCAGGTCGTCGTGGGTGACGATGCCGATGAGCGAGCCGCGCGAGTCGACGACGGGGAGGGCGGTGCGGTCGTAGCGTTGGAGGAGGCGGACGGCGTCTTCTTCGGGCTGATCGGCGCGGAGCGAGACGAACGAGCGGTTCATCTGGCTTTCGACGGTGGCGGTGGGATCGGCGAAGAGGAGGGTGCGGAGCCTGATGTCGTCGATGAGTCTGCCCTGGTCGTCGACGACGTAGACGACGTTCACGGTCTCGGCGTCGCGGCCGTAGCGGCGGATGTGGTCGAGCGCCTGCGCGATGGTCCAGTCGGGTCTGACGCGGACGTAGTCGGGCGTCATGAGGCGGCCGACGGAGCGATCGGGATAGCCGAGGATGGCCTGGGTGACTTTGCGGGTCTCGGCGGGGAGTTCGGCGACGAGGCGCTGGGCGACGCTTTCGGGGAGCTCGTCGAGGAGGCGGATGCGGTCGTCGGGGCTCATGGCGTCGACGACGCGCAGGGCGGCTTCCTGACCGAGTTCCTTGATGAGGGCGGCCTGCTTCTCCGGTTCGAGGTAGGAGAAGACCATGGCGGCGTCGTCGCGGAGCAGGAAGCGGAAGCCGACGGCGGCCTGGACGGGCTCGATGTTGGCGAAGATGTCGGCGACGTCGGCGGGGTGGACGCCGTGGAGTGCTTCACGCAGCTCGCTGTAGCGGCCATCGGCGATGAGTTCGCAGATTTCGGGCTCGAGGAGTTGCGCCGTGGGGTTCATCGGGGTCGGTAGCGTACAACCCGACCTGCTCCGGGTAAACGGCGGCGTTCAAAGCAGGGTGCCGTGGAGGATGAGCTTGGCGGTGGTGAAGTAGATGATGAGGCCGGTGACGTCGACCATGGTGGCGACCAGGGGCGCGGAGATGGCGGCGGGGTCGAGTTTGAGCTTACGGAGCAGGAAGGGGAGCATGCTGCCCGAGAGGGAGCCCCAGAGGACGACGCCGATGAGGGAGCAGGCGATGGTCATGCCGACCAGGACGTAGTGCTCGGTGTAGCGGCCGCCATCCCATCCCAGGACGCGCCAGAGCAGGACGCGGAACATGCCGATGATGCCGAGGAAGGCGCCGAGGGCCAGGCCTGTGAGGAGTTCGCGGCGGAAGACGCGGAACCAGTCGGCGAGGGTGATTTCCTTGAGCGCCATGGCGCGGATGATGAGGGTGGAGGCCTGGGATCCGGAGTTGCCTCCGGAGGAGATGATGAGGGGGAGGAAGAGGCTGAGGACGACGGCCTGGGAGACGCGGTCCTCGTAGTGGGTCATGGCGGTGGCGGTGAGCATTTCGCCCAGGAAGAGGGCGGCGAGCCAGCCGCCGCGCTTCTTCACGAGTCTCCAGAGGGAGATCTGCATGTAGGGCTCGTCGAGGGCCTCCATGCCGCCCATCTTCTGCATGTCCTCGGTGGCGGCCTGCTGGGCGACGTCGGCGACGTCGTCGTGGGTGACGATGCCGAGGAGGACGCCGCGGGAGTCGACGACGGGCAAGGCGGTGCGGTCGTACCTGGTGAGGAGGTCGACGGCTTCTTCCTGGTCCTGGTCGGCGCGGAGCGCGACGAAGGAGCGGTTCATGAGGCTATCGACGGTGCTCGAAGGCTCGGCGAAGAGGATCTGCCTGAGTCTGACGTCGTCGATGAGCTTGCCTTGTTCGTCGACGACGTAGACGACGTTGACGGTTTCGGCGTCGCGGCCGTAACGGCGGATGTGGTCCAGGGCCTGGGCGGCGGTCCATTCGGGGCGGACGCGCACGTAGTCGGGGGTCATCAGGCGGCCGACGGAGCGTTCGGGGTAGCCGAGGATGGCCTGAGTGACTTTGCGGGATTCGGCGGGGAGCTCGGCGATGAGGCGGTGGGCGACTTCTTCGGGGAGCTCGTCGAGGAGGCGGATGCGGTCGTCGGGGCTCATGGCGTCGACGACGCGGAGGGCGCCTTCCTGGCCGAGTTCCTTGATCAGTGCGGCCTGCTTTTCGGGCTCGAGGTAGGAGAAGACGATGGCGGCGTCGTCGCGCTGGAGGAAGCGGAAGCCGACGGCGGCCTGGGCGGGTTCGATGTTGGAGAAGATGTCGGCGACGTCGGCGGGGTGCACGCCGTGGAGAGCGTCGCGAAGCTCCGCGTAGTGCCCTTCGCGGATGAGTTCGCAGATTTCGGGCTCGAGGAGCTGTGCAGTGGGGTTCACGCCTTGCAAGGGTAACCCCGTCGCGGCGCGGCTGGCGCGATCAACCGCGCAGATTTCCCGTGAGGTTTGCGGCGGAGGCGATGAGGGCGGCGCCGATGCGACCGACCCGGGCCAGCGCGGTCGGGAAGTCCCAGGTCTGGCACTCGCGATCCCCGGTGTTGTTGCTGATCACGCGGACTTCGGCGAAGGGGACACCGAGTCGGTGGGCGGAGGCCCCCACTGCGGCGCCTTCCATGGCCTCGGCGAGGGCGGCGGTGCGGTGCATGACTTCGGCGGCGAGCTCGTCGGTGCCCGAGCAGGTCGAGACGGTGGCGACGATGCCGCGGCGGACGGGATCGCCGATGAGTCGGGCGATGGTGCTGGAGAGTCCTTCGTGCGTGGGGACGGCGGGGCCGGTCCCGCCCCAGGGCGGGAATCCACGCGCGGCGAGGTCTTCGAAGCGGTCGTTGGTCAGGACGCCCTCGTCCGCAAAGGCGGAGGCGGAGGCGATGACGGCGTCGCCGATGGAGAGGTTGCTGCCTGGGAGGGAGCCGGCGATGCCCAGGTTGATGACCAGCGCGTGGCGGTCGGGATCCAGGGCCCGGGCGACGGCGCCGGCGGCGTTGGTCTTTCCGACGCCGGAGAGGAGGACATCGGCCCGATCGGAGAGGGGGAGGGCCTTCCAGGGAGGCGCGGGTGTGGAGGTGAGGGCGCGGAGTTCCGCCGGGGCAGCGACGACAAGAAGGATGTGGGACGGTCCTGCGGGCATGGCGGGATCCGGAAAGAGGCGTCAGGGCCTCGGAAAAGAAGAGACAGGATGGACGAACCGGCGCATCGGTGAAAGGGCCTTTGCGGGCCCAGAGCGGCGATGCGCCCCCTAGACTACAAGACTGAACCCAGGGGCGGGTGGATCGTCTTACACCAGCGGCGCGGAGCGCGGCTGGTTGGAGGATGTTTGTATGCCCCGGGCTCGAAGGTTGGCCCGGGTCTTGCGGCAGGCTGCCGATTGAGGCAAGCTCGCCCGGGATCAGGAGTTGGGCCCATGGGCGTGAGGCACGCCTGTGGGTCTGGGAAGCGCATCGCCCGGCTGCGGGCGCGAATCGGGAGCATGACATGACGGACACTCGCCATCCTGATCCGACCCACGCTGTCCGCACTGACCAGGAGAGTCGGTCCGGGCTGCGTCGGTGGCGCACGCCTCTGGTGATCGCGGCGACGCTTGTGCTGGCGGCGGGCGGCACGATGGGCATCAGCGCCCTGCAGCCTGCGGACTCCAAGCCTCAGGGCAACAAGTCGGATGACGATGGGACGGACGCGGACCGGAAGGCGGTGCGGGGCGCGTTGACCGCGGACCGCGCCATGGCGATCCGGACGAGCTTTGACATCGCGACGACGGTGTCGGGCGAACTGGAGGCCAAGAACCAGATCGAACTCCGCTCCAAGCTCGAGAAGCGGGCCCAGATCGTCGAGATCGTGCCCGAGGGCTCGCGCGTGAAGGCCGGCGATGTGCTGATCAAGCTCAATCGCGATCAGCTCGAGTCGGACCTGCAGGAGGCGATGCTCCGGGTGGAGACCGCCAAGGCGCAGCTGATCGCGGCGGAGAATGCGTACTCGATCCAGCTCTCGGAGAACGACTCGAAGCTGCGGCAGGCCGAGGTGAAGGAAGATCTGGCGGAGCTGGCGCTCAAGAAGTGGATCGCGGGCGATCTGGAGTCTGATCGTCTGAAGAACCGCCTGGCGGTGGAGAAGGCGACGCGCGAGCTGGCCCGTCTTCAGGAGAAGCTCGACCAGAGCAAGCACTTGTACGATCGCAAGTTTCTGTCGCTTGACGAGCTCAAGCAGGACGAGCTGCGCGTGCTGGAGGCGCGGGCGGCGCTGGACACGGCGAACCTGGCGGCGGACGTGTATGAGACGTACACGGTTCCCAAGGACGAGCGGACCAAGGTGACGGACCTGTACGACGCGCAGGCGGAAGTCGAGCGCGTCATGCTCAACAACGAGCGGCAGCTGGCCTCCAAGGAGGCGGACCGCAACAACCAGCGCACGCAGCTTCAGCTCCACGAGACCAAGCTTGCGAACATCAAGGAGCAGCTCACCAACTGCATCATGACGGCCCCCACCGACGGGCTGGTGGTGTACGCGACGTCGATGGAGCGGAACCGGTGGATGTCCTCGGGGGATGGTCCGTTGGCGGTGGGCCGCGAGGTGAATCCGAACGAGGCGCTGATGTCGCTGCCGGACACGTCGCAGATGGTCGCGTCGGTGCGGGTGCAGGAGGCGCTGGCGAGCCGGGTGCAGGCCGGGCAGCAGGCGACGATCAAGGTTGATGCGGCGGGCGGGCGCGTGTTCACGGGCAAGGTCGAGTCGATCTCGATCCTGGCGGAGAACGGCGGGTGGCGCGATCCGAATCTGCGCGAGTACACGGTGAAGGTGGCGATCACCGAAGACGACGTGTCGATGCTCAAGCCATCCATGCGGTGCGAGGGGCAGATCGTGCTCGGGCGCGTGGAGAGCGCCTTGACGGTGCCAGTACAGGCGGTGTTCAACGACGGCGCGGTGCGGTTCGTGTACACGCCCGCGGGGCCAAAGTTCAAGCGGGTGCCGGTGAAGCTCGGGCGTCGGTCGGACACGACGGCGGAGATCACGGCGGGGATCAATCAGGGCGAGATCGTGCTGCTGCGCCAGCCTGAGGCGGGCGAGATCATCTCGGAGCCCTGGGATTCCAGGCAGCTCGAGCTGGCGGGCTACAAGATGAATGAGCAGGGCGTGCCGGTCGCGCTGGAGCCCGAGGGCGGCATGCCGCAACGGGCGCGGGGGCCGAAGACCGTCGGGGGCGGCAAGCAGCCGACGATGACGGCCAAGTCCGGCGGCGGGAAGCCCGGCGCCGCGGCGGAAACCAAGAGCGCTGATGGGGCGGAGCAGACCAAGGTTTCGCAGGCGGCATCGGAGGCCAAGCCCGCGGAGGGCGAGTCGACCGAAGCCAAGCCCGAGGCCAAGCCTGATGCTGCGGTGACGACCAAGACGGGCGAGGCCAAGAAGTAAGCGCGTTTGCGATGCATGAATGAAAAAGGGCCCGCGCGGTGCGCGGGCCCTTTGTTCATGAGCGTCAGGACTGAGGATCAGACCTTGAAGCGCTGGACCAGCGTGCGGAGCTCTTCGCTGCGGCGCGAGAGGTCGGCGGCGGCGGTGGCGGCCTGGGCGACGCCCTCGGCGGTCTCGCGGGAGACGGAGCGGACGGAGGTGACGCTCTTGGTGATCTGCTCGGCGGCGGAGGACTGTTCCTCGCCGGCGGCGGCGATCGACTGGATCAGGCAGGTGATCTTGCCCGAGTCGTCGACGATCTTCCGCATGCTGGCGCCGGACTCGGAGGCGCGTTCGACGCCCTTGCGGACGATGGCGACGCCTTCGCCGATCTGCTTGACGGCGGCGTCGGTTTCGGAGCGGATGGTGTGGATGGACTTGGCGACCTCTTCGGTGGCGACGGCGGTGCGTTCGGCGAGCTTGCGGACCTCGTCGGCGACGACCGCGAAGCCCCGGCCGTGCTCGCCGGCGCGGGCGGCCTCGATGGCGGCGTTGAGGGCGAGCAGGTTGGTCTGATCGGCGATGTCGTTGATGACTTCGATGACGGCGCCGATCTGTTCGGAGCGCTTGCCGAGCTGGGTGACGGTGCTGGAGGCGTTGCCGACGACCTGCTCGATCTGCTCCATCTCGCGGACGGTCTGGGAGACGACCTTGCCGCCTTCGTCGGCGGAAGCGCCGGCCTGGGCGGCGTTCTGGGCGGCTTCGGAGGCCTTGTTGGCGACCTCTTCGACGGAGTGGGCCATCTGCTCGATGGCGGCGGCGACCTGCTCGACCTGGCGGGACTGCTCGGTCATGCCGCCGGAGATCTGTTCGCTGCTGGCGGCGATCTCGGTGGCGGCGGCGGAGACCTGTTCGGAGGCGGCGGAGACCTGGGAGACGGCCTCGCGCATGCTGGCGATCATCTTGTTGGCGGAGCGTCCCAGGTCGCCCAGGCCATCCTGCATGGATTCGTCGAACTGGATGGTGAGGTCACCCTTGGCGACGGTTTCGAAGACGGCGGCGCACTTCTGCATGGGGCGGATGATGCCGCGGGCGTTGAACCAGGCGCCGACGCCGACGAGGGTGAGGCCGACGCCCAGGGCCATGGCCATGTCCACGCGGGCGCGGCGGAGGGAGGCGTCGGAGGCGACCTTGGCCTCCATGCCGACGCGGTCGAACTCTTCGCTGACCTTGCTGTTGGCTTCTTCGAGCTTCTCGAAGGACTCGCAGAAGGCGGGCCAGGCCTTCTTCCAGGCGTCGTGATCGTTGGCGACGGCGATGATGCTGCGGCCTTGATCGACGTAGGCCTGGAGGGCGGGCCCGATCTGCTGGAGGGCGGCGACGAGCTTTGCGTCGGTGAAGGCCATCTTGTCCAGATCCTGGCGGACGGACTCGAAGGTCTGGGCGTGGGCTTCGAAGTCCTTGGCGACTTCGGCGCGCTGTTCGTCGGTGTCGGCCTGAGCGGCGGCGAGCACATCGGCGCGGATGGCGTCGTGCATCATGTCGGCTTCCATGAAGCGGGTGCCGCCTTGGCCAGCACGGAGGACCGTGTTCAGGCCGGTCTGGACCATTGACATGCCGCTGTAGGCGAAGACGCCCATGGCGCCGGCGACGCCCATCGACATGACCACGAGCAACCCAAGCCGCGTCTTGACATTCAAACGGATCATGATTTCCCCCGGAAAGGTCGCGGCGTCGGGCCGCGTTTCAGTTGGCGGGGGAAATCGGTCCGTTCACGGGCACCCTGCACGTGGGATGTGATTCATTCGCATCGAGATGGGATTTCCCCGGCAGCTGTGCCGAGTGCGCGGGGGTTCACCAATCTTCGGGGAGTGGCGCATAATCGCGGCCCTGGAGCTGCTTTAAACGGATCTTTGTATCCGCAATCAATGAGGCTTCGCGTCGGGCATCGCCGAGGCGGCCGAGTTTCACCTCGACCGAGGCCTTGGTGGGATCGGGGCCCGGACCGGACCGGCTGATGGTCATCTGCCCGGGCTCATCGAAAATGGTGCGGAAGCGGAGCACTTTGCGCTCGGCGGTGTCTTCCTCGATGGCCTCGATGGCGACTTCAGAACGGCCGCTGGCGGCGTCCACGGAGGGGATCATGTCGTCCCAGTCCCCCACCAGTTCGGCGTGGGTGCCATCGGACGGGGTCGCCTTGGTGTGGGTGGGTCCGGCGCAGCCGGCCGGGAGCCCGAGGACCCCTGCCAGGAGGGCCAGAGCGGGCAGAAACCGGTCGGGTCGCCAAGAAGTTACCGGTCCAAAACGCCGATGCGCGCTGCGGATCGGCCCTGCCTGAAGATTGTTTGGTTTTTGGTTGGTCATTCGTGGGATTCCGATGGGGGCGGGGCGGAGGAAAGGCTACCCTTTTTGTTCGCCCCGCGGCGGCAGCGCTGATTCGGGGCCACGGCCGCGAGGCCGTCGTCCGGTCTGACGGCTCTGCGTCGCCCGGGCGGGCCCCAAGCCAGAGCACGGAGTGTCCGGGTGGAGATCAGCGTGCGAGTACCGGCGGGACCCGAGCGCGTGGGCGTGCTTGGGGCTGCGGAACGGAACCTGAAGATGCTGCGCGAGGCGCTGGGCGTGAGTGTGATCGCCCGCGACAGCGTGGTGCAGGTCCGCGGCGAGCCGGAGGCGGTCGCGGTGGCGCGGCGCGTGCTCGAACGGCTGGGACGCTCTGCTCAGGAGCGCGGGTCGATGTCCCGTCAGGAAGTGCTGGACCTGATCAGCTCGGAGGCGATTGAGGGTTCGGGGCGGGATGCGGAGCGCACGGAAGATCTGGGCGAGTTCCGGGACGCCCGCGCGATGAACTACGACGAGGGGCCCTGGGGGGGCCGGCTTGCGGTGTATGCCGGGGGACGCCAGATCCGGGCGCGCTCGGTGAACCAGGAGCGGTATCTGGAGAGCATTCGCACGAAGGACCTGGTCTTCGGGATCGGTCCGGCGGGCACGGGCAAGACGTATCTGGCGGTGGCGGCGGCGGTGCATCTGCTCAAGGCGGGCCGGATCAACAAGGTGATCCTGGTGCGTCCGGCGGTGGAGGCGGGCGAGCGGCTGGGATTCCTGCCTGGGGATCTGCAGGCGAAGGTGAATCCGTATCTGCGGCCTTTGTTTGATGCGCTGCACGACATGATGGACTTTGCGACCATCCGTCGGTTCATGGAGAACGACGTGGTGGAGGTGGTGCCTTTGGCGTACATGCGCGGGCGGACGCTGAACAAAGCGGTGATCATCCTGGACGAGGCCCAGAACACGACGCGTGGGCAGATGAAGATGTTCCTGACGCGGATGGGTCAGGGGAGCAAGATGGTGATCACGGGTGATGCGACGCAGATCGATCTGCCCGACCCGCGTGAGAGCGGGCTGATCGACGCGGCCCGACGCCTGGCGCGGACCGAGGGCGTCGCGTTCATCGGCTTCGGGGTCGGCGACGTGGTGCGGCATCCGATGGTCCAGAAGGTCATCGACGCCTACGGCGAGGACGACGCGGACACGCGCTCGGGGCTGGAGGCGATTGCTGAGGTCGAGGCCAAGGCCAATCGCGAGCGCTCGGCAAGGCGGGGGGAGTAAACGAGCACCATGGGCTCTGAGAGCGGCAAATCCCTGACGCGAGCCGGTCGTCTGCGAACCAGACGACTGGGAAGCGAGCTGCAGGATCGCATCGCGGAGGCGGCGAGTTCGACGCGCGCGGGCTGGGGCTCGCTGGTGACGCTCTTGTTCATTGTGATCGCGAGCCTGGTGACGATCTGGGCGCGGGAGCAGCCGCTCGTCGCGGTCGGGCGGACGATGGACGACACGAGGCTGGTGCGCGTCCAGTTCAGCGTGGAAGACAAGACGGCGACGGCGCAGAAGCGTGAAGAGGCCAGGGCGCGGACGCCTCGGGTGTATGTCGCGGACATGGCGGTTCTGGAAGAGATCCGCAACTCCCTGGAGAACCTTCCCAAGACGATCGCGTCGGTGGAGTCGCTCGATCAGATCGAGGCGACGATCCGCGATCAGTTCGGGTTGACGCCCGAGTCCCTGGCGGCGCTCAAGGCCCAGACGGCCGACGAACGCAGCGCGCAGATGTGGTTCACGATGGCGCGGGACGTGTACAACCAGCTCCGGCGTCGTCCGATCCTGGACGAGCAGACCTGGCAGAAGTCTTCGCTCGAGGGCCTCCACACCGAGATCACGCTGGTGCTTCCGGAGCAGACCATCCGCGTCTTCCGGGGCGAGGTGGTGAACGCGGGGGACGCGGAAAGGCTCCGCGAGGCGGCCCGGATCATCGCGCGGGACGCGGGGTATCCGAGCGAGCTTCGCTCGGTGGTGATCGCGAGGCTGACGCACCCGCCGGTGCGGGCGACCTTCCGGTTTGACGAGAGCGCGACAGCGTCGGCCCAGAAGCAGGCGGCGGACTCGGTACGGCCTGTCTTCACGACGAGCACAGTGGGACAGGTGATCTTCGGTCGGGGCGACGTCCTGACGACGCCTCAGTTCGATCTGTTCCGCGAGGAGATGCGGCACTTCTCGTCGGATGCGCTGTCGTGGCAGGTCTGGCTTCGTCGGGCGGGGCTGATCGCGGGCGTGGTCGCGATCGCGCTGGCGATCGCGGGGTATACGACGCTGTTCGTGCCTCGGGTGCGGCGGAATCCGGCGCGGATGACCGGGATGGCGGGCATGCTGCTGATGGCGCTGGTGGCGGCGTGCGTGGGCACGGCGGCCAATCCTTCGTGGGCGGCGGCGACAGTCACGCTTCCGACGGTGTTCCTGGCGATCATCCTGGTGATCGCGTACGAGCAGCGCGTGGCGCTGGCGTACGCGGTGCTGCACGGGCTCCTGGTGTGCATCGCGCTGGATCAGGGCATCGGCGTGATGGCGACGATCATCACGGGCGTGGGCTCGGCGGTGTGGCACCTGAAGGACATCCGCGAGCGTTCGACGCTCCTGCGCATGAGCATGGTCGTGGGCCTCGGGCTGGCGGCGGCGACGCTGCTGGTGAGCCTGATCAACCGGCCGATCACGGTCTCGGTGATCCGGGAGACGGTGCTGGACGCGGCCCTGGTCGGCGGCGGCGGGCTGCTGATCGGCGCGATCGCGCTGTTCATCCTCCCCACCATCGAGCGGTCCTTCGACATCACGACGGGTCTCACGCTCATCGAGCTTCGGGATCCCAAGCACCCGTTGCTCCGCGAGCTTCAGCAGCGCGCGCCGGGCACGTACACCCACTCGCTCAACGTGGCGGCGATCTGCGAGGCGGCGGCGGACGCGATCGATGCGGATCCGCTGCTCGCGTATGTGGGCGCGATGTACCACGACGTGGGCAAGATGACCAAGCCCGAGTACTTCGTCGAAAACCAGATGGGCGGGGCCAACAAGCACGACAAGCTCACGCCCGCGATGTCGCTTCTGGTGGTCGTCGGGCACGTGAAGGACGGCGTGGAGCTGGCCAGGCAGTACCGTCTGCCTCGGGCGCTGCAGCACTTCATCGAGTCGCACCACGGCACGACGCTGGTCGAGTACTTTTATCACCGGGCCAAGCAGCAGGCGATTGCGCGGGCGCAGCGCGAGGATGATGACGCCGAGCCTGATGACATGCACGTGCCTGACGAGTTTGAGTATCGCTATCCGGGGCCGCGGCCGCGGACGCGTGAGGCGGCGATTCTGATGATTGCCGACGCGTGCGAGAGCGCGAGCCGGACGCTTGCGGATCCGACGCCGAGCAGGATCGAAGGCCTGGTGCGGGCGATCGCGGACAAGCGGCTGCGGGATGGTCAGTTCGAGGAGTGCGAGATCACGCTGCGCGATCTGAACCTGATCGCGGAGAGCGTGAGCCGGAGCCTGACGAGCATCCATCACTCGCGGATCGCGTATCCGGACGGGCGGTCGGCGACGGCGGAGCCGAAGCTGCCGGAGTCGCCCAAGACGGCGCCGGGATTGCCTCCGAGCACGATCGAAAAGCGGGCGTGAATCACGTGACAGCGTGGCCCATGCCATGGGCTGCTTTCGAGCGGCTCGGGCGGCGGTGTGTGCTGCGCTCAGCGGCGGCGGCGTGCGCCGAGCAAGCCTGCGAGACCGAGCAATGCGACGCTGCCTGGGGCGGGGATGCGGTCGCCTCCGGCGCCGTTGGCGAAATCGCCGGAGGTTGGGCCGGCCATGGTGATGAAGCTTGCGAAGTCGTCGTATTGCCCGCCGTCGGCGCCCATGAAGTCGTAGTCGATGAGGAGGGTCTGGTTGAGGGACTGGAGCTGGGCGACGACGGCGTCGTCCATGGCGAACTTGTACATCCAGCCGCCGGCGTCGAGGGGGAGGCTCTCGATGAGGGGGAGGTTGACGCCGTTGAGATTGACAAGCAGGAGCGGGACGTTGACGAGGGTGTCGACTTCGAAGTAGGGCAGGCCATAGGCGCCGTCTTCGGCGGATTCGGACTTGTACCACTCGTGGACGTCGGCGATGGCCTGGGCGACATTGGAGTCCATCTCGAAGTTGAAGGCTTCGCCTTTGCTGATGGCCTTGTTTTCCTTGGCGTTGTACTGGGCGTTGGCGTCGTTCATGGTTTTGCCATGTCCGAAGCTGCTCCAGAAGAAGACTTGGGTCTTGTCGTCGACCTGGGGCTTGAGCCAGGTGGACCAGGCGTCGCGCATGTCGGTGTAGCGGGTGCCTGAGTCGACCCAGTTGGGGAGGACGGGGCCGCCATTGAAGATCTTGCCGGTGGGGTTGCCTTGGGCGTTGCGGGCTTCGCCTCCGGTGTAGCACACGTAGATGTCGTCTTCGGTGTAGCCAGCTTTGAGGAGCTGTGCGTGGGCGCGTTCGAGGGAGTTCCAGTTGGCGGCGAGGTCCTGATGGCCGTTCATGTATCCGCTGAGGTCGGCCTTCTCGACGGTGCCGCGGTCGATTCGGGTGGAGCCACCCCAGAGGATGGCCTTGTACTTGGAGCCGGGCGGGTTGGTGCCGTTGGGGCCGCGATGGAGCTGGATGGCGTCGCCGGCGGCGCCGCTGGAGGTGTACTGCGCGCTGACGGCGCCTTTCCAGGTCTTGTTGGGGCTGAATGGGCCGCAGATGTCTTCGGCGCGGGCTTTGGTGGCGGCTTGTTTGAACGGCATGGGCCCGCCGCTGGCGGCTTTGGTGATGAAGCGGAAGCTGTAGGTGCTTTCGGTGCGCCGGATGTTGGGGTTGTTGGGATCGATGCCGGTGAGTTGATCTTCGCAGCGGGCCAGGGAGCACTTGTCGAAGGGCGCGGCGGAGGTGTAGGCGGCGGTCTTCCAGCCTCGGGCGACGAGTTCGTCGATCATGCCGCCGCCGAAGCACTGGTTGAAGTTGAAGGCGACGGTGCCCTTGAAGGAGTCCTTGGTGCCCAGGGCGTCGGCGACCATGGCGTCGAACTGGAAGTCCCAGACGTTCTGCTTGTCGCTGGTCTCCAGGGCCGAGCGGAGCTTCTTCTTGGATTCGGACTGGTCCCGGTACTCGAGCGCGGGCGGCGGGTCCTCCGCGAGGCAGGTTCCAGACAAGGACACCAGGACCGCGATGCACAATGCCGGCGCAGCGCGACCTTCGGAACGATTCGCACGAGTCATGTGTCTTGCCTCCCCCGCGGCGGCGGAGCCGCGAACGGGGCCAGACTAAGGTGTCCGGCGCGGGGCACGCAATTGCAATCTTGCAAAGCGGGGTGGAATCACTTCTGTTCGGGCTCTGGCCGTGTGGTGTACCACTCGTCGAGGACCTGACGCCAGTCGGCGAGGGAGTTCACCGCGATGAAGCGGCGGCGGACCTCGTCGGAGCGCGGGTGGTGGGCGGCGAAGCGGATGCCGAACTTCCGCATGGTCTTGCTCGTGAAATCCTCGGCGTGCCTCATCGACTGATTGACCGCCAGGGCGAGCTCGAAGTGATCGAGCAGGACGCGGCGCTGCTCGGCGATGGAGGGCGAACTGGCGGGCTTGCCCGCGAGCATCTCGCGGGCCTGGCGGAAGATCCACGGATTGCCGATGCAGCCGCGGGCGACGCTCACGCCGGTCACGCCTGTGTAGCGGATCATGCGGAAGATCTCGTCCACGGACCAGATGTCGCCCGAGCCGAAGATCATGCGGTCGGGGTGCCTTTGCACGATGTCGCGGAGGATGTCCCAGCGACTTGGCCCGACGTACTTCTGCTCGACGGTGCGCGCGTGCACGGTGGTCCACGCGTAACCCATGCGATAGCTCGCGTCGAGGATGCGCTCGAAGTTGGCGGCCATCTCGGGCGTGTCGTCGTAACTCCGGCGGAGCTTCACGGTACACGGGATGTCCGCGGGGACCGCTTCGCGGACTTTCTCGAGAAGCTCGATGGCGCCGTCGGGCTCGCGGAGCCAGTGCCCGCCTCGGGCCTTGCGATCGATCTTCTTCACGGGGCAGGCGAGGTTGATGTCGATGACTTGGAAGGAGAGGGACGGAGGCACGGAGGCACGAAGGCACGAAGTTCCGTCGACCACTTCTTCGTGCCTTTGTGCCTGGGTGCCTTCGTGCCTTTCCTCCACCCACACCACCTGCTCGCCGCCTGGGAGTCTGAGGTGGCCCGGGGGCTTTTTGTCGAGGGCGCGGGAGGGGTAGACGCCTGGGGTGTCGTAGGCGAGGGCGCGGTATTCGCGGTCGGTGCGGCGGCCTTGCTCGGCCATCTTGAGCGCGGATGCGGCCATCTCGCGGGGGTCGCTTCCCATGATCTGGCCTGCGAGGGGCTGGTCTTCGGGGCCGCCTGGGACGTTGTCGTGGAGCTCGCCCAGATCGGCCTTGGCGAAGCCTCTGCCGCCGGCGAGGAGGGTGCGATCGAGGAGGGCTTCGGTGATGCAGAAGGGGCAGCCGTGGCGGCGCGCGATGATGCGCATGGCGGCGTCGGAGTAGCCCGCGAGGCCCGCCTGGAAAAAGGGCGCGTCGAAGCCCGGGACCAGCGCGGTGACGCGTGGATCGATGAGGGGGCCCTGGTAGCGGGTGGCGGCGAACTCGGCGGCGGCGCGTGGATCGATGTCCTCGCCGCCGGGACGGATCGCGGGCGACGGCGCCGTCGCGTTCTGGCTGGCGGTTTCGCAGGACATGCGGAACTATACGGACGCCGGGGCGTTCACTGCGGTTTTGGGCGGTTTCTGGCGGCGATGGGAAGGCTTTGATCGCGGGGCTTGGGCCTGGCCAGCGGCTCATCCGCGTGCTCGGTCGATCGGATACCCTACCCGCCAACACGAGGGAATCGCATGAGCCGTCTTGCTGTCATTGCTGTTCTGGGTCTGGCGCTGGCCAGCGGGTGTCACTCCAAGCCTGCGCCGGTCGCGTACGCCCGCGAGTTCCCGAAGGATCTCCAGCAGGACGAGGTTCTGAACATCCAGGTGTTCAAGGACGCCAAGACGATCGAGTTCACGAACACGACGGGGCGGGAGTTCGGGCCTTGCACGCTTTGGCTGAACGCGCGGTTCAGCCGTCCGATTGATCGCATCGCGGTCGGGGAGACGATCAAGGTTCCGCTGGCGGACTTCAAGGATCAATGGCAGGACGAGTTCCGCGGCGGCGGGTTCTTCGCGACGCAGCGTCCGACGCGGCTGGTGCTGGCGCAGATTGAGACGCCCAGGCCCGACATTCTGAAGGAAGGCGAGAAGTCGCGGCTGATCGGGCTGGTGGTGGTGCGCGGCGAGGATGATTGAGGCGGGGGGCGATTTGTCGTTGAGCGCCTGCTGCCGGTTGTCCTCTGGCTTGCGCCAGAGGCTCGGACGGATACGCTTTGGACATGGCGAACATTGTCGTTGTCGGGCCTCATCCGGACGATCAGGAAATCGGCATGGGCGGCACGATTGCGCTGCTGGCGGAGCAGGGGCACAACGTGCTTCTCCTGGACATCACCGATGGCAGCCCGACGCCTCACGGGGATCGCTCGACGCGCCTGCCCGAAGCGGAGGCGGCCCGCAAGGCGCTGTGCCCTCCTCAGCATCTGATCGATGCGGGCAAGGCTTTTCCGGTGAAGCGGCTGCTGCTTGATCTGCCGAACCGGATGGTGGAGCACACGGTGGCCAATCGTCACAAGGTGGCGGGGGTGTATCGGGCGCATCAGGCGCAGGTGGTGTTTGTGCCGCACTGGGAGGATGCGCATCCGGATCACCTGGCGGTGACGAAGATCGCGTCGGATGCGCGCTTCGACGCGAAGCTGACGAAGATCGACATGCCTGTGCCTCCGGGGTATTCGACGATCGGGCCTCCGATTTATCCGCGCTGGTTCCTGCACTACTACGCGACGCATCTGCGTCGCCCCGCGGACCCGACGTTCATCATCGACACGACGCGGCACCACGAGCAGAAGCAGCGCTCGATCGACGCGTATCAGACGCAGTTTGCGAGCAATCCGATCAACGCCGATTTCCCGGCCAAGCTTGCGGCGTACAACGGCTACTTCGGCTGGCTCATCGGGACCAAGTACGGCGAGCCTTTCACGAGCAAGGAGCCCTTGGGCCTGACGGGGCTGGGTGCGCTGCCGTTGTGATGGCTGGCGGGTGGTGATGAGTTCAAAAACAACGCGGGCCTGATCCGTGGGATCAGGCCCGTCGTGTTTTCGTGCGTGTGTGTGCTCAGGTCGCCTGAGGCTGGAGCCCGCGGACGGAAGCGGAGCGGCGCTTGCGGGTGGGCTCTTCGGCCTTCTCGGCCTCGACGAAGCCTTCGCCGAAGCGGAAGAGGCGGAAGCTATTGCCGAGGACGAAGATCTCGCCGACGAAGTGGTAGAAGGCGGCGAGGGGGGCGGAGAGGTAGCCAGTGGCGGCCAGGATCAGGCCTGCGATCACGATGATGATCGACATGACCACGTTCTGGGCGATGATGACGCGGGTCTTGCGGGAGAGGTCGATGAGGAAGGGGATGCGGGAGAGGTCGTCGTTCATGAGGGCGACGCCCGCGGAGTTGGTGGCGATGTCGGAGCCTGAGAGGCCCATGGCGACGCCGACGTCGGCCTCGGCGAGGGACGGGCCGTCGTTGATGCCGTCGCCGACCATGAGGACGCGGTGACCGGCGCGGACGAGGCCCTTGACCTGTTCGTGCTTTTCGGCGGGGAGGCATTCGGCCTCGATGGCGTCGACGCCGACCGCGACACCGACGCGCTTGGCGACGGAGAGGCGGTCGCCGGTGAAGATGAAGATCTGCTTGATGGCGAGTTCGCGGAGGCGGGCCATGACGCCGCGGACGTTGGAGCGGATGGTGTCTTCGAGGCCGACGGCGCCGAGGTAGCGGCCGTCGCGCATGACGTGGACGCCGGTCATGCCTTCGATCTTGGATTCGACGGCGTCGACCTGGTCCTTGATGTAGGGGGCGAGTTCGACGAGCCAGCTGGCGCGGCCGACGAGGATCTCGCCGAGGGAGGTGCGGGCCCGCACGCCCCGGCCGTGGATCTCTTCCTGGTCCATGGTGCCGTCGACGGCGATCTTGGCGGCCTTGGCGGTCGCGAGGATGGACTGGGCGAGGGGGTGGTTGGAGTGTTGTTCGCCGTTGGCGGCGGCGCGGAGGAGTTCGGCGCCGTCAGCGCCGTCGGCGGGGGCGAGCTTGGTGACCTGGAAGCGGCCGGTGGTGATGGTGCCGGTCTTGTCGAAGATGATGGTGTCGACGTCGCCCGCGGACTCGAGGTACTGGGGCTGCTTGACGAGGATGCCAAGGCGGGCGGCGGCGGCGAAGGCGGCCAGCATGGCGCTGGGGCTGGCCAGGAGCAGGGCGGCGGGGCAGGTGACCACGAGGACCGTCGCGGCGGTGAGCGCTGCGGTGGGCGCGGTCAGCGGGTTGTTGATCTTGATGTTCCAGGTGATGAACGCGACCGAGAGCGCGATGGGCACGAAGAACTGCGCGACCTGCTCGATGAGCAGCTGGCGGGGCGAGCGGGAGCTCTCGGCTTCGCGGATGAGCTGGGTCACCTTGCCGATGGTGGTCTGCTCGCCGACCTGGGTCACCTTCAGCTCGATGATGCCCGTGAGGTTGCTCGTGCCGGCGTAAACCGGGGAGTTTTCGGCGACTTCGACGGGGACCGCTTCGCCGGTGAGCGAGGCCTGGTTGATGGTGGAGCGGCCCGAGGTGACGACGCCGTCGACCGGGAGGTTTTCGCCGGGACGGACGCGGACGACCTGACCGACGGTGACGGAGGAGAGCGAGACTTCCGCGTCCGATCCGTCGGCCTGGACGAGGCGGGCGGTGTCGGGGGTGAGCTCGACCAGTTCCGCGATGGCGCGTTGAGCGCCGAAGGCGGTGCGGCGGACGAAGAGGCCCATCACCAGGAGCACGAAGGCCAGGAGGCCTGCGGAGTCGTATTCGCCGGTCGCGATCGCGGCCAGGACGGCCAGGGCAGCCAGCGAGGAGCTCGAGGGGCGGTAGCGCTTGATCTCGGTCCAGGCGCCGACGCAGAGCGGGATGGCCAGAAGGACGGCGCCCACGGCGGAAGCCATCTTGGTGACCAGTTCGTCGGTGACCTTGAAGTACTCGGCGAGGACCGCGGTCAGGACCAGCGCGCCGCCGGCCATGTAGAGGACGATGTAGCGTTCGATCTGGGCCTCGTGGGCGCAGCACTCGGCGTAACTGGCCTCGCCCTTGGACTTGGTGGCGGAATGACGGTGACCCTTGTGGTCGTGGTCATGATCGTGGTGGTGATGATCGTGGTCGTGCGAGTGAGCAGCCATGCGGAGCAGACTCCGGTCTTCAGCGTGTGCTGGCTCGTCCGGCTCGCCTCGGAGGTCGGACGCGATCAGCACGCGATCGTCGTTTGATTGTCCCCGGCGACTGCCGCCGGCCTTGCCATGAAGTCAGAACGACCCCACGCCCTTCGGTCCTTCCGATGAACCGACCCTCGGACGCCGGATCCCATGGGTCCAAGGGCCCAAAGGCTAGCGCCACTCCCGAAAGCGCGACAATAGGGACCGGGAGGGCCTCCCGATCCCCGGATGAAGAAAGGCAAACTGGATACGCCCCTCGGGCTTTCCCGGTTCGCACGGACTTTGTTCGGATGGCGGGCCCCCACCCCTGCGGCACGGGTCGTATGCTGGGATCATGGCGCGGAAGTCGGAAAAGTCGGGCGCAAAGCTCCCGTCGATCGCGGTCTTGGGGACCGGGCAGATGGGCATGGTTTGCGCTGGGGTGCTTTGCTCCCCCGAGCCGGCCCGCGTGGAAGGCGGCGGGATGTCCCGGCCTGTGAAGGTCCACATGTGGGGCCATTCGGCCGAGGAAGTCGGCGAGCTGGCCCAGACGCGCCGGTCCAAGCGCCTGGATCATTTCGTGTTGCCTGAGGAGGTCCGGGTGCATCCGCGGGCTTCGTCGGCGCTGAAGGACGCGCAGCTGATCGTCTCGGCGATCCCGGTGCAGTTCATTCGGGAGACGTGGACGAAGATCCTGCCGCACGTGCCTGAGACGGCGGCGATCGTCTCGGTCGCCAAGGGCGTGGAGGTCGGGTCCGGGATGCT
The DNA here is from genome assembly GCA_964531675.1 of uncultured Phycisphaeraceae bacterium. Taxonomy (GTDB): domain Bacteria; phylum Planctomycetota; class Phycisphaerae; order Phycisphaerales; family UBA1924; genus CAZHFW01. Next base: position 112,491 of record CAZHFW010000002.1, on the reverse strand, counting down.
TCCGACGGCGATCATCCGCGACGTGCTGACGGGCGCGGGCAAGGACGACCCGGACAAGAAGCCGCGGCGGATGGGCGTGCTCAGCGGTCCGACGATCGCGCCCGAGCTGGCGCGGTGCCTGCCGGCGACGATGATCGCGGCCAGCGACGATCCGGAGTTCGCCAAGGACCTTCAGCGTTTGTTCACGACGAGCTGGCTCCGCATTTACACCAACCCGGACGTGCTGGGGGTTGAGCTGGCGGGCGCGGTGAAGAACGTCATCGCGATTGCCGCGGGCGTGATCGATGGTCTCAAGGCGGGGTACAACGCCAAGTCGGCGCTCCTGGCCCGAGGTCTGGCGGAGATCGCGCGGCTCGGGATCGCGATGGGCGCCAGTCCGGACACGTTCTTCGGCGTGGCGGGCGTGGGCGACTTGGCGACGACGTGTTTCAGTCCTGAGGGCCGGAACCGTTCGTGCGGGGAGGCGCTGGGCAAGGGCAAGAAGCTCGAGGACTATCTGAAGAAGACGCCGCATGTCGTGGAGGGCGTGCAGACGACCCGAGCGGTGCTGGCGCTGGCGCGGAAGTATCGCGTGGAGATGCCGATCGTGGAAGCGGCGCACGCGGTGCTGTTCGAGAACGTGGACCCGATCGCGGCGATCGGCATGCTGATGAGCCGGGAGCCGAAGGCGGAGCGGGTGGTTTGAGGACGTGACAGGGAGCACCATGAAGAAGGCCTGGATCCTCGCGATTGCCGCTGGCGCGGTGATGTTCTCGGTTTCTCCCTCGATCGCCTGGGACGCGTACGGGCATCGCACGATCGCGCAGGCTGCGCTGGAGCGGCTGGCCAAGGACCCGGCGTTTCCGGCGTGGGTGCTGGCGGGGCCGAGCCGGACGATGATTGCGTATCAGTCGGGCGAGCCCGATCGGTGGCGGGCGACACGGACGCCTTCGCTGAAGCACGAGAACGATCCGGACCACTACATCGATCTGGAGGATCTGACGCCCTTCGGGCTCGAGCTTCAGAGCATGCCCAGGCTTCGGTATGAGTACGTGAAGGCGCTGGCGCTGGCCAAGCAGGCGCATCCGGAGAAGGCCAAGCCCTACAACCCGGCGATGGATGCGGCGCGGACGCAGGAGTATCCGGGGTATCTGCCTTATGCGATCATGGATCACTATGAGAAGCTTCGCGCTTCGTTCTACAACCTGCGCGTGCTGGAAGCGCTGAACGATCCGAGCCGGGCGGACGCGATCGCGATGGCGCGGGCCAATGTGCAGAGCGAGATGGGGCTGCTGGCGCACTTTGTGGGCGATGCGGCCCAGCCGCTGCACACGACCACGCACCATCACGGCTGGGTGGGCGAGAATCCCAAGGACTACACGAAGGACCGGACGATCCACGCGCGGGTGGATGGCGCGCCGGGGCTCTTTGATCCGGACATGCAGGCGTTGACCAGCGGCGACATGCCCGCGCTGGACGCGGATCCGTGGACGCAGGTGCTGGCCGAGATCCAGCGGTCGTTTGCCAAGGTTGAGCCTTTGTATGAGCTCGAGAAGGGCGAGGGGCTGAACTCGGAGAAGGGGCGCGCGTTCATTCAGGAGCGCATGGCGGATGCGTCCGCGACGCTGGCGGCGCTGTATCGCCATGCGTGGGAGAACTCCAAGGTGTCCCCCAAGGACGTCGAGGACTTCCTGAGGTACGACAAGGCTTCGGGGCGGACCGAGAAGGCCAAGTGAACCGCGCACGAGGGCGGCGAGGGGACGCGCCGCGGGAGCTCACGCCATGCGTCTGATCTTCCTGGGCACCGGCACCTCCGCGGGCGTTCCCGCGATCGGCTGTGATTGCCAGGTGTGCACCAGCGCTGATCCGCGGGATCAGCGGCTGCGCACCAGTGCGGCGGTGGCGTGGACCGACCCGACGGGGCAGGAACGCTGCGTGCTGCTCGATGCGGGTCCGGACCTGCGTCAGCAGGCGCTGCGGGCGAGGCTCCGGCGTCTGGATGCGGTGTTCTTCACGCACAATCACGTGGACCACACGTTTGGGCTGGACGAGGTTCGTCGCTTCAACGTCGTGCAGCGCGGACCGATCGACGTGTTCGCGGATGCGCACACGACGGAGCATCTGCGGCGCGTGTACCGGCACATCTTCGACCGGGACCAGAACGTCAATGACTCGTTTGTCGCGACGCTGATCCCGCATCTCATCGATCCGGACCGGGCGATCGAGTACCACGGGATGCGTTTCACGCCCTTGCGGATTCTGCATGGGAGACTGCCGATCCTGGGCTTCCGCATCGAGCCTGTCACGCCCGCACCGCCGTCATCTCCCGATGAGCAGGGCTCGCCTTTCCCGCTGGCCTATTGCACGGACGTGTCGGCGATTCCGCCCGAGACGTACCGGAAGCTCACGGGTCTGAAGACGCTGGTGCTGGACGCGTTGCGGCACCGCAAGCACCCGACGCACTTCACGCTCGAAGAGGCGGTGCGGGTTGCGGATCAGGTCGGCGCGGAGAAGACGTACTTCGTGCACATGGCCCACGATCTCCCGCATCAGGAGACCGAGGATTCGTTGCCTGAGAACATCCACCTGGCGTGGGATGGGCTCGTGCTGGCGGGCCGTTCCGCGAGCGACGACTGATCGGGTCAGCTGATCTGATTCAACTGGGCGGGGGCAACCGGCCTGGTCACATGACCTGCGAGCTGAGCTTCATGAGCGGGATCATGATCGAGAGCAGGAGCGAACCGATCATCAGGAACATGATGACGATGAGGATGGGCTCCAGGGCGGCGAGCAGGCGCGAGGAGCGGCGGTCGAGTTCTTCGGCGGTGTCCTGCGCGAGGGTGTCGAAGGCGTTCTGAAGATCGCCCGAGCGTTCGGCGGCGATGAGGAGTCGCCTGGTGGGCATGGGCAGCGCGTCGACGGTGTCGATGAGCGTGCGGAGGACGCCGCCCTCGATGAGCTTGTTGCGCAGGTTCACGAGCTGCTTCTTGAGCTTGGGATGGCCGATGGCGCCGACGCCCACGCCCAGCGCGTCGCCGAGCGTGACGCCCGAGCGGGTCATGGCGGCCATGACGGTGAAGAAGCGGGCCGACTCCTGGGCCATGACGACCTCGCGCATGAGCGGCAGGGTGCGCATGGCGCGATTGATCAGCTCCACGATGGCGCCGCGCATGAGATACGCGAGGACCGCGATGGCGAGGACGCCTCCGAGCATGATGAGCCACTGGTCGCGCATGAACTCGCCGACCGCGACGGAGATCCGGGTGTACACCGGGAGAGGCTGGCCGCTGGCTTCCTTGATCGCGTTGCCGATCTTGGGCACGATGGCGACGAGCATCATCACGGTGACCGCGACCGAGATCGTGAGCACGATCGCGGGGTACATGAGCAGGGTTGCGGCTTTGCCCTTGATCGCGAGGGTGCGGCGGGTGGTTGTGGCGAGCTGTTTGGCGGCGCCGCCCAGATCGCCGGTGCGTTCGGCGGCGCGATAGACCGCGATGGTGACGTTGTCGAAGCCTTCGACCGCTTTGCAGGCGTCGGCGAAGCTCGAGCCCGAGGCGACCAGCTCGCGCATCTTGGCGACGCGGGGCTTGGCGGCGGCGCCGACGCAGGCGTGCGTGACTTCGAGGGCTTCGACCAGGGGGACGCCGCGGGTGAGGAGCTGGGCGAGCTGGACGTGGAGCTCGGCCTGGTCCTTGAGGGTGAACTTGCCACCTTCGGCGTTGCCGAAGCCGCCTGGGAGTCTGAGCGTGCGCACGGGGACGAGGCGTTCGCGGCGGAGCTGTTCGGCCAGATGGCGTTCGCTGCTGGCGGTGCGGATCCCGACGGAGCGTCCGCCGTCGGCCCGGGCGGCGATGTACGCAAAGGGTGCGGGTGCGGCGGGTTTGCGGCTCACGGGAGGCATCCGGGGGCAAGTCTACGTCGGTCCGGCCGCTGCTGTTCGGGTTGGGTCGGGGTTGGTTTCTGGAGGGCGGCGCTCGGACCTCCGCCCGGTCGTGAATACGATGGCAAGGCTCGACCGGTATGTACCCGGCGGAGCCCACACCGGTTGCGGGCGGCGTGCCTTGACGCCCCGCTCGCTGTTGAGGATGCGGGATGACGACGATTGCTGCCCGTCCTTCGGCCCACGGGATTTCCTACCACCCGACCAAGACCATGCGGGCGCTGTACAAGCACCATGCGGGCGAAGGTCTGGCCTTCGACCCCGCGCGGCCGCGCCCGGTCTGCGGACCGCGCGACGTGCTGGTGCGCATCTCGAAGGTCGGGATCTGCGGGACCGACCGGCACATCTGGGAATGGGACCAGTGGGCGGCGGGCCGGATCCCGGTGGGGATCGTGACGGGCCACGAGTTCGTGGGCGTCATCGAGGAAGTGGGCTCGGCGGTCACGCGCTACAAGCCGGGCCTGCGGGTCTCGGCCGAAGGGCACATCACCGCGGGCGTCGACTTCAACTCGCGCACCGGCAACGCCCACATCGCCAGCGACACGCGGATCCTGGGCATCGACCGCGACGGCATCTTCGCCGAGTACGCGGTTGTTCCAGAAGAGAACGTCTGGCCTGTGCATCCCAAGATTCCCGACAAGGTCGCGGCGGTGCTTGATCCCCTCGGCAACGCGGTGCACACCGTGATGGCGGCGGGCGTCAGCGCCAAGAGCGTGCTGATCTCGGGCGTGGGCATCATCGGTCTGATGGCGGTCACGGTCGCCCGGGCGGCGGGCGCGGGGCGCATCTTCGCGACCGACGTCAACCCCGCGCGGCTGGCGCTGGCCAAGAAGCTCGGCGCGATCGAGGCCTTCGACGTGCGTCAGGGCGAGGGCTACATCAACGAGATCAAGAAGGCGACGCGGGGCGAGGGCGTGGACGTGCTGCTGGAGATGTCCGGCGCTCCGTCCGCGTTTGATCAGGGCTTCCGCGCGATGCGCAACGGCGGGACCGCGGCGATCCTGGGCATTCCGTCCAAGCCCATCACCTGGAACATCACCGAGCACGTCGTCTTCAAGGGCGCCACGGTCCTGGGGATCAACGGCCGGAAGATGTTCGAGACGTGGTACCAGATGGAGGAGCTGCTGCTTTCGGGCAAGCTCGAGCTGGACGACATCATCACCCACGAGTTCGCGCTGGAGGACTTCCAGAAGGCGTTCAAGACCATGATCTCGGGCGAGGGGATCAAGGTCGTGATGAACGTCAATGGCTGAATTGTCAAAATTTAGGATTGACATTTGCTGTTTTTCACAGCAAGATAGGTTATGAATCAGAGGGATTAACGCCCTCCATTGTCAGGTGCGTCCGGGGCCGGCCACGGCGATTTTGCGTCCGATGAGTTGAGGGCGCTTGCGGAGGGCTACCGACCCTGGCGAAAGTTCCGGTACGTCGCGGCGGAACTCGGCCACGATCCGGAGGCCGCTTGGGCGGCGGTCAAGCGCCATCGCGACGTCTTGCGGACGGTCCTTCCGGTTCAACGAGTCGAGGGCGGGGTGTTCAGCTTCGTCAACACACCCGAGCTGAATCAACCTCTGCACGAGATTGATCGCGCCGCGGGCGATCCGCTTGACGCCCTCTCATCCGGACTGGAGTCGGCCTACGTCAAGCGGATGCGTGTTCTGGTCGGCGGCGGAGAGATCACGGCTGGGCGCCTGCAGTCAAACGTTGCGATGACGGAGGCAACCGAGTCTTCCATCATGGAAGGCGCCAGCGCGACTCGCCGCCGTGCCTCCGAGCTTCTCCGGTCTGGCAAGCCTGCCGCGACAGTCGATGAACGGATGATCCTCAACAATCTTCACGCGATGCAACTGGTGAAGAGTCGGGCTGGCTCGCCGCTCTCGCCCGACTTTCTCCTGGAGCTCCAAGACCTGCTGGTGAGAGGTACTCTCGCCGATTCCTCCGGCGTCGGCCGCTGGCGGACCGCATCTGATGACATCCGAATCATCGACGCTCGCGATGAATCCGTGATCTTTGTGCCACCTGACGCGGGATCGCTCCCAGGGCTCCTTCGGGCAATCTGCAATCTGGCGAACAACTCGGGCGGCCCCTTCATACACCCCGTGCTGCGCGCATCCATCCTCCATTTCCTGATCGGATACGCCCATCCATTCGTGGATGGCAATGGGCGAACCGCGCGTGCTGTCTTCTATTGGTCCATGCTTCGGGCGGGCTACGGACTCTTTGAGTACCTCTCCATCTCGGAGATCGTCGGGAAGGGCTATGCCAAGTACCCGCAAGCGTTTCTCGACGTTGAGCTTGACGAGGGCGATCTGACGTACTTCCTGCTCTACAAGCTTGACGTCATCCGTCAAGCGATGCAGAGTCTCGCCGCCAGAGCTCAGGCCGAGGAGGCCAGGGTCGCCCGCTCCGGCCAACTGATCGGAATCGCGTCAGAACTCAACCTCCGCCAGCGACTCCTCCTCGAGCACGCGCTGCGACACCCGCTCACCCAGTACACCGTGAAGTCGCACGCCAACTCCAACGGCATTGTGCTCGCCACGGCCAGGGCCGATCTGGAGGCCCTCGTCAAACTCGGCCTGCTCACCACGATGAAGCGGGGCAAGGAAGTCCTGTACATCGCGACGCCCAAGCTGCCCGAGCGCGTCCACGGCAAACGCCGCAAGTGAACCGGGAACCGCCGATCGTTCTTTTCGTACCATGTGCATGCTCAACGACGCGCTCCGGGCGGTCGCCCGCACGTTTGTCGAACGCACCGGCGCGCCGGGCGTGAACCTGGCGCTGATCCTGCCCGATGGGTCGGCCCATACTGCGGCGGCGGGGGTTTCCCGGCTTGCGCCCGCGATGGCGATGTCCACCGACGCCCGCATCCCCGCGGGCTCGATCGGGAAGACCTACGCGGTGGTCACGCTCGCCAAGCTCCTGGAATCCAAGGGGGGTCTGGCGGGCTCGCTGGACACGCCCATCGGCGCGTGGCTCCGGGGGCGCGCGTGGTATCCGAGCCTCCGGCACGCTGGCCGCATCACGCTGCGGGTGCTGCTGACGCACACGTCGGGCATCTCGGAGCATGTCGAACGTCCCGACTTTCTGGCGGCACTCGCCAAGGAGCCTTGGCGCTCATGGTCCGCGGATGAGCTGGCGGCGTTCGTCTGCGCGGGCCCGACGCACTTCGAACCCGGGGCGGGCTGGTCGTATGGCGACGCCAACTACATCCTCGTCGGCGCGATCATCGAGGAGCTTGGTCAGGCCCCCTACTTCGATCAGCTCGGGAGCCTGGTTCTGAAGCCGCTCGGGCTGACGAGCTCGCTTGCGCAGGACCGTCCTGACTTGCCGGGCCTGGTCAGCGGGTACGTGGGCGAGAAGAACCTGTTCCCGGTGCCAAGTGAGGTCGCGTCTGAGGGCCGGTACGCGATGAACCCGCAGTTTGAGTACACCGGCGACGGGGTGGTGACATCAGCGAGCGACCTTGCGCGCTTCTTCTACACGATCTTTACGACGGACTTTCTGGGCCGTGCGGAGCGCGGGCTGCTGGCGGGGGCGGCGGTCGAATCCAAGCCGCTTGGCCCGCACGACAAATACGGCCTGGGGGTGCAGGTCTATCCATGCCCGTTCGGCATGGCCTGGGGCCACGCCGGCCGGTTCCCGGGGTATTGCTCGATCGTCGCGTACTGGCCTGAGCTCCGGGCAGCAGGGGCGGCGCAGATCAACTGCGACCATCGCGCCGGGATGAACCTTCGCGAGCTGGTGCAGGCGGTGTGCGGGACGTGGACGGCTCCGCCCCCTCAAGCACCCGCTCCACCCGATTCAGCCAGCTCCGCCTCGAACTGACGTCCAGTTCGCCGCTGGCGTGGGTGATTGCGGCGCCGATGCCCAGCCCGCTGTGCTTGCCTTCCCAGGCCCGCACGCGGCGCTCGACCTCGTCGATGGCGTCGCGGGCGGCTTTGACCCACGCCCTTTGCTGGGCGGGTGTGAGCGCCTCCAGGAACCGGGCCCGCGAGCGCAGCGGGTCGTGGGCGACGGTCAGGACTTCCGGGCTCATGGGGGGGCCCATCCAGGCCCGCAGAATCGCCATGCCCTCGGGCGTGATGGTGTATTCGCGACGCCGGCGGTTCCCCCGCCTTTCCGCCTTGGCCGAGAGCAGGCCGGCCTTGCGCAGCCTGACCATGAGGGGATAAATGGACCCGGCGCTGCCCGACCACTGGCTGGAGGGGGACGCCAGCATGTGCCTGCGGACCTCGTAAGGGCTGCAGGGCCCCGTCTGCCAGACCAGGCCAAGGACAAAGCACTCGAGCTCGCTGTGACGTCGACGTCGCATCGTCAAAACACCCTACCAAAATACAATCTCGTGCGTCTGATGGAATTCAGGCCCGGGACGCGGGAACTCTGAGATGCGTCATGCGACCAATAGTTCGAATCGCACTATCTGGCCCATGGCCCGACGCGGCGTGCCCGCGACGGCCTGGCCTCACCGGTCCGGACATCACCCCACGAGGCGGGCGGCCGAGCGTTCGGCCGCCTGTCTTCTTTGGGGGGCTTACTCGTCGGGGCCCTGCTCGCGCCAGCGGACGATCTTCACGCCCTGGACGTACTTGCTCTCGTCGAAGGTGTACATCTGCGGGATGACTTCGGCGCTGATGGTGGTGGTCACGGATCCCGGGACGATGCCTGAGACGGCGTAGCTCTTGGAGCCGGAGATGATCCGGAGCGTGTAGGCGCTGGTGGTCTTCACGCCGCCGAAGTGCGCGATGAGCTCGCTCTGTCCGCCGTAGCCCTTGGCGGCGCCGATATCGCGGCGTGCGATGAACTTCTTGTTGGACGAGTCCCAGAGTTCGACGCGTGTGCCCACCGCGGCCTTGTTGATGCCGCCCGGTCCGCGACCCAGGACGCGCACGAGCAGGAAGTTCGGGTTGGCGTTCTGGTTCTCGTAGAGGAGCGACGGGTATGCGGAGTTCTCGCTGGTGAGGGCGAGGTCGAGGTTGCCATCGTTGTCGACGTCGATGAAGGAGACATCGCCGCCGCGGGTTTCCACCGCGACGCCCGAGAGCGGCTGGGCGACGAAGTCATAGCTGGGCGGTCCCTGATTGCGGTACAGGATGGCCTGCCCGGTGGTCAGGGTGAGGTACAGATCAAGATTTCCGTCGTTGTCGTAGTCGCCGAAGTCGCAGCCCAGAACGCCCGCGCCGGGGGCGATGCCTCGGGCGCTGGCGACGTCGGTGAAGTTCGCGGTGCCGCCCGGGTTCTTCCAGAGCGAGACCGCGGCGCTGTTGCGGCTTGCGACGAAGAGGTCGACGTTGCCGTCGTTGTCAAAGTCGCCCCAGACCGAGCCGGCCTTGTCGGACTCGCCTGTGACGACCTTGATGCCGCGGGAGTTGGAGGTGTAGGTGCCATCGCCATTGGAGAGGAACAGGCGTCCGGTGCTGTAGTGGTAGAAGAAGTCGGGGTAACCGTCGTTGTTCACGTCGGCCGAGGAGCAGAAGTTGCCATTGCCCGCGTCCAGGGCGCTGGTGGGGAAGACGGTGTTGCTGAGGCTCCATCCGATCATCGCGGGGGCTTTGGAGCCCGCGACGAGCGCGGTGGGATCGGCCGCGAGGGATGGGTCGGCCATGTAGGCGAAGTTTCCCGAGCCTGCGAAGACCGCGAGATCGCAGTATCCATCGCCGTTCATGTCCGCGGCGGCGAGGCCCTCGTTGTTCGAGATCCGCTTGGAGGTCATGGGATTGGAGGTGAAGGCGGCCGAGCCCGAGTTCAGGAAGAGGGTCAGGGCGTCGCTCGGACCGATGCCCCAGAAGTCGAGCGTGCCATCGTTGTTGAAGTCCGCGATCGCGCCTTGGCGCACGACGTTGGTGAAGGTTGAGGTGAGGAATGAGCCGCCGGTGTTCAGGCTGAGTCTGGAGGTTGCGCCGCCACCCTGAATGGCGTCCTGGCGGCCATCGGCGTCGAAATCGCCCCAGAAGAGGCCGGCGGCCTCGCCCGAAGAGACGACCTGATCGAAGCCGGAGAGGCGGCCCGACTCCTCATACGCGGGGCGGTACGCCGCGGCGTTGGCGGCGGTCACGACGCGGACGTTGTCGATGCCCCAGCCTTCGTCGGACCAGCCTTGCAGGTTTTCGCCGAAGAACGTCACGAACGTCACGGCGTTCTCGGCGGTGAAGTCCACGACGACGGATCGCATCACACCAACCTGGTTGGTGATCCCGGTGAACGCGCCGCGCCAGGTCTCGGGCTGATCGGGCCAGGACCAGGGGAAGGCGTAACCGGGGTAGGCGTAGGTGGAGCGGAGCATGACCTCGCCATCGACGCCGACGCCGAAGTAGTCTGGGCCGTAGGTGGTGCTGTCGCCGTCCCAGGTCGCGAGGAAGTAGACGTCGAAGATGAGCGTGTAGTCGGTGCCTGGCGTGGTGGTCAGGCGCAGGCCGAGGGTCGCGTTGGCGAAGGGTCCGGCGAAGCGCGTGCTCTGGGTGCTGGTGAGCACCGCGGTCGAGGTCCACTCGGTGCCGGGCGTGCCGGTCGCTTCGAAGTCCGTGAAGTAGGGCACGGTCTTGGAGGGGCCGGTGACTTCGTAGGCGCCGATGTCGTAGGCGGGTCCGCGCGGCCTGGCGGCGCCGGTGCGATCCAGGGCGGTCAGGGTCGTCGTCGCGCCCATGTCGATCGCGGGCGAGGAGGTCTGGAGCCCCCAGTTGCTGGCGGAGATGAACTTGGGATCCGAGGCGACGTCCTTGGTGGCGGCCACGGTTCCGGTGTAGTTGACGGTGTTGTTCCAGTACAGGTTGTTGTTGTGGGTGAGCGTGCCCGCGGTGTAGACCAGGGCGTTGGTGACCTGGGTGAAGATGTTGTTCTGGGCGGTGACGGTGCCGCCGGCCTGGAGGAGACCGTTGCTTCCGGCGGCGAAGAAGGTGTTGTTCCAGATCTGGGCGGTGCCCGCGGCGACGCGCACGCCGTTGGTGGTGTTGCGGACCAGGTTGTTGGTCATGGTGAGCGAGCCCGCCAGGAGCTCGACGGTGTACCCGGTGTTGGTGTAGAACGTGTTGCGGTCGAGGACCGCCGAGGCGGCAGCGCCGTTGACGACGACGCCTCGCCCGGCGTTCTTGTAGACGGTGCAGGTGTTGAGGGTGAGCGTGCCGCCGGTGACGGTCAGGGCGTCCGATGTGCCGTTGAGGACCTTGACGGAGGCGAGCAGGAGCGAGCCGGCGGAGAGCCTGATGGTGCCGCTGGAGCCCTTGGAGACGTTGAGCGAGCGGAGCGCGCCGCCCGCGCCGCTCCAGACGACGGGGCTCACGGTACCGGTGATGTTGATGGCCTGGAACTCGATGTTGTCGTGGGTGATGGTGACGGTCGCGCCGGAGGTGGTGTTGAGCGTGGGCGTGCCTTTGTCGCCGGTGTACGCGCCGGTGGTGTCGCCGAAGAGGCGGATCTTGTTGGTGGCGGTGCCGGCCCGCACGGAGGTGACGGCGCCCGTGAAGGTGCCCTTGCCGATGTAGATCACATCGCCCGCTGCGGCGACGCTCATGGCCTTCTGCACCGTCTTGAAGGCGGTGGCGGCGGACTTGCCGTCGTTGGTGTCCACGCCGGTGGCGCGGACGTAGTAGTTCACCGCCCAGGCGTTCCCGCCAGGAATCGCCAGCGCCAGCATCGCGATCAGGAACGCACCGAAATGTCTTGCACGCGTCAGCATGGCGATCCTCCCGCGGGGTGTACACCCCCGGATCGCCTATCGGCCTCGGATGATCTTTCCTGAACGGCAGGACCGCTACAGCTTCAAGCGAGTCCCGATAACACCGGCGCAGGTCGCAGACCTTCCCGGGCCTACCGCTTCGGAGCGTCCTCTTTGAGCGACTGCGTGATCGAGACCTCCTGGAGCCTGATGCTGGCCTGGTCGAGCTCGCTCTTGGCCCGCGCGAACTCCTCGGCGTCGACGAGCCTCCAGTCGGCAGCGGCCCGCACCGTCAGGTCGCGGAGCCTTTCGATCCTGGCGGCGAGCTCCTGGCGGTACGCGGGTTCGAGAAGGGTTGCGAACCGTTCGAAGCGTTCGCCGATCCATTTCAGGTCGAGCTTGCTGTTGACCACCAGGTCGACCACGCGGTGCCTGGTCATGTCCTCGCGGGCGAACGCGAAGCTCTCGAACTCGATGCGATCCACCTCGTCGCGCGAGAGCCCGTGATTGGGGACGACCTGCAGGCTGGCGCGTTTCCCGCTGCGGCGCTCGTGGGCCGAGACGTTGAGCACGCCCGAGGCGTCGACGAGGAACTCCACTTCGAGCTGGGGGATGCCCGCGGGCATGGGAGGCAGGCCCCGGACGTGAAACTCGCCGAGTTTGCGGCAATGCTCGGCCATCTCGCGTTCGCCCTGGTAGATGCTCAGCTTGATCGAGGTCTGCCCATCGACGCTGGTGGAGAACATTTCCCGGGCCCGGGCGGGGACGGTCGAGTTGCGCACGATCAGCTTGGCCACGCCGCCGCCGACGGTCTCGATGCCCAGCGAGAGCGGGATGACGTCGAGCAGCAGGCTGGAGCGGTCCACGCCCGAGAGCACGCCGGCCTGCACCGCGGCGCCCAGGGCCACGACCTGATCGGGATCGATCGCGGTGTAAGGCTCGAGGCCGAAGAACTCCCCCACCACGCGCCGGACCATGGGGATGCGCGTGGAGCCACCCACCATGATCACCGCGTCCACCGCGCCGGGGCGGGGACGTCCCGAGTCGTCGGCGATGGAAGCGCCTCCCACCTTGGCATCCTTCACCGCGCGAGCGCAGGACTCCAGGGTCCGCTCGACCAAGGGACGCATCATCGCTTCGAGCTCGGCCCGTGTGATCGTGCGCTCGTACACCACGTTCTTGGAGGCGTCGACGTCGATGCGGATCGAGGCCCGCTCGTCGTCGCTCAGCTTGATCTTGATGCGCTCGGCGAACTGGAGGAGCTGCCTTCGGGTCTGGGGCTCGAGTTCGATCTGGTCGCGGGCGTTCAGGAGCGCGCCGATCTCGTCGGTGAAGAGCCTGACCAGCGCGTGGTCCACGTCGTCGCCGCCCAGGTGCGTGTCGCCGGCGGTCGAGAGCACCTGGAAGATCGAGGGGCCCGATGCCTGTTCGCCCGGTGCAGCGGGGGTCAGCCTGAGGATCGAGATGTCGAAGGTCCCGCCTCCAAGGTCGTAGACCGCGACGGTCATCGGCCGGGCCGGCGCATCGGCGCTGCTGCGCAGACCGAGGCCATAGGCCAGGGCGGCGGCGGTGGGCTCATTGACGATCCGCACGACGTCGAGACCGGCCAGTCTCCCCGCGTCGCGGGTTGCCTGGCGCTGGGCGTCGTCGAAGTACGCCGGGACGGTAATCACCGCCTTGTTGACGCCGACGCCGAGGGCTCGCGCGGCCTGTTCTTTCAGAGCACGCAGGACGACCGCGGAGACTTCGGGAGGCGAGAAGACTCGGGCGGCGCCGCCTTCGACGGGGACCTCGACGCGCGCGGTGTCGTTTTCCCCCGCGACGACGCGATACGGGAGGTACTTCAGATCGCCTTGGGCGTCGGCGAGGCCGCGGCCCATGAGTCGCTTGACGCTGGAGATGGTCGTGCGCGGGAAGAGCACCGCCTCGTCGCGGGCCTGCTGGCCCACGATAGTGCGCACGCCGCCTGAGTTGTCGGGCTCGTAGCGCACGACGGAGGGGACCAGGGCGCGACCCTGGGCATCCGGGAGGACCCGTGGTCCGCGTGCGTCCATGACCGCGACCAGCGAGTTGGTCGTGCCCAGATCGATCCCGACGATGACCTCTCCGGTGGACATGTGGAGCAAGGGTAGCAGCGTCAATGAAAAAACCCCCGAGCCGTGAGGCCCGGGGGTTGTTCTACACGCACGAAGGTCGTGCGGCTTTCACCCTTGGTTCAGATCAGGCGCGGCGGCGACGCATCGCGACCAGCCCGCCCAGACCCAGGAGCGCGGCAGCGCCCGGGGCCGGAACGAACTCGATGCCGCGGGCGTGGACGCCCACCTCGAGGACCTGGTAGTTCGAGCCATCGAGCTCGAACTGAACCAGCTGCGGCGCTCCGCCGCCGTTGTCGTACTCGTTGCGAACGTCGAGGACGAGCTTGTTGGTGTAGGGGTTGTAGGCGATGGTCTCGGGCTCATTGACCAGACCGGCGATGGCCAGCTGGGTGATGGACTGGAAGTTGCCGAGCGCGTCGAGCGTGACCTTGAAGACGCCGTCGGCCTGGCGATCCGTGACGTAGTAGTCGCGGGTGCCCGGGACGTGCGTGATGCCGTTGATGCGGGCGAGGGTTCCGCCCGGGGCGTTGGAGAAGTCGTAGACCTGGGTCAGGGTGGCCTGGAGCGTGCCCGGATCGATGGTGGCGCGCCAGAGGGTGCTGCCCGAAGCGTCCGGGGTTGCGGACTGGAAGGAGCCGCCGTTGTCGCAGGCGACGAGGAAGTCGTTGCCCGAGACCGAGAGCGACTCACGGACGACGTAGCAGCCGGCGCGGAAGCCGGTGCCGAGGGTCGAGGACTGCAGGTAGCTCTGGGTCTGGACGCCAGTGAAGGCGTTGACCGCGACGATGCCGTCGGCGCGGGGCTGCGAGAGGCCCGAGGGAGCGCCGGGGTTGTTGATGGTGATGAAGTTCCCGCTGTTGGGGTGGTAGGCCATGCCGATGGGGTTCTGCAGCGGATCGGCCGAGGTGAGCGTCGAGGCCGACGCGCCGCCCAGGGGATTGCTGATGACGTACACGCGGGCGTGGCTGGGGTTCGGAATCGGGGGGTTCGGGCCGTCGGCGACGTAGAGGTTGCCGTTGGGCCCCCACTTCACGTCGGCCAGGCGGACGTCGTTGCTGGGCCCGAAGCTCCAGAGCGTGCTCGAGGAGCCGCCGGAGAACAGCTTCACCTCATCGGTGAACTGATCGGTGTAAATGATGTCCCCGTTGGGGCGGGCGGCGGCGGTGCCGGCCAGGACAGTGAGAGCAAACAGCGCGGTTCTTGCCTTCATGGTTGGACCTTTCTCCTTCCGATGGGACAACTGCAATGCCGGTCTTTTCGCTGGGTACAAACACGCGCACCGACAGCGCGTGGGCGGATTCGAGTTGTGGATTCCCTTCCTCCAAACACCACCGGTTTCCATCCCGGAGGTCATTCACCGAAACGAGCATTTCCGATGTGTCGGACCGCTCGTTTTCGGATGTCGTGTCCCATGCGCCGGATTGCTCTCCGGAGGCTCTTGGCCTCGGAGGATTTCAAACCAGCGTTCCCACCAGGAGTCTGGGTCCTGATGAGATGGACATGTCAGGCCGCGTCACGGGGAGGAATCCGCGACGCACGCTCCGTCTGATGCAGGTTTCTGGCGGCTTGCGCCAAGCGATCCTTCGCTGGAAGAGCCGAAAGCCGAGGCTTTCGGACCTTCCCCTGCGGGCGCAGTATATCAAATCCGGGCCGGGTCCCTCCTTTGGATCGTGCAAAACCCCGTCGAGCGCCAGGTCTCCCACGACGCAAATACTTGCCAAACATCGACTTCCGCAGAATCCGCCGGAGCAAGCGAAATCTTGAGAAAATCGGGAAGCTGGCGGGGCCGGGGAAGCTGATGTGGCTTGGTGTGCGGTGCGTCGGCGGCCGTCGGAAGGGTCGGCGTGGCGGTGGCGGGTTTGCGGAGATGACTTCCGCTGCCGAGCCGATACACTTCCCTCCTCCCGCTGTCTGGCCAAGCGCTGGGCGACGGGAGACGCCTCGGGCCCTGTGCCCGCCGGTGGTTTCGGGCTTGTAGCTCAGTTGGCTAGAGCGCACCCCTGATAAGGGTGAGGTCGGCAGTTCGAATCTGCCCAGGCCCATTGAAAGAGACTCGGCCGCGGCCCGCCCGCGGCCGATGTCGTTTTTGGGCGTGCCTGCCGGAAGGTCGAACTGAGCGACGGGGTGGGGTATGCTGCCTGTTGGCCTGGAAGCCCTTCGAGCCGATGTCCGGAAGACATCCTCCGGGGCCCCCGGAGCCGTGATTATCGGACTGGAGAACGCATGCGGACGAACGTGGTCGGACGAAACCTCGAGGTCACCCCAGCCATCCGCGAGCACGCGGAGGGCAAAGCCCAGAAGCTCCTGAAGTATCTGGATCTGGTCCAGGAGATCACCATCACGTTTGCCAAGACCGACCACCACAAGAAGGGCGAGTTCGAGGCGGAAATCATCGTGAATGTCCAGCACCGCGAGGACTTTGTGACCAAGGCCCGCCACGAGGACCTGTACGCGGCCATCGACGAGGCGGTCCACAAGGCTTCCCGCGAGGTCTCCGAGTACAAGGAACGCCTCAAGGGCGAAAAGCGGTAGCCTGTAGCCTCTCCGCCCCGGGGCGGGGCAGCTTGTCGATCAGCAGGAGTGCGCGTTGTGGTTCGGCTTTCGCAAATCGTCTCCACCAGCACGATCGTCGCTCCCCTCAAGGGTGTGGAGCGCGACGCGGTGCTGGGCGAGCTTCTGGATGCGCTTCTGACCGCCGGGGCCGCGCCGGCGGCACTCCGCACCGAGCTGCTCAACAAAGTCCTTCAGCGCGAGAAGCTGGGCTCCACGGGTTTCGGGCAGGGGGTCGCGGTCCCGCACGTCAAGCACAAGAGCATCACGAGCATTCACGCGGCCATCGGCCTGGCGCCCCGCGGCGTCGACTTCAAGGCCCTCGACAAGCAGCCGGTGTACTCGGTCTTCCTGCTCCTGAGCCCGGAAGATCAGCCGGAAGAACATCTCAAGGCGATGGAGGCGATCTTCAAGCATCTCTCCAAGCCGACCTTCCGGCGGTTCCTGAAGCAGGCCGCCACCCCGGAGGACGTCCGCACGATCCTCGATGAGGCCGACAGCCAGACCCTCGCCTGAAGCGCTCGCTCCCGACGACACCGAATGAGGATTGGGTGGTGCCCGACAAGCTGGTCGAAAAGGTCACGATCGTCAATCGCCTCGGGCTGCACGCCCGGCCGGCGATGTCGTTCGTGGATCTGGCCAGCACGTTCACGTGCGATGTCCGCGTGAAGAAGGGCGATCACGAGGTCGACGGCAAGTCCATCATGCAGATGATGATGCTGGCGGCCAGCCAGGGCACGAGCCTCGAGATCATCTGCGAGGGCTCCGATTCGGCCCAGGCGATCAAGGCCCTCAAGGGCATGGTCGACGCGGGCTTTGACGAGGAATAACCCCGCGCCCGTCTTGGCTGGTCCTCCGAAACCACGTCCCGGAAGCGTTATCCGGACTCCCGACACGTGAAATAGGCCTGCGGGGTTGCCGCCCGGCGGTTTGGCGATCACTCTTGAGGGGCACGAGGGGGCTGGAGGCTGAGCGGTCAGCGTCATGATGCGGACGCCGGTGCAACGCGGTGTGTGGCTCGTCCTGGCGCTGGTCGCTGGGATCTTGGCGGCGTTGCCCGCCCGGGGCGGGATCGACCTGCGCCTGCCCAGCTCGCGTGTCGAGTTCGATCTGAGCAAGCTCCCGGCCCGGCTGAGCTCGGGGGACTTCTCGCTGCTCACCTGGGTGTGGATCGACGCGCCCGACTCGGCCGATCCGCGTCCCATCATCACGATCCCGGAGACGCTCGAGCTCCGCGTGAACGCCGACAGCAAGCTTTCGCTCTCGCTGAGCCGTCTGGTGGATCCGCTCGCGGTCGATCTGCCGACCAAGCAGGAGCGTTTGACTCCCCGCACGCCGATCCTCGAGGGCGATGAGCCTCCCAAGCCTGTGTACACGCCGGGGCTGGTGAGCAATACGGCGCCGGCCAACGCCAAGCTCCAGCGTCTTTCGGTCACCACTTCGGGGCCAATCCGCACCAACGCCTGGACGCTGGTGTGCATCCGCTTTGAACGTTCTAAGGGGAAGCTCTCGATCTGGGCCCGCTCGGACGGCGGGCCGGCCCGCGCGGCGGCGGCGCTGGACGCGACGTGGATCAACTTGCCCTTCGACACCCGCCGCCCGCTCGTGCTGGGAAGCCGGGGCGGGAACTCGTGCATCTCGCAGCTCGGGATCATCGCGATCCGGAGCGAGCAGGTTCCCGCGGCGGACCTGGACGCCATCTTCGGTTCGCGCCGGCTGCTGGGCGTCTACGACACCGACCGGCGTTCGCTCGGCAGCGTGATCTCCGGCCCACCGGGCGTGGAGTGGATGATCGGGCACAGCATGCCCACGTTCCCGCAGAACGGAGCCGGCGGCGGCACGTTTGATCGATCCGCGGTGGTGGGACGGCTCGTTGGCCTCTACAACGTCACGGTCTATCAGGCGACCTACCTCGTGAACGCGGCGTGGAACCGGACGGGCGCGGTCGCGGCGGTGAAGGACGCGTTCTTCGCGTCGCCTGACGATGGGAAGTACGCGGGCTTCTTCAAGCGCGACGGCTGGAAGTCGGGCGTCGGGCCCGCGTGGGTGCCTGGCGCTTCCGCGCCCGCGCAGGCATTGGTCGATCGCAATCCGAGCACGACCATCCGCGTGATGACCAGCTCCAACTCGCGCGGCGTGAAGAACGGCGACGGCAGCGGCTTCTCGCCCGGGAACTACGCCCACGGCTTCATCGAGAAGTACCGCGACCTCACGTCGGGCATCCTGATGCGCCCGGCGATCCTGACCTCGGGCGGCAATCCCTGGTTCGGCTTTGACTGCGCGACGATGAATCCCCAGCAGTCGGCGCCGGGAACGATCATCGAGATCTCGGGCACCACCGACAACGCGGGCGACTTCGGGCGCTTCTTCACGGGCTCGGCGGCGTTCGGCCGGGGCCCCGGGGCGGGCGTTTTCCTGCTCCCCAGTGCGACCTACGGCATGCGCTGCCGTCCGGAGAACCTGTCGCTGCTCTCCGCGACTGCGCCGCTCGACGTGGAGGCGTATGTGCTGCGTTATCCCGGCGCGACGCGTCTGAAATGGCGCGGCGATCGCGGCGCCAATCAGGCGTTCCCGGGGATCGCTTCTGCGTGGAACACGCTCGAGACGGACACCACCCGCGTCGTGCTCACGCCCGAGTCCGCGGTGGCGCAGAGCAACCTGCTCGTCAGCTTCTTCGGGGACCAGACGTCCACGATCTTCCCGGGAGACATCTGTGCGGTCGCCAGCGGGCCCGGAGCACGCTCGATCTCGATGGTGAAGACGGTCACGTTCGACGGCACGCGCACGCGCATCACGTTCGAGATGCCGTTGAAGGAAGCGCCGTCGGGGGCGTCCGCGATTCACTTCGGCGATTTCCAGATCGTGCCGGTGAAGGTCAGCTTCCCGGCGCTGGCGCCGGGCGACACCAACAGCTGGCGTGGGATCGCGTTCCAGGCCGAGTCGGGCGGCGCGGGCGTGCCCATCTTCGCGTTCAGCGCGGTGCGGCCTGATGTGCCGGGCTTTGTGTTCGGGACGTCGGGCTGGGGAGGCCATGGCTATCAGCAGCAGCTCGACTTCTCGTTCCCCGCGGCCAACCGGGCGTGGATGGCGCTGACGGGCGCGGATTTGTGGATCCAGGTTCCCGCGGAGCAGCTTTCCACGCCGCCGGTGATGGATGCGTTCACGGATCTGATCCGCTCGGCGCTGCCTTCGGTGTCGATCGTGTGGGCGGGCGAGTCGGGCCTGCAGGCGGACGCGAACATCAACTGGCACCAGTACATCCTGTCGCACGCGGCGGCGAAGGGCGTGATCGCGCTGTCCGTGCTCGAGCACCCGCGCGTGGGCAACCTGTATGAGCAGTACGCCGATGGCCTGCTCTCCGATGGCGACCATTACTCCCAGCGCGGCAACCGGCGTCTGGCTGATCTGTGGATCGCCCAGCTCCGCATGGCGCTGCGTGCCTGTCCGGCGGACTACGACAAGAACGGCACGATCGACTCCTCCGACATGGCCCTGTTCGAGACCGACCTGGCCTCGCAGAATCCGAGCGCGGATTACAACGCGGATGGCCTGGTGGATCAGCAGGACCTGACGGCGTTCCTGGCGGCCTACGCCTCGGGCTGCTGAGCGCCGCTTGCGTCCGGGCCTGGTTCCCGCGACCATGCGGGGATGAACCACCTTCAACTGGCCTCACTTGCGCTCGGCGTCGCGTCCCTGGTCCTGGCGAGCTGCGCGAGCACGACTTCGACGGGCGCGAACGCTGGAGGCTCGGACGTCCGCGCCATCAACGCGGCGCTGGACGCGTTCCATGAGGCCGCGTCCAAGGCCGAGGGCGAGCGTTACTTCAACCTGCTGACCGACGATGCGGTGTTCATCGGCACCGACGACACGGAGCGTTGGAGCAAGGCGCAGTTCAAGGCGTATGCGGAGCCCTACTTCTCCAAGGGCAAGGGATGGACGTACACGCCGCACGACCGGTTCGTGGAGGTGGCGTCGGATGGGCGGACCGCGTGGTTTGACGAGAAGCTCGACAACGAGAAGTACGGGCGTTGTCGCGGCTCGGGCGTGCTGCGCAAGGAGGCGGGCGCGTGGCGGATTGCGCAGTACGTGCTCTCGGTGCCGGTGCCCAATGAGCTGATGCCTCAGGTCGCGGAGATGATCCGGAATCAGAAGCCCGCGTCCAGGCCCTGAAACGGACGAGTCGTGAGAGCAAAAAAAGCCAACGCCGGTCCTTGCGGGACCGGCGCTGTGCGAGTGAATCAGTTCAGAGAAGTCAGCTGGCAGGCCGGGGGTCCAGTTTCCCCGACCATTCAAGCACCTTCATCGCTCAGGCGCGACGACGGCGACCGGCGACCAGACCGCCGATGCCGACCAGGGCCAGAGCGCCGGGGGTCGGGGCAGCGGAGGAGGTGAAGGCCGCGGTGGCGGTGAAGCCATTGCCGGTCGCGACCTGGTTGGCGAAGGAGAACGAGAAGGACTCCTGCACCAGGGGCGAGCCGACGATCGGGCCGGAGAAGACGACGTTGTTGCCGATGAGGTCAGCGGCGCCGAAGCCCAGGGGCCCCGAGAGGAACGCGCTGGAGAAATCGATGCGGAAGATCATCGTGTTCGACGAGTCGAAGAACTGGATGTTGCCGCCGCTGAAGGTCGCGAACGGACCGGGGCCCGTCTGCACCAGCGTGGACATCACGAAGGAGACGTTGGAGTAGTCGGGCGCGGCGGACCCGGGGGTCTGCAGCGTGAGACCGGGCTGACCCCAGGCGGCGTTGAGCGAGCCGGGACCCGTGCTGTCATAGACAAACATGGGAGGAACGGCGCCCGTGCTCGGGTCGGCGAAGGTCGCAAAGGTGAAGGACTGAGCCGACGCAGAGCCGGCAACGGCGGCGACCGCGAGGGTCGCGAAAGAACGAATGAACGTCATGTACCTTTCTCCTCGTGCCTGTCTGGTTCGAAGCGGTATCCAGCCGCTCGGGCACGCCCCGATCATCACCAAAATCGTGGGGGTGTCAAGGGAAATCAATCTTTGTTTTCCCTTGAAAACCATAGTTCTTGTTATCGGGGCCGCCCTTTTCGTCCAATAACGAGAAACGGCCTTTCCCGCTGGAAAGCTGGGAAAGGCCGTCTTGTTTACGCTCGGGTTCCGTCTTGTCCTTGCAGATCCCTTACCGCTCGGACTCGACCAGGTTGGCCAAGGTGCGCACGCCCCAGCCTGTTGGTCCGTCGATCCAGCAGCCCGCGTTCTTCTCCGAGACGTGCACGCCCGCGATGTCCAGGTGGCACCACGGCACGTTCTCTTCCACGAAGTACGACAGGAACGCGGCGCCCTGGATCGGATGGGCCTTGCGATTCGGGTTGGAGTTGAGGATGTCCGCGACGGGCGACTTCATCATGTCGCGATACTCCGCGTGCATGGGCAGACGCCACACGCGCTCGCCTCCGAGTTCCGCGGCCTTCTCGACCTTGGCGCGGAGACGATCGTCCTCGCAGAACATGCCGCAGAACGTGGAGCCCAGCGCCACGACCACGCCTCCGGTGAGGGTCGCCAGGTCGACGATGTAGCGCGGCTTCTCGATCTCGCAGGCCCACACGAGGCAGTCGGCGAGCACGAGCCGCCCCTCGGCGTCGGTGTTGGTCACTTCGACGGTCACGCCGTTGCGGTAGGTGATGACGTCATCGGGGCGGTAGGCCTCGTCGCTGATGGAGTTCTCCGCGGCGGCGAGGAGCGCGACGACGGGGACATCGGGCTTGATGACGGTGGCGATGGCGTGCATGGCGCCCAGGACGGCGCACCCGCCGTCCTTATCACGCTTCATGCCCACCATGCCGTTGTTGATCTTGAGGGAGAGGCCGCCGGTGTCGTAGCACATGGTCTTGCCGATGAGGACGACGGGCTTGGCGTTCTTGGGGGCCTTCTTGGGCGTGTACTCGAGCCTGATCATGCGGGGCTTGTTTTCGCTGGCCTTGCCGACCTCGATGTGGCCCGTGAGTTTTTCCTTCTTGAGGGCGTCGCCCGCGAACTCCTTGTATTTCAGGCCGCACTTGTCCGCGAGCTTCTTGGCTTCCTTGGACATGAACTCGGGGGTCGCGATGTTGGGCGGGGTCTGGGAGAGCGTGCGGGTGTAGTTGGTGCTCTGGGCGAGCGCGAGGCCGCGCTCCAGGCCTTCGACGAAGCGCGCGTCGTCGCTGCGCAGGTGCAGGTCCACGCGCTTGGGCGCGGTGGTCGCCTTGCCTCGGAACTGATCGCAGACCCAGCCCAGGAGTCCGAGGCCTTCGCCCACCGCGATGCCGGCGGTCCTGGGATTGGCGCCGGCTTCCTTCAGCGCGCCGCCCAGTTCGAGCGTGACGGCAGAGGCCTTCACCGCGGCCAGACGACGGCCCAGGTTGCCCGCGACGTTCCGCAGCGCGCCGGGATCAAAGCCCTCGGCCTTGCCGAGTCCGACGACGATGACGCGGCGGATGTTCTTGTTCCCGTGGGCCTCGGCGATCGCGCCGGCTTCGCCCGTGGCTTCCGGAGCGGCCAGCGCCTGCGCGGCCTGGTCGGCCAGCCCGAGTGCGGTCAGCTTCTTGAGCGTCGCCTTGTCCAGGCCCGTCGGCTTGGAGTCTTTGTCCGTGAAGTGGGCCACGACGATCACGTCGCCGCCTTTGCCGCCGACCGAAATCGAGTTGAACATGCATGCTCCTGGGTTGAAGGAACGGGAGTGTATGGTCGCGCCCGGGGTCCATCGACCCCGGGGGAAACACGCGTCCCCGTCATCACCCCAGCGAATTCAAGCTTATCCGAGCTTGGGCGCCGCGGTCACGCTGCCGGCCTGGCCAGGGCCGAATGTCTCGGCCTTGGCCGCGGGCTCGGCCTTGAGATAGTCCGCCAGCGTCTGGTTGCGCACCGCGGCCCGGCGCGTCTCTTCGAGCTTGCCGAGCATCTCCATGGCCTCGTCGGCTTCGCGTTTGCGGCCCTGATCGGTGGTCATGGAGCGGGCGGCGTCCAGGAGTTCCACCACGCCGATCGCCTCGGGAGGCCTGGCCAGGCAGAAGCCCTCGTCGCCTTCGCCCCGGC
Source organism: uncultured Phycisphaeraceae bacterium (assembly GCA_964531675.1). GTDB lineage: Bacteria > Planctomycetota > Phycisphaerae > Phycisphaerales > UBA1924 > CAZHFW01. The sequence goes on along the minus strand of CAZHFW010000002.1, from coordinate 89,242 downwards.
TCACGCGGTGCACCACGCCCACCTGCGCGAGCCTGTCGAGCAGGTCGGCGGTGGTGCGATCGTCGAGCCCGACGATGGATGCGATCCGCGAGCGCTCGACGACCTTGCCGGCGCGGAAGTCCCGCGCCACCGCGGCGGCGATGGGCAGCACCAGGGCGGGATCGACGATCTTGGGCCCCTGATTCTCGTTCATCTCCAGGAGTCCGATGCGGAGCTTCTGGACCTTGATGATGTTGTACGTCTGCAGCGCGTGGGCGAGCTGCAGACCGAGCAGCACGATCACCCAGGTGAGATACACCCAGAGCATGAACAGCGGGAGCACCGCCAGGGCGCCGTAGATCGTCGAGTACGAGCTCGAGGAGCGGATGTACTGGGTGAATCCCCACTTGCCCGCTTCCCAGAGGATCGCGGCGAAGGTCGCGCCGATCAACGCGGGGCCCATGCGCACGCGCGTGTTCGGAACGGTCGTGTACACGATGAGCAGGAGCAGCGTGCTGATCGCGGCAGCGGTCGCCTTGGCGCCCGCGTTGAGCATGATCTCCTTGAAACCCGAGAGAACCTGCGTCTGCGAGAGGGTCACGATCACGCGGTTGGCGCTCTCGCCCACGAAGAACGAGGCGAAGAGGAACAAGGGTCCGAGCGTGAGCAGCGTCCAGTACTGGGTGATCCGCCGCGCCCATGAACGCCCGCTGGGGGCCCGGCACACGTGGTTGAATGCCTGCTCGACCTCGACCATCATCGAGATCGCCGCGTAAATCAGGGCGGCGACGCCAACCAGCCCGATGGCGCCGAACGGAATAGCGCGGACGCGCTTAACGATTCCCGTGATCCACTGCTCGATGGTCGCGGGCGTCTTGTCAGCCGCGACGGCGCTGCTGCTGTCCTGCTCGGGAAGGAGCGACTGCGAGTGGTCGCCCATGATCGGGAGCCAGTTGGAGGAAGGATGCGCGCCGCCCTCGTTCTGCGACTTGTTCTCCAGGACGATCTCGCTCAGGCCCGCGAAGCCGATCATCCGCTTGACCGCGTCCTCGATCTGATCGTCCTTCGCGAATGAGCCCAGGACCACCAGCGAGACCACGAGCACGGGGATGAGGCCGAAGATGGTGCGGTACGCCAGGGCGGCGGCCATCCGGAACAGGTTCACGCGCCGGCCGTTGCGCACCGCGAGCGTGAGGACCGCCAGCGCGCCGCGGGGCGTCTCGATGGCGGCAAGCGTGCTCTGGGAGAGCTTCACGAGCCCCAGGGCGGCCAACAGGAAGGCCAGCCCGCGGAACACCGGCACCGACATCAGAGGTCGAAGAAGCTTCATCCGGTCTCCCTGGCCAGGCCTCATCAGGAGGGCTTGCCGCCGATCACGCGAGGCTTGCGCCGCGAGGGCGCCACGGCTGCATCATCCCGCGCGGACGCCACTGGTTTATCGGTCATTTCGCCCCGGGATTGCGGGCTGCCCGTGGCTTGGGAGCCACCTTGGGCCTGCGGGCGGCGGGCCTGCGGCGTTCCAGCTCCCGATACGGACTCGGTTCGGGAGGGCTCGCCGGTTCGACCCCGCTGCGGGCTGCGCGGCGAGGGTTCGCCGGTGACCCAGCGTTCGCGCACTTCGGGCTCGCCCTCGCGGACCTGGGGGCGTTCGGACTTGCTGCCCGATGGACCGCCGTGCTTGCCGCCGGACTTGCTCCCTGACTTGCCACCCGATTTGGACCGCTCCTTGACGGAGCGCGTCAGGGCGTAGATCTCTTCGCGGTCCAGCTCGCGCCAGGCGCCGATCGCCAGCCCGCGCAGGTTCAATGGTCCCAGGGCCACCTGGGTGAGCTTGCGGATGGGGAAGCCCCGCGCCGCGAAGATTCCTTCGACGTGCCGGTTGCGGCCTTCGGTGAGCGTGATCTCGACGATGGTCTTGCCTTCGGCCCGCTTCATGGCGCGGAGGTTGACGTGTGCTGCACGATAGATGCCCTTGATGGGCTTGCTGGTCCGGAGCTGCTTGGGCACTTCGCCTTTGAACTTCACGCCCGCGGCCTTCATGCGCGTCTGGGTGCGGGCGGCCTTGCGTTCGGCCAGGAAGATCTCCTGTTCGAGCTCGGCCAGCACCGCGTCGGGCACGTCGCCCTTCACGGTCGCCTGATACACCTTGGCGATGCCGAACTTGGGGTGCGAGAGCCGGTTGGCCAGCTCGCCATCGTTGGTGAGAAGCACCAGGCCGGTGGCGTCGTACTCAAGGCGTCCGACCGGATAGAGCCGCTTGGCGGCGGGGTGCTGGACCAGGTCGAGCACGGTGCGTCGATCGGCTCCGGGCTCGTCGGCCGAGACGGTGAGCGTGCGCTCGGGCTTGTGGAGCATCACGTAGATGCGCCTGACCTTGGCGGTCTTCTGCAAGGGGCGGCCGTCGACCATGATGTGGTCGCGCTCGGGGTCGACGAAGATCGGGAGCTTGGTGACGACCTTGCCGTTGATCTCGACCCGGCCCTCCTCGATGAGGCGCTCGCAGGCCCGCCGGGCCGCGACCCCCAGGTCCGCCAGGTGGCGTTGGAGGCGAATACCCCGCTCGGGGTTCTTGAGGTCGATCTGATCGAGCTTGTCCCAGCCTTCTTTCACAGGCGGATGGTAGGTGAACCGCCCGCCCCCGCCCGAGGGCCTTGCCTTGCGGACTGCCCGGGGGCTCCCCCACTGCACGCGGCCCCCGGGGTTGTGCGGAAACTCGACCCGCCGGGCCGATACTTCCAACGCGGCAGGATGCCGCGTGGAGGACGCATGACGCGCACCGGAACAGGCCAGAGCACCCCCGCCAGCCCGACCCTCGGCCAATCCTCGGGCCAGACCGCCATGCTCGACCAGACGCCCGAGGCCCTGGGCCTTGAGCCCAAGCCTGCGGGGAGCACCGACCTCCAAGCCATCTTCGCCAGCCCGCGGGTGGTCGATCGCCTCGCGTTCGAGGAATACGCGTCCATCCTCCGCAAGCTCGTGGGCGATGCTGCGGTGCAGCGCGACCTCTTGAAGTCCGCGGCGGATCAGGCCCGCTCCGCCGAGGGGGGCGTGGGCGCCCTCAACAAGCAGCTCCAGACCCGCGTCGAGCAGGCGGCCCGGGCGTTGCCCATGCTCGACCAGCGCCTGGCCAAGGCCGAGCAGCTCCTGAGCCTTCCCATGGAGCTCCTGGCGGGTGAGAAGGCCAAGGCGGTCGAGAAGGCCCGCAAAGAGCTGGAGGAACAGCTGGCGACGGTCGTCGACGATCATGTCCGCCAGTTCCGCGAGCAGTTCGAGTCCTCGCTGCGCGAGCGCATGGACACGCTGGCCAAGGCCGCGATCGTGGACGCGAGCCAGCCTGTCATCGACCGCGCCAACGCGGCGGCGGCCCATCTGGAACAGAACGTCACCGAGGCCGAAGCCCGCGTCTCGAGCCTCGTGAACCTGGCCGAGGCCCAGTCGCAGCGCTCCGCAGCGGCACGCCAGCATCAGGTCGAAGATCTGGAGAAGCGTCTGGCGGCCCGCGTCGTCGACTGCGAATCGGAACTGGCCCTGAAGACCCGCGACGCCGAGCTGGCTGCGAAGGCTCTGGACGAACGCATCACGCAGGCGCAGTCGTCGCTGACCGAGGTCGAGAAGTTCAAGCCCGCCAAGCTCGAGAAGGCGCTGGAGCGTCTGGCGGGGATCCGCCAGAGCCTGGGTGATCTGGGCCGCTTTGAGGCGATGATCACCAAGGCCGAGGACCTGGCCCAGAGCGCGGTCTTTGCGACCACGCAGCTCGAAGCGGTGAAGACCCAGGCCGATCAGGCCCGGGCGGCGCTGGGTGCGGAGCTGCTCGACGGGGCCGCGAAGATCGACGCGATCGAGGGACGCCTGACCCAGCTCCTGGCGGCGGCCCAGACCGCGGGCACGCGCATCGGCGACGCCGAGACGCGCCTGCAGACGCGGATGAACGAGCTGGAGACGCGGGTGCAGAGCGTGACGGCACGCGTGGAGAACTCGCTCTCGGAGGCGAACCAGAACGCGGCGGGCGCCAACCTTGAGCAGGTCGCCGACCAGACCCGCAAGATGGGCGAGTGGCTCGCGCAGATCATCCACCAGGCCCACGATTGCGGCCGGACGCTCGATCAGGTGATGCGCGAGGCCGAGTCGCTGACTTCGAGGCTCGAGACCCTGCTCAACCGCCCCGAGTTCCGCAAGGGCGCGTGAGTCGCCTCGGCGCGGGCCGGCTGAACAAACGAAAGTCCACCAAAGAAAAACGCCCGAGCCAGAGCGGCCCGGGCGTTTGTGTTTGTGGGTGAGACGATTACTTGGTGAGCAGGACCTTGTCGAGGAGCGACGCGGAGTTCTGCTGACCCAGGAAGAAGTCGGAGCGGGAGATCTCGTCGAGCGTGCCCGACAGGAGGCGGTTCACGTTCGAGAGGGTGTAGCCCGAGCCGGCGGGACGCTGGGTGACCGAGCTGGCGTTCATCACGTCGGGGTTGGCCGACGCGTCGGTCTCGGTGATGCGCAGGCCCATGAGTTCGCCCACGCGGCGGGCGACGGCCGCCGTCATCGACTGGCTCATGGAGTCGAGGCCGGTCTGTCCCGGGGCCAGGCCCAAGGAGTTGAAGCTCGGGAAGAAGACGACTGCTTCGTCCTTGCGGTTGGCGTTGAGCGGGTCGGAACCCTGGCTGAAGCCGTAGGGCTCGGTGGAGACCAGTGCGGTGCTCAGGCCACGGGTGTTGAGGTTGCTGAAGCCAACCGAGAGCGGGTCGGCGGAGTTGGTGATGTAAACCGTGGAGAAGTCCTGGAACTCGAAGTCGGTGGGATTGAAGGAGAAGCGGGTGTTGAGGCCGGCGGCATCGAAGATGGCCTGGAGCTGATCGCGGACCTGGGTCTTGAGGTAGGTGTCGACGGTCTGCCCGTTGCTGGCGGTGCCGGTGAAGCCGAGGACCGAGGAGGAGAAGCCGGTGAGCTGGGTGACCTGCTTGGCGACCTGCAGCCAGTTGATCGACCCGCCGTTGAACTCGAGCAGGACGTTCTGGACGGTGCGGGTGCGGGTGCTGGTGCCCGGAGCGGTGACGACTTCGAGGCGGTAGTCGGCCTGATAGACGCCCTGGAGGTAGACCGCGTAGCTGGCGGGGGTCGAGTCGCCCGAGCCGAAGCGGCTGGGGGCGAGGAACGAGATGTAGAAGTCGCCCTGCGAGTCGTAGCCGTACTTGGTGGAGCCATCGTCGGCGATAACGGTGTTGGGCGTGCCGCCGTTGGGGCTGAAGGATGTCGGGGAGAAGACCATGGAGGCGTCGTCAACCGCGACCGAGTTGGAGGTCTGGAACACACCGAACTGCACGGCTCCGCGGAAATCGCTGGCCAGGGCGGTCGTGACGTCGGTGATGTTCTGGTTGCGGGCGCCCAGGTCCGAACCGAACTGGTTCAGGCGGACCGTGACGGTGATGCGCGTCCCGGGCGTGATGCCCAGGCGGTTGTTGAGGTGGAAGATGTCGACGTCGGGGAAGATCGTGCCAGGCAGGCCCGGCGAGCGCGACGGCCCGATGGACGCGTCCAGGAAGGTCGAGAGGGTGCCGTCGGCCGAGCGGTAGGAACCGATCGAGCCGCCGTTGTTGCCCGAGACGGTGTTGGTCGCACGGTCGAGGGTGAAGGTGTACCCGTTGATGGTGAGGGTGTCGGCGCTGCCGAAGTCGGCGGGGGCCGGGGCGTTGACGATGTTGGTGCCGTTGCCCGCGGAGGTCGTGGCGGAGAAGCCGCTGTCGCCGTCGTCGTAGATCTGGAGGGAGAAGTTGTAGTCGCCGATGCCGGAGGGAACCGGGTCCAGGTTGGGGACCAGGGTGAGATCGTCGGGAGCGGTGAAGGCGGCGTTGCCCGCGAAGATGAAGTACTGGCCGGTGGTCTTGATGAGGTAGTTCTGCTCGAAGCTGAGGTCGGTGGTGCCCGGAGCGGTGCTCGGGAGGCTGACGGCCTGCGTGCCCGCGCCCAGGGGGCTCAGGACGGTGCCGTCGGGGGAGACGAGCCGGAGGTTGGTCGCGGCGGCCGAACCCTGCATCGCGCCCAGCCTGACGATCTGGCCAGCCTGCAGCGTGATGCTGTAGAGGTCCACGTCGCCGGCGAAGCGGAAGTTGTTGGTGTCGTTGTCCGGGTGATCGCCGATGGCGCCGCGGATCGTGAAGGTCTTGTTGACGTCGGGCAGTCCGTCCGGCGTGTAGTTGTTGTCGAGGACCTTGTCGAGGTTGGTCGGGCCGTAGAAGTCGACGATGTAGGCGGGGTCAACCGACGAGCTGGCCTGGGTGGAGGAGACCTTGTCGCCGGCGTCGCCCACGATCGCGTTCTGCGAGTAGTTGTCGCCGGTGGAAGCGGTCCCGTCGCCATTGCCGTCGAGGCGGGCGTTGGTGAGCTGGGCGCGGAAGAGGCTCTGATCCAGATCGAAGCGGTAGATGCCCGGACCGGGGACGCCCGCGACCTGCGGCAGGTTGCGCTGGGTGACCGAGCGGGAGAAGATGATCTTGACCGCGTTGTTGGCAGCGTCGTTGGCAAGGGTGTAGTCGACGCCTTCCACGAGGCGGATGAGGGTCGCGCCGCGCACCTCGGACACCGACAGGGCCGGGGAGAGCGTGGAGAAGTTGGGAGCCTGATTGAAGAAGATGCGGGCGGTGTAGACCTGGCTGTCCACGGTGACCTGCAGGTCGTTGACCTGGAAGGTCTGGGCGGTGGTGTTCTGCACCTCGGGGAGGAAGTTCCCCGTGGCCTTGCCTGGCTGGCCACCGATGGTGACCTTGCCGAGCGAGCCGGTGGACGAGATGCGGTAGGACTCGGAGTTGCGGTCCGAGCCGACCTGCGTCCCGGTGATGGTGACATCGCCGATGACGGAGCGGCCGTCGGCGACCAGGTCGTCGGCGGTTCCGAAGAACCCGTCGGCGCCGCGGAGGCGGCCGGCGGTGAGGTCGGACTGGGCGAAGTTGCCGCTGATGGTCACCGGGCCCATGAAGCCCGTGCGGACCTTGTCGGCGTTGATGCCCGAGCCTCCGAAGTTGGAATCGGAGCCGGTATCGCCGCCGACCATGATCTGCGAGTCGAAGACGTCGCCATTGACCTTGAGGTTGCCGAAGAAGTCGCCGGCGGAGACGCGCGACTCGTTGATCGAGCCCGCGACCAGCCCGCCGATGGACGTGCCGGAGCGGACCAGAGCGTTGTCGAGCGTGCCGAAGGTCATGCCGGTCGAGTCGCGATCGACGTTGATCGTCGCCCGCGCCGCGCCCGCCACGTAGATCGCGCCCACCGCGAGGAGGTCGATCTTGGCCTCGTTGGTCACATCGGGGTTGGCAGCGCCGAAGTTTCCGAAGATGTTGATGTACGCGGTCTGATTCGCGGAGATCGTGCCACCCTGGAAGTCGCCCGAGGTGAACGTTCCGAAGTCGCCGCCCATCTTGATGTCGCCCGTCCCGCGGTAGTTGCCCATGGTGAGCGACTGCAGGTAGGCGTCGACGATGATGTCCGAATCACCGAACAGGTCGGACTGGATGACGATGTTGCCGATCGAGCAGTCGTCGTTGGTGACGATGTCGAAGTCCGTCAGCTTCCCGGTCGTGGAGTTCACCACCAGGGTCGAGGACAGATCCGAGTTGTACACCACGATGCGGCCGGTGGCCGAATCCCAGAAGGCCTGGCCCGGGCCGCTGAAGGTGATCGTGCCCGAGTCTGCGCCCCAGGTGAAGCTGATGCCCGCCGGGCCGATGGCCGGGCCCGCGACGCCGAAGCCCGGATCGATCCGGCCTTCCTCCAGCGCCAGGTTGATGCCCGACTTGAAGAGCCTCGAGTCGTTCAGGATCGACAGCGCCAGGGAGTCGCTGAACACGCTGACCGCGGTCACCGCGGGGGAGTTGATCGTGTTCACGAAGGACACGCCGTCGGTCACCAGATCGTCGGCGGTGTTGTACAGCCCGTCGGTGCCCGAGTTCATGCCGGCCGAGACGACCACGGCGTACATGGACACGCCCGCGGAGATCTGGTTGATCCAGCCGCTCTTGACGGTGTCGTGGTTGGCGCCGGTGCCGGTGGGACGCTTGTCGGCGCCCAGGTCGGTCTGACCCGCGAGGATGTAGCTGAGGTTGATCGACCCGTCCGGGACCGAGACGGAGAAGATGGAGTCGCCCGCCACGATCGCCGAGCCGATCGTCGGGGTGAGGTTGTCGTTGGTGATGTCGCCGCGGTTGACGATGACGTAGCCGATCGCACGGCCCGCGATGATGGAGGTCTCGAAGATGGAGCCGTTGCCGACGTAGACGACGCCGACGTTCCAGCCCGCGCTGATGGTCGGGCCATCGACCGCGGCGGTCGGGACCACGCCCACGGGGAGCTGGTTGCGCAGGGCGTCGTAGGAGACGCCGGTGCTCATGGCGGGGTTGATGCCGATGTCGCCGAACACGCCGTCGGCGAGCCCGTTCACCGCGAGCTGGTAGAGGATCCAGTCGGCGTGGACGTTGCCGAAGAGCGAGCCGTTGGTGATGGTGACCGCGTCGATGTGGCCCGAGTAGGCCGCGATGGTGCGCTTCGGGTAGAACGAGCCATTGGTGATGTTCACCTGCCCGATGCCGCCCGAGTAGCTGATGATGTCGCCGCCGAAGTCGCCTTCGACGTCGACCTTGACGATGCGGCCGAAGGCGATGATCGAGCCCGAGCCGACCTGGTTGTCCTGGGGCTTGGCCGAGACGGCGCCGAGCTTGACCGACTCAACGGTCTGCCCGGCGCGGATGTCCGAGTAGAGCTGGCCGCCCGCCTCGATCTTCTTGACGGTCCCGCGGACGACGATGACGTTGGGCTTGGCGCGGTTGCCGATGTGACGGCCCGCGGTGATCGTGTTGACGGTGCCCGCGATATCGCTGGTGAGGTCCAGGTCGCGCGCCACCTTGATGGTGTCGACGATGCCCGTCGCGGCGTTCCCGGTCTTCACATCGATGATCGCGTCGCCCGCGGTCACCTCGATGGTGTTGATCGAGTTGGCCGAGCGGATCGTGCCCGACATGAACTGGGCCGCGGTGATCTTGCCGATGGTGCCGAACTGGCCGTTGGCGTTGAACTGCGAGTTGATGATCGCGTTGCCCGCCTTGACGTCGTCGATCGGGCCCGCGACGTTGAACGCCGTGGTGCGGATGCTGCCCTTGGCGTCGACGCGCTGGACGCGGCCGGCGATGATCGTCGAGCCGACCAGGGAGTCCCCGGTGCGGATCAGCGGGATGGTGTTGTCGACGTCCAGACGGACGCGCGAGATGTTCCGGGCCGACACGTCCACGAGGAACGAGCCGATGATGTCGAAGGACAGGTCCTTCATGTCGCCCGTCAGGCCGGTCGTGGTCACCTGACGCACGTCGCCGCCGACGATGAAGCGGTTGAAGTGGAACTCGGCGGTCTCGCCGACGAGCGTGGAGTTGCGGTACTCGGTGGCGATGATCGTCCCGATGTCTCCGGTGACGCTGACGTCCGACGCGTCGAACGCGCCGTTGGTCAGGTTCATCGCGTCAAGCTGGGCGGCGTACACCGACACGCGGAAGAAGTCCGCGTCCCGGCCGCGGATCTCGCTGATGGTGCCGCGCGGGACCCGGCCGTCGGGATAGATGAACGAGATCCAGAAGTCGTCCTGATCGCCGACCGCGATGGTGAGGTCCTTGAAGTCCCCGCCCTTGCTGTTGACGTTGATCAGCTGGATGCCATTGAACGCCTGGCCGCCCTGGGCGACGACGTTGCTGGCGACGATGCGGCTGGAGAGGAACGAGCCGGTGAGGGTCGCTTCGATCGTGACGATGTCGTCGATGGCGAAGATGCCGGTGGTCGAGAGCGCGGCGCCGTCGTTCTGGGCCAGGCCGTCGCCCACGTTGATGAGCGAGAGGGTCTGACCGAAGATCGTGCCGATGATGCCGTCGAAGCGGCCCGCGGGCGTGGTGCGGTCGAAGTTGGCGGTCAGGCGGATGATGTTGCCGTTGGCCGCGGTGCCGCCGGTGCCCTGGGCCGAGCCGCCCTGCATGATGACGTCGCCGATGGCGCCGCCGACCTGAACGTCCTGGATGTCGCCGGTGCGGATGACGATGCCGTTGAGGTACGGATCAAAGGGAGCGCCCAGATCGTCCGCAGCAGCGGTCGCGCCGCCGGTGGCGGTGGAGTTCAGAGCGCGGAAGGTCGCGCCGCTCCACTGGCCGTTGTGCATGATCTCGCCCGGGATGCCCAGGGCCCCGCCGACGGTCCCGACCAGGCCGCGCGCCAGGCCCAGGTAGGGGCCGATGAGCTGCGGGCCGAAGCCGGGCACCTGCGTGCGGCCCAGGTCGCCCGTGGTGATCTGCAGCGTGGTCAGACCGATCACGTCGATGGCGACGATGTCGCCCAGAGTGGTCTGATTGTTGATGAAGGACATCGCCGCGCCGCCCGTCTGCACGATCTGCCAGACGTCGACCTGCGTCGTTCCCTTGATGGTGATGCCCGAGCCGACGTCGGAGTTGGCGATGATGATGCGGCCGATCGAGATCACGTCGCCCGAGGAAGGCGTCCCGATGCTCTCGATCTCGAGCGTCGCGCCGCCCGTCAGGTCCACCGCGTCCAGGCGGCCGATGGCCACGCCCTGGGAGCCCGCGACGGGGAGCGTCTTGATCCGGCCACGCACCTGACCGACCGGGAGGCCCGTCCCGCTCACGCGGATGCGCACACGGCCGCCGCCGTCGTCCACGAACTCCTGCCAGGTCCCGGTGAGGAGCGGGACGCCCGCGTTGTTGGAGTTGACCAGGTCGATCTCGGGCGTGTCGAAGAAGCGGATGTCCGAGTTGAAGCCCGGGGTGATGCGCGTGCCGAAGGTGGCGTCGCGGATGCCGTCGGACCCGTCGTTGGCGAGGGGGAGATCCTGCTGGATGAGGTACGCGCCGATGGTGGAGTTGGCGCTGGTGTTAACGGTGATCGAGTCGGCGTTGACCATCGAGCCGATGCGGATCATGCCGATGGAGCCATCGCCGCCCTTCTGGCCAGTATTGATGATGAGGGCGCCCTCGCCCTCCTGCTGACGCTGGTTGGTCGTGTTGTTCTGGTCGACGCCCACCGCACCGCGGATGTCGAAGACGCCGGCGCGCCCGCCGATGTTGAAGATGACCGGGAGGTTGACGTCGCCCTGCTGCGGGCCGACGGTGCCGCCGATGTTCACAAGACCGGTGTACACCGAGCCCAGATCGCCGCCGATCTGGAAGACCAGGTTGGGCTCGCCGCCCTGATCGCCACGGCCGAAGTCGTTGCCGACCGTGACGTTGATGAGGCTTCCCGCGATGGAGAAGGTGCCGCCCGAGAAGCCCATGCGGGCGTCATCGGTGGTCTCGACGAAGTTGAAGGCGGGGCTGGGGTCTTCGTCGGCGCCGCTGGCCATGCCGACCTTGCCGGTGGCGACGCGGATCGAACCGACGCTGCCCGAGAGGACCGTGACGGTGTTGGTGAAGGTCGAGCCCAGACCGGTCTGGCCCGAGCTGGCCGCGACGTGGTACGAGCCCATCGTCACCGAGGTCATGCCCGAGATCTGAACGGTGTACACCGAGTTGATCGCCTCGTCGGTGTTGAACCCGAAGGGGTCGGTCACGACGAGGTAGTACACGCTCTGCTGCTGGGGACGGAAGCGCAGGTTCTGGGTGCGGCCCGTCTCGGCGCTGAGGTTGGTGGACTGGATCGTGCGTCCGTCCTGATCGACGATGCGGAAGTAGAGGAAGGACGCGGCGGTGTTCAGGTCGAGGCTGACGGTGACTTCCTGGTCAGGCCCCGCGGGGAAGCCGTAGACGTCAGAGGGATCCGCGGTGGTGTTGGCGGGGTCAGCGCCGCCCAGGTCGCCCGAGATCTTCACGCCGGTGCCGACGTTGCCGACGAACTCGGCGCCCATGATCGTGTCGTTGCGGTAGAGACCATCGGCGAAGAGGACCGCCTGGCCGCCCTGACGGAACGTGCCGGCGTTGGCTGCAACCGCGAAGGCGGCGTTGTTGGCCATCGCGGCCCAGGTCGCGGTGATGGTCGCGTCGCGGGCGATGCCGTAGGTCACTTCGCGCTCGAGGTAGGTGTACACCTCGCGCGGCGGGCGGAGCGAAGGCTGGTTCAGATCGCCGACGACCGTGACGTCGAGGAGCGAACGGCCGCCGATGGCGACCTCGCCGAGCGTGCGCCCGACGATGAGCTGCGAACCGGTGCGGTTCAGGGTCGAGGTCGTGAAGTCCAGACGGGTGCCGGTGTCGATGTACCAGAGGCCCGCGTCGGTCGCGGAGATGAACTGGCTCAGATCGCCATTGACGGTCATGGAGCCGTAGATCGCGCCGAAGGCGACCTTCTCGGCGGCGCCCTCGATCTTCGAGGAGCCGAAGACGAAGCCCGGGATGTTGATGGAGCCGATGCTCCCGTGCACGACCACGCCCTGGTCGGTGCGGGCGAAGCCCGAGGTGACGACAAAGCCGGTGCCCGGGGCCTGGCCGCCCGGGTTGTAGTTGTTCAGGGGGCGAACGATCGGGCTGCCGACGATCACGGTGCCGCCCGCCGGGGGAAGGCCCGACATTCTGCGGTCCAGGGACGAATAGATGAAGCCGAAGCCCGCCTGCTCGAAGCCGAGGGTGGTGAAGTCGGTGGGCAGGACGAGGATGTCCTGCTGATTGGTGTCAAGGCCGACGGTGCCGCCGACGAGCGTGAGCGTGGTCGTGGCGTCGGTGTTGGAGAGCTCGATCTTGCCGATGCCGTCGTTGCCTTCGGGGATGCCGTTGCCGTCGAGGTCGAATCGGACCTGCTGGCCGTTGGCGGCGGTGCCGATGCCCAGGGTCGCAATCATGTCGCGGCCGTAGAGATCGGTGAAGATCGCCGAGGCGCCGATGGGGCCGGTCAGGACGGCGCGGAAGCCGAAGACGCGCGACTGCAGGAGCGCCAGGTAGGGGCTCACCGGCAGGGTGAAGTTCATGTTGTCGATGCGGAAGGCGCTCTGAGCGCCGCCGCCGGTGGCGCGGATGCGGATCTGATCGAAGGCGGTGTTCCCGCCGGTGGCCTGAAAGGAGAAGGTGCCGATGCCGGTGCCGGTGTTGCTCAAGGCGCGCAGGGCCGCACCGGTGTAGCTCTGCAGCACCGCGCCGTTGAACATCAGGTCAACGGTGGTGTTGTCCGTGTCCAGACCGACGCCGGTGTTGTTGGGGTTGTCCGCCCGGGCCTCGAAGCTGATCTGGGAGAAGGCCAGCGCGGGGCCGGTGTCGGTGTCCGAGTTCTGCACGCGGAAGGCGACGTTCTGGCCGGTGGAGACGAAGCGTACCAGCATGAGCTTGTTGGTCTGCTGGGGATCGCCGTAGGCGCCGACGATGGAGACGTTGGCCGCGGGCGTGATGGTGTGCACGACGCGGATGAAGGACTGCTGGAGGATCGTCCCGCTGTTGACCGCGCCCAGGTTCTGCTGGTCGAAGTTCTCAGCGCGGGTCTGGGGCTGGGTCTGCTGGACGTCGATCGACGAACGCAGATAAGGGGCGAAGTAGGCGGCATCCACCTGACGCGAGTACTGACCCGTGGCCGGATCAAAGTCGTTGGCGGTCAGCGTCAGTGCGAAGAGCATCTGCCGGGGCTCGAGCACGTCCACGCTGGGACGCGAGGCCAGACCCGCGCCGACAGCCAGAGCCGCGGGCGAAGAACCACCGGAAGTGCCGACCGAGCGGCGGGACGAGCGAAGGTACGAACGAGCCTTGGTGCTGCGAGGCATGGATGCTCCTCAAGCCTGGCGAAAACTGCCGCCGTCGAACAAAACTCCGTCACCGCGATCAGCCCCGGACGCAAACACCCCGGCGTCGGCGTCCCCGGCTGCGCTGCGCGCTCGCCGTTCACGCTCGTCCGGGTTGTCGCGGCCTGGCGCCGCCGCCTCCGTGCCCCGCGGCTTTGATCGCTCACGCCGGCCTTACCAGCCGGCCTTGTGCGATCCCGCCGCGTGGTCTGCGACGCGGGCCCTGACAATAGAACCGCCGACCAGAGTCGGCCCTCCCATCGCCAGGAACCGCACACGCTACTAAGACCGGACGCGTTCCTCAACCGACCCGGTGTGGCAGCTCCCAGCTCCGCCCCAGCCAAGCCCCACCCACCCTGCCGCTTCCTGCGAAACGACCCGATGGACGGCGGACCCCGACAGCCCATGCTGCCGAACGGTCTTCGCTCCGATCCGTTGTGTCACGGTCGCCCTCAGGCCGCGCCCTCCAACAGGCGCACCCTTCCGGGCGTCTTCCTCAATCAATCCCGGCGGCTTGCTCACGCCTCGTTCCTGGGGGTCGCCCGGCAAGCCGTGCCGAACGTCTGGAGGGGCCCAAGTCGAGTGTGCTCCGGATCAATCAAGGCGCTCCGGCCCGCTTTGCCGGGCCGTCCGATCAGTATACCGAAACCCGCAGAGCACTGTTCCGACTTCCAGCGGAAGTGCCGCAAGTTCGTCGAAATGGTTAAAAAACCAGATGTCCGATCCGTAAGTCCCGGATTTGCACAGGATCTTCACACCAGCCGGAGTGGTTCACAGGATCCGGCGCGCCCGCGGGTAGCTCCCCAGGACGACGATCTCCTGGCAGTGTTCCGAGGCTTCCTGGATGGCTTCCTGCATGGCCGGATCGTCGCGGTGGCCCTGGGCATCGATGAAGAACGTGTAGGTCCAGTTCTCCCGACCGCTGGGTCGCTTATCGATGTGGCTGAGGTTGATCCCCGCCCGGTCGAAGACCTGCAGGACCCCCACCAGGGCGCCGGGCTTGTCGGCGGTCTGGAACATCATCGAGGTCTTGTCGTCCCCGGTCCGCTGGGCCCGCTGGCGGGAGATCACGAAGAAGCGGGTGATGTTGTTGGGGTTGTCCTCGATGCGGCTGAACAGGACGTTCAGGCCGTAGATCTGCCCGGCGAGCTCGGAGCCGATGGCGCCGGTGTGGGGAACATGTCCAATGGAGACCGCGGTACGGCTCTCCTCGGCGGAGATCTCCGCGGCCTTGGAGCTGCTGGCCGACGGGATCAGCTCGGCCCGGGGGTACTGCGTCGCCAGCCACATGCGGCACTGGCTGAAGACCTCGGGCTTGGAGTGGATCCGCTTGACGTCCTTGGGGGCGCAGTTTGCCAGAAGTGCATGGTGGATCTCGATTTGCACCTCAGCGATGATGGTGACATCGCCCCGGCTGGCGCGGAAGGCGTCGAGGGTCTCGACGATGCCGCCGCCGGTGGAGTTCTCGATCGGGACGATGCCGTAGTTCACGTGCCCGCGGCGGACCTCGGTGAAAACCCCGGCGATTTCGTGGAGATCCTCGAAGTCGACCGACGACCCGAACTGCTTGACGGCGGCCACGTGCGAGTACGAGCCCTGAGGCCCGAGGTAGCCGACCCGCATGGGCTGCTGCAACGCGATGGAGCCCGACATGAGCTCGCGGTAGATCGCCTCCAGCGCCTTGTCGGGGAGCGTGCCACCGACGGAGCGGTTCAGGTGCAGGGCGCGGTCGAGAACTTCGACTTCGCGGTGGGGCGTGTACACGGGCAGGCCCTGCTGGCGCTTGAGGCGGCCGACATCCACCACGAGCTCGGAGCGCTCGTTGAGGAGCTTCACGAGCTCGGCGTCGAGCCGGTTGATGCGCACGCGGATTTCGTCGAGGCTGAGCCCGAGCTTGGGGGCGTCGAGCTTGGCCATGGGGGCGGCGGCCTTGGCGGGCCGCTTGGCCTGCTTGGTCTTGCTGGCCCGCTTCGCTGCTGCACGCTTCTTCTTGCCCGCCGCCATCGCCTGCTCCTGGCCCCCGTGATCCGGGGTTATCCGGACCCTGAGGGCTCCGGGATGAGAAATCCTGCACGACCGAGAAAATCCGGGGTCCAACGCCAAAACGTCGGGCCCATGAACCCGAAACTTTATGGTGGACCTGCAAGGATCCCCGGACCGATCGGGAATTCACCCCCGAAAGGTCCAAACCGCGTCAGATTCCCCACGTCCAACTGCGGGTTCTGATGCACGAGGTCTCCACCACGCGCGATGATGCTGGCCCTGATCCAAACCCCGCCCGCCCCCACCACGACCGGCATGCCGACCGTGAGCCTGGGCGGCGCCAGTCCCGAGGCGATCCTCGTGGGCGCGATCGTGGTCACGGGGCTGGTCCTGTGGATCTCCGGCACGCGCATGCTCAAGCCCGCGGTCGTCCTCACGGGCGTGCTCGTGGGCGCGCTCTTCGGGTCCACACTCGCAGCAGGACTGAAACTCCCCGATCTCAAAGGCGTGCCCGCGCCGTACGCGGGGCTCGCGCTCGGCGGCCTGCTCGGCCTGGGACTGGCGCTGGCGCTGTTCCGTCTGGCGGTCGCGGGCATCGCGGGCGTCGGGCTTGGACTGTGCGCTGCGGTGATGGCGGCGCTGTTCGTCGGCGTGGGACGACCCACCGGGCAGCCCAACGGCCAACCCGCTGAGCCTGATGAGCACTTGGCCCGCGTGCGCGAGCAGCTCTCGTCGCTGTCCTTCGAAGACTTCTCGCAAGTGCGCTCCAAGCTCGCCGACCACGTCGAGTCGCGCTCCACGCCCACCGCGGAAGTCGTTCCCGCTTCGCTCCGCACCATCAGCACCGAACTCGAAGATCAGCTCGCGGCACGCTGGGCCAATCTCGGCTCCGAGCCGCGACTGGCGATGCTCTGCGGCGCGACGCTCGGCGTGATCTTCGGCGGGCTCTACGGGCTGCTCAGCCCGCGTCGCGGCGGCGCAATGGTCACCGCGATGATCGGGGCGGCCCTCTGGCTCGGCGGCGCGTACTGGTTCACGGATCGCTACGCCCCGACGCTCGCGCAGAGCCCCTGGGCATCGTGGACGCTGGCACGGCCCGCGGCGTGGGCGGTGCTGTGGATCATGCTCGGGCTGATCGGCTACGCGGCCCAGCGCTCGGGCGAGCCCAAGCCCCAGGTTGCTCCGGCTCCGGCGCCCGCGCCGAAGGCCTGAAGCGTTCGCTTCAGGCGATCCCAGTCCACGCACGCATGAAAAAGGCCCGCGGCTTTTCGCCCGCGGGCCTGGTCGTTTCGTGGAGTGCGCTAAAGAGAGTCGATGCACCCGCGGGCGTCAGATCCCGGTCGCGGCATGCACCGGCGTCTGCGTGGATGCGGTTGTCGGCTGCGCGGGCGTGAGCTGGGCCGAGGGAGGCGGGAAGGCGCGGGACCTGGGGAGTTCGGTCGGGACGCCGGCCTGTTCGGCCTTACCCGCGACCCAGTCGCCGCTGATCGCGAGGACCACGATGCCCATGACGGAGATCAGTCCCGCCAGACGGCGCGCCGGGAAGGGCGCCAGCTGGGTGGGCTCGATCGAGGCCTCGAGGTTGGAGAGGTAAGGCAGGCCGGCCAGACGCAGGTAGTAGAACGCGGCGATCGCCGAGTTCAGGCCGAGGATCACGACCAAGGGGATCTCGCCCGAGTTGATGGCGGCGGTGAAGAGCGGGACCTTGCCGAAGAAGCCGAGCAGAGGCGGGAGGCCGAGCAGGCTGAGCGAGCTGACGCTCATGATGATCGCGAGCATGGGATGGGCCTGCCAGAGGCCGCGCAGGTCATCGACGTGATCGACTTCGCGGGGGTCTTCCTCGCCGCGGCGCGCGGGGCGCTCGAGGCAGGCGAGCACCGCGAAGGCGCCGAGGTTCATGACGCCGTAGGACATCAGGTAGAAGAGGACCGCGGCCAGGCCGTTCTTGGCGAAGGTGCCATCGCCGGGGCCGGCGACGAGGCCGACGAGCATGTAGCCCGAGTGCGCGATCGAGGAGTAGGCGAGCATGCGCTTCACGGACGTCTGGAGCACCGCGAGCACGTTGCCGACGGTCATGGTGAGGGCGGCCATGACCCAGAGCTGGATGCGGATGGGTTCGGGCAGGTAGCCGCCGGTGGCGGAGGTGAGGAACTTGCCGCCTTCCATGGGGTCGCCCGCGAAGTTCCAGCCGATGGCCGAGAGGAGCAGGAGCAGGCCCAGGAAGCCCGCGGTCTTGGGGACGAAGGCGAGCATGGCCGAGACCTGGGGTGCAGCACCCTGGTAAACGTCGGCCGTGTAGAAGTGCATGGGCACCGAGGCGATCTTGAAGCCGAGGCCGACGATCGCGAGCATGAAGCCGAGCAGGGTGATGGTGTTGAGGCCGCCCGAGACGATGATCTGGTGGATGAGGTTGAGGTTGGTCGAGCCCGTTCCGCCGTAGATGAGGGCGAAGCCATAGAGGAAGATCGCGGCGCCCAGCGCGCCGAGGAAGAAGTACTTGACGCCCGCTTCGTGGGCGGCGCCGCGGCGGGACGACATCGTCACCATGATGTACGTCGGGAGGCTGGTGAGTTCGAGGGCCAGGAAGAGCCAGATCAGGTCATCCGCGGAAGCGCAGAGCAGGAGCCCGGTGATCGAGAAGAGGAAGAACGAGTAGAACTCGGCGCGGTTGGCCCGCAGGGCCTCGAACCGTCCGCCGCGGGCCACGCGCTCCTCTTCGGCGCGGTCAACGGTCCCGGCCAGGAGCATGAGGATCGGGAGCGCCACCAGACAGATGAGCGTCTTGGCGTAGATGGGCATCATGGGGAGCAGCGTCTGACCCGCGGCAGGCGTGAGCCCCGCGCCGGTGGGCGTGGAGGTCCACGCCAGATACGCCGCGACCACCAGACCGATGCCCGCGACGGGCGCGGTGAGCTTGCGCCATGCGAGCGAGCGAGACAGACCGAGCACCATGACCACGCAGGTGGTCAGGAACAGCGCGATCTCCGGGCGGAGGAAGGAAAGTCTCTCGATCATCGGCCGTGCTCCTGCCCGTTGCCATCGAGCGTGCGTTCGGGCGCCGGACCGTCGTGCGGCTGGCCCGTCGAAGTGTCAGGGACGCCCGACTTGGCGGGCGTCTTGGTCTCTTCCTTGGCCACCGGCATCACGCGCAGACCCTCGGGCACCACGCGGGGCGTGCCGAGCAGCCCGCGATCGGCGAGCTTGGTGCGGGCGGCCTGCACGCTGGCGGCGGTGTCAACCACCGCGGGGCGGAGACCATCGATCAGCGGCGCGGGATACATGCCCAGGAACAGGCACAGGGCCGCCAGAGGAAGCAGGATGCCGATCTCGCGCACCGAGAGGTCCTTGGGAAGCGCGGGCTGCCCGCTGTGCGCGTCGTGGCCATGGCTATGGCCGTGCCCATGCGGCTCGGTGAGCGGGCCGAAGACGACCTTGCCCACCATGTACAGCAGGTAGATCGCGGCGATGATCATGCCGGTGCCCGCGATCGCGGCGTACCAGGGGCCGAGTTCGCCCGGCGTCGCGGCGGGAGCGGTCCCGGTGCCGGGAGCCGTCAGGCCCTCAGAACCCCAGAGCCCGTGGCCCCAGTGCGAGCTCGACTGGAACGCGCCCAGGAGGCACATGAACTCGGAGACGAAGCCATTGAGACCGGGGAGGCCCACGCTGGCCATCGCGAAGAAGACCATGAAGGTCGCCCAGACGGGCATCTTGGCGGCCAGGCCGCCGAGTTCCTTCATGTTGCGCGTGTGGTAGCGCTCGTAGATCATGCCGATGAGCAGGAACAGCGCGCCCGTCGACAGGCCGTGGTTGATCATGTACAGCACCGAGCCCGTGAGGCCGGTGGTGTTCAGGGCGAACATGCCGAGCATGCAGAAGCCAAGGTGGGCGACGGACGAGTAGGCCACGAGCTTCTTGACGTCGGTCTGCACCCAGCAGATGAGCCCGCCGTAGATGATGCCGATGATGGAGAGCAGCGCGAGCCAGGGTGCGTAGAGCACGACCGCCTCGGGGACGAATCCGAGCACGAAGCGGAAGATGCCGTAGGTTCCGAGCTTGAGCAGGACGCCGGCCAGGATGACTGAGCCCGCGGTGGGCGCTTCGGTGTGGGCCAGGGGGAGCCAGGTGTGGAACGGGAAGAGCGGGACCTTGACCGCAAAGCCGAGCAGCAGCGCGAACATGACGATCGCCTGCGCGCCGGTGGGCATGGACCGCGCGGTCACCGCGAGCTGATCGAGGCTGAAGGTCCACTCGCCCTTGAGCTGGGCGTGATGCCAGACGACGTACACGAGGCCGGCCAGCGCGATCAGTGAACCCGTGAAGGTGTAGAGGAAGAACTTGGTCGCGGCCTTGGCGCGGTTGGTGGAGCCATAGAGGCTGATGAGCACGTACATCGGGACGAGGGTGAACTCGAAGCAGATGTAGAAGAAGACCAGGTCGCGGGCGGCGAACACGCCGGTCATGGCGGCCTGGAGGACCAGGAGCCAGGCGTAGTAGGTCTTGACGCGCTGGGTGATCGCGGTCTTGGAGGCGATGATGCAGATCGGCCCCAGGAGCAGCGTGAGCAGGATCAGGTAGAAGGCGATGCTGTCGACGCCCACCGAGAGCGACAGGCCGAGCTTGGAGAACCAGACGATCTGGTGCTCGGGCTCGAGCTGGAAGCGGTTCCCGAAGGCCGGGTCGAACAGGATCATGGCGTAGAGGCCGAAGACGGCGCTCACCAGCGTGCCCGTCAGGGCGATCACGAACGCCTTGGACTTGTTCGAGACCGCCACCAGACCCGCGAAGACCAGCGGGGTCAGGATCAGCAGATAAAGAAGGAGGTTGTTCATCGCGTTCCCGGGGTGGGAGAAATCACTCGGATCGGGACGCCTGAATCGGGCGGCCCGGGGAAGTCAACGGATCACATCGAGGTCAAGAGCACGATCACCAGCAGAATGGCCAGGCCGCCGGCCATGCCCATCGCGTAGCCATGGAGCTGACCGGACTGGCTCGGGCGGATGGCGCCGCCGATCCAGCGGGGCAGAGCGCCGGCCAGGTTCACCAGGCCGTCGACCAGAAGCTTGTCGATGAAGTGGAAGATGTGGCTCAGGACCAGCAGGGGCTTGCGGATGATCGCGTCGTAGAACTCATCCACGTACCACTTGTGCTGGGCCCACTTGGTGATGGGGTTGATGACCAGCGCGTCGGCCTTGCTGGTCGCTGCGGTC
The DNA here is from genome assembly GCA_964531675.1 of uncultured Phycisphaeraceae bacterium. Taxonomy (GTDB): domain Bacteria; phylum Planctomycetota; class Phycisphaerae; order Phycisphaerales; family UBA1924; genus CAZHFW01. The sequence continues at coordinate 68,359 of CAZHFW010000002.1, read as the reverse complement.
GTGCGGCCCGCAAAGTGCAGGACGAAGGCGACGATGATGCCGATCGCGCCCACCACGCCCGAGACGTAGTACATGATCTCGTGGGGGTTCTGGCCGAAGAAGCTCCCGGCGTGCAGGGCCTCGCCGTGCTCGGCGGCTTCGGCCTGCAGATGCGCGGGCATGAACGCCGCGTGCTCGCTGTGGCCCGCGTCATGACCAGTCTCGTGACCGGCGTCATGACCGGCGGCGGCGCTGTCGGCGTGGCCCGACTTCTCGCCCGCGGCCTCGTGGTGCCCGAAGGGCGTCGAGAACGCGGCGGAGGAGGACTGCACCATGCCCGCGGCCCATCCGCCGTGGGCGCCGTTGGCGGGCTTGACGAAGTAGAAGCCCGCGGCACCGAGCGAGCAGAGGGTCAGGGTCGCCAGCACGAGGTTGATGGCCCAGCCCGGCGCGTGGGGATGGAAGTGAGCACCGTGGCCATGGTCGTGATGGGCGTGGTCGTCGTGCTTGTGGCCATGGTCGTGGCTGTGACCATGATCGTGAGCGTGGTCGTGGCCGCCAGAGTGGCCGTGGTCGTCGCCATGGGCCGAGGCGGGCGCGGCGTGGAACTCATCGCCGGGCTCGTAGTACTTGGGGCCGATGAAGACGCGGAAGAAGACGCGGAAGGTGTAGTAGGCGGTCAGGCCGGCGGTGAAGAGCAGGATCCAGCCGATCGCGGCCATGCCGGGGGTCGTGAACGCCTCGGCGAGGATCATGTCCTTGGAGAAGAAGCCCGCGGTGAAGGGGAAGCCCGCCAGGTTCAGACACCCGACGAACATGCCCAGGCCCACGATGCCCCAGCCCTTCATGAACGCGACGCCCGAGAGCTTGCGGAGGTCGAGCTGCCCGGCGAACCCGTGCATCACGGCGCCGCAGCAGAGGAAGAGCAGGGCCTTGAAGAACGCGTGCGTGAGCACGTGGAACGCGGCGCCCGTGCTGGTCAGGACGCCCAGGCCCGCGAACATGTATCCCAGCTGGGACACGGTCGAATAGGCCATGATGCGCTTGATGTCGAACTGCGCCATGCCGATCGTGGCGGCCAGCAGCGCCGTCAGCGCACCGACCCAGGCGACCACAGGCAACGCGTACTCGGAGCAGAGGAACAGCGGGTACGTGCGGGCGATCAGGTACACGCCTGCGGTCACCATCGTCGCGGCATGGATCAGGGCCGAGACCGGGGTCGGGCCTTCCATCGCGTCCGGGAGCCAGACGTACAGCGGGAGCTGGGCCGACTTGCCGAACGCGCCGATCATCAGGAGCACCGGGATGATCTGGACGATCGCGGGGACCTTGGAGAGCTCACCGGCACGCAGGGCGTCGATGTACGGCTGCGCCTTGGCGAAGATCGAGGCGTACTCGATGGTCCCGAAGTGCACGAAGGTCAGGAAGATGCCGAGCATCAGGCCCAGGTCGCCGATGCGGTTGACGATGAACGCCTTCTTGGCCGCGGCGACCGCGCTGGGCTTCTTGTAGAAGTAGCCGATCAGCAGGTACGAGCATAGACCCACGCCTTCCCAGCCCAGGAAGAGCATGAGCAGGTTGTTGCCCATGACCAGGCAGGTCATGGAGAAGACGAACAGGCCGAAGGCCGCGAAGAACCGGCAGTAACCGGGGCCGACGTCGTGGCTCATGTACTCCGAGGCGTACAGCGCGATGAGCGTCGCAAGCCCGGTGACGAAGAGCATCCAGAGGCAGGTGAGGCTGTCCACGTAGATCGCGAAGTTGGCGACGAAGTTGCTCGAGATCTCCGGTCCGGCGCGGAACGCGATCCACTTGAACGCGGTGAACGTCTGCGGCTCGTGGTTCTGGAGGAAGAGCTTGACCGTCACGCCGAAGGCCGCCCCCAGGCACAGGACCGTGAGGAAGGCCGGGAGCTTGCTGCGGATTCCCAGCGCGGCGCACACGCCGGCGAGGATCGAGGCCAGCAGAGGCAGCCCCGGGATCAGCATGGGCCAGAGAGCCGCGTCGTGCCCGGCGGCGGGGGTTGCGCCCACCGCAGCGGTCGTGATCGCGGAAAACAGGGAGTTCATCTCAATCACAGGTGTTCACTTCCCGTCAGTGCCGAACCCGTCAGAACCGGCGCACAATCGATCGATCGTCACCCCGAGGATCAGCCCCGGAGTTCCTTCCACTCCTCGGCGTCCAGGCTCTCGCGCTTGCGGAAGAGCAGGACCACCAGAGCCAGCGCCATGGCCGCCTCGGCCGCGGCCACGGTGACCACGAAGATCACGAAGGACTGCCCGTGGGCGTTCATGTGGAACCGCCCGAAGGCGATCAGCGCGATGCCCGCGGCCTGGAACATCAGCTCCGTGCAGAGGAACATGATGATCAGATTGCGGCGGGTCAGGAACCCGATGAGCCCCAGCGCGAACATCGCGGCCGACACGAACAGATAGTGGTTCAGCGTCGGCGCCGACATCGTCGCGGGGAAGCCCGCCTGGGCCATGGTCGTCAGCATGTGGTTCAACGCGCACCTCCCGCGACCGCGGCGTCTTCGAAGTCGTGCGGGCCGGTCACGCCGCCGGCGCCCGGGGCCGCGATGCCCAGGGACTCGGCCTGACTCTTGAGATCCGCGGAGATGGCCGCGGCGGCGCGGGCCTTGGCGTCCTCGTCGAGCTGGACCTGGCGGCGGCTCAGGACCACCGCGCCCAGCATCGCCATGAGCAGGATCACGCCGGCGATTTCGATCGCGCCGGGGTGCTCCGAGAGCAGGTTGAAACCGACCTGCTCGATGTTCGTCACGTCAAGATCCGCGGGGAAGTCCAGCACCTGCTGCTTGCCCGAGCGGAACTCCACGGTCGCCTGGCGGCGGGTCACGTCCACGAGGTACTGCTCGGTGGCCTGACCATCCACCTTGGCCTTGGCAAGCTGGAACTTCTCGAGCTCCGGATGGGCCCGCTGCAGAGAGCGCTCGATCTTGAGCGGCATCTGCGCCATGAGGTAACCGCTGTCGATGGGCTTGGGCGCGGGCATCGTCGCGGTGCCGCGGAACATGAGCGTGGTCAGGACCGCGAGCATGACAAAGCCCGCGACGGTTGCTGCGACCGGCTCGCGGGCCGCGGTGTCGTACTCGGCCAGGACTTCGAGCTCGGCCTCATCGGGGGCCTGGGTCGCGAGCATGATCACGAAGAGGTAGGTGATCAGGATGGCGCCGGCATACACGATGATCAGGGCGAAGGCCATGAACTCGGCGGACAGGATCAGGAACAAGCCGGCGGTCGCCAGGATGCTCATGATGAAGTAGAGCGCCGCGTAGACGGGCTTGGGGTGCGTGATGACCCGCAAGGCCGCGCCCAGCGCGAGCACGGAGAAGATGTAGAAGTAGATGTTCGGCAGCTCGCCGGTGGCGCGGAACCCGATGACGCTCAGCGCCAGGATCGCAAGACCCCCCGCGACCGCACCGATGAGGGCGCCGATGATCTGCGGATTCGGACCGCGACGGGGCAGCGCGATGCCCACGCCAATCGCCCCGAGCGCACACAGCGAGTAAAGAAGGATTGGGTTCAACGTGCTGTCCCCGGACGCCCGCCCGTCCCCGGATCGGGACGGGAGACGCCGCGTGAGGCCCCCAAGGAGGCCGAGAAAACCCGAGCCGACGCCGAACAACCGGCGCACGGCGGCCGTAACAGATCCGTCAGGCCCCGCTCCCGCCGCGCGCCGAAGGCCGTTTTTGGCCCGCCGACGCCCGTCCAAAAACGATGCCCGAGTGGTTGGGAGGATAGAGGGGGGCCCCGCAACCTTCAACCAAACGGGGCGTTCCCACGCCCCCTTTGACCCATTCAAAACACAAACATTTGGCTGCGCTCGGGCGCGCATTTTCACGCGCGCCGCCGCTGCTTTACCATGCTCGCCTTGCTCCAGCGCCGCCACATCCCCAACGCGCTCACCATCGCGCGCGTCATCCTCGCCATCGCCTTCTTCGCGATCCTCGCCATCGCGCCCGCGCCGGAGCACGCCGACGGCAGCTCCTGGTCTCAGTCGATGGCGCGCCACCCGCTCTTGCTGGCCGCGTGCGTCCTGTTCATCCTCGCGGCGGTCACCGACGCGCTCGATGGCCACCTGGCCCGCAAGTGGCAGGTCATCTCCCAGTTCGGCCGCGTGATGGACCCCTTCGCGGACAAGCTGCTGATCCTGGGGGGCTTTGTCATGCTCGCCAGTCCGGGCTTGGTGGTGCCCGACCAGAGCGGGCAACCCTTTCTGGTGACACGAGTTGCGCCGTGGATGACGGTCGTGATTCTGGGCCGTGAGCTGCTCATCACCTCGCTCCGCAGCGTGCTCGAGTCCCGGGGGATCGACTTCTCCGCGACGGCGTCGGGCAAGCTGAAGATGATCCTGCAGTCGGTGTGCATCCCGGCGGTGCTGCTGGCTTGTGCCGGGTGGAGCACCGCGCCGGGGACGACCGCGGGGGCGATCATCGCGGGGCTGGTGTGGCTGACGGTGATTGTGTCGGCCCTGAGCGGGGTGCCGTACGTTCTGCGGGCGATCCGCCTGTCGGCCCGAAGCTAGAAGCATGCCCCTGACGCGGAAGGACATTCCTGTTTCAACAGTCTTTGGTGTGGGCCGGCTGAGGCCCGCACCCGGGACCTGGGGCTCTTTGCCTCCGGTGCTGCTGGCGGGGGCGATGATCGCCATGGGCCTGGGCCCTGTGGACAACCCCCTCCACTACAACCTGGCGTTGCTGGGCGTGCTGGTGTTCTTCTCGGCGGGGTGCGTGGCCGAGGGCGAGCGTGCCGAGAGCGTGCTGTGCCGGAAGGACCCGCCTGACGTGGTCGCGGACGAAGTCGCGGGCCAGTGCATTGCGCTGATGTTCCTGCCGGCGTGGTCGGTGGCGGACCCGTGCAAGGCCGCGATGACGCTGATCGGCGCGTTCCTGGCCTTCCGGCTCTTCGACATCATCAAGCTCCCGCCGGCCGGGGGCCTGCAGAAGCGCCCCGCGGGCTGGGGCATTCTGCTGGATGATCTGGTCGCGGGCGTGCAGGCGGCGGTGGTGGTGCAGGTGGTGGTCAGAGCGGTGCTCTGAAATGGCCAAATCGCAAACGGCCAAAGGGCCAAAGCAATCCACTCCGGATCTGGCCCTTTGGCAATTTGCGATTTGGCTCTTTGCTCCCGAGTTCCGATCCGAAGAGGCGGCGCTAAACTCGCCCCATGCCCGCTGTTTCCTCTCCCATCGACCCCCTCGCGATCCTTGCGGATCGCTTCCAGGCTGCGATCGTCAAGGCTGTGCCGGGCGTGACCGACGCTGATCCGCTGATCGCGCCGTGCAAGCAGGCGAGCATGGGGGACTTTCAGTCCAACGCGGCGATGCCTCTGTCCAAGAAGGCGGGCAAGCCGCCGCGGGATGTCGCCAAGGCGATCATCGCGCATCTGGACATCTCGGACATTGCTCAGCCTGTGACCGAGGCGAGCATCGCCGGCCCGGGGTTCATCAACATCACGTTCAAGGGTGACGCGCTGGCGGCGTTGCTCGCCAAGATGGACACGCCCGCGCTGGGTGTGGTGCCCATCACCCCGCCGCAGACGGTCGTGGTCGATCTCTGCGGCGTGAACCTCGCCAAGCAGATGCACGTCGGGCACCTGCGCTCGATCATCATCGGCGACTCGCTGGCCCGCGCGCTGGCCCGGGCGGGCGACAAGGTCGTGCGGCAGAACCACGTCGGCGACTGGGGCCTGCCCATCGCGATGGTCATCGAGTCCCTGCTTCGGACGCATGGCGACGCCGATCCCGCGACGTACATCACCAGCCTCGACGCGCTGGAAAAGGCCTACAAGCAGGCCCAGAAGGACTGCGACACCGACACCCCCGCGTCCTGGATCACGCGGTACAACCTGGGCCCCAAGGCCGAAGCCGAGTGGGAGGACGAGCTCGACAGGCTCCGCAAGGCCGAGCTCTCGCTGAGCCGTGCCAAGCAGGCGCTGGTCAATCTGCAATCGGGCGCCAAGCGCGAGGTGCGGGTGTGGGAGCGCATCCAGCGGATCACGCTCGATGAGTGCCTCCGGGTGTGCAAGCTTCTCAACACGATCATCCTGGACGAGCACACCGCGGGCGAGTCGGCCTATCGCGAGGAGCTCGCGCCGATGGTGGACGATCTGGTCGCGCGCCGGGTCGCCGAGCCCGATGGCGGCGCCCTGGTCGTGCGCGTCGAGGGCGTCAACGAGCCCTGCCTGATCCGCAAGTCCGACGGCGGATTCCTGTACGCGACCACGGATATCGCGGCGGTCCGCCGTCGCGTGCAGAAGCTCGGCGCCGACCGCGTCGTGTACTGCGTGGACGCCCGGCAGGCGTTGCACTTCAAGCAGGTCTTCGGGGCCGCGATCAAGGCGGGCTTTGCGACCAAGGCGGGCAAGGCCGAGCCTTCCTCGCTTGAGCATGCGCCCTTCGGCATGGTGCTGGGCGATGACGGACGGCCTTTCAAGACCCGCTCGGGCGAGAACGTCAAGCTCCTGGACCTGGTGACCGAAGCGACCACCCGCGCGCTGGCGGTCGTGAACGAACGCTCCAAGGACCTGAGCGACGCCGAGCGCGGCGCGGTCGCGGCAGCGGTGGGCGTGGCGGCGCTCAAGTACGCCGACCTGTCCAACGACCGCGTGAAGGACTACGTCTTCAACTACGACCGCATGCTCGCGTTCGAGGGCAACACCGGGCCTTATCTGCTGTATGCGCTGGTGCGCACGCGCTCGATCTTCCGCAAGGCGGCGGAGCGCGGCATCGACGTGAACGTCGCGGCGGCGCCCCTGATCATCAACGAGCCTCAGGAGAAGACGCTGGCGCTCACGCTGCTGCGTTACAACGCCGCGGTGCACAACGTGGTCTCGGCGCTGGAGCCGCACCGCATGTGCCAGTACCTGTACGACCTGGCGGGGGCGTTCTCGAGCTTCTTCGACGCGTGCCCGGTGCTCAACACCGAGGACGCCAAGCTGCGGGCCTCGCGCCTGCGGCTGTGCGACCTCACGGCCCGCGTGCTGAAAGACGGCCTGGACACGCTGGGCATCCCCACCGTCGAACGGATGTGAGGAAGAGGGGAAGGCACTGGGCACTGGTGAGATGCTCACGAGCGTGTGGCTCGCCCGCCTCGTGGCCGCGTGCCTGCACGCCTCCGTGGCTTGATCGCCTGATCGCTTGATCGCCTGATCGCTCCGTCGCTCCGTGCCTCCGTGCCTCCGTGCCTCCGTGCCTGCATCCAAAAACAACCACCCCGGCCTTTCGACCGGGGTGGAGACGAATCAGAGATTCGAGTCAGACCATCTGATGCTTTAGAACATCAGCTGCATCTGGACGCGGACGTTGAACTGACCGTCGTTGTCCGAGGGCAGGAGGCCGACGTTGGTCGCGTTGACCGCGCCGGAGGCCAGAGCGTTCTGGTCGGCGGTGTCCAGGAAGTAGGACGCGTCAACCGTCAGCTTGGCAGCGTGGGACTCGGGGACGAAGTAGTTGTTGATGCCGAAGGTGATGGTGTTGAAGTCATCATCCTGGGTCGAGGAACGGCCCGGGCCTTCGGAGTCGGGGAAGAGGCTGTCCCAGCGGGCGAAGATCTCGAGGCTGTCGGTCACGAAGATGCCGCCCTGAACGACGAAGGCGTAGTCATCGCGGGACTGCTGGCCATCGACGTCGAGGTTGGCGCCGAGGAACGAGGCGAAGAAGTTCCAGCCGTTGCCCTCGAGGGAGGCGTCAACGGTGTAGTTGTAGCCGCTGCCCTCGGTCTGGGAGGTGGCGGTGCCGTTACCGGTGCGGCCGAAGGACTGGTAGTGGAACGCACCACCGACCATCGCGGCGAAGTCCTGGTTACGGAAGCTGGTGAAGTCGTCGAAGCGGGACCAGTCGCCGGCGAACTTGCCTTCGAGGCGAACGGTCAGGCCCCAGTCGGCCTCGTTGCCGTTGATGCCGTTGATGGTGTTGTAGGGGGTGTTGGCCGAGTTGGCGCCGTCGTTGAAGCTGCCGACGATGCCGAAGCTGTCGGAGCGGTAGTCGACCGCGATGCCCTGGGTGCGACCCGGATCGAAGACGAAGCCGGTCACGGAGACGTCAGCGGCGAGCTGCTTCTCGGGAGCGACGAGGACTTCGCGGTAGACCGGAGCGCGGAACTGACCCCAGATGAGGCCCATGCCGTTGTCGAACTGGTACTTGCCGTAGGCGTCGATCAGGCTGAACTCGCCCGAGGAGTCGAAGCCGGTCTGGATGAGGAAGGTGGTGTTCGGGTTGATGACGTTACCCGAGAAGTACATGTTGGTGCGGGTCATCTCGAAGCCGTTGCTGAACCCGCTGTCGCCGCCGCCCACGCCGCCGTCACGCCAGTTCATGTCGTAACGGAACTGGGTGTAGCCGCTGATGTTCAGGCGGTAGTTGCCCGAGCCGTCGGCGATGTGGAAAACGCCGTCGTGACCGGAGCCACCAGCAGCCAGGAGGCTGGTCTTGGTCGCCGCGTCAGCGTTGAGCTCAGCCGCGTAGGCCTTGCTCGCATCGGAGGTCTGCGCAACAGCGGACGACGCCATCGCGAGGCCGGCCAGAGCCATGAGAACAGTCTTGCGATTCATTTGATACTCCTTGCAAGGTGAGATTCGGGTGGCGGTTCCAAGCCTCGCCCGAATCGGAACTCCAGAACACTCGGGATCCACCGGCGACACTCTGCCGGGCCCGCCATCGAGAAGGCCGCTGCTCGGAACGAACCCACCGTTCCGAACCTCTTGCCCTCCGCGATCGGCCGCGATTCCCCGCATCCCGATCGCCGGTGGTACACCCCGCTTACCGGACGGGGGGCACTCCGAGAGAGGAAACACTAGCCTCCCTCATTAGCGAACGCAAACTCACTGGGATGGTTTTTCGGCCGTCCACACCCCGGAGCCAAACTTTTCGATGGTGAAACGGTCAAATAACGCTCCCGAGCCCCCCTGAACCCACTTTTAGCTCAACCCGAACACGCCTTCCCGCCTCTTTCCACACGCTTTCCCCTACGCTTTTCCCGCCATCGCAGACCCGGCAGAAGGCCGGCTTTGTTTTCTGTAAACCCTTACGGGACCAAGACATGGGCCTCCAGAAGCACGTGCTGGTCGTGGACGATGAGAAGGACCTCTGCGAGCTCTTGGTCTACAACCTGACCAAGGCTGGCTACGAGACTTCGGTCGCCCACAACGGCCGACAAGCCCTTGATTCCATCGCCCGCCGCGTCCCAGACCTGATTTTATTGGACGTCATGCTCCCGGAGCTCTCCGGGACCGAGGTCGCCAGCCGCGTCCGCACCAATCCCACCACCGCCCAGGTGCCCATCATGATGCTCACCGCCAAGGGTGAGGAGGTCGACCAGATCGTCGGCCTGACGGTGGGCGCTGACGACTACGTGATCAAGCCCTTCAGCGTGAAGGTGCTGGTGGCGCGGGTGGAGGCGCTGCTCCGTCGGACGCACCGCACGCCGGATGCGACCCGACGGCTGAGCCTCGGGCCGATCGAGATCGACACGGATACGCACGAGGTGTTCCTCGAAGGCCAGTCGATCAAGCTCACGCTGACCGAGTTCCGCCTGCTGGCTTCGCTTGTGCAAGCGGGCAGCCGTGTGCTCTCGCGCGCGACGCTGATGGCCAAGGCCATGGGCCCGGGCGTGACGGTGACCGAGCGGACCATCGACGTGCACATCACCAGCATCCGCAAGAAGCTCGGCCCCCACGCCAACATCATCAAGACGATCCGCGGCGTGGGGTACAAGGCGACCCTCGACCCGGAGGACGCCGACAGCCCCGAGACCCAGCCCACCGCCTGAATCGGGCGCTTCTGACCTGATCAAGCCGGGCTCAGCCTGTCCTCTTCCGGTCTCGGGCCTCCACCCAATACCATCTATAGATGATCGAGCGTCGCTCCAGAGTCCCGGTGCTGGTTGGCGTGGCCCTCTTGGCCACCACCCTGGCGACATTCTGGGCGTGCATCCTGCTGGAAGTGCCCACGGGCTACGCGCTGCTGCTCCCGGCGCTCCCCGCAGCGGCCACCGCGTGGTGGGTTGCGGCCAAGCTCGAGCACGCCGATAACGAGGCCCGGCGGCGCACCACCGAGGCGGTCGATCAGCTCCGCTCTCTGGCGGGCATCCCCGGCGCCCGCGCCACCGAGCCCGCCGAAGTGCTCGAGCAGTCCGTCGACTCTCTCACCGCGTCGCTCCAACGCCTCGATCAGGAACGCTGGGTCTGCCAGGCGGCCCTGGACGCCAGCGACGCCGCGGTCGTCGCGACCAACCCCCGGGGCGAAGTCATCCTCATGAACGCCGAGGCCCAGCGCCTCTTCGCGGATCGCCCGGTCGGGCCCATCGGCAGGCTCATCGACGAGCTCTTCACCCAGCACGAGCTGGTCGGGCTGCACGCAGCCGCCTCCGATGGCTCCACCCCCAGCGCCCAGCGGGCCCAGGTCAAGCTTGCGGTGCGGGGCGAGATGCGGACCTTTCAGGTGCTGGCCGCACCGATCGGCACGCCCATCCACGGCCGTTGCGGCGCCACCCTGATCCTGCGCGACATTTCTGAGTTCGCCAGCGCGATGCAAAACCGCACGGACTTTGTCGCCAACGCGTCGCACGAGTTCCGGACGCCCCTGAGCTCGATCCGGGCGGCGGTGGAGACCCTCGCCGACGGAGCTGCCGAGGACCCCGCGATGTCCGAGCGGTTCATCTCCATGATCGCGGCCAACGTCACGCGGCTGGAAGAGCTCACGCGCGACATGCTCGACCTCTCCAGGCTCGAGTCCCCCGACGCGCCTGTCGAGATCGGCCCGGTCCGCATGAGTGAGCTGGCCGAGAGCCTGCGGGCCCACTTCGAGCAGCAATGCCACGAGCGCAAGCTGGCGCTCGCGATCGAGTGCGATCCGGCCCTGGACCGCATGGAGACCGACACGCGCCTGCTGCAACTGATCCTCCGCAACCTGATCGACAACGCGACCAAGTTCGCGTACGAGGGCACGACGGTGCGCGTCGTGGGCAAGGTGATCTCCCCCGACGCGGGAGGACCCAACACCAAGCGGCACGCGGCCCGCTTTGTCGTGAGCGACCAGGGCATGGGCATCCCGCTTGCTGCCCAGAGACGGATCTTCGAACGCTTCTATCAGGTCGACGCTTCGCGCTCGGGCCAGGCCCAGCGCCGCGGCACGGGACTGGGACTGGCGATCGTGAAATCCAGCGTCAAAGCCCTGGGCGGGACCATCAGCGTCGAATCGGTCTGGAAGCAGGGCACGACGATGACGATCGACCTGCCGGCGTGCGTGGTGGTGGAGACGCCGTCGGAATCGGTGGTCCGGTCGTGAGGCGATGGACTTGATTGCTCGTCAGGGATGTTGATCGCGCGTCAGGACGATGGGGTGTGATGCTGACTGCCGGGTCTTGCGTTGCGAGGCGTGCGCGTTGGGCTTGGGGACGGTTCCTCTCGCTTGCGCGAGAGGCTCGGTTGATCCGTGACGGGCGGGGCGTGACGCCGTTCCGACTGAGCCTCTGGCGCGAGCCAGAGGAACCGTCAATCGCCCCGTGGCGACGGGTTCTTGCGAGTCTGGTGCTTGTGCTCCGCTCGGGGCTTGTGGGGCTTTGGGTCCTCTCGCTTGCGCGAGAGGCTCGGACGGAACTGCCCGCGCGAGCGCTGCTCACGCGGCTCGCGTTGCTTCGGCTCGGTTGGTCATTGCTTTGCCGAGCTTGGCCAGGTCGAACTCGCCGGGCTTGGTGGGGTAGAAGTTGTCCTGGCTGACGTCCTGATCCTCGGCTCGCACCACGCTCAGGTCGGGATAGTCGCGGAGGCAGTACACCTCGCCGGGCTTGGCCTTTTCCCAATCGCGCGGGTTCTCCAGGTCGTTGATGATCTCGACCGTGGGCCGGCAGGGGTCCAGGGGCGTCCAGTCGGTGACGACACCTTGCTTGCCGTTGGAGAGCGTGACGATCGAGCCCGGCGCGTAGGCGGGGACGACCGTGAGCAGGGCCTTGAAGATGACCGGGTCGAGCTTGGGGGCCCAGTCGGGGCTCTGCATCAGTTTGAGGGCGCGGACCGTGGGCATCGCGGGGATGTGTCCCGCGTTGGGGCCCGGGGCGTCGGAGCCGTGCTTCAGGCGGTCGAAGACGTCCGCGACCGCGACGATGCGTGCAAAGACGTGGATGTCCGAGCCCGAGGGGATGATGGACTTGCCGGTCGCGAGGATCTTCTCGGGGAAGCCTGAGCCGTCGTAGCGCTCGTGGTGTCCGAGGACGACCGCGGCGGCGGAGGGCTCGACCTGTCCCTGGACCATGCCGTAGCCGATCTGGGTATGACGGCGGAACTCGGGATCGCTCTCGTCGTGGGTGGTGTTCCAGCGCGCCAGGGTTTCCTGGTCGAGCCTGACCATCCCGACGTCGTGGAGCATGGCGCCAACGCCCAGGTTGGAGACGTCGCGGGCCGCGGCGACGCCGAGCTTGGAGCGCTCGCGGAGGAGATAGAACTCGAGTCGGAGTCCCATGAGGACCGAGAGCATGCAGACGTTGGTGGCGTGGCGGAGGGCCGGGCGCCCGCCGTCGACGATCTCGCGGATGAAGATCTGGGCCTTGGGCTCTTCGGCGAGGCGTTCGAGCAGGTCCCCCACAGCACGCTTGTACTCGTGGTACTCGAGCTTGGCGCCGCTGGTGCGCGAGACGTCGTCGAACGCGTGGCCGATGGAGTGCGTGATCTGCGCGCAGGCGCGGAAGACGTGCGGGCTGACGTACTCGGCGAGGAACTCGAGCCTGGGGTACTTGATCCAGAGCTCCGGGGGCTTGATCTCCTGCAAACGGCCGATGGACATCGCGTCCAACGCCACGTTCTCACGCAAGAGCACCACCTCCGGCGCCTTGGGGTGCGTGACGGGCATCGCCAGGATCATGCCAGGCCTGGCTTGCATGACGGAGACTCGGAGCATGCCCCCACCATCGGCACAACCCCGCGTGCAACCGCGACGGCCCGCAAAATCTCAGGCCCAGACCGCGCCGACACGCCGCGCACGCAAATCGGGAAAGGTTTGACAGGGGATATAGGACTAGGAAGGCACGAAGGGACGGAGGCACGAAGGCACGGAGAGGAAGGCGGGAGGACAGGGGAGGCGCTCCGAACGGAACCCGTCGTCTCTTCCTCTCTTCGTGCCTTCGTGCCTCTGTGCCTTCGTGCCTTCGCCGGATCACCTTCCGAGCAATCGGAACTGCGCGGGCAGTCTGGGGATCAGGGCGACCACGACTTTCACGCGGCCGCCCGCTTGGGTGTCCTGCGCCAGCATGGCTTCGCCGATCGTGGGCGTGCGCGGCTTGCTCGGGCCTCCCTTGTCGGGCTCGGTCCGGCCTGTCTGATCCGAAGGTTCCAGGGTCGCGAGCCAATCCACATCGGGAGATTCCGGCGCCAGCACGAGCACGTCCGTGGTCGCAAGCTCGAAGCGGATCGTCGCGTCGTCCACCAGCGGGCCGTCACGCTCGGGGCCGGTGGAACGCAAGGTCAGCGCCCCATCGCGGGCCGCCTGCTCCAGCATGCGATCGAACTTGGGCTTGAACTCCTGGACCTGCGGCACAAGCTCGACGTGCAAAGCCGCTGCGATCCGCGTCTGGCCTTCCTCCACGATCGTGACCGGCGTCGTCCACGAGCGCACGAGCCAGCGCAGCCTTCCCGCGTCCAGGTCGAGCCTCTTGCTCCCGGTGCTCACGCGCACGCCCGAGGGGTAGTTGTTCCCCTCGACGAGCACCGTCCAGTCGGGGAGCTGCCCGAGCCAGCGGCGCTGCGTGGGACCCGCGGCTTCGAGCGACGCGCGGAGCTGATCGAGCTCCTTCAGGGGCACCGCGACGGCGCGCAGGCCCATGAGACGCAGCCGCTCCGCGGACTTGGCGTCCACCGGGGGCTTGTTCACCAGATACGGCGCCAGCTTCCGGCCGATCGCGCCACCTGTGTCGTCAGCGACCCAGAGCAAGGTCTCGAGTCCATCCGCGACCGGCGCGCGGGACGAGGCGTCGTCCTCGGCCCCCTCTGCGCCAGCCTTGGCAGCATCGTTAGGCCCGGACGCGAGTTTGGATGCGGGCTTGGACCCGGAACTGGATGTGGGCTTGGACGCGGGCGAGCTGCATCCGCTGGCCATGAACGCGAGCGCCATGGCGATGCAACCGAATCTCGCGCGCGTGCCTCGGCGGATCATCGACCGGCGTCTCCAGGCCCGGGGGATCAGACGGTGCGGAACGTGTTCAGGCGGTCCAGCAGCATGCGGATCCGGCCGTACTTCGAACGCGTGTGGTGGAAGACGAGCCTGGGGAGCTCGCGGTGATCATCCTCGGCGTCGAGCGCATCGGAGAGGCGCATGACGCCGGTCTTGACCAGATCGCCGAACTCGGCGTTGAGCTTCTCGACGTCTTCCTGCGCGATGCGTCCCTTGAGACGGATGACCAGATCGTCGCGCACGTAGCGCGAGGAGTGGTACACGCGGTAGAAGTTCACGATGTGATCGCGCGCGTCCGCCTCGTCCTTGGCCAGGTAGTACAGGTTCGTGTCTTCGGGGCTGATGAGCTTGCGCTCCAGGAGCAGGCGGCGGTTGGTCTGGTCCCAGTCCTGCCAGTACCCGTTGCCCTTGCCCTCGAGGCAGACGATGGGCATCATGGTCGCCTTGCCGGTCTGCACGAGCGTCAGGGTTTCGTAGCCCTCGTCCATGGTGCCAAAGCCTCCCGGGTAGAGCACGACCGCTTCGGCCTGGGAGAGGAACATGAGCTTGCGCGTGAAGAAGTAGCGGAAGTGGATGAGCTTCTCATCGCCCGCGATGACGGTGTTGGTCGACTGCTCGAACGGCAGACGGATCGCGACGCCGAAGGACGCCTCGCGCCCCGGGCCTTCGTGACCGGCCTGCATGATCCCGCCGCCGGCGCCGGTGATGACCATCCAGCCCGCCTGGGCCATCAGGCGGCCGAACTCCACGGCGCTCTGATAGTCCGGGTGGGTCTGGGGCGTGCGCGCCGAACCGAAGATCGTCACCTTGTGGGGCGCCGCATACTTCGCAAAGACGCGGTAGGCGTAGCGCATCTCCTTCAGCGAGGTGGTCATGAGCTTGAGCTCGCCCGTGTTGCGTCCATCGGAGGCGAGCTTGAGGGCGGTGATCATCAGCTCGCGCACGAGCTTGGCGTCAAAGGAGCCCGCCTTCACGCCCTGGGGCGTGGTGGCGGCCTGCTGCGCGATGAGCGTGTCGAGCTGGGCCAGGATCGCGGGATCAAGCGTCCGCGCGTCCTTCTCGCCCTTCACCAGGCCGGAGACGCCGACCTGTTCCAGTTCCTGATCGATCTTCGATTGTTCAATAGGCATGTCGTTCTTTCGGTTGTCGCCGATCCACCCCGCTGCTGGGCGTTTGCACAGGCCCAGCTCGGGATCGTCCCACTCGGAAGGCGTTGCAGCCCGGCTGCACGCGATCGGCCATCGGGCACGTTTTTGGTCGGAAGTCTAGGGGCTGGGCCAGTCCCGGGGCGATTCAGTTCCCCCCGGCCCTTCCCGAGGGCTTGGTCGGCTTGGCCGCGGGGGCTTCCGGAGGCGGCGCGGGCCGGTCGGTCCCGGAGCGGTCCGCGCCCGGCTTGGCGTCGGCGGGAGAGGCCACCCCGATGTCCGGGTCGTCCAGGGTCCCGCGCACGCGGGTGGTGATCAGGTTGTCGCGGATTCCCTCAATGATCTCCGAGATCACCGGCACGCGCGAGAGCGATCGCGAGTTGAATCGCATGTCCAGATTCGTGTCGGGCCAGGTCATGGTCCCGCCGCCGGAGATCTCGATGGAGCGCGAGTAGATGGCCAGCTCGTCAAAGCCGATGATCGGCCCGTCGATGTAGAACGAGGCCTTGGCCAGCTCGAGCCTTTCGTCCAGGGGGAGCTGGAAGTTGCTGAAGCGGATCAGCGCCATGGTGAGGGGCATGCTCAGAACACGCCCGCCGCCGATGCGGCCGGTGCCGCGCCCGCGCCGCGAGCTCGGATCACCCACGTTGCCGCTGAGCGTGAGCTCGGCGTCGAGGGCGCCGCGAACGTCGGGATCCTCGTCCTTGCGGGTCTCGGGTTTGGTCTCGGTCTTCGGCTCGGGCTTGGACGCGGTCTTGCTCTTGGGGCTCGAGTCCTTGCCCGAGTCCTTGGCCGAACCCTCGCGCAGGTCGGCGAGCAGGGGCCCGAAGCGGGCGCCGGAGATCTGCACGCGGGCGTCGAAGCGGCGCTGGCCGGATGGGCCGGGCTCGAGCCTGGCGTCGCCCGCGAGCCTGCCGTTGTGACACGCGGCGCTGATCAGAGGCACACGCACGCGTCCGGGTTCGGCGCCGCTCTCGACGCGCACCAGGCCCTGCGAGAGCCTGACGCCCGAGATCCGGAGCGTGGGCAGATCCGCGGCCAGCGTGAACTTGGCGGGCTGGCCCTCGGGCTTCTCGACCTCGAAGCGCATCGAGCCATCGCAATCGGTGATCGGGAGTCCGACGTTGAGCCTCGACTTCTCGACGTCGAGCGTGCCCCGCGCGCTCACGCCCGCGCCGCCGGGCAGATCGGGCACGTTGCGGATCGACAGCACGCCCTGGCGGACGTGCATGCTCCCGTCGGAGCCCGCGTCGAGTTCCGCGAGGATGTCCGTCACGTCCTTGGGCAGCACCGCGAGCAGGTCCTTGGGGAGCCCGTTGCTCGTGAGGTCGTAGGTCATCTCGAACTGACCGATGCCCGAGGAGGCCTGCGGTGAGTTCGAGTACGTCCACGCGCCGTCGGCCTTGACGCTCCACTGGGGCGCTTCGAGCTTGATGCCGCTGAACGTCGCGCCTTGCTCATTCAGATCAAGCCTGCCTCCCGCGCTGGGGAAGGTGAGCCTCTGATCGTGGTAGTCCAGCGCCAGGGAGCGCGGCCCGACCCACGCATCGCTCCACGCGATGGTGTCCTTGTCCTGCCTGAGCATCACCTCGCCATCGATGGTTCCCTCGGGGCGATAGGTCTTGTACGCCTCGCCCACGCGTCCACCGACGCGATTCTCGAGCAGGCCACGCACCAGAGGCGACTCCACGCGCAGGCCGCGTGCCGCGAGCTTCACGCCGGTGCTTCCGAGCGAGGGCTTCCCGTCGGAGAGGAGCATCGAGCCCGAGAGGCCGACGCGCCCGACCGGTCCGTCGTTGTCCGACACGTACGACCAGAAGTCCTCGAAGCGGATCGAGCCGTTCACGCCGCCTTCGACGACGATCCGGCCGTCGGACTCGCTCAGGATCACCCGGCCTTCGGGAAGCGAGAAGAACAGCCCATCGGCCTGATCGATGACGAGCGAGCTGGACCATTCGCCCTGGTGCTCGCCTCCACCCGAGGCGACCTTGGCCCGCACGCCCACGCGCCCGCCGGGGAGTGCGATGTTGCGCATCTCCAGCACGCGCTTGGAGGCCTCCACGGAGAAGATCGCGGCCAGATCCTCGATCGGGCTGGCGATGTCCAGGCCGCGGACGTCGAGGGTCGCGTTGAGCGACGGATGATCGCTCCACGACGCGCCCGCGAGGGCTTCCAGATCAAGGCTGAGCGTGCCCGCGGGGTCCGAGCCATGGATCGTCTGGCCGCTGAGCTTCACCGCGATCCGCTGGGACTCCACGTTGACCGTCGCGTCCAAGTCCTCGATGCGAATGCCGGTGGGCGCTTCGCGACGGCGGGGCTCGGCCTTGGCGCCCTTGGTCTGGATCTGGATCGCGTAGGCCATCGACCCGTCCTCGCGATCGCCGATGTGGGCGGTGCAGGAGAGATCGCCCGTGATCTGCAGCATCTCCACCAGCTCGCGGGCGTTCCGCGCTTCGCCACCGGGCCCGCCCAGGGCCGCCTCGGGCACCGCGTACAGCAGCAAGGGATCGATGGGCACGCCCGTCGAAGAGACATCCACCTTCGCGGAGACCTTGGCGCCCGAGTCCGTCGCGTCGGGCAGGGACACCAGCGCGTGCAGGGACGCCTCGCCGCCGTGCAGACCGCGGAAGCGCCCGCTCACGACCTCCGCCTTCGAGTCGGCGATGCGGAGCTTCACGTCCTCACCGATGATCGGATAGCGGAAGTTCTCGGGGAGCATCCCGACCTTGGGCAGCACCACATCCACATCGTCGTGCCACGCGGAGTCGTGACCCAGGTCGCTCTTGATCTGCACGTGCACATCGGCGCGCCCGCCCAGCGCGAAGGCCGGGACCTTCCCGACGGGAACCGGTCCCGCGGCGATCACGTCCTCGATCGATTCGGCCTTGGTGATGAGTCCCCGCGCCGCCAGATCATCGAACACCGGACGGCTCAGAAGGTCATCCAGGATCTGCCGCCGGCCGGGCCCGATCGCGTCCAGCAGCGCACGATCGATGGGCACGCCGGTGATGCGGATGTCCAGGTCGACCGCTGCGGTCTGGTCGGGCGGGGCGATCGTGCCGTGGGCGGTCACCACAGCGCCCTCGGCCGAGCGTCCCTGGATGTCGCGGAACTGGATCGACTTGTCGTCGAAGTAGAACACGCCCGACATGTCGTTGAACTGATACGGGAACTTGTGGAACGCCGCGGTGACGCCGCGGAACTTGGCCCGCCCGCGCACCGCGATTTCGCCAGGCTTGCCTTCCTGGCCCGGGCCGCGCGACACCTCGATCCACGAATCGATGATCCCGGTGGGATTGGAGAAGCGGTCCGCCCAGGTCTTGGCGACCTCGGGAGCAAAGCGCAGCAAGTCGGGATGCTGGCTCAGCTCGAAGCCCTCGGTGTTGAGCTCGAGCACGAACGGCGCTTCCGCGGTGGTCCCCATGTACTGGAGATGCACCTCGTAGGGGAGCTCTTCGAGCGAGCCCTTGGCCCGCGCCTCGATCTTGCCCCGGGCCAGCTCGATGGTGCCCGTCACGTCGCGCATGCGCAGGGCCGGGTGGGTCGCATCCACCGCTTCGGGCTTGCGGGCGGCGCCCTTCTTGCCGCCCGACACCGGCAGGTTCATGCCCACGCCGCGGACTTCAAGCGTCGCGGAAAGCCCCTGCTTGAAGTCGTAATCCAAAGCGGCCCGGTCCACCACGCCGTCGATGTCGAGCTGCTTGAGGATGGGCCTGAAGATGGTGGGCACGCGCTCGGGCCGCCAGTCGGCGAGCATGAGGCGGCGGAGCGTCAGCTCCACCGCGTCGGCGCCGATGCGTCCTTCGACGACGAAGCCCTGATCGCCCGCGACCATCGTCCCCGGCGCGTCGGTCCGATCGATCTCGCGGGCGCTGAGCGTGTACGAGCCATCGGCTTCCTTGGCGGGCACGAGTTCGCCATCCACGCGCATCCGGCGGAGCACTTCGTAGGTGGAGCCTTCGTGCTCGCCGAGTTCGATCACGCCGTGGCGGACGTAGACGCGGGGCACTTCGCCTCCGGTGCCGCCCGAGGGCATCACCACGCTGGCGAGGTTGATCGCGTTGGTCTTCTTGTCGACGCTGACCCGTGCCACGGGCTCGACAAGGGTCAACGCGGTCGCGCGGGGCTTGTCCGAGCCGAGGGTCAGGGGATCGAGCGAGATCCGGAACTTGCGGGTCTTGAGGAACTCGGCGGGCTCCCCGGGCACGCCCGGCGCTCGCAGCGTGAGATCCTCGATCACGATGTCGCCATTGAGCCCGAGATGCACGCCGCCGGCGGTCACCTCGCCCGGGAGCATTGACGCGATCTTGGGGAGCACGAACGAGCGCGTCACCCCGGTCTGGGTGAGCACCAGGAACACCAGCGCGAACAGCGACACGATCAGGATCGCGACGCGCCGCGCCAGACGCCTGCCCCGCCTCCGAAGCCGGTGCACCGGCTCTTGCCCCGCAGGATGGTCCGCTCGTTCGGTCACGTGCCGCTGATAGTAAGGAATGACGCCCCCGACCTCACCCCGACTCGCAAACTCCCGCCCATTCCCCTAACATGCTCCCATGGCAAAGGTCCGCACCGTCTTCTCCTGCCGGTCCTGCGGCAGCATGCACCCCCGCTGGATGGGCAAGTGCCCCGACTGCGGCACATGGGACTCCCTCGAAGAAGAAAAGCTCGACCCCGCGGCCAACAAGGACCCCCAGCGCGGCTTCGACGCGGCCCTCGCACTCGCCGGCTCCATGAAGCCCGATGGCGATGACCTTGGCCCGGGCTCGCCCGCGGCCCGCAAACTCGCCGACATCGACGCGGCCTCCACGATCAGCACCCGCCTCTCCAGCGGCATCCACGAACTCGATCGCGTCTTTGGCACCTCCATCACCCCGACTCCCGCCCGGCACACGGACGCGACGACAGCGCCCCCCACCTCGCCCTCGACCTCAGGCCTGGTCCCGGGCTCTGCGGTTCTCATCGGGGGCGAGCCTGGCATCGGCAAGAGCACGCTGCTCTTGCAAGCGGCGTCGCGCTGGGCTGCGTCGCACCGCGTGCTCTATGTCACCAGCGAAGAGTCCGCCGAGCAGATCAAGCTCCGGGCCACGCGTCTTTCGGAAGCCACGCGCCATTCGGAAGCCGCGCCCGCGTCCCGGGGCGCGAACGCGACGCCCGCAGCGACTTCAAGCTCCCCCACTCCCGACAACCTCTTCATTCTGGCCGACACGAATCTGGCCCGCATCATCGAGCAGGTCAGGCAGGTGAAACCCGCGATCGTGATCATCGACTCGGTGCAGATGATCTACAAGGCCGATCTGCCCGCGTCGCCCGGGAGCATCACCCAGCTCAGGCGATGCTGCTCCGAGCTGGTCTACCTGGCCAAACTGACGGGGATCGCGATCGTGCTCGTGGGGCACGTCACCAAGGAGGGTTCGCTCGCGGGTCCGCGCCTGCTCGAGCACCTCGTCGATGCGGTCATCTACTTTGAAGGCGATCGCTACCACACGCACCGCGTCGTGCGCGCCATCAAGAACCGCTTTGGCACAACGCTGGAGATCGGGCTCTTTCAGATGACCTCGCGCGGGCTCGAAGAAGTCCCCGAAGGCTCGGGCGTGGTTTCCATCGCGGGCACCGACGACGCCAAGCCCCGCCCGGGAAGCGTCATCTGCCCCGTGATCACCGGCACGCGCTGCGTGCTCATCGAGGTTCAGGCCCTCACCGCGACGGGCTTCCTCGGGGCGGCCAAGCGCAAATGCTCCGGGCTTGACCAGAGCCGTCTGGCCATGCTGATCGCGGTGCTCGAACAGCATGCGCAGCTTCGCCTTGCGGACCGCGACATCTTCGCGAGCTCGGTCGGAGGCCTCAAAGTCGCCGAGCCCGCAGCGGACCTGGCGCTGCTGCTTGCGATCGCCGGCGCACACTTCCGACGGGCCCTGGCCCCCGCGACCGCTGCGGTGGGCGAGGTCGGCCTGGGAGGCGAGGTCCGCCCCGTCACCCAGCTTGAGCAGCGCCTGCGCGAAGCCGCACGCCTGGGATACAAGCGCCTGATCATCCCGCCCATGGGCAAGCGCGACGCCAGCGCCCGCAAGAACCTGGACATCGAGCTGGTCCAGTGCCGGACGATCGATCAGGCGATCGAACAACTGGGCTGAGGCTCCCAAACTCCATACGAGCCGAGCAGCGCAAGCTGCCGGTCCGGGTCTTCGTCCAACCCGCTCCGCACCCATCGCCAACAAGCGTGTCCCGCACGCCCCGACCCCGGATGCCGGTCGCTCGCGCGACACGGCTCTGACGATCTGAACCCGAATCCTGAAGCCAGGCCCGAGCCCTGAAGCCTGACCCGAGTCCTGAAGCCAGACCTGAGTCCTGAAGCCAGACCTGAGTCTTCGAAGGTCCGGGTCGCCCTCCGCGTCTCACCCCATCACCCGCTCATCCCCTCATCCCTTCTCACCCCCACCACCCTGACCCTCGCGGACTCAGGTCAGGCTACGGGGCGTATCGCTCCGATCGCTCACAGGATGCTGGCGAACATCAGGCCCATTGACCCGATCAGCGCCGCCGCGAACCACGCGGCCATCAGAATGAGCAGCGACTCATCCCAGATCCGTTTTCCCCGGGCCGACTTCTCGCGGGTCTGGCTCACGATCGCGGAGATCACCAGGACGAGCGGCGTCGCAGCCAGAATCGGGAAGCCGTAGAGGTGCGTGCCCAGGAGCCTGAGCCCGAGAGTTGCCGGCAGCGCCAGGATCATGGGGAGGACCATGAACAGGATCGTGCGCCGGCGCGAGCGCAGCACGCCCATGAAGTTCACCGGCGCGGGGGCAGCGTGATTCCCGCACTCGGGGCAGCGCAGCGCCTCCTCCCAGCTCGTCGCCAGGGGCGTCAGGTCGTATCCGCACTGGACGCACTCGCAGCGCACTCGTCCGGCCCTCCCGGTCTCACTTGATCCGCTGGCGCACCTCGTCGGGCATGAGCCACTCGGGCAGCGCCATCGGCCTGCCGTCTTTGCCCACGCACGCCAGGGTCGTGCCCCCCACCGCGACGGGTGTCTGATCCGCCGCTGCCTGCGTGTTCCCGATCCCCAGGACCACGCCCCGCTCGACCACGACCACCTCGTACTCGTGCTCGATCTTCACCCGGCTTCCACCCACCCACTTTGTCCGGATCTCCACCACGTCGTCGTAGAGCACCGGCCGTCGGTACTTCATCTCGAGCCTGGTGATGACCAGGAAGACCCCGGCCTTCTCCAGATCCGCGTAAGAGATCCCGCTGGTGCGCAGGAGCTCGGTACGGCCCTCCTCAAGCCAGGGGATGTACGCCGCGTGGTGGGCCACCCCCATGGGGTCGCACTCGCAGTACCGCACCCGCACCCGGTGCGAACCCGACGACTTGGGCGCCCGGGAGGGCTTGGGGACCGGCGTGGATAAATATGCATCGCCTGTATGGCTCGCATCGTTCATGCCGATAGTGTAGAGTTGTGCTTCCCCCCGGCGTGTATCGGGGGGCTGGCGGCGTCCCGCCGCTCTCCGGAGCCCTCCCCGCGATGGTCAAGACCGCGCCGATCATGACGCCCGACAACGCCACAAGCGACCAGCCCCCGCAAGCAGGCACGCTGGTGATCCGAAGGCTGCTCCCCTCGGACTCGATCCCGGAAATCACGCGTCTGCTCCATCGCGCGTACAAGAAGCAGACCGACATGGGCATGCGCCCGCTGGCCGGCCGCCAGTCCGACGACGTGACCCGCGACCGCATCAGCAAGGGCGAGTGCTACGTCGCGGTGATCCCCGAGACCAAGCCCAGCGGCCTGCGCCACGACCGCATCGTCGGGACCATTCTCTTCCAGGAACCCGCCTGGGGCACCGGCCCCGAGTGGTTCGAACGCCGCGACGTCGCCAACTTCTCCCAGTTCGCGGTCGACCCCGATGAGCAAGGCAAGGGCATCGGCCACGTGCTCATGGATGTGTGCGAGCAGCGCGCCCGCGAGACCGGCGCCGCCGAGCTGGCCCTCTCCGCGGCCGGCCCCGACACCGACCTGCTCCGCTTCTACGAGAAGCGCGGCTACCGCTTCATCCAGCACTTCCAGTGGGGCCCGACCAACTACGTCAGCCACATCCTGTCGAAGAAGCTGTGAGGGAAGGCACGGAGGCACGGAGGCACGGAGGCACGGAGGCACGGAGGCACGGAGGCACGGCCCGAAGCGTCCACCGCCACCCCGACCCGATCACCGCCCCGACGCTCCCGAACTTCATCGCTGTATCGCTCGATCGCTTTGTCGCTTTGTCGCTCTTCTGCTTCGCTGCTTTGGCCCTTTGCTGCTTTGGCCATTTGGCCCTCCGCCCCCCCCTTGACAACCCGGCTCCGGCGCGGCATGCTGCGTACCCATTCTGTTAGGGTTCCACATCCTGGGTCTTCCCACAGACCCGCTCACCAGGAGTCACGCATGCACAAGTTCCGGATCGGGATCACCCTGGCCAGCCTCGCCCTCAGCGCGGGACTGGCCTTCGGGCAGGACAACAAACAGGGCGCCCAGCAGGACCCCAAGGCCGCCATGGAGATGTACATGAAGGCCTACGCCCCGGGTGAGGGGCACAAGGCCATGGAGCCGATGATCGGCACGTTCGATGCGGTCATCTCCGCCCAGATGGATCCGTCTTCTCCCGTCGAGACCTTCAAGGGAACCATGGTGAACACCATGGTCATGGGCGGGCGCATCATGAAGCAGGAGTACAACGGCGAGATGGCCGGCATGGCCTTTCAGGGCCTGGGCTACATCGCGTTCGACGCGGTGAACAACACGTACAACTGCTGCTGGATGGACTCCATCGCGGGCACCATGTCCACCACCAAGGGCACCGCCAGCGCCGACCACAAGACCTGGACCTTCGAAGGCACCGAGTCGGACCCGATGACCAAGCAGACCCTCAAGACCAAGGACGTCTGCGCCATCGCCGACAACGACCACCACACCTTCACACGCTACTACATCATGCCCGACGGCAAGGAAATGAAGGCCATGGAGATCAAGTACACCCGCACCAAGGCGGCGGCCCAACCCGCAGCCCAACCCGCAGCCAAGCCCGACGCCACGAAGTAAGCAAAAAAGGGCGTGAACCGCAATCTCGCGGTTGGTAGACTCGTTCGCTTCCGGGTCCCCCGTGGGGGCCTGGTTTTTGGATTCTGACCAGCTGCGCAGCCGCCGACTTGGGTGTCAGACCCCGGTCGGCGGTTGTCGTTTTGAGGCTTGGTGATTGCCCAGTCTCGCGCGCATTCAGATCCCGGACAAAACCCCGGGACCCAGAACCAACGATCGTGGACATTCCGTTGTGATGGACCCGCCACTCCGGATTACGGTGCCTATGCCTCTCAAGAGGGGCACGGCGAATCTCGCCCGACTGGGCTGAGGATCGCCCCGAGGAGACATGTCATGAACAACCGCTTGCCGTTCTGCTTTTCCCAGACCACCCGCGCCGCCCTGCTCATCACCGCAGCGGTTCTGGCCGCTCCGGCTGCGTCGGCCCAGTACTACAGCTTCGACACCGACGCGCAAGGCTGGAAGGTCTTCAACATCGGCATGAGCGGGCACTTCCCCAGCGCGACCTCCACCGTCGCCGCGCCCTGGGTCGCCTCGGGCGGACTGAGCGAAGGCTGCCTGCGCGTCGGAGACCTGGCCCAGGAGACCTGCATCGGCGCCCCCGCAGCGGCTCTGGGCGCGCGCTCCGATCTCTACGGCCAATCCATCGTCTTCGATGCGTTCTTCCGCACCGGCGACAACGTGAACTACTCCATCCTCGTGCTCGCGGGAGAGTCGATCACCCTCTACTACCCGCACGCCAAGCCCCTGCTCAACACAGCCTCCCACTTCGACATCCTGCTGACGGAGGCAGGCTGGCACGTCAACAGCGACACCGGCCCGGCCGCCACCCAGGCGCAGTTCCAGGGGGTGCTGGCCAATCTCAAAGGCATCTACATCCGCGCCGAGTGGAACACCGGCGTCGACGACACGAGCATCGACACCATCGTCATCGGACCCGCCTGCCCCGCCGACCTGACCCACGACGGCGGCGTCGATCTCTCCGACTTCTTCGAGTTCTTCAACTGCTGGGACCTCTCCGAACCCTGCGCCGACGTCGACCACTCAACCGAGGTCGACCTGGGCGATTTCTTCGAGTTCTTCAACCACTTTGACCTGGGCTGCTGAGTCCGTCCGCGTCACGCGGAGGCATCGGACAGAGGCCTGCGGAAGTCGAACGACATCACGTAGTCGCAGCCCCAGAGGGGGAAGAGCTCGTCGCATCGGAAGCCCGTGAAGTCATCGGGAGACCATCCGGGTCCGGTCGCGCCCAGACGATCGAACGCGTAGCGCGTGAGCGCCTCGTGCCGGGGATACGCATCGGTGGCGGCGGCGCTGATCCCGGGACCGAGCAGGGTCAGAATCGGCACGCCCTTGAGCAGGTCGTACCACCGGTCCGTGAGATCGCAGTTGACGACGCGGTGGCCGAAGTAGACGCCCATCGAAGGCACCGCCAGCGCCGCCAGGGACCGGTGGATGTAGACGTCCTGCACGCTCCGCGCGATGGCGCTGGTGACCGCCATCACCTCGCTGTACACCGCGGGAGTCTGCCGGAGCGGGCTGGCGCCCATCAACGGCACGCGATAGGCCATCACCAGATCAGGCTCGTTGGCCCATCCCGCCTGATCCTGTCCGACCAGCGGCCCTTCGATGTGGTGCAAGAGGCGTTCGCCGTTGTCGCGTGTGGTGATGATCGGCCGCGGCACGCCGGTGAACTCCTCGATCAAGGGAAGGCCCGATCCCGCCAGGAACCGTTCCTTCTCGAGCGAGCAGTGCTCGGTTGGCAGAGGCGGCCCCGGATCGGGCGGCGTCGCGCCCTTGTGGTTGATCATCGACTGCGCGATGTTCGGGAGCGCGTCGGGCCGGGATCGACGCCCGACCTGCGCGTGCACGAACACGTACTCGACATTGTCCGGATCCTCGGGCACAGGCCTGAGGATCGAGATGCTCGTGCGCGATGAAGTCATCCGGCCCGTCAGCCCGCGGACCGTTTCAAAGAGCGTCTGCCTTTCACCGGGATCTCGCCCCGCGGGCAGGCCGCTGCCCGCGGCCTGAGGACGCGAGGCCTGAATCCGCGCCATCAGGCGCGAGTGGCTCCCCGAGTACGCGCGGATGAGTTCGGCAAACGCCTCCACCGCGGCCCGCGCGGCGATCAGCGACTCCCGCGGCGGGGGATGATCCACCTGCCCGGCGCGCTCCACGAACTGGCGGAGCGCCTCCACGCCCGGCGCCACCAGCAGGGCGTGCAGAGGTGGATGCGAGAACCCATCCTCCGCTGCGGCCAGGATCCGGTGCGTGATCGTCCGGTTCATGTTGAGCAGGCGGGCCAGCCCGGCCGACGATCCCGACCCGGCGGGCAGCCCATTGATCAGCGTGCGAAGTTCGCCCGCCAGACGCCTCGAAACCTGCTCGGCGCGGGCGGCC
The DNA here is from genome assembly GCA_964531675.1 of uncultured Phycisphaeraceae bacterium. Classification (GTDB taxonomy): domain Bacteria; phylum Planctomycetota; class Phycisphaerae; order Phycisphaerales; family UBA1924; genus CAZHFW01. The sequence continues at coordinate 41,586 of CAZHFW010000002.1, read as the reverse complement.
TCCGTTTCTGAGAACGGAGCTGCGCTGTCCCGCCCCCGACCATCCAAGGGCGCACGATTCCCCAACATGGATGACTTCGAGCTGGGCATAGGTAACAGCCTGGGGAGGTTAGCACGTTCGTCAATTTCGCACACCCGCTGGAATTCCCTTGCGGACCAACCCGCGACCGTTATGATACGAGAATCGTTCTGAGAAACAAGGACCGTTTTCCGTTTCCGCGGGGTCCTTCAGCACTTGGAACAGAGGAGAGCGACATCATGCGAACAGCGTCTGTTTTGGTGGGCCTTGCGTTGTTGTCGGCATCGTCCGCGTCGGCCCAGGTCTTCTATGGGGTCACACGCGGCGGCAAGCTCGTGAGCCTCGATGTGGGGGCCCAGTCGGTCAGCGCCATCGGAAACGTTTCCGTGGGACCTTCCGCGGTGACCGGTCTGGAGGACTGCGATCTGGACGCCTCCGGGCAGCTCTACGCGGTGGGAACGTCCACCCAGTCGGGTTTCCCCCCGGTCACGCTCAACCGCACCTACCGGATCAACACCAGCAACGCCTCGGGCCTCTTGGGCGCTGACCTGGGCGGCGTGCAGGTCCACAGCCTCGCCTTCAAGAACGCCTCGGCCTTCTACTCGGTGAACTTCGTCGGAGGCTTCCCCACCACCAGCGCGGGCAATCTGCTCAACCTCAATCCCTCCAGCGGCGCGTTCTCGTCCGTCGCGGGCGTGGCGCTCGGACTGCCCGGCTCGTTCCGCGTCGACGCGCTGGCGCTGAGCCCGGGCGGGCAGCTCTACGGCGTGTGGGACGGTGGGAGCTCCTTCATGGGCACCCACGACTACAAGCTCATCTCCGTGAACCAGGTCACCGGCACCGCGCTGGTCATCGGTTCGATCGGCACCGGCGCGCAGTACTTCGAGAGCCTCCGCTTCGACGCGGCGGGCGCCGCGTACACCGTTGACTCCGTCACGGGCAACGTCTTCAGCGTCAACCTCTCCACTGGTCAGGGGACCTTCCTCTTCGCGGGCGGAGCACTGGCGCAGGGCCTCACCGGCCTGGCCTTCGTGCCCTCACCCGGCGCTCTTGGCCTGGCGGGCGTCACGCTCATCGCGGGCGCACGCCGTCGTCGCTCCTGATTCCCCATTCGGCGTCGGTGCTGCTCGCGCAGCATCGGCGTCTTGCGACCTCCCCCCGCCACGCTCGTGGAATCACAAGGACCCGCGCCCATGAAGCCCGCCCATCGTCGACTCATCGCTGTCCTCGCTGCTGCTGGAGCGGCGTGCGACCTCGCCTCCGCCCAGTCGCTCCGCACCGTCGCGCTCACCGGGACCGACGGCGTGCGCGGCCCGGGCCTCGGGCAAGGCGTCACCTTCAGCACCTTCGCCTTCGGCAACGGGCTCGGCGGCCCCTCCATCAACACCCGAGGCTCGGTCGCCTTTGCTGGAAAGCTCGCTGGCGTCGGAGTCAACTCCTCCAACGACGCCGGCATCTGGGCCTGGCGCGGCGGCGGCGTCCAGCCCGTCGCCCGCCGGGGCTCTCCGGTCGAGACCATGCTCGGCGCCGGCACGCCCAGTGGCGGCGGCGGCGGGCTGCTCTTCAACTCCTTCTACACCTGTCCGCTGATCTGCGACTCCAACGCGGTCAGCTTCCAGGCCTCCGTCTCGGGAACGGGCGCGGGCACCTCCAACAACGACTGCCTCTTCACCGAGTCCATCGGCTGGCCCTTCGCGGTCATCCGCGAGCGCACCACCGATGTGCCCGAGTCCAACCCGCCCACGGTCTTCGGCGATCCCAACGGAAACGCGGTGCCCTGGGGAGGCAATGAATGGATGACCTCCCGCAACGGCGCGGTCGCGCTGCGCACGTTCGTGATCGATGGCTTCGGAAACTTCAACTCCCACTTCGGAATCTGGACCGACGCGGGCCCCACGGGTTCGCCTCTTGATCACATCCTCAAGCACTACCGCGGCGCGGACACCTGGAGCGGCACGCAGGGCTCCACCACTTTCATGGGCGCGGCCAATCCCCGCATCAACGCCTCGGGCGCGATCGTCTCGGGCCGCCTCGACACGACCTGGGGAGGCTCGCTCTGGACGACCGCTGCCAAGGCGCCCGACGGCTCTTCGACCGCGGGCGTCGGCCCGCTCCGCCCCCTGGCCATCATCGGGCAGATCGCTCCGGGCACGAGCCAGCCCTTCAACGCGTTCAAGTCCTACTCCATCAATGCCAACGGGCGCGTCACCTTCTCCGGCGCACTTCCCGGTGCGCCGGTCGCGCCGGGCGGCATCTGGTCCGACGGTCGCTTCGGGATCTTCCAGGCGGTCGCACTCTCGGGAAGCGTCGCGCCCGGGACAGGCAGCGCCACCTTCGCGACCACCGCCGACTGGATGGTCATCGACACCCTCATCGCCGACAACAACGTCACCGCCTTCTCGGGGCATCTCGAGTCCAGCCCCTTCGTCGGCGCGGGGAACGACACGGGCGTGTGGAGCAATCGCTCGCTCTCCACCGGACTGCCCGCGAACCTGCGCCTGGTCTTCCGGGAAGGTGATCCCGTTCCCGCCGGCATCGGCGCCGATTACGAGGGCCTGACCTTCGGGGAGCCCGAGTGTCTCTGGATCAACGCCGCGGGCTGCATCGCCTTTGTGACCACCCACAACGACTTCACCCGCGCCATCTGGGTCGAACGGCCCGATGGTTCGCTCAGGCCCATCGCCAAGGAGTTCACGACCATCGACGTCTCGGGCAACGGCACCGACTTCAGGCTCATCAAGACGATCGAAGCGATCTCGAGCCCGGCCGCGTCGGGCGACGGCCGTCGCACCCCCTGGAGCGACGCCGCCACCTTCACGTTCCGGGCTGTCTTCAGCGATGACCGCGAAGGCATCTTCGTCGCCAGCGTCTCCGGGACCCCCGCGGTCCCGGCGTGCTCGACGCCTCAGGTCTCGCAGGATCCAACCGGCGGAAGCCCCGACATCGGCGCCAGCATCACGCTGCACACGCTCGCGTCCGGCACCGGTCCGCTCCGCATGCGCTGGCTCAAGGACGGCGTGCCGCTGATCGAGGGCGTGCAGACCTCGGGAGCGGTCGCGACGGGAACGCTTCGCGCCGACCTCACCCTGAGCAACCTCACCGCGTCCGACACGGGCGCATACACCTGTCAGATCACCGGGCCCTGCGGCACGATCACCACCGCACCGGCGAGTCTCACGGTCGGAGCGCCCGCCTGCCCCGCCGATGTCACCCACGATGGTGAGGTTGATCTGGCCGACTTCTTCGAGTTCTTCAACTGCTTCGACCAGTCGCTTCCCTGTGCGGACGTCGACCAGTCGGGCGAGGTCGACCTGGGCGATTTCTTCGAGTTCTTCAACCACTTTGATGTCGGGTGCTGATTCTGTCCCCGCCGCACGGGCTTCACGCCCGTGCGGCGGATTGCCCTTTCCGCGCACAACTCATGCCTTGCTCCGGCGCGTTTCGCGGCGTCTTGCAACAAAATCACAGCACAACGCCGCTGCGGCGCACGCCTGGTTCGCACAACGAACGGGATTGACGCGCCTTTAGACTGCTTCCCTTCGCTTCACCGCGGATCGGAGGGTTCATCATGCGTCACGCACGCGGAGTTCTTTCGAGTGTGATCGCCTGCGCCGCGCTTGTGCCGCTGCGGGCCGGGGCCACCGACATCATTGTGAACATCGACGCCACGCTCTACGGCTATTACGTCTCGTGGAATCCGCCGGTGGTCGGCGCCACCATCATCCCGTTCAGCCTCACCGCCGATGGCAAGCTCAACACCCTCACCTTGCCCGCGGGAACGTACCGGATCACCAATGGCTTCGGCCTCCCCGGCGCCGGGCCGTTCTTCGGAGGCTACCGCGACGACCTGGTGCACTGGACCTGGGGCTTTGTCATCGCAAACGCGACCACCAAGCGGATCATGTACTTCACCACCGTCGGACCCATCCGCGCGTCCATGGAAGAAGTCGCGGCCGACCCGGACGTGCAGAACTTCTCGACGACGCTCACGCTCACCGAGCAGACCACCCTCGCGTTCATGTTCCGCGACTCCTACATGTACGACAACGGCAACGGCATCGCCCTGCGAATCACCGGGGGCTGCATCGCCGACATTGATGGCAGCTCCGAGGTCGACCTGGGCGACTTCTTCGCGTTCTTCAACTGCTGGGACACCCAGGAACCCTGCGCGGATCTGGATGGCTCGCCCGGCATCGACCTCGGCGATTTCTTCGCGTTCTTCAACGCGTTTGATCAGGGGTGCTAGAGACGCCCGACGGGGGGAAACATGGCCATCTTCGCGGCGAACTGGCGTCAGAGCTGGCTCGCCAGGCAGCGCAACCTGCGCACGGTCTTCCGCATGCTCTTGCTCTGCCGCGTGAGCGTGATCACGACCGCCATCGCGGGACTCATGCTGCTCGTTCCGACGCAGGCGCTGGAAGCGTTGCAGGTGCTTCTCGAAGACCTGACCAAAGACGGCGGCCTGCTGAACCCGGCGCGAGCGCTGGCGCTGTGCCGCCTGAGTCTGACCTTCGGTTCCTCGGCTTTGCTCGGGATCACCGCCTGGGCGTTTGCCAAGGTGATGATCTCGGCGCGTATGCCCCAGGCGACGGGCCCGAGCGCTCCACTGCGCCCGCTGGCGGTTGCGCTGCCGCGCATTCTGGGCGTGATTCCCACGCTCGGGCTGGCGCTGGCGATGCTCAAGCTGAGCCGGGAGTTTCCCGCAAGTCGAAGTCTCTTCTGGCTCGCGCTGGCGGGGGCGCTTCTCGCGCTGGCCCAGGCGTTCGTGCTGTATTTCCTCTTTTACGCCAGGCTCCGCATCACCGCCAAAATCCGCGCACGATTCGGGACCGGCTCCGCGGGCAGGGCTCAGCGCAGTCCTTCGCCCCGCACGCCGCAGGGGCCGCACGCACCGGCGCGATCACGAGCGGTGCGTCTCTTGGCTGCCGAATCTGATCCCGCGGCCCGACCGGTCGCGCCCCGCGCGAACCGCTCGCGCGTGCTGCCTCGACTTCCCAAGCTCGCCCGAGCGCTGCTGATCGCGCTGACGATCATGGCCCAGGTCCTGCTCATCTTGTTCGTGCTGACCCCAAGCCTGACCAGGCTCTGCGGCCCCATGGCGCTGGTGCCTTTGGCGCTGAGTTCCTGGATTCCGCTTGCGACGATCCTGGCGCTGGTCGGCTCGTACCTGCGCGTGCCTTTGCTCACGATTGTGCTGGTCTGCATGCTCGCGATCAGCGCCCTGGACTGGAACGACAACCACGAGATCCGCACCAGCCCGACCACGACGATCATCCATCCGTCGCTCAACACCGCCTTCGACCAGTGGCTCGACACGCGCCCCGACCGCGCCGCCTGGACCGACGCGCCGCTCCCCTATCCCGTCTTCGTCGTCGCGACCGAAGGCGGCGGGATCCGCGCTGCGTACGTCACCGCGCAGGTTCTGGGCGCGATCCAGGACGCTTCCCCCTCCTTCCGCGATCACCTCTACATGATCAGCGGCGTCTCGGGAGGCAGCGTCGGCGCCACCGTCTTTGCAGCTCTGCTCTCCGACGCGCCCGCCAAGCCGACGCCCGCGCACTTCCGCGACGCCGCCGACAAGATCCTCTCCGCCGACCTGCTCGCGCCGCTTTTGGCCAAAGCGCTCTACCCCGACATCGCGCAGCAGTTCATTCCGATCCCGATCCCGGCCTTCGACCGCGCCCGCGCTCTCGAGGACGCCCTCGCCGACGCGTATCGCGACACGACCGGCATCGACACCCTGCGCCGGGGCTTCTACGCCTGGCACGCCGGAACGACCAGCACGCCCAGGCTCTTTCTCAACACGACCAACGTGGAGTCGGGCCGTCGGTTCGTCGCAGCCCCCACGCTCAACCTCCCGGCCTTGTACGACCAGTTCACATCGCTGGCCGAGGTCATGCCCGGGCGTGAACCCACGCTCGCGACCGCAGCCTGCCTGAGCGCCCGCTTCCCGATCGTGACCCCGGCGGGCTATCTTCACGTGCTGGACGATGACCGGGGGAGGCCGGGCAAACTCCGCTTTGTGGATGGCGGATACGCCGAGAACTCGGGCGGCGCCACGCTGCTCGATGTCCTCCGCCGCATCGTCTACCCCGACGACCAGCCCGTGCCCCGGCGCGATGTCGACATCCACATCATCGTGATCTCCACCTTCGACACCTACACCATCGATCCCAAGGCCGAATCGCAGTCCAAGCCTCCCGAGGATCGAACCGCGTTCGCGTCCAAGGGGCTGGGCGAGCTGCTCTCGCCCGTGCGAACGATGCTGAACACCCGCAGCGGCCGTGGTAAGGCGGCGATCGCCGACCTGATCGCGTTCAACGACGTGATGGGCAAGTTCAATCCCGCACCGGTCATCCGCATGGGGCTGGTGACCAACGACCAGCGCATCCCGCTCGGCTGGGTGCTTTCCGAGGCGAGTCGCGCCGAGATCCGTCGCCAGGTCACGATGGACGACCATCCGCCCGGAGGCGACCCGCTTCCCAACGCGGATGGGCGCTCACTGATCAGCCTCTTGCTGGAACCCCCACAACCACTTCCTCCCGCGCCTTCGGGGCCGAACTGAGTTTGCTGGTCGAGCGGGCGCTCACGCGGCCCCGACCAAAGAAAAACCCTCCGGGCTTGGGGCCGGAGGGTCTTTGATCAAGCTGGATCGTGACTCGCCAACCGCGGGCGAGCAGCACGATCTCCGTTCACCTTGCTTCAGGTCCCCGGCAAACGCTCGAAACCGGGCAGGTGGCCGACCAGGGGCAAGCAGTACTCCACGAACTTGCGGGAGACGTTGTTGGTCCCCTCGATGAAGTCCTTGGGCATGTGCCGGGTCTTGGCCGCGACCGCCTTGAGTTCGACGCGCTTGTACTCGCTGGTGTAGGGCTGATCGCCTCCCCAGCAATAGCTCCCCGAGCCTGTGCGGACGATGACGACGCTGCCGTCCTGATGACCCGCCAGCGCGAGCTGGCCCGCGAAGCGCCCGCTGCGCCGCGCCTCGATCTGGTCGATGGGGGACGCGTCGGGCCAGCAGCGCTGGACGTATCCGAACGTGTCGGCGCGGACCCGCGGCGGCTTGCCTCCCTTGGGCGTGAGCCTCTCCTTGAGGAAGTCGGCCAGCGAATCGCCCAGCGCGCCCGAGCCGGAGAGCTGCACGTTGCCGTGCGCGTCGACCTGGGCGTTCTTGATGAGCTTGGCGCCGATCGCGACGCCGTCCTTGTCCTGGATGCCTTCGCTCACCGCGATATGGCAGCGTCCCTTGCGTGAGTACCACTTGTCGACGTCGGCGACGAAGCGGTCCAGGTCGAAGGGGACCTCGGGCAAATAGATGAGCTGCGGGCCGTCGGTGGAATCGCCGTCATGGCGATCCGTGCGGCGGGCCAGCGCCGAAGCGGCGGTCAGGAAGCCCGCGTGGCGTCCCATGATGACGTTGATCTTGATGCCCGGGAGCGAGATGTTGTCCATGAAGTCGGCCATACACGCCATCGCGACAAAGCGAGCGGCGCTCGGGAAGCCCGGCGTGTGGTCGTTCTCCATCAGGTCGTTGTCGACGGTCTTGGGCACGTGGAAGCAGCGCAGGTCGTACTTGGACGCGACCGCCATCTCGCGGACGATCCGGCAGGTGTCGCTCGAGTCGTTGCCGCCGATGTAGAAGAAGTAGCGGGCGTTCTGCTTCTTGCAGGCCTCCAGGACGCGCTCGCAGTAGGCCGCATCGGGCTTGTCGCGCGTCGAACCCAGGGCCGCCGAGGGGGACATCGCCAGACGGTCGAGCACGTCCTGGTGCATGTCGGTGAGATCGATCATCTCGCCCTTGGTCAGACCCCGCACGCCGTGACGCATGCCCAGGATCTTCTCGATGTGGCCCGTGGCGTAGAGCCCCGAACGGATGCCTTCGATGATGCCGACCAGAGACTGATTGATGACGGCCGTGGGACCGCCGGACTGACCGATGACCGCGTTTCCGCGGGCAAGATCCAGAGAGCTGCCAGACATACCGACTCCTTCATGAAAGCCCCGGAACGGGCGGCCCACTCTAGGAGTGAAACACCCGCCCCAGAGGTCTGAAATCGGGGCTTCCGTGCGCGAATTCCCGAGAGCCACAGAGTTGTGGATTGGCGGTGCAAACGCGTGCCGACCCGTGCCGCGCAACGCCCGACGCTTCGGTAGACTCTTCGCCTTATGCCAAGCCTCTTCCGCAGTGCCGCGGCCGCCCTGGCCGCGCTGGCCTCGCTCGCCTCCCTCGCGCCGGCCCAGCCGGCCTCCAAGAACCCCCTGGACCCGCCCCCCAACGGGCCGCGCCACGCCGATCCGAGCCATCACCTGCTCGTCGGCGCGACCGTCCACGTCGCGCCCGGGAACACGCTCCCGGAAGCGACCGTTGAGATCAAGAATGGCCGCATCGTCGCGGTCACGCCCGGCGCGTTCGACCCCACCAAGGCCCCCGAGTCGGCCAAGGTCTGGGACGTCAAGGGCTATCACGTCTACGCCGGATTCATCGACGCCTATGTGGAAGTCGACGCCCCGCGCATTGACACCGAAACCCCCGGCGCGCACTGGAACCGCATGGTCACGCCCCAGCGCACGGCGCTGGATGGCCCGGGCATCTCCGAAGGCGCCGCCGATGAACTCCGCAAGCTCGGCTTCACCGCGGCGTGCATCAGCCCCATGAACGCTTCCGGGGGCGACGCGCCCGCCGGCCCCGGCGCAGGCCGTGGCCGTCGCGGCGGCGGCGACAACCGTTCCGGCGGCATCTTCCGCGGCCAGTCCGCACTGGTCTCCCTGGCCAAGCCCGAGAGCGACCGCTCCGACGGCAAGCCCCCGATCTACGCCGACCGCCGCTACCACGCCATCGCCTTTGAACTCGCCGGGGGCGACCGCGAAGGCGATCAGGGCTGGCGCGGCTATCCCGACAGCCAGATGGGCGCCATCGCGATCATCCGCCAGACCTTCGCGGACGCCGATTGGCAGGCCGTGGGCCGCATGAGCGGGAGCTTCACCTCTCCGACCAACGCGCTCGACGCCCTCGCCATGCCTCAGACGCTGACGGACTCCTCCAAGAGCTCCGCATCGTCTTCGCAGGCCTCGCCCTTCTACCTCTTCAATACCGACGACGAGCTTGAGTTCCACCGCGCTGCCAAGATCGCCAAGGAGTTCAACCGCCCCGCGGTGATCCTCGGCTCGGGCGTTGAGTTCCGCCGCCTGGACGCGGTGAAGGCCGACAACCTGCCGGTGATCCTCCCGCTGAACTTCCCCAAGGCCCCCGACGTCTCGAGCCGCACCAAGCAGGAAGCCACCGACCTGCGCGAGATGATGACCTGGGAGCAGGCCCCCACCAATCCGCGCCGCCTCGATGCTGCGGGCGTCAACGTGGTCCTCACGTCGAGCAAGCTCCGCTCCCGCGCCGAGTTCAGCGAAAACCTGAAGAAGGCCATCAAGCACGGCCTGGCCCCCGACAAGGCCCTGGCCATGCTCACCACCAAGCCCGCCGACCTGCTCCGCGTCTCCGGACAGATGGGCACCGTCGAAGCAGGCAAGCTCGCCAACCTGGTCGTCGCGACCGGCGATCTCTTCGAGCCCACGCCCAAGCCCCGCGCCGCCAGCGCCGCGAACGCCGCTCCCGCGCCCAAGCCCGAGGACGCCAAGGCCGAAGCCAAGCCTGAGGGAAAGCCTGAAGCCAGATCCGACGCCAAGCCCAAGCCCGTCAAGATCCTCGACGTCTGGGTCGACGGCAAGCGCCACGAGATCAACCCCACCCCCGACACCGCGCTGGCGGGCACGTGGGATCTCACCATGAACCCCGCGATCGACGCCCCGGCCCGCATCATCTTCTCGGATGACACGCCGCCCAAGGTCTCGGTCTTCTCCCTCAACCACGACCGCAAGCCCAAGACCCTCGACACCCGCAACGTCCAGGTCTCGGGCAAGAGCGTGAACTTCATCTTCGATCACGACGAGTTCGGCGCGCCGGGCGTCTGCACCATCTCCCTGGTCTACGCCGGCACGCGGCACGCCTCGGACTCTGACTCCATCTCGGGCACCGCGGTGCTTCCCAACGGCAAGACCCTCGCCTTCACCGGCGCCCGCCGCAAGCCCTCCGCGTTCGATGGCAACTGGCGCGTCTACGAGTACGACAACAAGCCCTCCGACGAAAACGCCAAGGACTCGGTGACCATGGAGTTCAAGGACGATCAGCTCGCCATCACCTTCCGCAAGGATGATGGCTCCGCGACCCGCATCGACGCCGAGAACGTCAAGATCGATGGCTCCACCGCGACCTTCACACACTCCCTCAAGCCCCTCGGAGGCGAAGGCAACAGCACCGACTCAATCCGCCTGGAAGACGGCGTGCTCATCGGCGTCGGAACCCTTCCCGGCGGCGAGAAGCACGACTACAAGGCCAAGCTCGCGCCCAAGCGTCGCAGCCGCCCCGCGCCGCCCGATGGCGCCGCCAAGCCCGAAGCCAAGGCCGAAGGCAAGCGCGAAGGCGGGCCCGAGGACGAGGACGCCGAGGACGACACCTCCGACAAGGACATCGCCTCCATCCCCGAGAAGCTCGGCTATCCCTTCGGTCCCTACCAGCGCTATGAGCTCCCCGCGCAGGCCGACCTCTTGATCCTCACCGGCGCCACCGTCTGGGCCGCCAACGACAAGAACGAGGTCTTCGAGAACGCCGCGGTCATCGTCCGCAAGGGCAAGATCGACTCCATCGTGAAGGCCGACACCATCAAGCCCGACGCCTTCCCCGGCGCGGTCATCGTTCAACTCCCCGCGGGCTCGCACATCACCCCGGGCCTGATCGATTGCCACTCGCACACCGGCATCTCCAAGGGCGTCAACGAGTCGGGCCAGGCGGTCACCGCTGAAGTCCGCATCCAGGACGTCACCAACCCCGACGCCATCAACTGGTACCGCCAGCTCGCCGGCGGCCTCACCGCGGTCAACAACCTCCACGGCTCGGCCAACGCCATCGGCGGCCAGAACTGCGTCAACAAGATCCGCTGGGGCGTCACCAGCGCCGACGACATGCACTTCGAGGGCGCCATCGCCGGCATCAAGTTCGCGCTGGGCGAGAACGTCAAGCAGTCCAACTGGGGCGACCGCTTCAACACCCGCTACCCGCAGACCCGCATGGGCGTCGAGTCCCTCATCCGCGACCGCTTCACCGCGGCCCGCGACTACATCGCCGCCCGCGACTCGGGCAAAGAGAAGGACGGCACCCCCTTCCGCCGTGACCTCGAACTCGAAGCCCTCGCCGAAATCCTCGAAGGCAAGCGCCTGATCCACTGCCACTCCTACCGCCAGGACGAGATCCTCATGCTCGCCCGCGTCGCCCGCGACTTCGGCTTCAAGATCGGCACCTACCAGCACATCCTCGAGGGCTACAAGGTCGCCGACGCCATCCGCCAGTCCGCCATCGGCGCCAGCTGCTTCACCGACTGGTGGGCCTACAAGGTCGAAGTGCAGGACGCCATCCCGCAGGGCGGCCCCATCATGTGGGAGCAGGGCGTCACCGTCAGCTTCAACTCCGACTCCGACGAACTGGCCCGCCGCATGAACGCCGAAGCCGCCAAGGCCGTCAAGTACTCCTCACCCGACAACCCCATCTCCAAGTCCGAGGCCTTGAAGTTCGTCACGCTCAACCCCGCGCGCCAGCTCGCGGTCGACAACCGCGTCGGCTCCATCGAGCCCGGCAAGGACGCCGACCTGGCGATCTGGAGCGGCGAGCCCCTCTCCATCTACTCCAAGTGCCTGGCCACCTACATCGAGGGTCGCCCCTACTGGACCATCGAGCAGGACAAGAAGGACCAGGAGTGGAACCAGTCCGAACGCCAGCGCCTCATCCAGAAGCTCCTGGCCGAGAAGAAGCGTCCCGGCGGCATGGGCCCGGGAGGTCGCGGCCGTGGCCCGCGCGAAATGATCGACACGCCCGAGCCCAAGCCCACCGATCAGTACGTCTCCGACGCCCAGCGCGCGTACTACCTCCGCCTCATGCAGCAGGGCATGGACCCCATGGCCTCCCGCGCGGGCGATTGCGGCCTCTGCAACGCCGTCAACAACAACTGATCCCGCTCGACCGCGCCCAGTGCCCAGTGTTTAGTGCCTTCCGCCTCGCCGCTTCTTCTCTTCGAGATCACCCATGAAACTCTCCTGCCTCGCCATCCTGACCCTTGCCGCCTCCACCGCTCTGGCCCAGGACCTCGGCGCCAAAGCCGCGCCCCAGGCCAAGCCCGTCCTCATCACCGGCGCCACGGTGCACCCGGTCTCGGGCCCGCCCATCGCCAATGGCGTCGTCCACTTCGCCGATGGCGTCATCGCCTTCGTCGGCTCCCAGGAGCAGTGGAACGACCACCTCAAGAACATCAAGCTCATCGCGCCCGAGACCATCGACGCCAAGGGCAAGCACGTCTACCCGGGCCTCATCGGCGCTCAGACCCAGCTCGGCCTCACCGAGATCCAGGCCGTCCGCGCCATGCAGGACACCAACGAGGCCGGCAACATCACCCCCGAGGCCCGCGCCATCGTCTCGGTGAACCCGGACTCCACGCTGTTGCCGGTCACCCGGTCCAATGGCGAACTCATCGCGGCGGTCTTCCCCTCGGGAGGCACGATCTCGGGCCGCGTGGGCGTCATCCGCCTCGATGGCTGGACCTGGGAGGAAATGGCCGTCAAGGCCGACGCGGGCCTGGTCGTCGAATGGCCCATGATGCGCACCGTCACCGCCTGGTGGAACCCCACGCCCGAAGAAGAGCAGCTCAAGAACATCCGCCAGAGCCTGCACGTCATCGACCGCGCCTTCGCCACCGCCAAGTCCTACGCCGCCGCCCGCGCCAGCGACCCAAACACGCCCATCGACCTCCGCTGGGAAGCCATGATCCCCGCGCTCCCCTCCAAGAACTCCGCCAACAACTCCGGCGCGCAGCTGCCCATCTTCGTCTCCGCCAACGCCGCCGATCAGATCACCGCCGCCATCTCCTGGGCCGCGCCCCTGGGCCTCAAGCTCGTCATCGTCGGCGGCGCCGAAGCCCCGATGTGCGCCGACCTGCTCAAGAAGCACGACGTCCCCGTCATCGTCATGGGCACCCACAACTTCCCGCGCCGCGATGACGCCGCCTACGACGAGGCCTACGCCCTCCCCGCCCGCCTCCAGGAAGCCGGCGTCCGCTGGTGCCTCGCCTCGGGCGAAGAAACCGCCCACGAACGCAACCTCCCCTACAACGCCGGCCGCGCCGTCGCCTACGGCCTCGCCCCCGACGCCGCCCTCCGCTCCATCACCCTCTCCTCCGCCGAAATCCTCGGCATCGCCGACCGCTACGGCTCACTCGACGCCGGCAAGTCCGCCACCCTCATCATCACCGATGGCGACCCCCTCGAAATCACCACCCACACCACCGCCGCCTTCATCGATGGCCGCGCCATCAACCTCGCCAACAAGCAGACCATCCTCGCCGACAAGTACCGCGAGAAGTACAAGCAGGCCAAGCCCAACTGAACCACATCCCGACCCCCAAAACGACAACGCCCCGGGCCGATCAGCCCGGGGCGTTTTTCATTGCAACGTTCAGATCTCACCGCCGCACGACAAACTCGTCCCGCAGCTTTTCGGGCGCATCCGGGCTCCCCCGCGGCACGTACTTGGCCGACAGACGGCACACCGCCGCACCGTCCGACTTCGGCCCCTCGCCCTTGGCCACCGGCGCCTGCTGCGCCAGCCAGTCCGGAATCTCGCCAAGCTGGATCCGATACGTCCGCGTCGCCTTGTCATAGAGCGACGCGTTCAGATCCCAGTTTGACAGATCGATCTCCCAGGTCTGATCGCTCGCCTCCGAACCGCCCGCGGGCGCATTCGGACGCAGCAGCCTGATCTCCAAGCGCCCCACGCCCTTGGTCGTGTCGCCCCAGCGATCCTTCAGCTCGATGTGGCACACCACCACGGGCTTGCCGTCCGACGCCCGATCGAGCCTGGTCAGCGGATAGATCCGCAGGGACTCGGGGCCAAAGGCGCCTTCCGTGCTCGGCGGCCCCGGATCCGCCGCCCGCGGCGCACAGGCGGGCAATCCCAGCCCGAGCACGCCGCACACACCGACCAACACAAACGTCTTGCGGACAGACTTCATGCCGTCAGTCTAGTTTCCGCGGGCCGTTCCCGCCCCGGCGTTGCCTCGGCGCTTCCCTGGGCCAGTTCCATCGCCTCAAGGGCACGCCCCAGCCTGGCCTGCCCGGTCTCGAGCACCGCCAGCACCCGCGTGTTCTCGCGCACCGCCTCCAGCAGGCTCTCGAAGTAGCGCCGCTCCTGCACGATCCGCTCGTGGGCCTCGGTCAACTGGCGCTCCCGCGCCGCCGCCGACCTCCGCTCGGCCAGCCACATCCAGCCCATCAGCCCCGCCGCGCCCAGTTGGGCGATGCTCGCCAGTTCCCCGTCCAGCATCTCCGCCCCCCCTCCCGCTCAGCGCACCACTCCGACCAGCTTCAGATCCGCGGGCGCAAACTCGAAGCTCTGGAAACGCCGGAACGTCGCGGTGTAACCCACCGAACGCACCCGCCCGCGGTCCACGCGGTCCTCCTCGACGTATCCGATGAACGTCATCTCCGACCAGGAGCGACCATCCGCCGCCACCAGCGTTCCGGGTGAGGGTACGTTCTCGAGTTCCGCCACCACCGCGTCGCGCAGCGTCCAGAGCCCCGCGTCCGACGACGCCACCAGCCGCCCCTTCACCACCACCTCGAGTTCCACCAGCCCGATCGGTGTGGTCGCGGGCGCGATGACCTGGAAGTACAGCGCCGGCAACGTCTGCTGCCCCTGCTTCCCCACCGCGAACCGGTGAGGCCCGGAGCCGAAGATGTTGCGTCCCTTGAAGCTGCTCATGATTCGGCCTCCGTCGCGGTCACCGCCACCGGATCGGCCGCCCCGTCGGATGAGACCGCGAGCAGCTCCACCGTGCGGATCGCGCCCTTGCGCCCCGAGAGCTCATGCGTCACCGCGATGACCACGCCGGTCGCCCGCACGCGCACCCGGCCAGCCTCACTCCCCGCGGGCGACGCGTAGAACGTCAGCTCGCCGCTCTCGCCCGGACGCGGCCCGTCCATCCCATCACGCACGAGTTGCCGTTCGATCGTGATCCGCACGCGCTGCTCGGGCACGTCCGCGAGCACGACGTGCGGCCCCGCGTCGCCCCACTCGGCGATCGGCCGTGCCGCCTCGCGGTCGATCGCGATCCGGGTCACATCTTCCCACGCCGCGCCCGCGAACCGCACCCGCGCCGGATTCAGAATCAGCATGACGCACCTCCCGGCCGACGCCGGCTTCAGCCCCGCACGAACTGCACCACGTTGAACCGCCTGGTCGCATCAGCGACGCCGTCGCCGTCCAGGTCCAACCTGACGACCGCACGCTCGCGCTCTTCGGCGAAGCGCAGCCGGTAGAACTCGGCCCGCTTGCCCGCGGGGGACTCGGGTCCTGCCGCGGCCGAGGCAGCGGCAAAGACCATGAACAGCGCCCCCAGCGCCTCGATGCGCGTGAGCGCCGTGGGATTCACGATCCGTGATGGTCCGGGCTCGGAAGCCGGATCATCCGGCTCGATGCCCACCATCCGCAGCAGCTGCGCATGCACGATCGCAAGCTGCGGCGCGAACGTGTGCACGAACGCCTCCACGCCCGTGGCGGGCGAGGGCGGCTGCACGGGATCGTCTAGCCGCGCCCGCGGCCTGGAGATCGTGAGCTGCGTCGACGAGAGCCTCGCCACCACCTCATATCCCACGCCATTGACGATCGCGACGTTCCCCGCTTCGACGCCGGCGGCATCAAGCGGCACATCCGGACTGGTCAGCGTCAGCGTCGTGCCCGACACCGACGAGGACGACGCCCGCGTCAGCCGCTGGCCGACCCAGCCGACATCGCGGAACAGGTTGGGCTCCAAGAGCAGCAGGTCCCGATCGCTCGCGAACATGAACGCCTCCTGACCGGCCCGACCCGCGGACCGTGTTGAACTTCCCCGCCCGGCTTTCGCCGGACGGGGCTCGCCTGCGCACCCGCGACCCCCGAAGCGGCTGCGCCGCGTGACTCACGTGAGGTTGCGGATGATGCCGTGCGCGTTCTCGTTGCGGAACGTCAGCGTGTACTCGCCGATGATCTGCCCCGACTCGCTGTCGCCGGTGGCCGCCAGGGGCTTGTAGAAGAACGAGCGTCCCTGGAGCGGCGTGACTTCCACGCGCGAGCTGTCGAGCAGGATCACCGCGTCGGCGGGCACCCAGCGGGAGAGCACGACCTTGGCGATGCCGTAGTCGCTCTCGTACACGCCCACCATGTCGCGGACGCGCGTGTCCTCCGGCACGTAGGCCCGCTTGCCCGCGATGAACGAGTTGATGCGCCGCTTGAGCTGCCCGCCCACCAGGATCGTGTCGATCCGCGCCGAGCTCTTCTCCCAGATGAGCCGCAGGGCCGCGTTGAGCACATCCTCGCTGAGGTCGGTGTTGGACGAGCCCGATCCGCCCGGGATGCCGTTCTGTCCGACCACGAACTGATTGGTCACGACCGACCGCATGATCCCCTGCATGGTGCGCCGCACCGTGGTGGAGCCCTGCTGGTTGGCCGCGGGGGCGATCCCGTTGATGACGCAGTTCTCCAGGTCGCGCAGGAGCTCGCGCAGGCGTTCCTGCTTCTGGTAGTCCAGCTCATCGGCGACGCCGTAGCCGCGCGAGGCCTGCATGGATCCCGAGACCTGCACCGACGAGGTGAAGATCTGGGTGAAGTTGCGCCTGCGGACGCGGTTGGTGAAGCGGGCCGACGGCGCGTCGTCACCCTCGAGGGCGGCGTTGCCCAGGATGGTCATGGGCAGACCGTTGGTGATGGCGAACTTGTTGGTCGCGCCATACCCGCGGATGACCGTGATCACGTTCCCGGCCACCGCGGTGACCAGCATGATCTCGCTGCTGGTCCCGGGGCGCACGATGTCGCCGGCGCGGAAGCGGGACCCGTTGACCACCGTCAGCGCCGTGGCGTTCTGCGCGTCGGGCGAGAACGTCGCCTGGTTCAGCGCATCGGTGTTGGGCAGAAGCTCATCCTCGAGCCATTCATGCTGCGTGCTCGTCGCCGGCCGCTTGGCGTCGCCCAGGTGCGCCAAGAGCGGCGTCTCGTACGGGCTGACGATCGAGATGATGTCCGAGACGTCCTCCATCAGTTCCGGGAGCTCCGCCCCCGCGCTGAACGTCGCCTTTCCGCTGAATGCCATCGCAAATCCCCCTTTCAAGAGTTCCAGACCTTGCCCTGCTCACCCCGCGCCCGCGGCGCGGGCTTCAGCCCGGACGCCGGGCCCGCAGATACCGCAGAAGCGCCCGCCGATCGCCGGACGCCGCGGCTTCGCGCGCCGCGTTGTCGACCGCATCAGCGCCCGAGACGCCGATCGCCGCCGACGCCGCCGCGGCGCTCGAGGCCGGTCGGAAGAGCCAGGGCCGACTCCGCCTGAGCTGCCCCACCGCCGCCTTCACATCGGGCTCGGGCATGCCCGACAGCGCGTGCTCCACGAGAATCAGCGCCGCCTCCGGATCGATGGGCGAGGCTTCCGCCAGGCTCTGCTCGACCTGACGGCGCTGCTCGCTGCGCGCCAAGGCCCGCCTTGCTTCATCCAGCGCCGACTGCGCCTGGGCCAGCGCGGCCCTGGCTTCGCCGAGCTGGCCCTCGAGCTCCATGGCCCGCTCGCGCCAGCGCGTCGTCTCGGTCACCACGGGGCTCTCGCTCCCCGGCGTGACTCCGCCGGCCGATTCACCTCCACCGCCTCCGCCGCCAGCGGGGAGTTCCCCGCCCTCGTCTTGCCCTTCCGACATGATGCACCTCCTTGTGTTGTTCTTGTGCGTGCCGCGCAGCGCCGCGACATCACTGCACGCCCGCGTCCACCGCGCCGTAGCCCAGCTCATCCAGCACGCGCGACGACTCGACGCCCAGTTCGACCTTGGCCTTGGCGGCCTGCACGCTCTCGCGCTCGTCGGTGGGGAGCGGGTCGGGCCATTCCAGGCGCACGCCGCGTTCCGAGGGCTCGGTGTGGAGCACCCCCGCATGGTCCAGCGCCGCCAGCACCAGTTCCGACACCCGCGCCATCCCGCGCCCGTACGTGACGCGCTTCCGCGCCGTCTTGCTGAGCAGGCCCATGAGCGTGATCCGCAGCGCGTTGGCGCTGGTCAGGTTGCCGATCTTGGCCCGCACCACGCCGCTGGCCAGGGGCGGCACGCCCGACACCTTGTCCATGGCTTCGCGCACCTCGCGGATGTGGGATTCCTCGCTCGGAGCCGCGGCATCACCCCCGAACTCGGAGATCTGCGCGTCCATGTCCGTCGTCACCCACACCTGCCCAGGACCCACCGGCCTGGCGTCGAAGTTCTCGATGCCCTTGGCCAGGTACATCTTGAAACTCTGCATGGTCACACGGCTGGCCCGGTCCGAGAGCCTGATGTTCAGCTCATCCTGCAACGGCACCAGCGGCTCGACCTCGCCCATCCCCTCGTGTGCAAACGGCTGCGCGATGTTCTGCACATGCACGACCGGCATCACGCCGCCGAAGCTCTCCAGCGCCTCATCCACCACCAGCCGCGCACCGTGATACACCTGCCGCCGCGCGGCGCTGATGATCTCGGTGTACGCCTCCGACGCGTGCTCGCCCGCGCCGAGCCGCATCTGCGTCCCCAGTGCGCCAAGCCCGGTCCCGAGTCTGGCCAGCCAGGAATCGCCGGCGGGCTTGTTGAGGCGTCGATCAAAGCGCACGATGTACGCACGCAGACGTCGGTAATCGGCCGGGTCGAGCATGGCGATGCCGCGCCGGGGCTCGATCGCTTCGATGCGGACCCTCGCCGCGGCCCGCGAGCGCTCGTCGGAGCCCGCCTCCGGCTCGTCCACGCTTCGCACCACCAGATCCACATGCCCGAAGACGTGTCCGAGCAGGGCCATGTCCTGGAGCAGCGCGATGCCTCCCGACGCCTCCCACACCGCATCGAGCACACCCTCGATCCTCGCCCGCAAGTCGGCGTCGCGGGCGGTGGAGATCAGCCGCACCGGCTTGGCGAACAGGAAGTCCACCATGGCCTGCACGCGCCACCCGATGTCGTTTTCGATCACGACCTCGCGCCGCAGCGACGCGCGATCATCCACGCTGGGATCGGCGCCGCGGCCGGTCAGTCGCCGCGGCAGGCCCTGCTCCTGCGCCAGGCGGTACTTCCCTGAAGGCGTCGCCTTCATGGGATTGCGGTAATAGCTCCACCACCGCTCCATCCGCGGCAGCGTGGCCGACGCGTGCTCGGCCAGCGCCAGCTCCAGCGCCGCTTCATCGAGTCCGACATCGTGGAACGCGTGCAGGCGGTAGCCCATCGGGCGGTCTCCGGGAGAGCCCCGGCCACGCGTCTGGTTCTCGCCGCCGCGGTCCGTCACCGGCGGTCGATGCGTGGCTCGGGTGCTCTCACCCCAGCCGCCGATCGCCCGCGATGGCGCGCACAAAGCCGTCCGCGCAGGTCAGCACGCGCGGACGCAAGCCGCGCCGGTCCATGCGATTGCAAAAATCTTCAGAATCCGCCGCTGGCCCCGCGAGCACGACCGAGCCGTGCGCACGCGCCCCGTGCTTCAGCCTTCCAGGATCTCGATGTGCGAGTACTGGTCGAGGTTGATCACCGCCAGCTCGCCATCGTGCTTCTTCAGCTCCAGGCGATCAAGCCAGAGCTTGCCGTCCTTGGCGTGGGCGTACCACGAGCCGGTCTTCTGCTGACCGAAGCGGACGATGGTCCCCTCGACGGTCGTGACCAGATCGCCGGTCAGCCTCGGGTTCTGCTGCGTGACGCGCACGCGCATGCCGGGGGTGTAGCGGGACAGGGTCGGAGACTGGCTGGCGGTGTTCATTGCGGACAAGTTTAGCCCCCGCAACGGCCGGGGCGGGACCGATTCGGACTCTGTCAGTACCCCGGGAGAATCGACGGACTTGGGGCCCGAAACCGCAACCCCGCACCCCGGGGAAGGTAGATTGCTCACCGAACCAAGGAGCTGCGCATGAAGCCTGATCGATTCTTTGGCATGGAGTCTCTCGAAGGCCGTGCACTCCTGAACGCCGCCCCGGAAGTGGGTTCCACGGTCGCGGTCAGCGTCAGCCTGGCCCGCCTGGCGCCCAACGGCGAGACCGTCAGCTGGAGCTATGACGAGCTCCTGTACAAGTCCGGCGCCTTCGATTCCGATGGCGATCCCATCTCGTTCTTCGTCAGCTTCTTCTCCGAGATCCCCTGGACGGTCGGTCAGGTGTCCAATGGCACCGAGCCCTTGGACATCGTGAACCACGACCCGAACGCGCTGCCTCCCGACTCGCCTTACTTCATTCGCTCCGGTGAGTCCCTGGTCTTCTCCCCCGTGATGCACGGCCGCTCCTCCGTCCCGCTGCGCGTGGTCGCCTACGACGGACAGGCAAGCTCCACGCAGTTCTACCTCGCGGCGTTCACCGACCTCGGCTCGCCCGGCGGCGGCGGCAAGGCCGGCGGATCGGGCAGCTCCGGCGGCACGGGCGGTTCTGGCGGCTCAGGCGGCGGCACCTCAGGCCCCGGCCTCCCCACGGAAGTGCACCCTTACGTCAACCTCCCCATCACCCTCGAGATCACCAAGGAAAAACGCTTCTTCGAGCTCACCTACGACGAGCTGGTCACGCTCAGCGGTACATCCAACAGCGATCTGGCCTCCGGAACGCTCTCCCTCGCAAGCCTCTCCAACGGCATCGCCAAGCTCAACGGCGTCGCCGCCAAACCCGGGGACAAACTCAAGGCAGGCGACGTCTTCCGCTGGGAAACCACCGAGAACCGCGTCCTCCTCGACGCGTTCACCGTCAGGCTCCAGCCCGCCAAGGGCGACCCGATCGACACGCCGTTCCGCGTGCGCCAGCCCAACTTCTGGGATGTGGGCGTCGGGCCCTTCGAGATCCCCGCCGACCGCTCCATCTCGGGCGTGACCAACGCGCAGGGATTCGAGATCCGCGCCTGGCGCAACGCCGACAACGAGAGCCTCCTGGAGGTGCGGGCCCCGCGAGATCCGTCGACCAACCTCCCGGGCGACCTGCGCCAGTACGACCTCTTCCAGTCTTTCCAGGTGCTCGAACTCTTCTCCGATCCGCTGCTCTACCGCTCCACCATCGACGACAACGTCTATCTGGCCTACTCCCTCCAGGACGGCGGCACGGTCATCCGCAAGCTCACGGTCTCCCCGGACCTCTCGATCTCCCTGGGCGACAATCTGCTCACATCGAGCATCACCGGCGCGGGTGATCGCTTCACCCAGCTCATCCACCTCCCGCTCGCGGGAGAGAACAGCCGCACGATCATCGCGGCCCGCAACGAGTTCACCAACGACCTGAAGCTCTTCACCCAGACCAGGGTGGGGCTGAGCTCCCCGTGGCGGGGCGTGGACATCGACGACGCCTTGTTCAACAACAACCAGACCCCCGCGAACATCGTCGGGAAGATCATCGGTTACCGCACCGCCTGGGGAGGCTGGAACCTCGCGGGCCTGGACGACAAAGGCAACCTCCGCACCGTCTGGACAGGCTCTCCCGAGGGCGACATCTTCGCCTCCGACCTCTCCCGCATCAGCAATGGCCCCAAGTTCACCGGAGGCCTCAGCGCGTACATCACGCCGTGGAACGGCATCAACCTCACGGGCCAGACCGCCGATGGCTCGCTGGTCGTCACCTGGTGGGTCCCCGCCTTCGGAGGCAACTGGACGATCTCCAACTTCTCCGAGCTCTTCGGCGGCGCCAAGCTCACCAGCGTGGCCAGCTACACCACCTCATGGAACGCCCTCAACATCGTCGGCGTGGACGAGTCGGGCCAGATCCGCGTCTACTGGTGGGAGCCCACCCGCGCCGCCAATCCCGCGACCGACGTCTGGTCGCTGGACACGCTCGCGTCGGCGGGATTCAAGCGGGGTGAGAAGCTCTCCGTCTCCTTCGACCAGACCTCGGGCCGGATCCGGATCTACGGCCCATCCAACGCCAATGACCTGCCCACCTCGCTGAGCTGGGCGCCCGGAGATGGCGGACGCTGGAGCTTTGACGAGGCCTGAAGACCGACGCCCTCACTTGCCCGTCACGTAGTCCCACACATCGCCCGCGGTGATCTTCTGCGTCTGGACCTTGGTGTCCTCGGCGATGGTGTCGTAGCTCTTGATCTGCGGCGGGCCGACGAGCTTGGACGGACCTTCGGCGCGGGCCAGGCCGAGCGAACCATCGCCGCTGACGGTGATCACCCAGCGGCCTTCGCTGAGCGTGCGGTACACCGCCTTGCCGTGGTTGAGGCGCTGGTCGTTCCAGTCGAGGCCCGCGAGCTTGGGATCGATGACCATGCCCTTCTCGGGGGGCGTGTTCTGGTCGAAGACGCGCCGGATCCAGAGCCTGCCGTCAAGCACGACGTAATCGACGTAAATCTCGCGGGCGGGATCGAAGGGCGTCTCGAGCTGCTTCACGGTGCCGTCGGCGGTGCGGATGACGACCCAGAGCTTCTTGTTGTCGACGACCAGCTCGGTGACCGCGGTGCGCGTGATGGCCTCGTTGAACGTGTCGCGCAGGGACGCGTAGTCCTTGGCGAGGGTCGCGAGCTTTTCGCTGTAGACGTGGGCTGCCAGATCAGCGCGGACCAGGCGATAGCCCAGATAGCCCACCGCGATCAGGAGGGTCGCTCCGACGATGGTCTGGAACCAGGAGTTGATGGTTGAAACCGGCTTCATGTCCGCCTCTCTGCGTCCGCTGACCCGTCTGGTCCCTTATTGCCCAATTCCGCCAGGGCCGGTGGCAACGGGAGCACAGTCAGCATCGGCCTGGCGGGCATGATCGGTTCGGAAACCGCTTGCGGCTGATTCATCGAGCGGTCCGTGCGCAAGGCCTCATCGGGAATTGGCTCCACGCGCCGCGAGGGCTTCCCACACTCGGGGCACAACGGGCCTTCCACGGCGCGAACGTCATACCCGCAATGGAGGCAGAGCCCGTTCCACGCTCGATCACGGCGCTCCCGCCGGGCCCGAACTGCCATCAGGACCGCCCAGACCGAAATGCCGACAATCGCCAGGAAGAGCGCGAGCGCCCAGAGCGGCTCCCAGGGCGCCAGAACCCGCGTGAAGAACAGGCCCAGGACGATCACGACCACAAACTGGCGAGCCCTCAGGTCGGACTTTTCGCGTTGGGAGGGCATCGCGGTTCAACCCTCGGGTTTGTCTTCAGCCTCTGAACCGGCGCACGACCAGGGTGTCGTTCTGGCCGCCGAAGCCGAAGCTATTGGAGAGGCACGTCTCCACGCCGCTGCCGCCGTCGCGGGCCAGCGCCGCCAGATCGCGGGCCTTGTTGGGCACGTAGTCCAGATCGCAGTCGGGATCGGGCGTGTTGTAGTTCATGGTGGGCGGGATCCACCCGGTCTTGATCGCCTGCACGCAGGTGATCAGCTCCACCGCGCCCGCCGCCTGGATCAGGTGCCCGAACATGCTCTTCACGCTGCTGAACGGCACCTTGGGCGCGAGCGGCCCGAAGACGCCCTTCACCGCCGCGGTCTCGATGGAGTCGTTCTCCTTGGTCCCCGTGCCGTGGGCCGAGATGTAATGAATCCCCGGACGGCCGTCAGGCCCGGGCTCGCGCGGATCGATGCCCGCTTCGCGCAGCGCCTGCGACATGGCCGCCTGAGCGCCGAGGCCCTCGGGCTGGATGTCGGTGATGCGGAACGCGTCGGCCGACGAGCCGTAGCCCGCGACCTCGCACAAAATGTTCGCGCCGCGGGCCTTGGCGTGGTCCAGGGCCTCGAGCACGATCATGCCCGCGCCCTCTCCCATGACGAACCCGTCACGCGTCGCATCGAAGGGCCGGGCCGCATGGCTCGGATCATCGCGGCGCGAGCTCATCGCGGTCAGGCGGATGAACCCGGTCATGCCTAGCGGATGGATCATGGAGTGCGATCCGCCCGCGAGCATCACGTCCGCGTCGCCGCGACGGATGATCTCGAAGGCCTCACCCACCGCCTGCGTGCTGGCCGCACACGCGGTCATGCAGTTGAACGAGGGCCCGCCGCAACCAAAGGCGTGGGCCAGATGCGTGAGCGTGAGCTGGGGTTCCTGCTCGATTTCCTTGTGCGCGTCCATGACCGCCAGCGCGGTCTTGGCCCACGCGCCGCCATCGATGCTCCGCGTCTCGGCCTTCCAGCCCGCCAGATTGCTTCTGACGAAGTTCTCGAAATCCAGCGTGCCTTCACCCGCGCCGAGGTAAAGCCCGAGCCTCCGGCGTCCCGCGCCGGTGAAGGGTGCGAGCCCCGCCTGCTTGAACGCCTGGGCCGCGGCGCCCAGCGCGAACTGCGTGCTCAACCCCGCGTGCGCGTGCTTGGCAGCGCTGGGCAGGAACGCGTCGAGCTTGAAGTTGCGGACCTCGGCCGCGAAGTTGGTCGCGAACGTCCCGGCGTCATAGCGCGTGACCGGGCCGATGCCGCTGTCTCCGCGGAGAAGCCTGCCCCAGACCGACTCGACGTCGTGCCCGAGCGGGGTGATCCAACCGGTTCCCGTGATGACGACGCGACGGGTCATGCGCTCTCCTGATCAGGGCGTTGCGCCCCTTCGAATCCGCTCCCGAGCCTTCAAGCCCGGGAGCCGGTGAATACTCGATCAATGCTGCAAACGCCCGAACGCGTCGGGCGGCTTGCCTCAGTTCTTCTCTTCGAAGTCGACCATGCCGCCATTGTCGAGGTCGTCCTCAGAGCCGCCCTCGTCGCCGCGGTCGATGTTGATCTTCTCCATGTTGAGCACGCGCACCAGGCCATCCTTCAGGCGGCGCTCGGCGAAGTTGATGATCAGGCCGAGCTCGTGGTCGGAGGCCTTGAGCTGAGCGCGGAGGCCCGAACGCTCGAAGGAGCCGATCTCGCCCGGGCGGGCCATGAGTTCGACGATGAAACGGCCGTCGACGTGCAGGTCGGCGACGACCTGCCCGACGACCTGGTCCTTGAAGCGCACGTCGATCTTCTCATTGACCTTGTACGAGACGCCGGTCGCGGTGAGCTCGTTGCAAAGGGCCTTGAGGTAGACGTCTTCGGAGAACCCGGGCCCGAGGGTCTTGTGGACCTCGATGGCGCAGCCGATGACCTTGCGGGAAACGTCGGTGAGGGCCGGATCAAGCTCGGAGAGCGGCAGGCCGCGACGCTCGCCGCGTCCGCCGCCGTCACCACCGCCGCCACGCCCGTACCCACCGCGATCACCGCGTCCGCCGCCGCGATCGCCGTACCCGCGATTGCCGTAGCCACGATTCTGATAGCCCCCGCCGCGGTTGTAGTCGCCCTGATAGTCGCTCACGTTGATACTCCTTTGCTGGATCAGGCAAGTCTGGCCTGATCCACCCCCGGCGCACCCGCGGACTCGGGTGCTTTCTGACCGGACATTCGGGCCTGAACCGTCGCGCGGGACCTTCCCGCGAGACCTTTGAACCGCGCCCGGACCGGGCCCTTGTGGGACCGGACGCGTTTGAGATCAGTTCCTCCCCAGCACGACCGCGGCGTTCTGGCCTCCCAGCGCCGAGGAACACACCAGGATCCGCTCGAGCTTGGCCTTCCGCGAAGGTGCTGCGCCCGCCCTCAGGTCCGAGGGCGGAGTTCCCGCGTTGAGCCGCGCCGGGAGCGTCTGGGTGTGCAGCGCCATCGCGCCCACCGCGACCATCACCCCGCCGTTGCCCGCCATGCACTCGCCCAGCGCGGGCGTGAGCGTGATCAGCTCGATGTCCTTCAGCTTCGCGCCAAAGACCGCGCGCAGCGCGCCCGCCTCGGCCTGATCCAGCGCCGGCACGCCCGAAGCGTGGGGCACGATCGCGTCGATCTGGTCCGGACGCACCTTGGCGTCCTCCAGCGCGTTCTCGATCGCAAACCGCAGGCCCTCGTCGACGCCGCTGTCGGGCGCTTCAAGCTCAAGACGGCTCGAATGCCCCGCGCCGAAGCCCTCAATCCTGCAATACATCCGCGCGCCGCGGGCCTTGGCGGTGTCCACCGCCTCGGTGATCACGATCCCGCCGCCCTCGCCCAGAATCGTTCCGGTCGACGCGGGGTCGTAAGGCCGCACGATCGTCGAGCCATCCGTCGCGTCACCAGTCTCCGCCAGACGCCCCGCCAGCTGGATCCGCAGGAACCCCATGAGGTTCACCTTGCTCTCGGCGGATCCCGAGAAGCACAGATCCGCGGCGCCGCGCTCGATCACCCGGCACGACTCGCCGAGCGAGAGCAAACCGCTCGCCTCCGCGCACGTGATGGTGTTCGAAGGACCCTCGGCCCCGTGGATGATGGTCACGTGGCACGCGAGCATGTTCGGGAGGTACTTCAGAAGCCACAAGGGCTGGAGGTTGTTCATCCCTCCCTTGCCCGGGGCCCCGTCGGGCCCGGCCGCAGCTCCCCAGTTGCGAAGCTGGAAGTTCCCTTCGCTGTCCACCGCGGTCGCCAGAGCCGACGAGAGCTCGTCGGTCTCGGCCGCGATGAGACCCGCGCCGATCTGGCAGCCCATGCGGTTGTTCGGATACGTCGTCTGCACCGTGGACGCCGAGCCGTCGCCGTCGGGCGCGCCGTTGCGCGTGACCAGCGCGGCGTCATCCACCGCGCACCGGGCGGCGCCGACCGCCAGCTCGATGTCACGGGCCATGACCTTCACCGCTTTGCGGTAACTCTTTGGCACGAAGTCCTTGGCGGAGAAGTCTTTGGCCTCGCCCGCCAGTCGCGAGCGGAAGCCCGACGCGTCCAGCCTGGTCGCCGGCCCGAGGGCCGACTTGCCGGCGCAGAGCGCCTCCCAAAGCGGGACGATGCCCACACCAAGACCACACACGGTCCCAAGCCCCGTGATCGCGA
This sequence comes from uncultured Phycisphaeraceae bacterium, assembly GCA_964531675.1. GTDB lineage: Bacteria > Planctomycetota > Phycisphaerae > Phycisphaerales > UBA1924 > CAZHFW01. The sequence continues at coordinate 14,736 of CAZHFW010000002.1, read as the reverse complement.
TAGGCCGCTGCATAGGCCCCCAGTTTAGGACCACTCCCCATCCCCCGCGCGGAAATCAACCGAACAAAGACCTTGCGATCCGCTTCGAGTTGTCGCACGCTCGTTTCCACGTTCAAATCTTCCAAACAGGTCGCCCCGGATCCGCCCGGGGGACCCCGCACGGCCCCCACCCGGGGCGTGCCTTTCCCGGAGCCCAAGGCATGACGCTTCTCCGCTGGCTCGCGATCCTCGTGACCATCCTCGCGCTGCCGCTCGTCGCGCCCCGGGCGCTGGCCGGTCCGCCCAGACCCGCCGACATGCCCGAGTTCGCCCGCGCCCAGCGCGCCATCCCCGACACCCCCGCGGGCGCCAAGTTCCGCTGGCTCATGGGCGTGCTCAATGGCGAGCCCGCCGGCGAACCGGCCGACAACTTCACCCCCGAGTTCCTCCGCGAGGTCCCCCCCAAGAAGATCACCGCGATGCTGCGCGACATCGCGCAGAGCCAGGAGGAAGGCAAGGCCGAAGGCTTCGGCATCGATCACATCAACCCCGGCGCCGCCCCCACCAGTCTGGTCGCGATCATCGCTGCCCTCGGCTCGGGCAACACCGTCCGTGTCGAACTCGGCGTTGACGCCAAGACCGGCAAGATCGACTTCCTCTCCGTCACGCCCTTCGGCGGCGGCGGAAACGGCGGCGACGAACCGGGCAATGGCCCCCCCGACCCGCTCGACGAGCTCCGCAAGCTCCCGGGCCGCGTCTCGTGCTTTGCGGTGATGCTTCCCCCCGCCGACCACGCCGACGAAGAGCCCGCCCGCGTGCTCTCCTTCCAGCCCGATCAGACGCTCGCCATCGGCTCGGCCTTCAAGCTCTGGGTGCTCGGGGCCGTTGGCGTTGAAGTCAACGCGGGCACATTGAAGTGGGACCAGCCCGTCGCGATCAAGAACGCGCTCAAGAGCCTGCCCAGCGGCGACATGCAGGTCCAGCCCGACGGCGCGACCTTCCCGCTCTCGCACTTCGCCGACAAGATGATCTCCATCAGCGACAACACCGCTGCGGACCACCTGCTCTTCCTGGTCGGGCGTGAAAAGGCCGAAGCGTTCATGGCGACCTGCACCGCGCAGCCGCGCCTGAACCAGCCCATGCTCTCCACCCGCGAGATCTTCACGCTCAAGCTCCCGGGCGATCCCAACCTGCCGCTCCGCTGGAACGTCGCGAGCGAACGCTCGCGCCGACGCATGCTCGCCGAAGGAGGCGCGGTCGCCAAGGCCGAGCCCGTCGCCGCCGCCGCCCTGGCGTGGACCAAGCCTGTGCAGGTTCAGAACATCGAGTGGTTCGCGACCACGCCCGACCTGTGCAACGCGGTCCACAAGCTCCGCACCCTCGCGCAGTTCCCGGGCATGGACCCGCTCATGCACGCCTGGACCATCAATCCCGGCGTCCCCTTCGACAAGAACATCTGGCCCCGCATCGCCTTCAAAGGCGGCAGCGAGCCCGGCGTGCTCTGCCTCACCTGGCTCCTGGAACGCGACGACGGCCGCACCTTCGCGCTGGCCATGACCTGGAACGACGAGAACAAACCCGTCGACACCGACCGGTTCATCACCGAGGCCCGCAAGATCGTCGATCACCTGGCGCAGTTCGCCCGCAATGGCGAACCCTGATCGCAGCGTGACAACCGCCGCTCAGTGCGTGATGCCCAGGAACCCAAGCATGAGCAGCGCCAGCACGATCGCGCTCACGATGACATAGAGCCGGTCGCGCTGCACCGCGAACACCATCAGCGAGAAGAGCACCCGCGCGATCGGCGTCGCGACCAGAAGCACCACGCCAAGCTGGAGAATCGCGCGGGCGTCGCCTTCGAGCACCCCGCGCAGCACCGCGCCCACCGAGCGCAGCCCATCGGGTTGCGGGTGATAGGTGCCGTAGGCCACGATATCGCGTGAGTGCCTGAACAGGAACACCACGCCCCCCACCACCGTGACCAGCGCTGCCAGCGCCACGCCCGCGATCAGGCCCCGGCTCAGGACGCCTTCAAGGCGGTGCTCCTGGCGCAGCACTTCCTCCACAGGTTGCAGCACCTCCGCGGGCTTGTTCGGGTCCGTGCTCACGCGCCACCCCCGGGGCCCATGATCGCCTTGTACAGCATCTGCAGCGCCATGATCGCGACGATCACCGCAAAGATCACCCGCAACGTCTGCGTCTTCGCCTTGGGAAGCACCCGCGCGCCAAAGAGCGAGCCCGCGAGAGCACCAAGGACGACAGGCAGGCAAAGCACCGGATCGATCTGCCCTCGGTGCAGGTACACGCCCGCGCTGGCCGCTGCGGTCACGCCGATCATGAAGTTGCTCGTCGTCGTGGAGACCTTGAACGGGATCCGCATCGCGCGGTCCATCGCCAGGACCTTGACCACGCCCGAGCCGAGCCCGACCAGCGCGGAGAGCACGCCCGCGCTGAACATGATCGCGACGCCCGCGGGAACATTCCGCACGCCATAGGCCGTCATCTTGCCGCCGCTCGGGTAGTACGAGGGCAGTTTGAGCTTCAGCGCCAGCGCATCCGACTCGCTGGTCTGGGCCAGGGACTTGGGCCTCATCACCGTCGAATACGCCGACCACAACAGCACGAGGCTGAAGATGATCATGAGTCCCTGGATGGGGATGAATCTGGCGAGGGCCGCCCCCACGATCGCGCCGGTCACTGTGCCCAGCTCGAGCAGGATCCCGAGCCTGACGTTGGTGAAACCCTCGCGGACGAACGCCGCCGCCGAGCCCGAGCTGGTCGCGATGACGCAGATGAGCGAGGCGCCGATGGCAAAGCGCATGTCTACGCCCATGAACAGGACCAGGACCGAGATCAGGATCGCGCCGCCGCCGAGCCCCGTGAGGGAACCCAGAAGCCCCGCAGCAAACGCGATTCCCGCGACGATGAGTGTGAAGTCCAGCGCGTGCACGTGGGGAGCAGGTTAGCACACCGCCGGCCCCTTCCCCCGCGTTTCCCGCCGCGTCATATCCTCGGGACATGAGCACCGCTGTCGACACCCGCGCCCTGGCCAAAAAGATCGCCGACGCCGCCCTCCTCCGCGGCACGTTCACGCTCCGCTCCGGGCGGACGAGCTCGTACTACCTCGACAAATACCTCTTCTCCACCCGCGCCGAAGTCCTCCGCGACCTGGGCGTGCTCTTCGCCCAGCGCATCGACCACATCGCCAAGGCCGAGGGCAAGCCCATCGACCGCCTCGCGGGCGCTGAGCTCGGAGGCATCCCCCTGGTCACCATCGCGACCGTCCAGACCGGCCTGCCTTGCATCTTCGTCCGCAACCAGAAGAAGGGCTACGGCACCGCCAAGCAGGTCGAGGGCGTCGTCAACAAGAACGACCGCGTCATCCTCCTCGAAGACGTCGCGACCACCGGCGGCCAGGCCCTCGAAGCGGTCGCGGTCCTCAAAGAACTCGGCGCCGACGTCCGCGCCATCATCGCCACCATCGACCGCCAGGAAGGCGCCCGCGAGAACGTCGAGAAGGCCGGCCTCCGCTTCGAAGCCCTGTTCACCAAGACCGACCTGGGCATCAACGAGTAACGCCACCGGCGCTCTTCACCCAAGTCGGACCGACAGCCCCCTTCCCCAGCCGATCAGTCCCTCGCCTCGCTCCCAGAATCGAGCCCTCATCGACCCTTCAATCGATGACGGGCTGCGTCGTCAGTCCGCCTGGGACCCCGATGCGCCGCGGCCCCGAGTTCGAAGGGTCAACGACCCGGCGCAAATGCAGGACCCCCACGCCGGTCGCGCTGGCCCTTGCACCCCGCCGCGCGACCCCCGGCAGCTCCAAAAACACACCCAAACGGGCAGCCCCCGAAGAGGTCCCATAACCAGGAGAGGCCCCAGTTTCACCTACGCCGCTCGGCCCTGGGACCCGCAAAACACCCGGTTTATTGGCATTCCCCACGCCTCCGAGGCACCTTTGAAGTCTGGAGTCGCGCCCCCCGTGCGCGACCGGGCTTTCAGGAGGGTGGTTCATGAAGACTCGTGCGTATGCCGCAGGTCTGTCGATCGTCGCGCTGGCCGGCTTGGCCCAGGCCCAGACCATCGATCCCGCGTTTGCCGGTTCCTATTCCTACGTTGACCTCGGCTCCGCGCCGGGCGTGCCCACGAACTACGGCGGGCTGACCCTGCTCGCCGGGACCACCGACACGCTCCTCCTCGGCGGCGCCGCCAACGGCGCCACGGGCAGCCTCTGGGCCGTCAAGATCTCCCGCGACGCGGGCAACCACATCAGCGGCATCGTCAGCGCCGAACGCTGGGGAGACGCCCCCTTCAACGACGGCGGCGTGACCTACGGGCCCAACGGCGTTCTCTTCGCCTCCCAGTGGCCCGCCAACAAGCTCTCCCAGTACAAGCCAGGCAGCACCACGCCCGACAAGGTCATCGACATGGCCGCCCTCGGCGCCGCGGGCTCCCACTCGGCCATCAACTTCGTCCCCTCGGACTACACCGCCGCCGGCCGGATGAAGGTCACCTCGTGGAGCGGCGGACAGTTCTACAACGCCACCTTCGCCCCCGATGGCTCGGGCACCTTCGACATCACCGCGCTGGCCCAGACCGCGACCCTCTCGGGCGGCCCCGAGGGCTTCGCCTACGTCCCGCTCAACTCGCCCCTCATCACGGGCGAGGCCATGATCGTCTCGGAATACAGCGTCGGCAACGTCGCGATCTACGACGTCGATTCCAACGGCGATCCCATCGCCGGCACCCGCCGCACGTTCATGACCGGCCTCTCCGGCGCCGAAGGCGCGTTCATCGACCCGGTCACGGGCGACTTCCTCTTCTCCACCTTCGGCGGGGGCAACCGCATCATCGCGGTCCGAGGCTTCGCGGTCCCCGCTCCGGGCGCCGCGGGCCTCTTGGCCTTCGCGGGCGTCGCGATCTCGCGCCGCCGCCGCTGAAACACGCGGCCTGATCCGCAACATCCACCCATGAAAAAAGCGCCGGGTCGCCCCGGCGCTTTTTCATTGGTCGTGGATCAGGTTTACTTCTTGCCGATCGTCGAGTCCAGGAACTTCACCATGCGCTCCTGGAACAGGAGCCTGTTCTCGAGCTTGGCGAAGCCGTGCCCTTCGTCGGGGGCGTAGAACTCGACCGGGTCCATGCCGCGCTTCTTCAGCGCGATCGCAAGCTGCATGGCCTCGCCCACCGGCACGCGCGGATCGTTCAAGCCGTGCGCGATCATCATGGGCACCTTGATGTCGTTCACACGGTTGATCGACGACACGCTCGCGAGGAACTCCGGATCCGAGAGCGGCCCGTACTCCGCCTCGCGGAGCTTCCGGCGGTACCCGCTGGTCTGCTCCAGGAACGTCTTCATGTTCACGATGCCGACCACGTCGATCGCCGCGCCCAGGACCGGCTCCTTGGAGGATCCATCCTCGACCGCGGTCGCGACCGACATGAACCCGCCGTAGGACCCGCCGTAGACCGCGATGTGCCCGGCCTTGGCGTAACCCTGCTTCACAAGCCAGCGGGCCGCCTCCACGCCGTCACGCACCGAGTCCCAGCGCTTCTTGTAGTCGTCCATCATCTGGTACGCGCGCCCGTACCCGGTCGACCCGCGCACATTGGGCATCAGCACGCCGTAGCCCTTGGAGAGCAGGAACTGCGACGAGCGATCAAAGCCCGGGCGGTGCTGGCCTTCGGGCCCGCCGTGGAAGTTCACGACAAAGGGGACAGGCTCGCCCTTCTTCACGCCAGGCGGCAGGTACAGGAACGCGGGCACCTCGAGCCCATCGAAGCTCTTGTACTTGATGAGCTCGGGGAGCTGGAACTTCGAGAGATCGATCCCCTGATCGTCGAGCACCGCCGAGAGCTGACGCGCCACCGGCATCATCTTGTTCCTGGTGTTCTCGGGCACCTGGTACGAATACGCGATTGTCGGCTGCTTGGCGTTGGTGAGCGCGTAATACAGCGTCCGCTCGCGGAAACGCACGCCCGACACAAGACCCTTCTCGATCTGAGGAAGCGGCGCGGGCTCGAAGTCCGGCAGCGTGTAGAGCTTCAGTTCGCCATAGCCCTCGGTGTTGAGCACCACCGCCAGGAGCGAGCGGTCGGGCGACACCACCGCCTCCTCAACCTCCGCGTTGTCCAGCGCGGGGATCGCCTTGGTGACCTTCCCCGACGCCAGATCGCGCACGAAGAGCCGCTGACGACCCTCCTCGATGTCGCTCGTGTACAGGATCGACTTCTCGCCAGGCATGTAGCCGATCGGCTGATTGGAGTGCAACTCCTCGCTCGGATTGAGCTTGGTCAGCGCCCCGGTCCCGGCGTTGAGCTCGTAGATGTCCTGCTCGGACGCGGAGCGGAACTCGCTCACCAGGTAGCGCCCCTTGTCGTCGGTCCCGTCGCGCGCCTCCCAGTTTCCGGGCTTGCCCACCAGCAGCGTGCTCTTGCCCTTGCCGTCGGCGCCCAGGTCATAGCGGTAGATGTAGAAGTCGTTGGGGCTCGCGTCGTTGGCGACGTACACGAACCCGCTGGAGTCCTTGAACCAGAACGCCGGCGCGATGTTCGCCTTGTCGTTTGTGATCAGGGGCGAGACCTCGGACTTCTGTCCCTCGCCCGCAGCAGGCTTGACGAGATAGATCTGCGTCTTCTCGTTGCCGCCCTTGGCCGCGGTCGCGATCATGGTCTTGCCATCGGGCGAAACCGACGCGCCCGCGATGCCGTCCTGGAACTCGGTGATCCTGACGTACTTGGCCGCCTTGTTGGCCTGGAGCGGACCGTCTCCCGCGCCCACGACCTTGTAGAGCTGCGTGACGCCGTCGGGCCAATCCGTCACGTACATCGTGGACGCGTCCACCTCGAGGACCGAGCCCGGCACGCGGATCTTGAGGAACTGCGCGATCGAGGGCGAATCCTCGACCATCACGCGCGTCCCGACCGCCGACACCTGGCCTTGCGCCGGAATACCGACCGTCATCGCCAAACCAGCCGCCAACACGATCCCGAGCGTGCGCATGTTCTTCTCCTGGCGTGCCCGCACGCAGCATGACATGGCTGCGCCCACCGGCCACGAATGCCAAGAGCATAGAGCAGCCCGTCCCGTCCAGCCCTTCCCGGGAACCCCACCAAACCCACACCGACCATCTGCTACGCTCCCGCCTTTCCGGGGAAAAGCCATGGCCGAGCTCAGCCGCATCATCACCGTGCTCTGGTGCAACAACAACGCCCCGGAGATGATGGAGCATTACCTCTCCATCTTCCCCGGAAGCCGCACCCTTCGCGTGAGCAACTGGGGCGCGGATTGCCCGGGCCCCACCGACAAGATCCTCTCCGTCGAGTTCGAGCTCCTCGGCCAGACCTTCATCGGCATCAACGCCGGTCCCGAGTTCCCCTACTCCGACGCCTTTTCTTTGCTCGTCCTCTGCGAGGATCAGGCCGAGATCGATTACTACTGGGAAAAGCTCCTCGCCGGCGGCACGCCGAGCCGTTGCGGCTGGCTCAAGGACAAGTTCGGCCTGTCGTGGCAAGTCACGCCCCGCGCCATGCTCACGATGATGTCCGACCCCGATCCCGAGCGTCGCGGCCGCGTCACCCGCGCCATGATGCAGATGGTCAAGCTCGACCTGGCGACCCTCCGGGCCGCGTTCGACAGCCGCTAATCCGATCATCCAAGGAGCTCCGATGCCCGACTCGCCCTCCGCGTCCAGCAGCAGCACGCCCGCCCCATCAAAGCCCATCCCCAAGGCGATCCTGGCCCTGGGCTGGTTCCTCTCGGTCGCGCCCTGCCTGCTGCTCTTCTTCAGTGCCTCAGGCAAGTTCACCAAGGGCCAGGACGTCATCGATGGCTTCACGCACCTGGGCTGGGACCCCGCCGACGCGGTGCCCCTGGGCATCGTCGAGGTCACCGCCACGCTGCTGTATCTCTTCCCGCGCACCGCGGTCCTCGGCGCGGTGCTCTTGACCGGATACATGGGCGGCGCCATCGCGACCCACGCCCGCATCGGCGAGCCCTTCATCATCCAGGCAATCCTGGGCATGGTCCTCTGGTTCGGCCTGTTCCTGCGCGACCGCCGGATCCGCGCCCTGCTCCCCATTCGCTCCAAGGCCTGACGGCTATCCTGCCTCAATGCGCATCCTGCTCACCAACGACGACGGCATCCGCGCCCCCGGCATCCTCGCGCTCTACGAAGCCCTCACCGACGCCACCGGCGTCCACAAGGGCCCCATCCTCAACTCCCGCGAAGTCTTCCCCATCGCGCCCCTCACCGTCCAGTCCGCGACGGGCCACGGCATCACGTTCCACGAACCCCTCATGACCCAGGAGGCCTCCGTCCCCCTCTCGGGCCTCGGACACATGCGCGGCATCGCCGTCGACGGCCGCCCCGCCGATTGCGTCAAGCTCGCGGTCTCTCAGCTCTGGCCCGAGAAATACGGCCCCGCCTCCAAGCCCGACCTGCTCATCTCAGGCATGAACGCCGGCGCCAACTGCGGCATCAACGTCATTTACTCGGGCACCGTCGCAGCCGCCATCGAGGGCGCGTTCCTCGGCGTCCCCTCCATCGCGGTCAGCCTCCACATGGGCCGAGGCAAGGCCCGCTTCGACATCGCGGCAGCCTGGGCCCGCAAGACCCTCGACATGCTCCTCCGCAAGGGCCTTCCCGAACGCCACTCGTGCGTGAGCATCAACATCCCCGTCACCGAGGGCGAACACCTCTCCGTCAACGATCCACTGCCCCCGGTCCGCGTCGCGCCCATGAACACCCACGGCCTCGTCGATAAGTACGAGCGCCGCGTCAACCCGCTGGGCGAAACCTACTTCTGGGCCGCCGGTCACGGCCTCGACTTCCACGACACCGAAGAAGGCACCGACGTCGACCTGCTCCTGAAGCGCTGCATCACCGTGACGCCGCTCCAGTACGACCTCACCCGCCACGACCAGCTCGACCACTGGCGCACGCGCCTGGCCTGACCAGCCCGTCAGGGCCTCTGCCTCATCAGGGTCTCTGCATCATCAGAGCCTCTCGCGCAAGCGAGAGGACCTCCCCGACCTACCTCCCCTACCTCCCCACCCTCTCCCTCACTCCCTCCCCGGCTCCACCTTCGTCTGCCCCGTCGTCAACACTTCCTCGATCATCCGCTTGATCGCGGGGATCGTGTCGTCCTTCTTGAACGCCTCATACCGGCTGATGAGCTGCCCATCCTTGCCGATGAGCACGAACGTCGGATACGCCTTGACCTTGTACGACTCGGCCACCTTGTCCGCGTCGAGCAACAGATCAAACGTGTAGTTGTTCTTCTTCATGTACTCGATCGGCGCGTCCTTGCTCTTCTCGCGCACCGCCAGACTCACCACCCGCACCGGCTTGCCCTTGAGCGCCTCCTCCATCGCCTGAAGCTCCTTGTGCGAAGCCCGGCAGGGGATGCACCACGTGCCCCAGAAGTCCAGGAGCACGACGTTCCCGCGGAGCGAGGCCAGGCTCACCTTGTTGCCCGCCGCGTCCAGAAGTTCGAAGTCGGGAGCAGTCGCGCGCGCCGGCGTCGGAGCGGGCGTCGCAGCCGGGGTGAGCGTGCTGTCGGGACGATGCTCGCTGTCCCTGGGCGTCGCTCCGGGATTGATCGCGGTCGTCGACGGATCGGGCTGATTGGAACGCTGGGGCGGCGCGGGGGTCTCCGCGACCGTCTTCTCCTCGGTGAACCCTTCAGGCACCGGGAAGACCACCGCGCTCTCGTTCAGGTCCGTCGGCTTGGCCAGCCCGATGATCTCGGTCGTCCAGTCTCCCGTCATCATCGAGTTCGAGAAGTTGCGCACGATCCGGCGCGGCAGGTTGTCGTCCTTGGAGATGTAGAACCGATCCTTCATCCCCTTGCCCGCGCCGGACTCGATCACGTCGCAGGCGACGCCGTCGACATCCTCGCCGGGCAACATCGCGATGTTCGCCGCCGCCATCGCCTTCTTGAAAGGCTCGGGCTCAACGAGCTCATTCACGCGCAGCGCCTCGGCCGCTTTGTACGCCGGCGTCGGCTTGGGCTTGCCGGCCTTCTGGATCACCTTCTTGGCCTGAAAGTCCGTCATGCGCGACTGGCCGTTGAGCCAGGCCACGTCAAACTTCTGGGCCGCGTCCTTGTCCTTGCTGTGCCCCGTTCCCGTGACGCGCATGAGCCACACGCCAGGCGTGCCGTCCTCGGCCTTCTGGCGCAGCATCGTGACATCACCCTCCGCGGTGGGCAGCATGCCGCCGATCGAACCCGTCGCGGTGACCTTGGCCTTGAAGGTCAGCGCCGTCGCGGCCTTGACCGCCTCCGAGGCGTCCTTGAGCCTCGTCTTGGCCGCCTCATCAACCTGCCCGCAGGCGGAAGCAACCACCGAAACCGCGACCAGACCCATCGGAACAAGCACGCGTCCGAACATGTCACCCTCGCAATCCGATCTGCTGCCAACCCCCAGACAGCACGCGCCGCCGGGGCCCCAAGTCATACTCAGCGAGCCCGCACCGGTTCACCGAAAACTCGGCGGACCCAGGAGATCCCCCAGGGCCTTCCCCGGATCAGCCTGCCGCATGAGGTGTTCACCCACGAGCACAATCCGAACATCCGCCGCCTGCAGCCGCACCAGGTCGTTCGGGGTCTTGATCCCCGACTCGCTCACCAGGATGGTGCGATCCTCGACCAGGTCCAGCAGCCTGAGCGTGTGGTTCAGATCCACCTGCATGGTGGTCAGATCGCGGTTGTTGATGCCAAGCAGCGCGTACGACCGATGCGGAAAGCCCACATGCGGGCGCACCCGCAGCAGGTTCTCGACGTCGTGAACCTCAATCAGGACCGTGAGTTGCAGCTGCTGGGCCAGGATCAGGAGATCGATCAGATCCGCCTCCGGGAGACACTCGGCGATGAGCAGGACCGCGTCGGCCCCCGCGGCCCGGCTCTCCCAGAGCTGCCAGGGATCGATGATGAAGTCCTTCCGGAGCACCGGCAGCGGGATCGCGTCCTTGATCCGCTTGATGTAGGAGAGATGCCCCCCGAAGAAACGCTCATCCGTCAGGCATGAAATCGCAGCCGCCCCGGCGCGGTGATACTTTCTGGCGATCTCTTCGGGCTCGAAACCGTCCCCGGCGTACTCCGGGCGGATCAGCCCCGCTGATGGGCTCATCCGCTTCACCTCCGCAATGACCGCTGTATCAAACCGATCCTTGTGCCGGGTCACCGCCGCGAAGAAGTTCCGCGGCGGCTCCTCCTGCGCCACCATCGCCTCCATCTCCGACATCGTCATCGCCGCCTTGGAACGCTCCACTTCCGTCCGCTTGTGCGCGATGATCTCCGCCAGAACCGCCGGCGGCTGGTGTGGTGAGTTGATCGGCTCGTCCTTCAAAGCTCTTCCTTCCCCCGGCCGTCGTCCGGCCCGGCGCTCTTCCGTCCCGATTGTTGGCCTGGCCCTGCTCCTGTGCGCCGCCTCCATCGTCCTGACCCGCCAGGCCCACGCCGACCACCTTTCATCGGCCGACGCGCCCCTGTCCACCACCTTCGCCAACCAGGCGCCTCCGGTTCTCGCCCAAACCACACTGGCCCAATCCACGCTGGCCCAAGTCACGCTGGCCCAAGTCACGCTGGCCCAAGTCACGCTGGCCCAGACCCCCAAGGCCCCCACCGCCTCCACCCAGGCGGGCACCGCTCCCGCCACCGCGAGCCGGAGCATCCCCAAGATGTCCGCGGGCGAGTGGCTCGCGGTCGTCAACATCGTCTCCGCACCCATCATCCTCGCGCTGCTCTGGGCCGGGAACGTCATCCGCCCCGGCTCGCTCGAAGGCGGCCGCGATGTCAAAGCCCATCCCTGGTGGGTGTGGCTCTTCGCCTCGCTGGTCGTCTGGATGAGCCTCCAGGCCGGCGCGGGCGCGATGATGAACCTCAAGTCGGTGGTCGGTCCCGACACGCAGTCGATGCGTTACTCCGGAACCACCCAGCTCGCGGGGTATCTGCTCGGTCTGGTGTCTGCGGTCGCGATGGCCCGTCTGCTCACCGCGGGAGGCGGCGCGGGCTCGGGCATCGGGTTCCGCCCCAAGGACGCCCCGCTGGGCATCGCCTGCCTGCTCCTGGCCTTCCCGATCCTCGAAGTGGTCTCGCGCGGCGCGACCTACGCCGCCAGCAAGATCAATGGCTCGGCCCCGAGCGAACTGGCCCACAACGCCCTGAAGCAGATGGTCGAAGGCCGCAACGACCCCTGGGTCTACGCGATGGGCTTCAACGCGATCATCCTGGCCCCCATCGTGGAAGAGGTCATCTACCGAGGCTTCCTCCAGTCCGCGCTGCTCCGCCTTTCGGGCCGCGCCTGGCCCGCGATCTTCGTCACCAGCGCCCTGTTCGCAGCGGCCCACTACGGCGCCGTCCCGCCCCACGCCCTGGCCAACCTCTTCGTGCTCAGCATCGCGATGGGCGTCGCGTTCGAGCGCACCCGCAGCCTGGGCGTCTCCATCCTGATGCACGTCGGCTTCAACGCGGCCAACGTCGCGATCGGGCTCTGGCTCCATTGACGTGCGCCGATAGATAAGCACGCCCGAGCGGGGTCTCATCAGTTCCCATGAGATGTTATCGGTGTCGCAACGTCCACCGGCCTAGGGGGACATCCGCCACCGCTGTGCGCCTCTTGACGAACACCGGCGCCGCACCGGTGTTTCCACCATCCCCACGCTTCAGAACCCGGCCGGCGCGCCCGATGCATGCATCGCACACATGCCCTCCCGCGCCCCACAAATCCCCGTCGAAGAGGCCATCAGGCTCCAGACCCTGGAGTCGCTCCGCATCCTCGACACCCCGCCCGAGGAGGAGTTCGACCGCATCACCCAGCTCGCCTCCGACCTGCTCCGCATGCCCATCGCCGCGATCAGCTTCGTGGATCGCGACCGCCAGTGGTTCAAGTCTTCCGTCGGCCTCGAGATCAGGCAGACCGCCCGCGCCGACGCGTTCTGCAACCAGACCATTCTCCAGCAGGAACCGCTGATCGTGGAGGATGCCCTCGCGGACGAACGCTTCCGCACCAACCCGCTGGTCCTGGGCTATCCCAACATCCGCTTCTACGCCGGCGCCCCGCTGTACGCCTCCAACGGCGCCGCCCTGGGCACCCTCTGCGTGATCGACGGCCGCCCGCGCCGCTGGTCCGCCCGCCGCGCCCGCATCCTCTGCCGCCTCGCGGACATCGCGGCCGAAGCCATCCAGCACCGACAGACCGCCAGGCAGGCCCACGCGGCCACCATCGCCAAGAGCGCCTTCCTGGCCAGCATGAGCCACGAAATCCGCACGCCCATGAACGCGGTCCTGGGAAACGCCGAGCTGCTGCGCTCCCGGGATCTCGCCGGCCCCGAGCGCGAGATGGCCATCGACGCCATCGAACGCAACGGCCGCCACCTCATGGAGCTCATCAACAACCTCCTGGACCTCTCCCGCATCGAAGCGGGCAAGCTCGAGCTCCACCACGCGCCGCTCCGCCCCGCCCAGCTCGTGCAGGACGTCCGCGCCATGTTCGAGTCGCTCGCCGCCGCCAAGGGCGTCTCCATCCGCGCCGACTGGCAAGGCCCCGCCGATCTGGTCCTCCGCTCCGACGAGCTCCGCATCCGACAGATGCTCATCAACCTCGTGAGCAACGCGGTCAAGTTCACCAAGGCGGGCCAGATCTCCATCGCCGCTTCCGCCCAGCCCGCCAGCGTCAACAACCCGGACAAGCTCCGCGTGGAGTTCCGCGTCCGCGACAACGGCCCGGGCCTCACGCCCGAGCAGGCACGCTCGCTCTTCCAGCCCTTCGTGCAGGTCGGAGACATCCCCACCGATCGTCGCTCGAGCACCGGGCTGGGCCTCGCCATCAGCCGCGAACTGGCCCGCATGCTCGGAGGCGACATGGACGTCCGCTCCGAACCCGGCGCAGGCTCGGAGTTCCGATTCTGGCTCCTGGCCGATCAGGCCTCCAACACGCCCCAGGCCTCCGATCAGTCCCGCAATCCCACGCTGCTCCAAGGCATCCACGTCCTGGTCGTCGACGACGGCATCGACAACCAGCGTCTGCTCGCGACATTCCTCCGAAAGGCCGGCGCCCAGGTGAGCCTGGCTTCCGATGGTTGCCAGGCCGCCCGCGCCGCTGCGGAGCAGGCCCCGCCCTTCGACCTCATCCTCATGGACGTGCAGATGCCCAACATGGATGGCCTGGAAGCCACCCGCACGATGCGTGCTGCGGGCTGCTCAACCCCCATCATCGCCCTCACCGCCTTCGCGAGCCCCGAAGACCAGACCCGCTGTCTCGCCGCAGGCTGCGATCACTACCTCACCAAGCCCATCGATCGGGCCACCCTCGTGAGCGCCGTCCGCCAGGCGATCACGCCCAAGCCGCAGGCCGCCTGAACACCCACAGCCCCGCGCGCGGCCCCCGGGGGCACTACCCTTTGGCCCTATGACTTCCGCCAAACCCCGCATTCTCACCGGAGACACCCCAACTGGCCGCCTGCACCTGGGCCACTGGGTCGGCTCCCTCGAACGCCGCGTCTCCCTCCAGTCCGACTACGACTGCTACTTCCTGCTGGCCAACATGCACGCCTTCACCACCCGCGCCGACAAGCCCGCGGACATCCGCCAGGACACCATCGAGATCGTCAAGGACTGGCTCGCCGCGGGCATCGACCCCGCCAAGTCCACGATCGTCCTCCAGACCGAAATCCCCGCGATCGCCGAACTCACGTGGTTCTTCGCGATGCTCATCCCCTTCAACAAGGTGATGCGCAACCCCACGCTCAAGAC
>CAZHFW010000001.1:0-194549 GCA_964531675.1 uncultured Phycisphaeraceae bacterium | reverse complement strand
GTGGGCTCGGGCGGGATGGTGGTGTCGAGCAGCGAACGCACCAGCGCGTTGTTCTGGATGAAGGACTGAAGCCCGAGCATGCGGAGCACCGCGAAGGGCTGGCGGATGCAGACCTGTGAAAGACCAAGGGCGCGGCGCTGGAACGCGACGACCAGCTCCCAGTCGCCTTGACGCCAGGCCTGGGCCATGCGGGCGCGGCAGACGCGATCGATGACGCGGAGGGCCTGGGGATCGGGAAGTTTGGCCAGGGTGATCGGGTGGGTGATCATCGACCACTTGAGCACGGGGCGGTCGGCGATGGCGTCGAGGTCGGTGAACGCGCCGGCGCGGCCGAGGGCTTCGCAGAGCGTGTCGAGCTTCATCGCCTGATCGGCAGAGGCCTGACCACGCGCGACCGCGTCGCAGAGCGCCAGCAGGTCGGCATCATCGGGGAGCTTGAGGATGCCTCGGGCGGAGAGGGAGGCGAGGCGATCCAGGGCCTGCTCGGAGCCGGTCTCGCCTGGGGCGAGGCCATTGACGCGGGAGACGAGCTCGTTGACCGCGACGATGACGTTTTCGCGCGGGCGGCGCTGGAGGGCGTTGCGGGCGTGCCAGAGTGCGACGGCGCCCGCGCCCAGGACGAACCCGGCGAGGATCATCAGATACGGCATGACGACGCGGGCGCGTGATCCGCTCATGGCGGGGACTCGGTTCAGGTCGTTCCGATGGTGAGGTTGGCGGGTTTGGGGGCGCGATCGACCATGCCCGAGGCGACCTTTTCCCAGCCGCTGCCGAGCTCGCCGATAGGATCGGGCGGGATGATGTCGACTTTCTTCTCGCCGAGCCTGGCCTCGCCTTTGAGGACGCGTTGTTCGAACGCGCGGACTTCGGCCAGGAGCTTTTCGAGGATCTGTTCCTCGGGGACGTTGGCGACGCGTTCGCCCTGCACGTAGATGATGCCGCGACGATCACCGGCGAAGACCGCGACGTCGGCGCCTTCGGCTTCACCCGGGCCGTTGACGACGCAACCCATGACCGCGACCTTGATGGGCGTGCGGATGGGGGCGAGTGCGGTGCGGACCTGCTGGATGAGGGTGAAGAGGTCGACCTGGATGCGGCCGCAGGTCGGGCAGGCGATGAGGTCGACGCCGACGCGCTGGCGCAGGCCGAGGGAGTAGAGCAGTTCGAGGCCATCTTCGACTTCGTAGACGGGGTCGTTGGCGTAGGAGATGCGGACGGTGTCGCCGATGCCGTTGCAGAGGAGGGCGGAGAGGGCGGCGATGGAGCGGATGCAGCCTGTTTCCTTGGGGCCCGCGTGGGTGACGCCGAGGTGGAGCGGGTGGTCGAAGCGTTTGGAGATTTCGGTGTAGGCGTCGATGACGAGGGCGGCGTCCATGCTCTTGGCGCTGATGGCGATGTCGTGGAAGTCCTGCTCGTAGAAGATGTCGAGGTATTCCTCGAGCTTGGCGATCATGATGGCGAGCAGGTAGCCATTCTTGTGCTCGGAGAAGACGGCGCCGAGCTCCTTCATGCGCTTCTGCTTGTCCTTGCGCTCGATGATGGAGCCTTCGTTGACGCCGACGCGGATGGGGAGGTTGCGGGCCTTGCAGGCCTGGATGACGTCGATGACCTGCTTGCGATCGGAGATGTTGCCCGGGTTGAGGCGGATCTTGTGAACGCCCGCGTCGACCGCTTCGAGGGCGCGCTGGAAGTGGAAATGCACGTCGGCGACGATGGGCACGGGCACCGCGGGGATGATGTCGCGGAGGGCGTCGGTGTCTTTCTTCTCGGGGACCGCGACGCGGACGACGTCAGCGCCGGCCTTGGCGAGCTTGTTGATCTCGGCGATGCAGGCTGCGACGTCGTGCGTGTAGCCCGCGGTCATGGACTGAACGCTCACGGGTGCGGGCGTGGTGGCGCGTCCCTGGCGGTCCGGTAACCCGCCTCCGATGCGGACAAGACCGGTGCGGGCGTCGCCGAGAACGATCTGACGTGTGGGGCGTCGGGGGAGCATCGCGGGATGGTAGGAGCGGCTCTTCGGGGGAAACGCTGGACGCGCGGGCGAGGGTCATCCCCCGATCCGGCAGGAAGGCGCTGTAAAGGGCTGCGCGGCGAGGGGTGTGGACCAATGGCGTGAAACTTGCCGCGAATCCGGACCTTTACGGGTCGATGAGAGAGGACTCGGGGGAAACACCATGCTGACCAAGCCTCACACGCCGCACACAGCCAGCGATGACCAGGGGTATGTCGATCTGCTCAAGCTGGTGGAGGGAGAGCGCAAGGCGCTGACCCAGCGCACGCCCGCGGAGGCCAAGTGTCCGCAGCGGACGGCGGCGTTGTCTCTTCCCGGCGTGCGCGCGGAGCTGACCCAGCCCGCGGGAAACACGGGCAAGTACATCGTGTATCCGGCGGAGCTGAGCCCGACGAGCATCACGGTGCTGCACGGGGCGTTCGTGCATCCGCAATCGGTGTGCACGCTCTCGTTCCGCGCCGCCGACGGCGAGACCTTGATGATGAAGGGGAAGGTCTCGTCGTGCTCGCACGTCAAGGGGCGCGCGCACGAGGTGGTGCTCGAGCTCGAGAATCCCATCGACCTGAACCTGCTGGTTCCGTCGTCGGCGGCGGCGCCGGGCCCTGCGCCGGCGGAGATGGATCCGATCAAGGGTTCGTCAAACGATCCGGCGGCGCAGCTTCAGGAGCTGGCCAAGGAGCTTGCGAGCCTTTCGAAGGCGCTGGCGAGCGACGTCAAGCACAGCGCGCAAGCGCGTCAGCTTGCGGCGAGGGCGATGCTCATCGCCAAGTCAATGGCCGCCTGATCCCAGGGTGGGATCCGAGGGCGCGGAACGATCAACGGAAGGGCCGCCTGGCTTGGGCTTGTGCGCGTCGGCGAGGATGCCGCGCAGGACGCCCGGTCTCTGGGCGTGATGCGGATCGCCCGGCGCGATGCCGTCGATCTCGGGCGTGCGCCAGGCGAGCATGACGAAGCCGATGAGCGTGAGGATGACGGCCTGAACGCCGATGGCGACCTGGGTGCCGAAGCCATCCTCGCCGCTTCCAGCCGCAGCGACGCTGATGCCGGCGGCGAACATGGTGCCCAGGGGCATGGCGCCGAAGGAGATCATGTTGCAGATGGCCATGACGCGGCCGCGGATGCGGTCTTCGACCAGGAGCTGAAGGGCCGCGAAGGCGGGGTTGAAGCTCAGAAGCCAGAAGACCCCCACCACGATCATGACGGGGAAAGCCATGCGTGGGGAGTCGCAGGCGGCAAAGAGTGCGATGCTGATGCCGGCGCCGGTGAGGGCGAGCGGGATGAGGTGGTGTTTGGGGTACCACCTGGGGATGAAGCGCATGAGCACGCCGCCGGCGACGGCGCCGATGCCGAGTGCGGAGAGCATGGCGCCGTAGACGTCTTCCTGCGCGTTGTAGACCTTCTGGACGACGATGGGGAGCAGTCTGAGCATCGGGGTGCCCAGCATGCTGAAGAGGGAGATGGCGGCGATGAGGACCAGGGGGCCCTTGCGGGTGAAGGCGTAGATGACCGCTTCCTTGGACTGCTCCCAGGCGTTGGTGCCGTCTCGGGGAGGGGCGGGCGCGTCGGGCGTCCCGGCGACCGCGATGAGGACGCCCAGGAAGCTGAGGGTGTTGACGGCGAAGAGCCAGCCTGCGCCGTAGGTGTGCATGACCAGCCCGCCCAGGGCGGGGCCGATGACGCGTGCCATGTTGAACTGGATGCCGTTGAGTGTGACGGCGGCGGTGAGTTCCTCGCGCGGGACGAGCCTGGGCGTGAGGACCTGCCAGGCGGGGATGTTGAAGGCCATGATGACGCCGTTGATCCCACCGAGGACGATGAGGAACCACGGGGTGAGGTGGCCTGTGAAGGTCGCGATGCAGAGGGCCAGCGCGACGAGCATGAGGAGGAACTGGGTGAAGAAGAGGAGCTTCTTGCGGTTGACGCGGTCGGCGACGACGCCGCCGAGCAGGCCGAAGAAGAGGGTCGGGGCCATCTGCGCGACCGCGAGATAGCTCATCATGACGGTCGCGCCGGGACGATGGGCGTCGATCCATGACTTCTCGAGGGTGGTGGACGCCATGGCCCACTGCACGCCGGTGATTTCCATCCAGCTGCCGATGGAGGAGCCGAAGGCGGCGATCCAGATGTTGCGGAAGTGGCGATGGCGGAGCACGCCCAGGCCCGAGCGTTTGTCGTCGGGACGGGACTCTTCGGCCATCTCGGCGACCTGGGACTCGGAGAGATCGCCGGGCGGGACGGTGGTGGGACCGATGGCGAAGCCCGGACGCGGGGCGTCGGGGTTGCTCGCGGCGCTCGGGCTGTTCGCGTCGGCGGAGCCGGGGCGCGAAGCGGGCGCATGGTCAAGAGGGGTCTTTGGAGCTTCCGTGCTGGTCATGGGAGGGAGCGGCCGGTCCGGTCGGCCCGCGTTCCCCAATATTAGGCGGGTCCGGCGGGGCTCTGTTCCGCGGGCTGCGCCGGGGGCTTCGACGTGCTGCGGGCGTTGGCGAATCGACACCTTCGGACGCCCAGGTAGACGAGCAGTTCAAAGACAAACAGGCCGACCATGAGGGCGCTGAAGGGCGCGAGCACCCCCGCGATGTCGACGCTGAAGTTCCCGAAGGCGGGCGGGAGCTTCAGGACGAGCTTGGGACGCGGGAGCATGAGCGAGGCGAGGAAGAGAGCGCCGGTGATGACCCAGCCCACGGCGGCGTGGGCGCAGACACTGAGCGCGACGTCGTGGGTGATGCGCCAGCCGCGGCGGTTGCCGAAGGTGCGCACGCCGAGCATCTCGATGTGCGTCAGACCCCAGAGGGCGGTGATGCTGATGGCGAGGTTGATGACCCACGCGACGAAGGCGTTGAGTCCGAACCAGCGGGCAAAGTCGGTCCAGGGGCCGACCGAGAGCAGGACGCCCGCGACCGCGAGGCTGATGCGGAGCAGCGCGGCGGCGGAGGCGCGGTCGATCGCGATGGAGCAGAAAAGGGCGGAAGGGCGGACGATCGCCTCCCACCAGGTCACCAGAACGGCGGTCGGGAGCGGGTGCTGCTGGTAGGGGGAGCCCGGGCGGGCGGCGGGGAGGGACTGCTCGACGGGACGCCCGCACTCGGAGCAGTTCATCGAGGGCTCCAGGCCTCCGATGTCGTACCCGCAGGACTCGCAGAGAAGGGCGTTGGCGGGGGCTTGGCGGGGCATTGGAGGGGTGGGCGAGCAGCCTGGGGGGCGGGCGGAGGTCGATCCGCGAGGAGCGGGTCGCCCGGATCGGGGCCCACGACAATACTTCTCTGTCGGTCGGAGCGGGCCAAGAGCCCCAGATCGGCGTACGGAGCGGCGGAAATGCAGCTTGGTCCGGCCCGGGACATGATCGAGCGACACGGTCTGCGTTGCACGCGGCAGCGCGAGCTTGTCTATTCGGCGCTGGCGGCGAGCAAGGCGCATCCGACGGCGGAAGAACTGCTGCAGAGCGTGCGTGAGGAAGAGCCCGGGCTGAGCCTGGCGACGGTGTACAACACGCTCGAGGTGTTCACGCGTGTGGGGCTTTGCCGGCGTTTTCCGGGCGTTTCGGGGTCCAACGCGTGCCGGTATGACGCGGACGTTGGTGATCACGCGCACGTGATGACGGGCGACGGGAAGGTCATTGACGTGCCCGAGGACCTGAGCCAGAGGCTGCTGGCGAGTCTGCCTGGCGACGTGATCGCGGAGGTTGAGGCGCGGCTTGGCGTGCGGCTGACGCGCGTGAGCCTGCAGCTCGAGGGGCCGAGCCCGGTGGCGGAAGACGAGCCGGGGATGCGGGCCTGAAGCCGAAGATTTCGGCGGGTTCTCGGAACGGAATGAAGATCGGCAGGGTCCAGCCCGATATCCCGGGGAGATGCTCCGCGCCAGGCGGGGCGGGAGGCTGGCATGCACAACGGGAAGAATGCGGACAAGACCGGTGATATCGGACCTTTCCCCTTCCGCGGCGAAGGCAATCCCGGCGTGGTGCCCCCCGGCCGATTCGATACCGCGGGGACGCCGATCTGGCCCGAGCCTGCCCAGAACAACCGGCGGAAGTTCAACCGCTTCCGCCTTCCTCCGGCGTACACCCCGGTGAATGTGCGTCTGACGGACTCGGAGAAGTTCACGCTTTCGGGTCACGCCTACGACATCAGCGAGGGCGGGATTCAGTTCGAGCTGGACAATCCGATTGCGCCGGGAACGCCGATCGCGATGCAGATCGAGCTGCCGCGTGGGCTGGGCGAGGCCGAGGACGTGGATGGTCCGGGGCGCGCGGTGTTCGTGCTCGGGAACGTGGTGTGGATCGATGATTCCGAGCCCGGCCCGGTGCGGATGGCGCTGGTCATCACGCGGTTTGCCCGCGCGGGGGATCAGGAGCGGCTGCGCTCGCGTCTGGCCAGCGGCCGGTACTCGGCGGCGGCCTGAGCCGAACCCGAAGAGCTTTTGGGCGGTATTGTTCGGTGTGCCGACTGAGGGACACATGCTGGGCTTCACATCGATGACCGCGGCATGGATCGCCTCGGGCGTTCTGACGTTCGCGCCGGCAGCCTTCGGGCAAACGGCGGACACGGATAAGAAGCAGCCAACCGGCCCGACGCGGACGAGCGGCTCGGCCAGTGGCGGCTCGACACAAGGAACTTCAACGCCGCGATCGGCTGCGCCGGGAACGGGCGCCGTGACGCCCAATCAGATCCGTCTGGTGGACACCCGCGCGGCGACGATCCATCCGGGTGATCCCGCGGGACTTCGGTCCGTGGAAGCCGGCGTGGGCGACATCGGCCCGCTCTCGACGAGCCCGCGCGAGATGCGCATCGATCTGCGGCAGGCGGGATTCGAGCGTGTGTTTGCGATCCCGGGTCAGAACAGGCCCGGTGCGGGACCGACGAACTTTGTGCGCTTTGACTCGGGCCTGGCGGCGGTCTTCCCGCGCTCGGAGTATCGGCGCACGCCCTGGGGGCCGGTCGCGGAGATTCCCGCGGGCACGACGTTCTACATCGGCAAGCTTCCGGATTCGGTGCTGCAGGCGGGCGCGACGCCCGGCGGGACCAGTTCGCTCCTGCGCGTGGAACGTGGACTGGATCTGTCGGCGCGTGCGAGCGCTTCGGCGGGATCGACGCTGGTGAAGGCGAGCACGCGGGTGGACATGCGGGCGCCCGCGCCGGGGCAGGCGGCGCCGAGCGAGCCTCAGGAGGCACGCACGATTCTGAACGACCGCGGCGCGCGGGATTCGTTCATCGACGGGCTCGGGAAAGAAGACGCCCGGAAAACAAAGCCGCCGGCGCGGGAAGCGCCGGCGGGCGAGCGATCGAACAAGTGAAGTCGGGCCTGATGTTCCCGGGAAGGCGTGGGTCGCGTCCGCGGGATTGGCATCAGCGGAGACTCCGTCAGCGGGGCGTGGAGCTATCGCCTCCGGCGATGGCCGAACGCATGGATGTGTCGGCCTGCATGTTCTGCATGCGGTAGTAGTCCATGATGCCGAGGCGGCCCGAGCGGAACGAATCGGCGATGGCCTTGGGCACTTCGGCCTCGGAGAGCACGACTGCGGCGCGGTTCTTCTGCTCCTGGGCCTTGAACTCCTGCTCTTCGGCGACCGCCAGGGCGCGGCGCTTTTCGGCTTCGGCCTGGGCCATCTGCTTCTGGGCGTTGGCCTTGTCCAGGTCGAGCTTGGCGCCGACGTTCTCACCGACGTCGATGTCGGCGATGTCGATCGAGAGGATCTCGAACGCGGTGCCCGCGTCGAGGCCCGAGTGCATCACGCGCTTGGAGATCTCGTCGGGGTTTTCGAGCACGCTCTTGTGGTCTTCGGCGGAGCCGATGGTGGAAACGATGCCCTGACCGACGCGGGCGATGATGGTTTCTTCCGTAGCGCCACCGACGAGGCGCTTGATGTTCGTGCGTACGGTGACGCGGGCCTTGGCCTTGAGCTGGATGCCGTTCTTGGCGACGGCGTCGATGGTCGGACGCGGGCTCTGGTGGCTCGGGCAGTCGATGACCTTGGGATTCACGGAGGTCTGGACAGCGTCGAGGATGTCACGGCCGGCCAGGTCGATGGCGGTGGCGGTGCCCCAGTCGAGGGGGATGTTGGCGCCGCGGGCAGCGATCATCGCGGAGACGACGTTGACAACGCGGCGGGCGTCGCCCGTCGCGAGGTAGTGCGTTTCGATGGCGGCGGTGGGCACCTCAAGGCCGGCCTTGACGGCGCGGATGCGGCTGAGGACGACGCAGCGGATATCGACCTTGCGGAGCTTCATCCCGACCATGTCGAAGAGGCCGACGTGGGCGTTGCTGGTGAGGGCCTGGATGTACAGGGAGATGAACTGGATCAGGAACACGCCCAGGAAGAGGACGAAGAACCCGACGATGACGATGACGGCGATAACGGCCGGTTGGAATGACATGCTGAGATCCTCGTACGAATGTTCGCGCCGGGACGTACGTACCGGAAGCGGATTCGTTCGGGCCCAGTATAGATCACCTGGAAGGCGCGGGCCGTTGGGACGAGAGGCGGGACTCCGGACGTCCACGTCCCAAGGAGATGGGCGGATTGCAAGCCCGGACGGGATCAGAGGCTGCGCACGCGGAGCTGCTGGGGCTCGGCGGCGATGACCTTGACGCGGGAGCCCGCCTCGATGAAACCGGTTTCGCTGGAAGCGTCGTGGCGCTGGCCTTCGATCTGGACCACGCCAATGGGACGCAGGTCGGTGAGGGCCTCGCCTTCCTTTCCAACGATCTGCTGGAGGGCTTCCCTCCTGCGGGCTTCCTCGGTGAGCTTGCGGGCGATTTCTTCTTCGGTGGGCGCGTTGATGACGCGGCGGCCGATGGGTGTGTATTTCCAGATGGAGAGGCCGTAGAGCCCGACCGCGGGTCCGACGATGAGCGTGATGACGGTGCCCAGAGCGCCCCAGGTGGTGTCGTAGCGGAAGAGCATGACCAGGCCGATGACGGCGCAGATGGTCGCGCCGATGGCCAGGATTCCTGCCGAGGGCAGGAAGAGTTCAAGGAACAGGAGCATCAGGGCGCCGCCGAGCAGGACCAGGCCCCAGACGAGCAGCTCGTTCATGGCCAGAGGTTACGCGTTCTGCTCGGAGGGGGCGATGGGGAGCTTCTCGACGACGATCCGGAACTCGGAGACGCTCACGATGCGGACGGACGCGCCGGCGTCGACGAAGCCGAGATCGGCGACGACGTCCACGACGCGTTCGCCGATCTGGACGCGACCGGCGGGGCGGAGCGGCGTGATGGCGAGGCCGATCTCCCCCACTTTCGGCGCGTCAGCGTCGCCCGAGTCCATGGCCAGGAGCATGGAGTCTTCCTGCTCGACATCGGCGGGGTTCTTGAGGATCAGGCGGTTGGCGATGGGCAGGGAGCCGAAGTTCTTGGAGATGTAGTACATCGCGACGACGGAGGTGACCATGGAGAGGACCAGGGTCGCCAAGCCGTAGAGGGTTTCGGACTGCTTGCCCGGGACATCGGGGAAGCCCGAGGAGTCGGGGATGAACAGGGCGATGAGTCCGCCGACGAGCAGGAGCAGACCCGCGATGCCCGTGACGCCGAAGCCCGGGATGAGGAAGATCTCGACCGCGAGCAGGAGGATTCCCAGGATGATCGCGGCCAGTTCGATCCAGTTGGCCATGCCGATGAGCATGGAGGGCGCGATGAGGCCCAGCAGCGCGAAGCCCGCGATCGCGCCCGGGAGCATGACGCCCGGGTGGGTCATCTCGATGAAGATGGCGACCAGGAAGACGACCACGAGAATGGCGCGGACCGGGAGGCTGGTCGCGAAGCGGATGGCGGTCTCGGACCAGCGCTGGTCGAGGCGGATGATGTTGCGAGCGCCGAGGTAGGTGGTGAGATCGGCGTCGGAGGCGATGACGGGGGTGACGGCGGGCGCGGGGGTGAGGCTGCCGTTGGACGCGATTCCGAGGGCCACCATGTCGGCGGCCTTCATGACGATGGGGCCGTTGCCGTCGCAGACGTAGTCGACGAGCTTGTACTTGCCTTTGTCGGCGGGCGTGAAGATGGGGCGGCGGCCCGCGACTTCGGCCTTCATGGAGTTGTCGATCTGGGAGGCGAGGCCTTCGAGCTTGGGGCTGGCGGCACGGAATGCTCCGGGCGCAACGGGAGTCGAAGGCGTCGGCGCGGGGGGTGCGGCGGAGGGTCCGGAGCTTGGCGCGACCTTGGCGGTCGTGAGCAGCGGCTGCGCGGGGCTGGGGGGCTCGCCGAAGAGAATCTCGTACTCAGCGCGATCGACGCACCAGCGCTTGCCTGTCGTGGATTCTTCGACGAGCCAGAGTTCCACGTGGCGGCTGACGATGGCCTGCACGAGGTATTCGTCGTAGCCATTCTGGCGCGCGGAGTAGACGACCTGGGCGAGCAGAGGCACCAGAAGCTTCTGGCGCTCGGCGTCGGGCAGCTGGTTGAGCATGCCGAAGGAAACCGCGATGGGGAGGGCATCACCGAAGCTGGCGGGTTCGTTGATGAAGATCTTCTTGCAGGCCAGCGCGACGATCGCGCCGCCTGAGTAGGCCTGGGTGTTCACCCACGCGAAGATGCGCGGGATGCGGCTGCGCTCGATGGCGTCGCAGATGTCCAGAACCGCGCCGATCTCGCCGCCCGGGGTGTTGAGCTCGATGATGACGGTGTCGGCGCCGGCCTTGGCGGCCTGGTCGAGGCGGCGTTTGACGGAGCGGGCGGTGACCTTGTCGATCTCACCCTTGATGGTGACGATGGCGACGTTGGTGGCGGCGCGATCGGCGGGTACGACAACGGGGCCAGACGCGGGCGTCTGCGAGGGTGTCTGCGTAGGTGTCGGGGTGGCGGTCGGGACTGGCGCGTTCGGGGTTGCTGCGGGTTGACCGGTGGCGACCTGCGGGAGGGCCAGGGCGAGCAGCGCGGCGAAGATCGCGACCAGGCGCAGGGCCCAGTGCGTGTCCCAGTGCTGGGCCCAGTGCTGGGGGCCTCCACGCGACCAGTTCCGGGTGTGGTTCAGGGAGCGGGTTCGAAGCGTCGGGATGGCCAAAGGGCGGTCTCCGGCGCCAGGTGACGCCCGGATGGGCCGGGCGGGCTGGACTGGATGGTCGTCGGACTGGCTGATCGGGTCGGCGTTTCGGTGGGGCGTGTCCGTCCGTTCCCTATCGGTATTCGGGAGACGGCGGGGTGGTGTTTCAGACGCACGCCCGGTTCGGGGGTTCAGGGCGGCGGGGTTTCCTGCTCGACGCTCCAGATCATGTCCTTGGTGCGGCAATCGATGTGAACCGCGAAGAAGCCGGGGCGGCGGGAGTGGGACCAGGCCAGGCCCGCTTCGGCGTTGCGGATGAGGGGCCAGATGATCTGGCGGTCGGTTTCGGGCAGGGGGAGCTTGTCGAGGTCCTCGGGGGCGTGCCAGTCGAGGGTGCCTTCCTGCATGGTCTTGGGCTCGACCCAGACCGGTCCCAGGACGCGGTAGACGAACATGAGCCAGTGGCCGCGGCCTTCAAAGGCGCATTCGGAGACGATCCCGATGAGGTGGAGGCGTTCGATGGGGACGTCGATGCCGGCTTCTTCCTGGATCTCGCGGCGGGCGCACTGGGCGGGGGACTCGCCGGTCGCGACGTCGAGCTTGCCCCCGATGGGCGAGTAGAGCCCGTCGTTGGGCGCCTTGATGCGCTTGAGGAGGAGGATCCGGCCCTTGTGGTCGCGGAGATCGCAAAGGCAGGCGATGCGGTACGGGAGCTTGGGGTCGCTTCCACGGACGGCTTCGGCGGGGATGGACGGGGGGAGTGGGTCGGCCACGATGGGTCAAGGATAGCGAGGACTTACCTGGCGCACGGCGGGAAAGCGCAGGTTTCACGCTTTGCGCCGGGACGTGCCGATACCCTCCTGATTCACGGCGGATGTGTTCGCTGTGCAGCAAGCCGCGTCAGGGACGACGGGGGTGTGCGTTGATCGAGGTGAAGGGTGTGACGGGAGCGGCGTCGGCCGCGACGGGGGCTTTGGGGGAGGAGACGGATGTGACGGCCCGGGGACAGGAGACATTCGAGGTCGCGGGCAAGCGGGTCTACATGATCGGCATCGGCGGGTGCGGGATGTGCGGGCTGGCCCGCATGCTGCGGAACCGCGGGGCGATCGTGTCGGGCTCGGACATCTCCGAGAGCGAAGCGATCGAAGAACTCAGGGCCGAGGGGATCGCGGTCGGGCTGGATCAGACGCGCGAGTGGATCCCCGAGGACACGGACATCGTGGTGGCGTCGGCGGCGATCCGGCCCGAGCATCCGCAGATGCTGGCGGCGGAGCGTCAGGGCGCGACGGTGCTTTCCTACGCCGAGGCGCTGGGCAAGTGCATGATCGGGCGGACCGGGATCGCGATCGCGGGAACGCACGGCAAGAGCACGACCACCGCGATGGTGGGATCGGCGCTGACCGACGCGGGGCTGGACCCCAGCGTGATCGTGGGCGCGACGTGCGTGCACCTGCAGGACGGCTCGATCGGCACGACGCCCGCGAGCAAGGCGGTGGGCGTGCGCGTCGGAGGCGAGACGATCGCGGGAGGCCAGAAGGCGGGCGATCCGGGCATCCTGGTTGTCGAGGCGTGCGAGTTCAATCGAAGCTTCCACAACTTCCGTCCCACGGTCGCGTCGATCAGCTCGGTCGAGGCGGACCATCTTGATGTGTACGGGACGCTGGAAGCGGTGATCGAGTCCTTCCATGAGTTCGCGGCGCTGCTGCCTTCGGCGGATCAGGGTGGCGTGCTGCTCATCGCGCACGACAACGCGCATCGTCGCGAGGTGACCGCGGGGCTCCGCTGCAAGGTCGAGACGATCGGGTTCAATCCCGAGGCCGACTGGGTGGTGGCGTACGACGTGGACGCGCGGACGGTGACGCTGCGGCACGCCAACGCGCTGGTCGCCAAGTGGGTGATGAAGCTTCCCGGAGCGCACAACGCGTTCAACGCGTCGGTGGCGCTGGCGCTGGGCGTCTTGGTCGGCGCGGACGCCAAGACGCTGGCGGCGTCTCTGAGCCAGTTCCGCGGCGTGGACCGGCGGATGCAGCTTCTGGGCGAGCGTCAGCATCCCAAGGGCGGGTCGATCCGCGTGTACGACGACTATGGGCACCACCCCACCGAGGTGGAGACGACCCTGCGGGCGCTGCGCGAGTTCGAGCGGCCCGAGACCCGGGGCGGCCGGCTCATCTGCGTCTTCCAGCCTCACCAGCACTCGCGGACGAGGCACCTGCTCGAGGAGTTCGCGGCGGCGTTCGGGTCGGCGGACATCGTGATCGTCCCCCACATCTACTTCGTGCGCGACAGCCAGGAAGAGAAGCAGAAGGTGACCGCGGGGGATCTGGTCGATCGGCTGCGGCAGCGCGGCGTGCGGGCGATGCACCTCTATCCGTTCGAGGCGATCGTCGAGCAGCTCGAGAATCTGTGCCAGCCCAACGACATGGTGGTCGTGATGGGCGCCGGGCCTGTGTGGCAGGTGGCCAAGGGCTATCTGGCGGCGGCGGACAAGCCTCTGGCGTCGGGCGCACGTCCCTGATTGATCGGGAGAAGCGATGGGTATCTGCGTGAGCGAACATCAGGCGACGGGAACGCTGCGGATCGAGGCGAACGCGCCGATCAAGACCTGGTTCGGGATCGGCGGCGGCGCGGACCGGATGGCGCATCCGAGCGATGAGGCGCAGCTGCTCGAGTGCCTGAGGCGGGACGCGAATCTGCGCGTGCTTGGCGACGGCGCGAACCTGCTGGTCGATGACGATGGGGTCGGGGAGCTGGTCGTGTCGCTTGATGCGCCGGCGTTCACCGGATACTCGATCGACGAGAAGACCGGGCTCGTGAAGGCGGGCGCGGGCGTGAACCTGCCCAAGCTCATCAACGAGACGGTGCGGGCCGGCCTTGGCGGCCTCGAGACGCTCGCGGGCATTCCGGCGACGATCGGCGGGGCGCTGGTCATGAACGCGGGCGGCGCGTTCGGTCAGATCAGCGACAGCGTGCGGCGCGTGTTCGCGGTGGACCGCACGGGGCACGCACGCGTGCTCGAACGCGCGGCGATCGACTTCGGGTACCGCAAGAGCGGGCTCAACAGCCTGATCCTGACGGCGGTCGAGCTTCAGCTCACGCCTGGCGACAAGACGGCGCTGCGTGACCGGCAGGTCGAGATCATGCAATACAAGAAGAAGTCTCAGCCCATGGCGGACAACTCCGCGGGCTGCTTCTTCAAGAACCCGACGCTGACCCACGACATCGCGGAGCTTCTGAGCTCGGGCGTGCCCGGCGCGGTGAAGGGCCAGCGGATCGGCGCGGGGCTTCTGATCGATCGCGCGGGGTGCAAGGGCATGCGGGTCGGGGGCGCGGAAGTGAGCCACCGGCACGCGAACTTTGTCGTCACGGATCCGGGGGCCAAGGCCAAGGACGTGCTCTCGCTCATGGCGCAGGTCGCGATCCGTGTGCAGCAGACCTTCGGCGTGACGCTGATTCCGGAAGTCGTCGTGTGGAGGAGGTCCTCATGAGCGCGGC
Organism: uncultured Phycisphaeraceae bacterium; assembly: GCA_964531675.1. Lineage (GTDB taxonomy): Bacteria > Planctomycetota > Phycisphaerae > Phycisphaerales > UBA1924 > CAZHFW01. The sequence goes on along the minus strand of CAZHFW010000001.1, from coordinate 180,078 downwards.
GGGATCGAAGCCGGGCTCGGTGCTGGTGCTCCAGGGCGGGCCCGACGCGGAGCGCGAGATCAGCCTGATCAGCGCCAGGTCGGTCGCGGCGGCGCTGCGGTCGCTGAATCGAGCCACGATTCACGTGGAGACGATCGATCGGATCGATCTGCAGACGCTGCGCAAGCTGCCTGGGGATGTGGTGTTCCCGGTGCTGCACGGACAGTTCGGCGAAGGCGGGCCTCTTCAGGATCTGCTGGAGCAGGACGGGCGGCCCTACGTGGGTTGCAAGTCGCACGCGGCGCGGGCGGCGATGGACAAGGTGTACACCAAGTTCGTGGCGCTGCGGGCGGGCGTGCCTTGCTCGGAGTCTTCGATCTTCAACCCGCTTGATCTGGGCTGTCCGGTTGAGCTGCCTCTGGTGCTCAAGCCTGTACACGACGGATCGAGCGTGGGCCTGCACCTGTGCCGGGATCAGGCGGCGTGGGAGAAGGCCAGGCTGGCGGCGATCGAGGATCTGAAGAAGCACCCGGCGCGGGTGTACTCGGTGGAGCGGCTGATCACCGGGCGGGAGATCACCGCGGGCGTGCTGGACGGCAAGGCGCTGCCTCTGATCGAGATCAAGCCGGCCCAGGGCGTGTACGACTATCAGGCCAAGTACTTCCGGGACGACACGGTCTATCAGGTCGATCCGACGCTGCCTCACGGCATGACGACGATGATCCAGAGCTATGCGGCGCGGATCGCGACGGCGCTGGGTGTGCGGCACCTGTGCCGGGTCGACTTCATCCTGGACCGGTCGGACACCCCCTGGCTTCTGGAAGTGAACACGATGCCCGGGTTCACGGATCACTCGCTGGTGCCGATGGCGGCGGCCAAGACCGGGCTTCCGATGGCGGAGCTGTGCTGGAAGCTGGTGGAGATGGCGATCCGGGACCAGGGGGGAGCGTCTCCCCGGGGAGAGGCCCGGGGCCCCGAGCTTGCCCGGTCACGCTAGACTGTTGTGAACGCAGCCCGTTTCGCAAGGGCCTCGTGGGCTCGGATGGGCTGAACGCAAGGATGCACCAAACGCCATGGCTGGCGAAACGGAACCAATGCAAGAGCAGAGCGGCGCTCCCGAAGCGGAGGCCCAGGCGGCGACTCCGGAAGCTCCGGAAGCGGCGCCTGTGATGCGTGCTCGCTTCAACTGGGGCCGGTTCGCGTCGTACCTGGCGACCTTTGTGGTCATCGTCATGGTGCTGGGATTGGTCGCGGGGATCGTGATGGGCAATCGCCCGCTGAAGGCGAAGGCGACCGCGATCACGCAGAAGGTCGAGTGCAAGATCGCGATCGAATGGCCTCAGCTTGCGCGCGCCAAGGATGCGCCGGCGGCCAAGTCGGTGGATGAGTTGACCTGGATGCCCAGGCAGCTGCGCGAGGATCTGCTCGCGAGGGCGTATGCGGCGCTGGACCGCGAGCCTGATCCGTTTGCTCCGGCGGCGGTGGCGGCGATCGGTCAGACGCTGACGGCGTCGGGCTGGTTTGACGGGCCTCCGCGGGTTGAGCGTGGTGGTCCGGGCGAGCTTCGGATCACGGGCAAGTGGCGACTGCCGGCGGCGGCGGTGCGGACGGGGGACAAGGAAATCCTGGTCGGCTGGGACGGACGTCCCTTGCCGGTCGTGTATGAGCGTGCGGGGGCGTCGGGCATGCAGTTCATCGCGGGTCCGATCCAGGATCCGGCGATGCTCTCGACGAGTCAGCCTGATTGCTCGAAGGCCTGGCCCGGCGGGGACGTTGAGGCGGGGCTTGAACTGCTGGCGCTGCTGGCGCGGCAGCCCTATTCCAAGCAGGTCGCGGGCGTGGAGATCGGGAGCCACAAGGACGAGAAGTCGCTCGAGATCATTTCTCGTGACGGCGGGCGGATCGTCTGGGGTGGACGCCCGACCAAGCCTCTGATCGGGGAAGCCAGCACTGAGGCGAAGCTCGGGAAGCTCGAGTGGCTGGCGCGGACCTATGGTCGCATCGACGCTGGGCGGGCGGCGCAGTCACCGATCGAGATCTGGTGGCCTCTGGACCGTCCGCTGGAGATGGATCGCTCCGCGAGCGCCAGCGCCGGCAAGCCCTGATCGCGGCACACCCTGATCGAGGGTTCGGATGGACCAGGATCGCGACCAGCCCGATGGTGCATCGAGTCCGAGGCCTGCGGAAGTGCCGCAGGACGATCTGATCGCGCGATTGCTCGAGGGCAAGGACGATCTGGAGGCGGCTCCGGAGGCGCCCGAGAAGCTCTTTGAGAGCCTGCCTGAGCCGGCGTCAGAAGCCCCGAGCGGGGCGAGCGATCGCGATGTGCGGGGAAGGTTGCCCGAGTGGTTTCTGCCGCCGGCGGGGCCCGGGGACAAGTGGGCGCATCGGCGCGGGGAGCCCCGGACGTTCGCGTTCCTGTGGACGCTCTACCTGCTGATGGCGACGGTGACGATGTTCTGGAAGGTGCTGCGGACGGGGGTTCCGACGCTGGACATCTACCGGCCCTCGGTGCGGCTGCTGCTGGTGGCGGCGGCGGTGGGCGCGACGATGATCTGGCCGATGGTGCGGATGTGCCAGGAATCGCCAGGGAAGCGGCGGGCGGCGCACGTGCTGGCGGACGTGATGGTGCTGCTTTTGCCGCTGCAGGCGGTGCTGTGGCCTCAGATGCTGCTGGCGCAGTGGTCGTTCGCGGTGGTGCTGGCGGCGAATCTGCTTTTGTGCGCGTGGGTGGTGGCGCTGGCGCCGGTGGTGCTGCGGGGGTGGGACCTGCGGGGCGGGTGGCGTGCGATTCCGGTGGGGACGTGCGTGGTGCTGATCGCGGCGGGGCCTTTGATCGGGATGACGGCGCGGGCGCTGACGGGCGCGGGAACGGGGCTCGGGCACTGGGCGTTGAGCTCGCCTCTGACGGGGATCTATCAGATCACCAGCGTGGAGCTTGGCGCGTCCCGGCGGGGCGAGGTGGCGGGGTGGCAATGGTCGGCGATTGGGATGACGTGGGTCTTTGCGGGGCTGAGCTGGGTGTGGGCGGCGCTGCGGGGCTGGGGCGGGGCGGCCCCCGAGGAAACGGGGGGTCTGGCCCCGGAGCCGACGCCAGCATAGATTTCTGATCAAGTAAACACCGAACACGCTGGGCGCTGCCCGTTCATTGGGATCGGGCTGGTCTGTATCTTGCGGTTTGATCAATCAACCATGCTCCGGAAGGCCGGAGCGTGACCGTCGGCAGCCCAAGGGTGGGCTGGGAAAGGGCCGGTTCATGGAGTTCGTCACCCGCACGGAGAAAGAGCAACTCGAGGCGCGTCTGGCGGCGTTGATCGCCAATCGCCCGGTGATCTCCACGCGCATCGCCGAGGCTCGCGCGCTGGGCGATCTGAAGGAGAACGGGGACTACCACGCGGCCCGTGAACAGCAGGGCATGGAGGAGGCGGAGATCCGTCGCCTCGAGCAGCGGCTGGCGAGCGTGAGCATCATCGACGAGAACTCGAAGATGGCCGACGGGGTCGTCTTCCTGGGGATGATGGTGAAGCTCCGCGAGACGCCCGGCGGCGATGAGGACCTGTACAAGCTCGTGGGCGAGGCCTCGGGCGAGTTCACGGAATACGTGGAGGTCACGCTCAACAGCCCGATGGGCGAGGCCCTGTTCAAGGCCCGCGTGGGTACGCAGATCCGCGTGCAGGCGCCCCGCGGGATGAAGACCTTTGAGATCGTCGAGATCGTGGTCTGAGCGGAGAGTCACCGGCAGGCTGGGCGAGCGAACCCCGAAATCCGGGGTCGGCGGGTTTGCAATGCCCGGCGGAAACGTCATACTGCCGCCATGAGCGACGGGCAGCCAGCTCGAATTTGCGTGCTGGGGTCGATCAACATCGACCTGGTGGTGCGTGCGCCCAAGCTGCCGGCGCATGGTGAAACGGTCATCGGCGGAAGGTTTGCGACGTTCCCGGGCGGGAAGGGCGCGAATCAGGCGGTGGCGGCGAGCCGGCTCGGTGCGAGCGTTTCGCTGATCGGCTGCGTGGGATCGGATGAGCACGGGCGCATGCTGACGGGCGTCCTCCAGAAGGAGACGCTCGAGCTTTCCAACCTGATCCAGAAGGAACAGACGCCCACGGGCGTCGGCCTGATCACGGTGGCGGAGGGCGGCGAGAACACGATCGTGGTCGCGCCGGGCGCCAATGCGCTGATGACAGTTGAAGACGTGCAGAAGGCCGAGTCGGCGATTCGGGCGGCGCAGGTGCTGCTCGTGCAGTTCGAGACGCCTGCAGCGGCGATCGCGGAAGGGATCCGGATCGCGCGTGAGGCGGGCGTCGCGGTGATGATCAACGCGGCGCCGGCGCCTTTGGCGGGCAGCGCGTCGCGCGAGCTGGTGCGGCAGGCACGGCTGCTGGTGGTCAACAAGAACGAGGGCGCCGTGCTGGCGGGCGTGGAGCCCACGCTCGATCCGGCGCGGGTGCTCCTGCGCCTGGCGGAGTTCGGCCCGCCCACGGTTGTCATGACGCTGGGATCGCAGGGCGCGATCTTCATTCATCGCGGACGGCCCAAGCGGGTCTCCACGATTCCGGTCGACGCGGTGGATTCGGTGGGCGCGGGCGACGCGTTCTGCGCGGCAATGGCCGTCGGATTCGCCGATGTGATCGCGGTTCCCGAACGCTCGGAAGAGGAGTACCGGCGCGTGGATGCGGCGGTGCATCGGGCCTGCGTCGCGGGATCGCTGACGACCACCAAGCGTGGGGCGATTCCCTCGCTTCCCACACGCGCGGAGCTTGATGCGGCGATGCCTCACCTTTCCGCGGCCTCGTCCTGAGCCATCTCAGAAGTCGATCACAGCGTTCTTGCCGGGAAGCTCTGCGGCCGCATTGAAGCGTTCACGGAGTTTGGCCGCGAGGGCCTGACGGGGCGGATCTTCGCCGTGGGTGAGGATGAGCCTGGGCTTGCTCGGCGCGAGGGTTGAGAACCACTTGAGCAGGTCGGTCTGGCCCGCGTGGGCGGAGAAGCCTCCGAGGGTGGCGATGCGGGCGCGGACCTGGACGGTGTCGCCGTGGATGCGGACGAAGGATGCGCCCTCGACGAGGCGACGCCCAAGCGTGCCTTGGGCCTGATAGCCCGCGATGAGGACGACCACACCCTTGCGCCAGAGGTTGTGTTTGAGGTGGTGCACGATGCGCCCGCCTTCGCACATGCCGCTGGCGGCGATGATGATCGCGGGCTCCCACGACTCGTTGAGGGCCTTGGATTGGTCGACGCTCTGGACGAACTTCAGGTTGGCCAGTTCGCGGCGGAAGATGCCCGATTGGGCCATGCGGCGGGTCTGATCGTCGAGGAGATCGGCGTGCTTGATGTAGAGCTCGGTGGCTTTCACGGCCATCGGGCTGTCGAGGAAGATCGGGGCCTCGGGGATCTCGCGATCGCGGCGGAGCTCGGCCATGTAGTAGAGAATGAGCTGGGTGCGTCCGACCGCAAAGGCCGGGATGAGGACTTTTTCTTTGGACCAGGCGGTCTGGGTGAGGACTTCCTTGAGTTCGTTGACGGTGTCGGCCAGGGGCCGGTGGTCGCGATCGCCGTAGGTCGACTCCATGAAGACCAGGTCGGCGTGATCGAAGGTGGTCGGATCGCGCATCAGGGGGACGCCCGAGGGGCCGAGGTCTCCGGAGAAGATGATGGTCCGGGTGGATGCGCCTTCGGTGACCTGCATCTCCACGCTGGCGGAGCCGAGCACGTGGCCCGCGTCGTGGAGTCGGACGCGGATGGAGGGCGCGACCTGTCGCCACTCGTTGTACGGCAACGACTTCAGCAGCGGGAAGACCTTCTCGGCGTCTTCACGGCGATAGAGCGGCTCGACGGGGGGATCACCCGAGCGGAGCAGTTTGCGGTTGGTGCGCTCGGCCTCGGACTCCTGGATGTTGGCGGAGTCGCGGAGGAGCAGTTCGGTGAAGTCGGCGGTGGCGGGCGTGCAATGGATCGCGCGGGCGTAGCCCTGGGTGGCGAGCAGGGGAAGCCTGCCGCAATGGTCGATGTGGGCGTGGGTGAGGACGATGGCGTCGATGGTCTTGGGGTCGACCGGGCCGAGCTCGTGGTTTTTGCCATCGGTGGCGTCGGGGCCCTGGAAGAGGCCGAAGTCGACGAGGACGCGGGCGGAAGCGGTCTCGACGAGATAGCCCGATCCGGTGACCTCCCCCGCTGCTCCGCAGAGATGAATGCGCATGAGCAGAGCGTATCCGAAGCGGGAGAAGAGGCTGCTGGGACCTCGGAGGGGCTTCTTTGGCGGCCTGCACCCCTCTCCGGCGGGTCAGGACGGAAATGGCATTCAGCGTACGCGAGGGAACAGCTCGTGTGTGTGGTGAGAAGATCTACGGTTGAGCGTAATTCACCCTTGCAAATGGATATTCAGTCGCGTTAGTCTGGGCTCATGAGAGAGACAGAATTCGGGCGTACTTCGCTGAACAGGATGGGCACGGATGCGCAAGTTCGGGCGAGTTATTGGATCGTCCTGATGCTGATCTGTGGGGCGGCCCAAGGCGCGACTTCGATTTCCAGTATTGGCGTGCTTCCGAACGGCGGATCATCTTCCGCCACCAGCGTGAACTGGGATGGCACCTCGGTCGCGGGAACATCCGCGACGTTGGTGAGCGGCGTCCCGGTGGGGCGAGCGGTGCGATGGACGAAGGCAGGCGGGCTTGTGAACCTCGGCGCGCCCGCGTCGGCGGAGAGTTCATTCGCCCGCACGATCAGCGGGAATGGATTGATTGTCGGCGGTCAGTACTCGGTTCCGGCGGGCGAGACCTATTCCTACTTCGGCATGCGCTGGTCCAGCTCGACGGGCGTGCAGAGTCTGCGGCAGTCCAGCCCATTCGTGTTGCAGAGCTCGCTGAACGGCCTGAGCCGAGACGGAACGGTCGGCGCCGGCACGATGGGGACCACGTCGCTTGCGAAGCAGGCGGCGCGTTGGACCAGCAGCGGCGGGTACCAAAGCCTGGGATCGCTCGCTCCGTCTCGAGCCTCCGAAGCATTCGGCATCAGCGCGGACGGCGCGAAGATCGTGGGAGTCGCAGAAGAGCCTGCGAACGGCAACAGCGCATTCAAGTGGAGTGCCGACACCGGCATGCAGAGGCTGACCTCGCTCGGCGCCGGTCTTTTCGCGCAGGCCAATGGCATCAGCGCCGATGGCGAAATCACGGTGGGCGACTCGAGCGCGGGCGCCGGGCTGCAGCGAGCGGTACGGTGGGACGCTGCCGGCAACATCCAGAACCTGGGGGTCCTTCCTGGTTTCACAAGCTCGTTCGCGGTTGGCGTCAACATCAACGGTTCAATGGTCGTCGGGAACTGCACGGGGGCGGGCCTTCCTTCCACCCCTTTCCTGTGGACTCCGAGCTCGGGAATGGTTGATCTGGCGTCGCTGCTGGCGTCGAAGGGACTCGACCTCACGGGTTGGAATCTTGGCCAGGTCACCGGGATCTCTGCCGACGGCGGCACGATCGTGGGCGGTGGATACTTCAACGGTGCCGCCCGCGGCTGGGTCGTTTCCGATGTGCCCGCTCCGGGTGCGGGCCTCGCGTTTGGCACGATGGGGCTGATGGGCCTGCGCCGGCGACGCACGCGCTGAGGATGGCGGTGTGACGGGATCGCGACGCAAAATGGTGGAGACGCGCGGGCGTGGACGTGCTGTGGCTTGCACGCGTTCTAGTTTGCGCTTGGTTGCAGGACCTGAGTCCACTCCGAGGCGAAGCGTTGGTCACGTGCTCGGTCGCCCGAGGGGATCTGGGCTCGGGTGCGGACGACCTGCTGGAGGAGCGGAGTTGCGTAGCCCTCCTGATCGGGGCTGGTTCGATTGAGGTTGGATGGGCTGAGGATGGCGATCAGCTTGTCGAGGATGTCGGCGGCCATCGAGCCTCGGCGGCGCTCGTGAAGTAACTGGGCGAGGTTGATCTGGGCCATCGCGTAGTCATGGGTGTGCTGGTTGGGGGACGTCTGCAGTCTGCCGACCAGTTCAGAGATGGACGCATCGGCGTCACGCTGGCGGCCGGCGGAGTCCAGCACGCTGATGAGGGCGCCGAGTGACCATCCGGTCTGGGCAGCGGCGAGGCCGTGCTGGCGGAGGCTGGCCTCGTACTCACGGCGTGCGAGCAAGGCGGCCTGCTCGTGATCGCCGAGCATGGAGAGAGCGCGGGCGCGGGCGGAACGCGTGGGATCGGGCAGCGGCGTGAGGATCTGATCCACGGTGGTCCGGTCGGGACCGAGGAGCTCCACCGCCTGGCCTGGTTTCTCCGCGAGGATGCATGACCAGGCGCGGGTCGCCATCGCCTCGGCGCGGAGGCGGTCGCCTACTTCGCGGGTCGCCTGGTCGGTTGGCAATTGACCGAGCTGGGCGTCGGCGTCGTGGGCGAGTTCCTGGAGCCGGAGGCTGAGGCTGGCGTCCGGCTTGGCGGGCGCGAAAGCGATCAGCGTGTCGGCGAGCGCCAGCGCGGATCGGGCCCGCGCGAGAGGTTCCTCTTCCGTTTGCGACCACACGGCATAGGACTCCTCCAGGTACCTCGAGCCCGACGGGCTGCCTGAGGCGACGAGTTCTTCTCCGATGGAGGCGATCAGCTCGGCCTTGGCGACACGGCGCTGGGCGGGAGTCGCGCTGGCGGCGCGATCGATGAACTGGAGCTGCTCCTGAAGAATGGAAGGTACTTGCTCGCCTCGCCCGGTCTGAACCAGGAGCCTGAGGTGGCGCATGAACGGGCCGATCCAGTTGCGGGGCTCAAGGGCTTCAACGCTCTGGACAAGGGTGGAGCTCTCGCGGAGCAGGCGATCGGCCTCAGCCGTGCGGCCGGCGGCGGCGATCGTGAGGGCCAGCTCCCCCATTGCGTTGGTGCGGATCCACTCGTCCCCCGCGACGCCAGCGTCTTCGACGATCTGGCGGTTGATCGCCTCGGCCTCTTCGAATCGACCCAGCTCGCGGACAGCGCGGGCGAGGTGGAGTCTGATGAGGCGGTCTTCGTCCGCGTACTTGCGATCGAGCTTGGCGATGAGTTCCGCGGCGCGGCGGAGCTGAACCTCGGCGGAGGCCATGTCGAGATCAGCGAGCGAGACCAGGCCGATGCTGTAGCGGAGCCTGGCTTCGGTCAGAGGATCGGCGGAGAGTTCTCGAGAGATGCGTGCGTCGGCGCGACGGAGCGCGTCGATGACGGAGATGGCGCGGCCCTGCTGGTTGCCGTAGGACTGGAAGAGGATGCCCTTGGAGAAGAACGAGATGGTCTTGCGGAGGTTCTCGCTCTCGCGTTCGGCGATCGTGTTCGCGGCTTCGGCGGCGGCCTGTCCGTCCAGGGCACGCTGGCGGTCGCGTCTGGCCTGGACCAGCGCGAGCGTGCTCACGGTGGTCGCGATCATGAGTGCTGCGGCGCCGAGCACGCTGGCGGCGAAGATCGCGCGATTGCGCTTGGCGAACTTGCGAAGCTGATACGTCGCGGTCGGAGGCCTGGCGAGAATCGGCTCATTCCGCCAGGATCGGCGGAGGTCGGCGGCCAGGTCACCGACGCCCGGGTAGCGGCGCTCACGGTCCTTTTCGAGGGCCTTGCGGAAGATTGTCTCCAGATCCCCCCGGCAGGCGCGCACGAGCTTTCCGAGCGGGACGGGCTCGACATCGCGGAGCGTCCGGGCGGCGGACGCAAGCGTGAGGCCCGCGAGGTCGATGGGCGGCGTGTCGGCAAGGAGTTCGTAGCCGATGACGCCGAGGGCGTAGACGTCCGAGCGGGTGTCGACCAGCGCGCTGTTTTCGATCTGCTCCGGGCTCATGTAGGCCAGCGTGCCCAGCACGCGGCCGGATTCGGTGACCTGGGAGCGGTCGTCCGAGGGCCGATGCTGGAGTCTGGCGATCCCGAAGTCGAGGACCTTGGGCTGGCCGATGGGGTCGTTCTCGGAGGGCTCGACGAGGATGTTGGCGGGCTTGAGGTCGCGGTGGATGATGCCGCGCTGGTGGGCGTGCTGGACCGCGTCGCAGACACGGGCGAGGAGTTCGCAGCGTTGTTCGAGGGAGAGGCGTGCTTCGCGGGCGTGGACGATGAGGGGCTGGCCTCGGACGAGCTCCATGGCGATGAAGACGCGCTCGCGGCCGTATTCATCGGGAAGCACGCCGGTCTGGTAGACCTGCGCGATGCCGGGATGCTTGAGTTCGGCGAGGACCTGGGCTTCGCGGGCGAAGCGGCGGCGGGCTTCGGTGGAGCTGAGGCCATCGGCGAGGACCTTGATGGCGACCAGACGGCGAGGGGCTTCCTGGGAGGCTTCGTAGACGCGGCCCATGCCGCCCTGACCAAGGAGCCTGATGATCTGGTAGTTGCCGATGCGGGTGGGGTCGGGGATCTCCACGACGCTTGAGGGCAGGGCGGCGAGCACGCCCCGGGTGCCTCGGTCGTGTTCGGCGAGCATGATCTCGAGCTGGCGGCGGAGATCCGGGTCGGTGAGGCCCGCGGCGTCGAGGAATGGCGCACGGTCGGCGGCCGGGAGGGCTGCGGCCTGGTGAAACAGCTGCTCGAGCTGCTCCAGCTCGGAGGGCATCAGAGCGTGTCTCCCCGGCCTTTGAGTTTGGCCTGGAGCCAGGAGCGAGCGAACGCCCAGTCGCGCTCGATGGTTGGGATGCTGACGCCCAGGGCCTGGGCGATGTGCTCGTGCTCCAGACCGGCGAAGTACTTGAACATGACGACCTGGGCCTTGCGGGCGTCGAGCTTGTCGAGTTCGCTGAGGGCCTGATCGAGGGCGACCATGTCGTCGATGGGCGCCTGGATGAGCGGGGTTTGATCTTCGAGGGCGTCGAGGTCTTCACGACGGCGGCCGCCGCCGGCCTTGGGGCCTGCCTTGCGGCGGGCCTGATCGACGAGGATGTTGCGCATGGCACGGGCGGCGGCGCCGAAGAAGTGGGCCCGGTTTTCCCAGTTCGGGGGATTGTCCGGATCGGCGCCGAGGAGCTTCATGTAGGCCTCGTGGACGAGCGCGGTTGGCTGGAGCGTGTTGCCGGGAGGCGTGTGGGCCAGGCGCGAGCGGGCCATGGCGCGGAGCTCGTTGTAGACAAGAGGCAGGAGCTGGTCGGTTGCGTGCCGGTCCCCGGCTGCGGCGGCGCGCAGCACGATGGTGACTTCCTGGGGGGACGGTCCGGACATGGCGGCCAGTTTACCGGGGGATTGGAGAGGGTCGAGGGAGGAATCGGGAGGTGAGCGGCAGAGCGGGTTTCTCGGACGCGGGGCGGGCTTTGGGGCCATGTTGAGGGGTGGCGGGGGGATCTCACGAATGACCCGGGTGGGTGTGGAACGTCGGGTGCGTGGCGGCGCGGCGTGGTGCGGCGCGTCGCTGCGCGTCCGGCGGGTGAGGCGGGTAACGGACCGCGAGATACGGAAAGCGCAGAAACACGCACGATGTCCGGGGCTTGCGGCTGTTGTTTGCACAGACACCGCGCGCGCAGTTTTCACAATCGAAGAATGATCCTCGATTCGCGTGAAAAGAACGGGCGGGACCCTGCGAAGATCGAGAGCAATCGATACTGTGCGTGCGTTCGCGGGGGCGCCGGGATGGACGGCATGCGCCGGGGGCGGCCGCGCGGTACACAACTCAGGAGTTGCTCATGTCGCGGTATACGACCATGCTGACGCCACAGGACTGCGCGCTGGCGCTGATCGATTTCCAGCCGGCGATGTATCAGGGCGTCCAGTCGCACGATCGCATCTCGATCATGCACAACGTGCAGATCCTCGCGAAGGCGGCCAAGCTCTTCAAGATCCCGACGATCATCACGACGGTCGCGAAGGACTCGTTCTCCGGGCCGTTCATGCCTGAAGTGACGGATCTGTTCCCGGGCGCGCCGATCATCGACCGCACGTCGATGAACTCGTGGATCGACGAGGGCTTCAAGAAGGCGGTCCGCGCGACGGGGCGGAAGCGCTTCGTGATCGCGGGCCTCTGGACCGAAGCGTGCGTGATGTTCCCGAGCCTCGACATGATGCGCGAGGGCTACGAGGTGTTCGTTCCCACCGACGCCTGCGGCGACATCTCGACCGAAGCGCATCAGCGGTCGGTCGAAAGGCTCGTGCAGGCGGGCGCGACGCCCATCACCTCCCTTCAGTGGGCGTTCGAGCTCCAGCAGGACTGGGCGCGGAGCGAGACCTACGACGGGATGATGGAGATCATGAAGGCCCACTCGCCTTACGGCATCCAGATCCGCTTCAGCAAGTGGGCGCTGGGCGAGCACGCCTCCGAAGGCGGATCCCACTGAAGACGCCAGCGGCAGGAAACGGAGGCGTCATGACGGCGTGCCTTCTTTCGTTCGCGGTGGGCATCGGCGTTGGTCTGATCTACGGGGCGCTGGGGGTTCGATCCCCGGCGCCCCCGGTGATCGCGCTGGTCGGGCTGCTTGGCATGCTCTGCGGAGAGCGTGCGATGACGGCGATCAAGACATGGCGTCAGACCCCAGAAGCGACGCAGGTCACTGCGACTAATCCGGCCTCCGGGGCGGCGGAACAGTCCCCCGCTGCTCACCTCGGCGCGAGCACGGAGCTGAAGCCATGATGGACGAGGGATTCTCACGCCGGGGCTTTCTGGCGGCCAGCGCGGGGGCGGCGGCGGGATTGTCCGGCGCGGCGGCGCTGGGTGGATGTGCACAGACGCACGGAACGGAGCGGCGAGCGATGACGGACACGAACCGGGCGGATCTGATCCTGCGTGGAGGGAAGGTCTTCACGGGGGCCAAGCCCAATCCCTTCGTTTCTGGTGTCGCGATCCGCGGGGGCAAGTTCCTCGCGACCGGGAGCGACGCGCAGATGGACGCGCTGCGCGATGCAAAGACGCGGGTCGTGGAGCTGGGCGGGCGGACGGCGATTCCGGGGCTGATCGACAGCCATCTGCACGTGATCCGGGGCGGCCTGAACTACAACATGGAGCTCCGCTGGGACGGGGTGCCGAGCCTGGCGGATGCGATGCGGATGCTGCGGGCGCAGGTGGCGCGGACTCCCGCGCCGCAATGGGTGCGGGTGGTGGGCGGATTCTGCGAGTGGCAGTTCGCGGAGAGGCGATTGCCGACGCTGGCGGAACTGAACGAGGCGGCGCCGGAGACGCCGGTGTTCATTCTGCATCTGTACGACCGGGCGCTGCTGAATCGTGCGGCGCTGCGGGCGGTGGGATACACGAAGGACACGCCCGAACCTCCGGGCGGGCGGATCGAGCGCGACAAGAACGGGGAGCCCACGGGGCTTCTGGTCGCGGAGCCCAACGCATGGATTCTGTACAAGACGCTCAGCCTCGGGCCCAAGCTCCCCGCGGAGTATCAGCTCAACAGCACGCGGCACTTCATGCGCGAGCTCAACCGGCTCGGCGTGACGAGCGTGTGCGATGCGGGCGGCGGTTTTCAGAACTGGCCCGATGATTACAGCGTGATCCTGGAGCTCCAGAAGCGGGGCGAGCTGACGCTCCGGATCGCGTACAACCTGTTCACGCAGCGGCCTCAGAAGGAACGCGAGGATTTCGCGAACTGGTGCGCCAACAACACGATGTACCAGGGGGACGAGTTCCTGAGGCTCAACGGCGCGGGTGAGATGCTCGTGTATTCCGCGGCGGACTTCGAGGACTTCCGCATCGCCAGGCCCGACATGGCCTCGACGATGGAGGCGGACCTGGAGGGCGTCGTCGGATTGCTGGCGCGGAACAAGTGGGCGTTCAGGCTTCACGCGACGTATGACGAGACGATCTCGCGGGCGCTGGATGTGTTCGAGAAGGTGCACCGGGACGTGCCGGTGGATCAGCTGCGCTGGTTCTTTGATCACTGTGAGACGGTGAGCGAGCGGAACCTGGAGCGGATCCGGGCGCTGGGCGGCGGCATCGCGATCCAGCATCGCATGGCGTTCCAAGGGGAGTACTTCATCGAGCGCTACGGCGCGGACGCGGCCAAGCGGACGCCTCCGATCCGGCGGATGCTCGAGCTTGGCGTGCCGGTGGGCGCGGGCACGGATGCGACACGGGTGGCGAGCTACAACCCGTGGACGAGTCTGAGCTGGCTTGTGACGGGGCGGACGGTCGGCGGGACGTCGCTCTACGGGCCTGAGAACCTGCTTTCGCGGGTCGAGGCGTTGGAGCTCTACACGAAGGGCTCGGCGTATCACTCGCGCGAGGAGGACCGCAAGGGCTCGGTGACCCCCGGCCAGTTTGCGGATCTGGCGGTGCTTTCGGAGGACTACTTCGACTGTCCGGCGGAGCGCATCCGTGGGATCGAGAGCGTGCTCACGATCGTCGACGGGAAGGTCGTGCACGGGGCGGACGCGTTCGTGGGGCTTGCGCCGGCGGCGCTGCCTGTGATGCCTGAGTGGTCGCCGGTGGCGATGTTCGGCGGGCACTGGCGGGATCGGGGCCGTGCTGGCGGGGTTGGGGGCGCGGTGTCGGGAGCGCGGCAACATCGGCCCTTGGGAGCGGACAGCCTGTCGTGCGCGCACGGGAAATGGGAAGGCGGATGCTCCTGCTGGGTCTTCTAGCGTGCGTGGGAATCGGGCCAGCGGCGTGGGCGTTCTCGGGAGAGGGGTCGTCGCCGCCCGCGGCGGCACAGACCCCGGGACCTCCTGCGTTCCGCATGTTCCGCTTTGATGAGGACTATTCGGCGCTGCGAGATCCGGCTTTGCGGATCGGCACGTTTGACGGCGTGAAGTTCGTGCCTTTGGATGCCGAGGGGACGAGCTATCTCTCGTTCGGCGGAGAGGCCCGGACGCGGTACGAGTATTTCAAGGAGCCGGGATTCGGCCTGCGCGGTCTGGAGCACGACGACTTTCTGCTCCAGCGATTCCTGCTGCATTCGGATCTGCATGTGGGCGAGCACTTCCGGGGGTTCGTGCAGTTCGTGTCGGGCATCCAGGAAGGGAACGAGTCTCCAACAAGCCCGATCCAGGATGACGAGCTCGACCTGCAGCAGGCGTTCGTGGATGTGATGGGCGGGGACAAGGAAGATGGGACTTGGAGGCTGCGGGGCGGACGGTTCGAGATGAGCTATGGATCGTCGCGGCTTGTCACGGCGCGGGATGCGCCGAACGTGCGGCTGAACTTTGACGGGGTGCGTGGGACCTGGAAGCAGGACCGTCTGACGGTCGATGCGTTCCTGACGAGGCCGGTTGAGCAGGAGCGCGGGCTGTTCAACGACGGCGAGAACGACAGCCAGAGTTTCTGGGGCCTCTACAGCGTGATCGCGCTGGGCGGCGCGATCGATGCTCATGTCGATCTCTACTACCTGGGCCTCGACAAGGCCAACTCGCGGTACGCGCAGGGCGTTGCGGATGAGCAGCGTCAGAGCGTGGGGACTCGCTTCTGGGGGACGCCCGGGGGATGGGACTACGACGTCGAGGCGGTCTTTCAGTTCGGCACGTGGGGCGATGACCAGATCCGCGCCTGGACCATCGCGAGCAACATCGGGTACACGTTTCGATCCGCAGCGTGGAAGCCTCGGCTTGGGCTCAAGGCCAACATCGCGTCGGGTGACGGGGATCCAAATGACGGCACGCTGGAGACCTTCAACGCGCTGTTCCCGCGGGCCAACTACTTCAATGAGGCGAATCTGCTGGCGCCCGCGAACTTCTACGACCTCCATCCTTCGGTGCAGGTGAGCCCGGTGGAGAGCCTGACGTTGACCGCGGCGGTGGAGCCCTTCTTCCGAGAGTCCACACGCGACGCGGTGTACTCGCCCGGGCGGATCGGCATCCCGGCGGGGGTGAGCACGAGCCGGTTTGTGGGGACGGGGTACACGTTCCAGGCGGACTGGGCGATTTCGCGGTACGTGAGCTTCACCGCGTCGTTCACGCACTTCGAGGCGGGGGACGTCGTGAAGGACGCGGGGGGATCCGACACGGATTTCCTGGGGGGATGGCTGACCTTCAAGTTCTGAAGAAGAGGCTGCGGATTGCTGGCTGGTGCGGCGTGGGGCGTCGCATGGGGTGGGGAGGCCTGAGCGGCCTTCCCGAGCCGGTCATCTGGCTTGCGGCCGATGAACCGGACCAACTTTCAGGAGCACATCCATGCCTACGACGCTGATCGAAGCCCCCGCCTCTGATTCGAGCCTGCAGATCGACGTGCTGGGGTCGATGGATGCGTATGACGCGGTGCTGAACGACGACTACGCGTTTGTGATCTACAAGGAGACCGAGCGCGGATCGGGACAGTGGCGCGTGCGGATCAAGGCGCGGCACCTGACAGGCGTCGTGTTCGAGCCCGAAGCGATGCGGATGCAGGCCCGGGGCACGGGCGCTCAGGGCAAGCCCTTCTTCACCTGGGGCAACGGCATCGATCCGTCCGCGGGGGATGCGCGTTCGCTCCAGTACCGCGTGCACGTGAAGGACGGAAAGCCCTCGGCGATCGAGATCGCGATCACGCTTCGCAAGGCGGATGGCTCGCCTGACACCCCGGCTTCGCTCCTGACGCCCTGGCCGGCCTGAGCGGCTCCAACGGATCAAGCATCGGGACTTCTTCGACACTCTGGGACCCGCGATCGCGCTGCGGTCGCGGGTCTTTGTTTGCGGATGCGGCCTTCCGGATAGGGGTCGGTTCGGGGGCGGGCGTCTATACTCCCGGCCCCATTGAAACGGCGCGGCGCCGGGCCGGCGGGGCTGATTTCGGCGGTACGCACATGCCCCCCACCCAGGACGCTCCCCGCAGAACCTTTGCGATCATCTCGCACCCGGACGCCGGTAAGACGACGCTGACCGAGAAGTTTCTTCTCTACGGCGGCGCGATCGAGCTGGCGGGGTCGGTGACGGCGCGCAAGGACCAGCGTTCGACCGCGTCGGACTGGATGGAGCTCGAGAAGCAGCGCGGCATCTCGATCAGCTCGACCCTGCTTCAGTTTGATTACACGGGCTACCGCGTGAACCTGCTGGACACGCCTGGCCACAAGGACTTCTCGGAAGACACGTATCGCGTGCTGACCGCGGTGGACGCGGCGGTGATGGTGATCGACGCGGGCAAGGGCGTGGAGGCGCAGACGCGGAAGCTCTTCGAGGTCTGCCGGCGGCGCGGCGTTCCGATCTTCACGTTCATGAACAAGTGCGACCGACCGACGCGGCCGCCGCTGGACCTGATCGACGAGCTCGAGAAGGTGCTCGGGATCGGCGCGTTCCCGGTGAACTGGCCTCTGGGCAATGGGCCGACGTTCCGGGGCGTGTACGACCGGCTGGCGCGGCAGATGCACATCTTCGAGCGGACGCAGCGCGGCGCCCAGGAGGCGCCGGTGGAGGTCCTCGGGCTTGATGATCCGGCGCTGCTGGCCAGGCTTGACGCGCCGGAGCACGCCGAGTCGATCGATGAGATCAAGATGCTCGACGGCGGCGGCGGCGCGGGGGCGGAGTTCAACAGCGCCGCGGTGCTCGAGGGCAAGGTCACGCCGGTGTTCTTCGGCTCGGCGATGAACAACTTCGGCGTGCAGCTGCTGCTCGACGGGTTCCTGAAGCACTCGAGCCCCCCCACGGCCCGCAAGTCCCGGGCGGGCGTGATCCAGCCCGACGATCCGCGTTTCAGCGGGTTCGTCTTCAAGATCCAGGCGAACATGGATCCGAGGCACCGCGACCGCATCGCGTTCCTGCGCGTGGTTTCGGGCGTCTTCGAGCGCGACATGTTCGTGACGCATGCCCAGAGCGGCAAGCGGGTCCGCCTCGGGAACGCGACCAAACTCTTCGGCAACCAGCGCGAGACCGTCGAGCGGGCGGTCGCGGGCGACGTGGTGGGCCTGGTCGGAAACGACCTGTTCGGGATCGGGGACACGCTGACGGACGATCGCACGATCGTGTACGACGAGATCCCGGAGTTCACGCCCGAGTGCTTCGCGATGCTGCACAATCCGCAGCCCTCGAACTACAAGCGTTTCAGCCTTGGGCTGGAGCAGCTGCTCAAGGAAGGCGTGGCGCGGAAGTTTGATCCGGTGGGCGGGAATCAGAAGGTGGCGCTGCTGGCGGCGGTCGGCCCGCTCCAGTTCGAAGTGCTGGTGTACCGGCTGCAGAACGAGTACGGGGCGGAGTCGAGGATCGAATCGGCGCCGTGGTCGATCGCACGCTGGTGGAGGCGCAAGGGGCAGCCCGCGCCGATGCTCTCGGACGGGAGCGAGCTGGAGCTTCCGGACACGCCCGACGGCGGCCGTCTGGTCTTCGACGACCGCGGACGCGGGATGGTGCTCTTCTCGGATCCGTGGCCCTTGCGGTTCTTCGGAGAGCGCAATCCGACGATCGAGCTCTCGCCGATCCCGTTTGACCGCGCCGATGCGGTTGCGGGCGCAGCGGTCGAGATTCCGCGGTAGGCCTCGGGATTACTTCGAGGAAGGTTTGGCGGCTGGGGCGGGAGCGAGGCCCGCCTTGGGGACGTGCTGATCGATCAGGATCTGGTTCCCATCGGGGTCATAGAGCGTGAGCCCGGCGGGGCCTGTTCCGGCGTCGTCCACGCGAGTCGCGAGGGTGAGGCCCCGTTCGGTCAGCGTGCGCTGGATGGATCGAACATCATCGAAGTCGGCGAGGGTGGCCATGGACCGGTCCCAGCCCGGGTTGAATGTCAGGGTGTTGGCGGGGATCACGCCCTCGAAAAGCCCGATGGTCGCGGTGTCGTTCTGCATGATGGCGAGCTTTTCGCCCATCGCGAAGACCTTGCGAAAGCCGAGCTTTTCGTAGAACTCCTGAGAGGCGGCCCGGCTTTTGACCTTGAGGCTGATCGAGAAGTTGCCGAGGCGCGGGCCGGTGGCGGGATCTTGTGCGCGGGGCGCAACGCCGGCGGCGATGGCCATGCATCCGAACGCGCCGAGTGCGCCGATGAGCATGCCTTTTCGGGTGTTGCGATCGCGGAGCGCGGTAATCACGATGACCTCCCTGGCGAGTTTTGGTACAAATCCCGGGTGGGCTCGAACCCTCTTTGCTGACTTCCCGTAGGGGCATCCTACCGAAATGTCCCGTACCGCAGACTCTGCCGGTCGAGACCACGCACAAACTGGACCCATCGCTCGACTTGCGGCGCCCCATGGCGCCCGGGCCGATGCGGTTGGTGTGTTCGCGTTCAGGGCAGACCGGCGAGGATCGCGGCCCTTGGACGAGTCTTTGGCCTCATGACGAGAAAGCAGACTCCGCCATGACAGGACTCTCAAGCACGTTGACGCTGGCGGCCTCCGTTCAGCATCTCCCGCTCCTGACCACGATTGCCGCGGGTTTCGCAGCGGCGTGGGTGCTGGGGCTGATCACGCACAAGCTCAAGCTCTCCCCGATCGTCGGGTACCTTCTGGCGGGCGTGGTCATCGGCCCGCACACGCCCGGTTTCACGGGTGATGTGGATCTGGCCCAGCAGCTGGCGGAGATCGGGGTGATCCTGCTGATGTTCGGCGTCGGGCTTCACTTCCATCTGGAGGACCTCTGGAAGGTGCGGTCGGTGGCGGTGCCCGGCGCGATCGGGCAGAGTCTGGTCGCGACTCTGGCGGCGATGGGCGTGTTCCATCTGCTGGGTTGGGATCTGCGCTCGGGGATGATGGCGGGGATGGCGATGGCGGTCGCGAGCACCGTGGTGCTGCTGCGCGTCTTGATGGATCGGGGGATGCTCAACACGAGCCATGGCCATGTCGCGGTGGGCTGGCTGATCGTGGAGGACATCCTGACGGTGCTGCTGCTGGTCATGGTCCCGATGTTCGCGCCCGACGTGATCGCGCCCGGGGTGAGCGAGCAGGCCGCGAAGGCTGGGAGCGGATCGGCGCTGGGGACGCTGGCGTGGGCGCTGGCGAAGCTCGGGCTGCTGTGCGTGATCGTGCTGCTGGGCGGATCTCGGGTGGTGCCCTGGATTCTGACCAAGGTCGCCAAGCTTCGGTCGGCGGAGCTTTTCACGCTGACGGTGCTGGTGCTCTCGATCACGATCGCGGTGCTTTCGGCGACGGTGTTCGGTGCCTCGGTTGCGCTGGGCGCGTTCTTGGCGGGGATCGTGGTGGCGCAGTCGCCCGTGAGCCATCAGGCAGCGGCGGATGCCTTGCCCTTGCGGGACGCCTTTGCGGTGCTCTTCTTCGTCTCGGTGGGGATGCTCTTTGATCCGTCGTTCCTGATCACCCATCCGCTGATGGTGCTCGCGGGGCTGGCGGTGGTCCTGGTGTTCAAGCCCTTGGCGGCGCTGGTGATTGTCGCGCTGTGCGGGCATCCGCCCCGAACCGCGTTGACGGTGGCGATCGGTCTGGCGCAGATCGGCGAGTTCTCGTTCATTCTGGCGCAGGTCGCCCGGGAGCACAGGCTTCTGCCCGAGGAGGCGATGAACGTGCTGGTCGCGACCGCGATGATCTCGATCACGATCAACCCGCTGCTGTTCCGCGGGCTGGACTCCATTCAGAGAAAGGTCGAGGCGTGGCCCGCGCTGCACAGGCTTCTCAACGCCAGGCACGCGCGGCGAACGGAAGGCGCCAACGCGCAGTCGGAAGCGATGGTCAGCTCGGAAGAGCGGCCGCTGGCGGTCATCGTGGGGTACGGTCCGGTCGGTCGGCTCGTGGACGCCATGCTGCGTGATGCGGGAATGCAGACTTCGGTGATCGACATGAACGTGCAGACGGTGCGCACGCTGGCGGAGTCAGGGCGACCGGCGATCTATGGCGACGCGACGCGGCGGGAGGTGCTGGAGCAGTCGGGCGTGCGGAAAGCGTCGCATCTGATCGTGACGCTGCCGCACACGGAGGGGCGGAGCGCGGTGGTCCTGGCGGCGCGCGAGCTCAATCCGAACGTGGAGATCACGGTGCGGGCGCGTTACCTGGCGGAGCGGGAGACGTTGGTGAGCGCGGGGGCGAGCCGGGTGATCTTCGAGGAAGGCGAGGCAGGCCTGGCGCTGGCCAGGCAGGTGCTGGAGCGGCGTGGGCTCGGGAATGACGAGATCCAGAAGCTTCTGGGCGCGGTGCGAACGATCTGGAAGATGGAAGCCTGATGATCGGGATGCACAACGCCCCGATCCGGGGACACTGCTCCAACACCGCACCCCATGACAGGCGATCGCGTGTGAAAAGTGGATGCCGGAGCGTGCGGGGCCCGGCATTCTCGGGCCCTATTCGAGATCCCAGACTCCGCTTTTTTGGGGAGCAGTCCGTCGCAACCGCACAGCCCGTCGAGGGCGTTGCCGATGAGCGCGAGAGCATTCTCTCACGCAAAGGCAATCCATGCTCGCTCGCACACCATGGCGATTGTTTGTTGAGATTGTCGCGACCATTGTGGTCGCGGAGTTGGCGGTCATGTGGCTGCTGCCGGAGTTCTCGGCGGGGTTGCCTCCCTGGCTCAGCGCCAGCACGGATGCGGGGCTTTTGGCGCTCCTGAGCGGGCCTCCGATTCTCCTGCTGGTGCGGCGGACGCTTCGACAGTCGCACGAGGCGCCCATTGACGGGATGCAACAACATCCGTCGTCGCGCCGGTTCATTCTTACGGGGATGGTCCTTCTGGCTGGTCTTGGCGTCAGCACAGCAGCGGTCCTGGGCGCAGACCGCGAAGTGATGCGCGAGTCGCGTGCTCGCTTTGAAAGGCTCTCCGAGCGGTTGTCCGCCGAGATTGTGGGCCGTGCAAGCCAGGTGACGTTCGCGATGCGCAGCGCGCCCGGTGTGTACGGCGAAGATCGTCCGGCATCCCGGAGGCTGTTCGAGTCGTATGTCGCAAGCCTGGATCTGGGCCACCTGTACCCGGGCGTGGAGGGCCTCGGGTTCATCGAGCGGGTCGGACGTCATGAGCTCGCGGGGTTTGTCGAGCAGCAACAGCAGGACGGGGTGCCAGACTTCCAGGCCTGGGCCTTGTCGTCACCCGGCTCGGCGCTCTCGTCGCGGGAGGACATGTGGGTCATCAAGTACGCGTATCCGGCGGATCGCAATCGGCGGGCGTGGGGTCTTGATGTGGGTTCAGAAGGGCTCCGACGCGCCGCAGCGGAACAGGCGGCGCGATCGGGAGAGCCGACCATTTCCGCCAAGCTCGAGCTGGTGCAACAGCCCGCGGGCTGCCAGGGCTTCCTGTACTACCTCCCGGTGTATCGAGCGGGGGCGCTGATCGACACGCCCGAGCATCGGTGGGATGCGCTGATCGGACTGGTGTACGCACCGATCCTGCTCGACCAGAGCCTTTCGGGAATTCCCAAATCGATCGATGGCTTGCTGGACTTCGAGGTCTTCGACGGGCCGACGCCCGAGCACGCCTCGCTGCTGTTCGATCTGGATCAGCACCTGGGGGCGAGTCCCGGGAGGCTGACGACGGCGGACTTTGCGGGTCGGCGGTTCACGCAAGAGCTTCACATGGAGATCGGGGGACGACCCTGGACGATTACGACGAGCACGAACAAGGCGTTCGAGGCGACGATCGACCGCTCGACGCCTGGCGTGATCGGTCTCTCGGGGGCGATTCTCAGCGTGCTGAGCGCGGTGATGTGCCTTTCACTTCTGACGAGCCGGGAGCGGGCGGTGTCGCTGGCGCGGGGCATGACCTCGGAAGGGGCGCGGGCCAAGTCCGGGCTCGAGGTGGCGCTGCGCGAGGTGAGCGCGTTCCGCGCGACGCTCGATCAGCACTCGATCATCTCGATCACGGATCGCGCGGGTCGGATCATCGACGCCAATCCGCAGTTCTGCAAGATCTCGGGGTACACGCGCGAGGAGCTCATCGGGCGCACGCACAGCCAGCTCAACTCGCGGCACCATCCCAAGGAGTTCTGGGTAGACGTCTGGAGGACGATCTGCGCGGGCAAGCCCTGGAGGGGCGAGGTCTGCAACCGGGCCAAGGACGGCTCGCTGTACTGGGTGGACTCCATCATCGCCCCGTTCGTGAATCAGGCGGGGGAGATCGAGCGGTTCGTCTCGATCCGCAACGACATCACGCGCCGCAAGCAGGCCGAGGAGGCGGTGGCGCGGACCGTGGCCAGGCTGAGGAGCATCATCGTCGGCGCGGACCTGCTGGCGTGGGAGTTCTGCGTGGAGGAGGACCGCTTTGTCTTCCTCTCGTTCGACCACAGCAGGCTCGGGTACTTGCGCGAGCAATGGCTCAGCCCGGGCTTCTGGCACTCCAGGCTTCATCCGGATGACCGTGAGAAGACAGCCCAGGCGTGCGTTGAGCAGATCGGCGCGGGCCGGGCCCATCGGCTCTACTACAGGATGATCGCGGCCGAGGGCGCGGTGGTGCACATCAGCGACTACGTGTCGCGGCCGGAGAAGATCGACGGGCGGACGATCGTGCGCGGCGTGGCCATCGACATCACGGATCGCGTGGAGGCCGAGCGGCGGGTCGCCGAGAGCGAATCGACGTTCCAGGCCCTGGCGGATTCATCCCCGATCTTCGTGTGGACCAGCGATGAGTTCGGGCTGCGGACGTACTTCAACCGGACCTGGCTCGAGTTCCGCGGACGGGATGCTGAGCAGGAGATTGGCGTGGGCTGGCGTGAGGGCATCCACCCGGACGACCTGGCGCGCGTCGATGAAGCGCTGAGGGGAGCGGCGGAGAGGACATCGGTCGTCGAGTACGAGTACCGGCTCCGCCGGGCCGACGGGGTGTACCGGCGGATTGTGGCGCGGGCGGCGCCACGTCGGAATCGGTCGGGGAGCTTTGCGGGGCTTGTCGGGGCCTGCATGGACATGACCGAGTTCCGCGAGGCGCAGCGCGCGGCGGAGGCGTCGAGCCGGGCCAAGAGCGAGTTCCTGGCGAACATGAGCCATGAGATCCGCACGCCCCTCACGTCGATCCTCGGCTTTGCGGACATCCTGCGCGAGGAGAACCCATCGGTCCTGTCGCCTCAGCAGAAGACGCAGATCCTGGACACGATCCGCAACGCGGGCCAGCATCTGCTCACCATCATCAACGACATCCTGGATATCTCCAAGATCGAGGCCGAGAAGATGACGGTCGAGCGGGTGGAGACGCCTCTGGTCGATCTTGTGGGCGAGGTGGCGAGCATCTGCCGTCCGCGGGCGGAGGGCAAGGGGCTCACGCTCGGCGTTCGCTTTGCGACGCCTCTTCCGACGCGGGTGCTGGGTGATCCGACCAGACTTCGCCAGGTGCTCATGAACCTGGTGGGCAATGCGGTCAAGTTCACCGAAGCCGGCTCGATCACGCTGGAGGCGGGTGTCGTGGATGCGCCCGAGCGGAGCGTCATCCGGGTCGACATCATCGATACGGGCGAGGGGATGACGCCCGAGCAGGCGGCGCGGCTCTTCCAGAGCTTCGCGCAGGCCGACAACAGCGTGACGCGAAAGCACGGCGGCACTGGCCTCGGGCTCACGATCTGCCGGCGTCTGGCCATCCTGATGGGAGGGAGCGTTCAGCTTGTGCGGACCGAGCCCGGGAAGGGCTCGACTTTCAGGCTCGAACTTCCTCTCGACACCGCGCCGGGCTCGGAGCTCACGTCGCAGCTCTCCGCGATCACAACGGAGGCGAGCGGCCAGAGACCGGGGAAGTCCGCGTCCAACGCGCCCAGGCTGGACGCGAGAATCCTGCTCGCGGAAGACGGCATGGACAATCAGCGCCTGATCTCCTTCCACCTGCGCAAGACCGGCGCGACCGTGGACATCGCCGACAACGGCAAGATCGGGCTCGGGATGATCGAGAAGGCGATCGAGGAGGGCCGGCCTTACGAGCTGATTCTCTCGGACATGCAGATGCCTGAGATGGATGGCTACACGCTGGCGCGGACGCTCCGGGATCTGGGCGTGGGAACGCCGATCATCGCGTTGACCGCGCACGCCATGGCGGAGGATCGGCATCGCTGCCTGCAGGCGGGGTGCAACGACTACGCGACCAAGCCCATCGAGAAGGCGGCGCTCATCGAGACCTGCGCGCGGTGGCTGGCCAGCGCACGAGGTCAGCCCGCGCAGTCCGCACATCGCGCCGCGTGATGCTGTCGCGGGCTCAGTGCGCGACGGCACCCGCCTCGATACGGGCCCGCTGCGTGCGGAGCGACTGGAAGTATGCCGTGTTCAGGCTCGGATCGAGGGTGGAGTAGAACGCGATCGTGAGTTCGAGCTTCTGCTTGATCCGTGGATACTGCGCGGAGGCGTTCCAGAGCTTGGGGTCCCCGCAGAAGAGGGACGCCGCGAATCCGTTGAAGTCGTTTTCGAGCGAGGACTGGCCGTATTGGCGAAGGAAGCCCTGCTCGTTGAGGTCGGTCGTCATTGCGAGCCCCGCCTTGCCTTGCTTGACCGCTTCAACGCCTCCGCCGAGGTACTTGAAAGTCGGGGGATTGGCCGCGATCCAGGCGGCCTCGTTGAAGTCTCGGGCGTGCTCGCGGAGCAGAATGCTCGAGAACTCGGCGTGGAAGGTGCCTTCGACCTGCGTGTCGGTGTAGCCCTTGGCGACGGGGCCCATGAGAACGTACACGGAGTCACGTGAGTTGGTGCCGCTGGCATGGATACCGCTGTAACGCAGGTCGGAGAGGACGTAGGTGGCCTTCAGGTTGGCTGCGAGCACCGCGCCGGGGTACTTCTCGAGCGCCCGTTTCATGATCCTGGCGGCACGCTCGGTGTCGCGGGGTTGCAGGGCGTCGCCCGAGGCCGAGATCGGAGGCTTGCGCCAGGACTCCGGGAAGATCTCGGGCTTGCTGCTGGTCGCAACCAGCACAGGCTTGGTCAGAATCGTCGAACTGGCGGCACAGCCTCCGAGGAGCGCAACGCTGGCGGCGATCAGGATGGCGAGCACTACATGGAACCGGACCAGGCGCATGACACCTCCGAGCACTTTCGCATCGAGGCGTGCATCTGAACCGGTTTCGTGTGGAACGTCAAGTCTTGGAGAGGCGTGGGCCTACGAACGCTGTGCATTGATCGCGGGAGGGGCGAGTCTGGAGAGCAACCCGCGCACTTCCGGTCGATCTATGGCTTGCGGGCGGGAGTGGCGGGAGTTGCGCTGCGAGGTACGAGGGTGTACTGGTGGATGATCTGCCCGTTGGTCTCGGGCTGTCTCTTCTGGCTCCGGCGGTCGTCGGCATCGACTCCTTCGACCGCGGTGCGGACGAACTGGACCTGGGCTTCTGCGGGAGTCACCTGGACGCGAAGGTAGCCAGGGCTGCCGTAGGTCACGCCTGAGCGATAGCCATACTGCTCGGCGCTGCGCGTGTTGCCCACTGGGTTTCCGGGCTGGGGCACGCACTGATACACGAGGCCATCGCGTTCGGTGCGGACGTAGAGGTGATCGTGACCATGAAGGACCGCGGAGACGTGGTGCTTGACGAGCAGGTCATGGATCGGGAGCGGCCAGCCCGGGCGCTGGGATGCGAAGCCAGAGGTGCCGTCGGCGTTGAGTCCGCCCCATTCGAAGTAGGACGATGAATCGCCTCCTCCGCGGGCTTCGGGGCCTCCGAAACCACCGACGAGGTGGTGGATGAAGACGAAGCGGTGGGCGGCGTGCGAGGAAGAGAGCGTGCGCGCGAGCCAGTCGTACTGATCGCGTCCGAGCGTCATCACCCAACTTGCGTCGATGGGCTTGAGAGGATCCGAGTCGGCGCGGGGCTGACCTCCCCCACCCTTGTTTCCAGCGCCGCGAATGCGGTCGAGCGTGGGCCAGAACGGATCGAGCACGATGAACAGGGCATCTCCCCATTCGAACGCGTAGTGATGGGAGCCCAGCCCATCGGCGATGCCGGTCGCGCCGGTGTACACCGAGCCATCGATGACTGGGGCGGGGAAGCGGCTGGTGCGCTGGAGAAAGGACCAGGGGCCGATGTCGTCGGGGCCCCGGCCGGAGGAGCCTTTCTCGCCATCGTGATTTCCCAGCACCATGAACAAGGGCGTGCTGGTGCAGAGCCTGCTGAAGTACCAGCGCTGGGCGTCATACTGGGCCTGTGCGGACTTGAAGTCGGGGCCCCGCTTGTCGGTCATGAACGTGTCGCCCAGATCGATGAAGAGTTCGGGGCGATCGGCGCGCATATTCGCCAGCGTCTGTTCGTAGACCCGGGGATCGACGCCCTGATCCAGATGCGAGTCGGCCTGCACGACGAACGTGAACGCGTGTCCGGGCTTGGGGCGGGTTCGGAACTCCTGAGGCTCGCTCCACTGGGCTGCTCCGGAGTTGCCCGTGAGCCCCACGCGGTACTGATACGCAGCGCCGGTTGAGAGGCCGTTGATTTCGATGTTGGTCGCGACGCGGGGCGTGACCGCCAGCGGCGCGGTCTTCTTGCGGTCCGCCGTGTTCGAAGGCCAGTACTCCACCTGAGCTCGGGAGGGCGCGGCAGCCATGACGGAGACGGTGATGGAGTGATCCGTCGGGCGGACGAGCAGCACGTCGGAATCGTGGGCGGGGACGTCGGTCTTGAAAGACGTCATGCGCGCGAGCAAGCCCGGTTGTGCGTCCGGGGGCGGCTGATCGCGATCCGCGCGCGGTCCACGCTTGCCTCCACCCTTGCCTGGCTGATCCGGCGGAGCGTCTTTCGACGCGCGGGCGTACACGACGTCGATCGAAGCGGTCGCGAGGGTCTTGTCCTTGATCGCGTCGAGGAGCTGGTCACGCGTGAACCCCGCGGCCAGACTCGCGGGGGCTGAGAGGGCATAGACGGAGATGGTGTACGTCTTGTCGCCCGGACCTTGCGAGCACGGAGGTGTGTAGACCGGCTTCCGGTTGACGGTATTGACACCCCACACTCCACCCTCGCCCTGCCCCTCGAGCTTGCGCGCAGCGGCGGGCAGATCGGCGACTCCGAGATAGACGTGGGTATCGCCATCGGGCGCGATGTGGTGCATGGCGATCGCGATCGCCTTGGTGCCCGCGGGCGGATCGTTCCACGTCAGGACCGGCTGACGACTGGCGCCATCGCAGGTGCAGTCCTTGGCAAGGCGCCCATCGGTGACGTCCGGGCTCGAGAGCGAGAAGCCACTCGAAGCGACCGGCGTCGCGGGGCGGGGCGCATCCTGCTTGGGACGACGTCCATCACGGGGAGGCTTCTGGTCGCCATTGCGTGGCGGACGCTGTTCGCCGTTCGCGTCGGGCGGGCCTCGACGGCCGCCGGCGCGGGCGGTGTATTCGGAAGTCTGGTGGACGCCATCGGTGCCGATGAATTCGAACTGGTACTTGGCCTCCGCGCCCTCGCCCTGGACGCGGTAGTTCACGAATCCCTTTTTGCCAGCAACGGTGTATTCAAGCGACCAGGCGCGTTCATCGGGCCCGCCGACATGTTTGAACCCGGTGATCTTGGCGCCGCGGAGGGGCTGGAGCCAGTCGCGGACGGGCGTAGCGCTGGGCTGGGGATCGATCTGGTCCTCTTTGACCGTGACCTTTCCGCGCAGGCCGCCGTTGAGATAGGGATAGCCAGCGCTGGCGTGGTAGTGGTAAAGCCCGCGGGAGCCCGCGGCGGCGCCTTGTTGAGGTGCGCCGAAGTGGCCATTGAGTTCATCGAGCGGATCGGTGCTTCCGAGCGGACAGGCTTGATCGGCGCCGGAGCGGGCGGCGGGATCGAAGAGCCCATAGATCGGAAAGCCATCCAGCGCGTAGGCGATGGGAAGGGTCTTGCCCAGGTACCTCTGGAGGTGGGTCGGCGCGATGTGGTAGTGGTAATCGTCGGCGCGGCCGCAATGCCCACCGAACTCATCGAGCTCGCCCGCGATCAAGGTATCGGTGCGGCCGTCGTTCTTGATGGGATTGAAGATGGGCACGCCATTGGCGGCCAGCGCGATTGCGCCGCGGAAAAGCTGCTCCTTGGCGGAGACCGGACGCTCGGCAAGCTCGGGCTTGAGGGGAAGTCGCCAGGCGTTGTTCCCCCGGTAGTTCTGGGCCAGGGGCACCTGCTGCTGCCACGCGGTGATGCCGACCATGAGCGGGTGAGACAACGTGACGGCGTCGCGTGCGCCGGGGACATGCGGGAGGCCATCGCTTTCCACGTAGAGCCAGCGATCATCCCAGCGCGTGGAGACGAACGGCGCGAACTTGTCGAAGGGTGTGGCCTGGAACGGGCGGTCCGCGACGCCTCCCGCGGGAGCCGCGATGGCTTCGTGGTTGATCGCCTCGACCTCCGCAATGTACTTCTGCGCCTCGGCCTGGCCCGAGGCGTCGAGATCGGCCATCGCGACGAGAACCACGTCGCCGTTGTCGCGCTCGATACTCACGCGCGTTGCGCCCGCGATCGGGTACGAGGCGAGGAAGGTCCCCTTGACGACTTCGCCGGTCCGGACGTTAGTCCAGTTGCGTGAAACCCCGGCGGCGTGGGGATAGGCGTCGTGATGGCCCGATGCGTCGGGAGGATGCGCATGGGCTGCGAGGGCGGAGGCGAGGACGATCGAGAGACAGAGGAATCGGCGTTTCATCGGGAGCCCTCCGGCCGCGTGGTGCTCTTCGCGGGTGAACGGGGCGGAATGGTGTAGCTGTGAACGATCGAGGCGTTGGTCAGGCCATCCTTTTCGTCGCTCGGACGCAGCGAGCGGATGTACTCGACCTTGCATTCGGGATGGGAACCGTCAGACAACGTGACGCGCAGGTGACCCGAGTTGGGGAAGATCTGGCCCGACTTGTACGCCTCGCGGTTGAACGCGGTGAATGTCGGATCGGCGGGATTCGGGCAGGTCTGGTAGACAACGCCTTCGAGCTCCTGGCGAGCGTACAGGTGGTCGTGTCCCTGGAAGAAGATCGTGACGCCGGCATCGCGCATCAGGTCATGAATGGGCTGTTGCCACGTTGGCCTCATCGACTTGAAGCGGTCGATGCCGCGCCGATCTTCGCCTCCCCACTCGTAGAAGCCCGCCTGTTCGACGCCTCCACGCCCTGTGCCCAGCACGTGATGCGAGAAGACGAACTTGAACTTGGCCTTGCTCTCGGTGAGCGTCGTGCGGAGCCAGCGGTACTGTTCATCGCCGAGGGTGATCTGCCAGAGATCGCGCTGGCCTCGGCCTCCCCCTTTGCCTCCACCTTTGCCTTCACGTCCAGCGGGCGGATTGCCGTCTTTGGCGGGGGCCTTCACGCCCGCCTCGTTGTCGACCGCGACGTCTGAATGCCAGTACGGATCGATGACCACGAAGAGCGCATCCCCCCACTCCCACGCGTAGTAGTCGCGGAGCTGGCCGATGTGCGGCACGATCTCCGGATTGCCTGAGTACATCCCGGGCGGGCCACTCTTGGAGGGAGCGGGCAAGGGGAAGAAGGTGGTGCGGGCACGGCCTGCGAGCACCGCGAAGTTGTCGGCGGTGCCATCCAGAAGATACTTGGCGGCCTGCTCGTGATTGCCGTTGACGAGCATCAGGGGCGTCGAACGCCCGACGATGCCCAGGAATCCGCGTTGCGATTCGTACACCGCGTCGACCGCGTCCTGACGCTTGGTGCCGCGCTCGATGAGCCGCTCAATACTGAAATCGTCGCCCATCAGGAAGTAGAAGTCTGGCTTGTCGGAGGCGACATTCTGAAGGGTGCGGACGTAGAGGTCCGCGTCGTACATCTTGCCCGCGCGTTCGGGGTGCGAGTCGCCTTGCACGCAGAAGACAAAGCCCTCGCCAGACTTGCGGCGGGAGCGGAACGAGGACTCAGGCCCGGCGGCGAAGTCGGTCGCGCCCTTGCCTCGGGTGCGGAGCCGGTATGTGTAGGACGTGTCGGGCGCGAGGCCTTCGATCTCGAACTCGAAGGGCACGCCGGGCTTGAGGGACTGCGTGGGCGTCTTGCGTGAGAGGGGCCCTGCGCCGGGGCCGTACTCGACGAAGGCGTCCTGCGCCGATGCCGCGAGCACACTCAGCGTCACGGACTTCTCCGTGGGACGTCCGACGAGCTGCGAGAGCGAGGCCATCGGGCCCTCACGTCCCGCGGGCTGCCTGGACTGGGCGCTGGCCGTCAATGCCAACACGCACACGAGAACGAACCAACGAAGCATCGTGACCCTCCACGCGTGGAACAGCGGCAGAACGCGTTGCGTCTGACTCAATTGCATCGACTCGAGAAGAGTGATCACGCGGCGGGCTGGAGCTTCCCCCGGGGCCGATGACGACGGAGCGCCGCCGTCGCGCCAGTGGGAGGTTCTTGCGCGCCGGTATGCTGGGAGCTCGCCCGCATGCGGGGCGGTTCTGGGGAGAGCGTCGCGATGTCGTGGCTCAGTGTGGCGACTTCGATCATCCGGGCAGCTTTTCCGGCAGCGCGCCCGAGCGGGGTTGCACCCCCAGCCGAACTTAAGGGTGCCCGGATCGGTTATCTCACCGAGGGCCGTTCGGGGAAGGTGGTCTTCTCCATGGGACTCCGGAGCTTCGACATGTACTTCGAGTTCGGTGGCGGCGACACCCTGGCGGTGCTGGATGTGCCTGCGGCGAAGGACTGGGAGAAGGCGACGGGCTTTCCGGTCTCGCTGCGACCAGCAATCCTGGAGTTCATCGGCAAGAGCGTGGCGCACGATCAGGTCAGCAGCGGGCGCGGGCGGTTTGAGATCGACGAGACCTCGATCCGGATCCTGAGTTGACCGCGTCGAGAGCGGATGGGGAAGGCGGAGAAGCGAGCAGCGATAGAGCGATAGAGCGACCAGCAAAAAGCGAAGAGCGAGAGACACGCATGTCGAATGACCACGGATCGGAAGCCCATGCAGGACGCGGCCTCGACGGATCTTCATGGCCCGAGGCGCTCGACGCGGTGCGTGCTGCTCCGGAGCACCACCGGCTTCTCCTGGAGAACGCCAGCGTGCGGGTGCTCGATACCCGGATCGAGCCCGGCCAGACGGTCAAACTCCACACCCATCGATGGCCCGCGGTGTACTACTTCCTGCAAGTCGGCGAGTTCGTCAGGCGGGACCATGAAGGCACGGTTCTGGCGGACTCAAGGCAACAGAGCACCAAGGCCGAGGTCGGGCAGGCCGCGTGGGCGGCGCCGATGGGGCCACACACGCTTGAAAACGTCGGCACAACGCCAATCCATGTGGTGAGCGTGGAGATCAAAGCCGGTGTTCCTTAAGACGCGGCGACCGACCCGGCGGACTCCCGGCCAGTTGTGCGGAGGCGTTCTCGACCTCGTTTCTGGTGGTTTCCGCATCGGCACGGTCCGCGTGAGCCGGTACACTCCACCCCGCCATGCATCCCGCTGCCATCGGCACATTCCGGATTGAGCGCGAACTCGGCCGGGGCGGCATGGGCGTGGTGTACCTCGCCACCGACACGAAGCTCGATCGGCACGTGGCGATCAAGGCTCTGCCCGCCGATCTCGCGGCGGATCCGGACCGGCTGGCCAGATTCCAGCGCGAGGCGAAGGTGCTGGCCTCCCTGAATCACCCGCACGTTGGCGGAATTCATGGGCTCGAAGAGGCCGAGGGGCAGCAATACCTGGTCCTGGAGTACATCGAAGGCGAGACGCTGGCGACGTGCCTCGAACGCGGGCCGCTGCCTCTGGACGAAGCGTTGCACCTGGCCAGGCAGATCGCGGAGGCTCTCGAAGCGGCCCACGAGAAGGGCATCATCCACCGGGACCTGAAGCCTGGCAACGTGATGGTGACCAGCGAAGGCGTGGTCAAGGTGCTCGACTTCGGGCTCGCACGCACCGCCGAGGGCGCGCCGTCTTCGACCAGCGGCACGGCGCAGGCCGACTCGCCCACCTACACATCCCCGATCCGCCACTCCCCCACCATCCCCGGCGCGATCATGGGAACCGCGGGCTACATGAGCCCCGAGCAGGCGCGGGGCAAGCCTGTCGACAAACGCTCCGACATCTTCTCCTTCGGTTGCGTGCTCTACGAGATGCTCACGGGCGTCATGCCCTTCCGCGGCGAGACGGTTGCCGATGCGATCGGGGCCACGCTGCACAAGGATTCAGATCTCACGCTGCTCCCGAGCGTCACGCCGCCCACCATCCGTCTGTTGCTGACGCAATGCCTCGCCAAGGACAATAGCAACCGGCTGCGCGACATCGGCGATGCCCGGCTCGCGCTGACGCAGGTGATCAGCGATCCGAGTGGTGCAGTTCTGGGGCTCGGCGGCGCAGACGCCGGGCCGCAGCGGACGAACAAGCGGACGTTGCTCGCCCTGCTGCTCGCGGCGGTCGGCGTCGTCGGTGGGACGTTCCCGCTCTGGTTCGGGCGCGTGGGGCTGGGCGGCAATCGCGCGGTCGCCGATGTTGCCAAGCCGGTCGTTCGCTTCACGATCGATCCACCGACGGGGTACGCGCTTCCGCCATTCATCGGGATCGGCACGGGCATCGCCATCAGCCCCGCTGGCGATCGCATCGTTTTCGTGGCCGAGGCCGACAACAAGTCGTATCTGTGCGTTCGCGATGTCGCCAGCGCCGAGTCCCGCGTGCTGCCCAACAGCGAGCACTGCCGCAGTCCGTTCTTCTCGCCCGACGGCAAGTGGCTGGGGTTTGTCTCGAAGTCTCGACTGATGAAGATGCCCGCCGACGGCGGCCCCGCGCTGACGATCTGCGACGTGAACAACCTCAGTTCTTGCGCGTGGCTCGAGGACGGCTCGATCGTCTGGGGCGCCGGGCCATCCGGACTCTGGCGTGTCAGCGCCAACGGCGGCAAGCCTGCTCAACTGGCGAAGGCTGGCCCCGGTGCAACCACGGTCAATGGAGACATGACGATCGGGGGCTTTGATGTCCCGGTCGCGGTTGCCGGCGCGGACTATGTCCTGGCGGGCTCGTGGACGGGCTTTTCCACCGAAGAGTACAACCTTGTTGCGGTTTCCCTGACCGATGGGAAGATCCGCAACGTCCTGCGCTCGATGACCGAGCCACGCCTCATCGCGCCCGACCGCTTGCTCTTCATGCGCGGCACAACCGTGATGACCGTGGGCTTCGACCCGGCTCGGGGTGTCATCGTCGGCGAGCCGACCGTGGCGCTCGAAGGAGTTCTCGCCGACCAGTGGATGGACTCGGCGTACATCGGGACGTCCACGAGCGGCTCGTTCGCCTATGTGCCCGGCGGCCGCTACGGCGCTGATCGGCGGCTCGTGCGCGTCGATGAGTCGGGCAAGCCCACGCCGATCCTGGACAAATCGGACGCGTACGAGACCATTCCGACGATCTCTCCCGATGGTCGCAAGGCGGTGCTCAACACACTCCGCAGCAAGGTCGAGATGTGGGTGCTCGATCTTGAACGGCGATCCATGTCGCTGGTGAACTCCAAAACCGAGTCCTTCGGGCCGGTGTGGTCGGCTGATGGCACCTCGATCATCGCGGGGCAGACTGCTGCCGACGGGATGATCAGCCTTGCGAAATGGCCCGTCGGCGGCGGCGAGCCCAAGATCCTCCCCGGCACACGCGGCAACTACTACACCCCACTCCAGGAACTTCCGGACGGCTCGGGATTGCTCGTCGCCAGCAGCGTTCTCGACGTCACCAGCAAGCCTGACATTTCGCTTTACAACTACGCGACCGACGCGTTCACGCCCGTGCGAAACAGCGCCGCGTCCGAATCGGACGCGCGTGTGTCGCCCGATGGCAAGTGGATCGTGTACTCCTCCGACGAGTCGGGACGCTTCGAGGTCTATCTCGGGCCGCTCGGCGCAATGGGACCCAACGTGCAGGTCACCAGCAGCGGCGGATACTGCGCCCGGTTCTCTCGCGATGGCAAACGTCTCTTCTTCAGAGACCCCCAGGACGTGCTGATGGCGGTCAGCGTCGAGTACAGCGGAAGCGAACCTCGCCTCTCGGAGCCGAAGAAGCTGTTCGACGTCAGTGGATCGAGCCCCTTTGCGGTGCTCGGGTGGAGCGGCTACGAAGTTCTCCCGGAAGGTGGATTCCTGATGATCGAGAGGACGGCGTGGGAACGCGCGCCGCGCACGATCCACGCGATCCTCAACTGGGTTGAGGAACTGCGGGCCAAGGGTGGGGCCAAGTAGAGCCCGAGTACGCAAGCGAGACTCACGTTGGGTGCCGCTCCGTGAACTCCGAGGACAGCATCAAGCTTGTCGCCAGGCACGCCGTGGGCGTGACACATGGGCGACGGACTGAGCACCGACGCGGGCGCTTCGTGGCTTCGTGTGCTGCTTCCCCACGACGAGACAGGTCGCAGCCTGTAGACTCCGCGAGTGCAAGACCTCTTCTCTCGCGTCTCTCTGTTCCGCCGCCGCCGCTCTCTCGCGATGCCGCGTGTGACCACGCGGGCGCTGGCTGCGATCGGCCTGGCGGTGTTGACAACTGGATGCGCGCAGCGTCCGGTTCAGCCTCAGGTCTTCGCGAGCTTGCCTGGTTACACCGAGGGGATTGTCTTTGACACCAGTGGTGTGCCGTATGTCTCGGTCCTGACTCGGGGAACGGTGTCCGCGCTGCGGGACCCGAAGGCGCCCGAGCCTTGGCATCGCGCGACCGAGCCGAATGGACACAAGATCCTGCCCGACGGCACGCACCTGATCGCGGCCCGGGGCGGGGTTCGCCATGTCGATGCCAACGGCGCGCTCATCGAAGTGCTCGCGCCGGAACTCGAAACGCCCAACGACCTGGCGCTCGATGGCGATGGCGGCGTGTACATCACCGTCCCCGCGGCTTCCGAATCGGATCGCAAGGCCCGCCGGAGCGGCGTGTACTACCTGGATGCGAGCCGAACGCTGCGCAAGGTCGCGGACGATCTGAACTATCCCAACGGCATCGTCGTCTTCCCGGATGGAAAAACGCTGGTCGTGGACGACAGCGGCGACCGTCGGCTCACGCGGTTCAGCATCGACGCGCCGGGCGTGCTGTCCGGACGACGCGTGCTCGCGGAAATCCCCGATCCCAAGTCCATCCCCGACGGCATGACGATCGACCGCGCGGGCCTGCTCTACATGGCGGACTACGGCCGGGGCGTGGTGGTCGTGCTGCGCCCGTCAGGCCAGATCATCCGCGAGTATCCGACGGGGCTCGAACACCCCAGCAACGTCGCCTTCGGCGGCGCGAAGCTCACCGACCTGTACGTGACCGGCTCACCAAGCGGCGGCGACGGCACGGGGAGCCTCGTCCTGCTGCCGATTGGTGTGCCGGGACGAGGGGGATCGACGCTACCTGCAACCAACCCGCGGCGCTAATGCGGATGCCGCCGGCGAGCAGCAAGAGGGGCGCGTCACTCTTCAGGACTCGGTGTTCCGCAGAGCGTGGGCGCTGGCCGGGCGCTTCCTGATCTACGACCGCCTCATCCACGCCTCGTAAGCGCAGAGGGAGACGATGCAGGAGATCTCCTGTTTGCGCCAGTCCTGAGCGTAATCCGACGCCTTGGACAAAGGAATACCACCCGCGAACTGCTCGACATACGACCGCAAAATCGGCTTGACCTTCTCCACGAACTCATCGCGGCTCGCTGGCGTGGGCTTGCCTCCCATCCGCAATCCGCCCAGCCCCCGGAAGAAGGCCTGATATGACTCATCCACATCATCAGCCGCCCGGCACAGATCGGCGACCACGTGCGTCAGCGGCGTGAAGCCTTCGCTATCGGTGACCACGGGGCTCGCGCCCGCTCGCAGCAGAGCCTCGACCTTCAGGTCCTTGTGGACGCCGACACCGTCGGCAGCGTGAAAGAGCAGAGGCAGGTCCACTCGCGTGCACGCCTCTCCGCCGCACTCATGCTTTGGGCAGACGGCGTGCGGATCAGCGCCGAGCTCGCACAGTACTTGCACTTCCAGACCGGTGCCTTCCTCGATCGCGCGGGCCAGCGGCGTGTGATTGCGATGGTTGCGCTGCTCGAGGTTGACCCCAAGTTCCTTGAGATAGCCCAGCGTGTCCCGCACCGACTCCTCCGCATTGGCCTCGAAGTTCACGTCGATCGCGGCGTGGAAGGCGTTGTAGCCAAGCTCCGAGACGGCATGAGGGTCCGCCCCAGCAGCGATGAGCAGACGCAGAATCTCGGGGGTGCGGCCCGAGTCGACCGCCGACATGAAGACCGTGTATCCACGATCGTGCGTGGCGTTGACGTTCGCGCCGGCGTTTAGCAGGGCCCGCACGCGGGGAATTGCTTCCGCACCGCCGCCGACGGCGCTGTAGAGCGGTGTCCACCCGTTCTCATCGGCATCTTCCAGCGGCAGGCCCGCCTCCAGAAGAACCCGGACCACCTGGTCGGAGCCCGCGTAATACATCGCCGTCCGCTTGAAGCTGTCACGGGCGTTTGGTTCCGCCCCGGCCGCAAGGAGCAGTCGGACGCACTCGGCGTTCCCGAACTCTGCCGCCCGAAAGAGTGGGATCTCGTAGCAAGATGGTCCGGAGCTTTGCTGCGCGACCATCATTGATTCGAACTCCTTCATCGCCTCGTTCATGAACACGAGAAAGCCTGGCGGCATGGACGCGAGCAGATCTGGCCGGCCGGCCCGGTACTCGGCCATGTGATCCATAACGCGGCCGTGAGTCTTGCGGGCCTCGCCCGGGTCCCAGTGTCCCTTGGCGCTGAGACCCTGGTTCAGCAGGATGCGGAGCCGCTCGGCGTCGCCGGTGGTGGCGGTCTCGCACAGCAAGCGGTTCAATCGCCCGGGATCGACCGGGAGCGGACTGCCGGCATCCAGCACCAACTTGGCTCGTTCCGCGTCGCCGCCCGGCTTGTAGTTCCAACCAAGCCCTTCAAACGCAGAGGTCGCGGCCGACGATCCATTGCACATGACCTTGGGATCAGCGCCGAGTTGCAACAGAAGGGCAACCGTCGGGGCCGAGGCACCATCGCCTGAGCCCGCCGCAACCATGAGCGGCGTTGCGGGGCTCGCGCGTCCGTCCGGGTCCAGACGCATATCAAAGACGGCGTTGAGATCCGCCCCCGCTGCTGCAAGTTCGCTGATCGAGGCGTGGTCGCCCTCCCGCGCGGCCCGGTGAAGGGGCGGCTCGCCGGGCTTGGGCGGCGGATAGTCCTGGTTGGGCGGCTCGAAGCTCGTCATGAACAATGGTAATGAGCTTGCGTCGCCAAAAGAAGGAAAGGGCCCGCAAGCGGTGAAGTTGCGGGCGATTCATCGGTCAATCGGGGTGACAGAACAGCGATCGAGCCTTTGTCGATGGAATCCGCTCCTGGGGGCCAGAAACGCGGGCTCTGCTCGCCGTGAACCCGTGAAGCGACGTTGCGGCTGGCACTACTCGTGTGAAAATCGTGAGACGAGACACGTCAACTCCCGTTTCTCTTCACGACGGAACCGGGAATCGCCTTGGCACCATTCCGCTTTCTGCGCCCTTACCCTCATCCCGACCGAGGTTCAGTCGTTGCGGCCATGTCGTAGAAATTCCTGTTTGACAGTACATAGACTGAAGCGTGTCGTTCTTTCGACGCCATCCCGGGCTGCTTTCCGGCATTTCGCTGGTGCTTCTGGCGGTCTACTTCATCGCGTCGTTTGGCGTAGTTCCATCGCCGCGTGTTGTCATGGGATGGTTTGGACAGGTGAGCGGCGAGCGGTACCCCTGCGAATCCTGCGGTTGCGGGTGTGCTTCGGCAACCGAATGCTGGACGCACTGCTGCTGCCATTCCGAGCACGAGAGGCTCATGTGGGCGATCGAGCATGGCGTTCTGCCCCCGGAGGGTGTTTCGTTCAGCACCGATCAGTGGATCGCCGCCGCGAACGCGGTCAAATCCGGGTCAGCCCACTGCGTTTTGTGCGTCGAGCGCGTCAAGGAGCAGCTCCGCCGAGGTATTGCGACGCCGCGCGAGGGCGCAGCCCTCTGCTCGTGTGATGCCGGGTGTAGTGACGGGTGCGGCAAAGCCTGCTGCGACAAGGACGGCAAGTCTCAGGCCGCTGGCGAATCCTGCTGCTCGAAAAGCAAAGGGCCGTCTTGGCCGGGGCTTTCGATTTCCGCGCCCTCGTGCAAAGGGCTTCAGCAACTGCTGATGTTCTCGTTGCCCCCCGCGCCACCAATGCAAGGCGTTGAGATCATTCTGCCGGAGCCTGTTCCCTTCGTGCCGGAACGGCCGGATGACGTGGTCTGCTCATCGCGTTCCTTGGACGTGCCAGAGCCTCCACCGCGAGCATGACGCTTCGCAGCGACCGAGCCTGATGTTCGTATCCGCGCTGGAGGTCTGCCACGCTCGTTGTGGCATTCACTGCCGTGGACACCCTTGCTCGGTGCGTCCCTTCACTTTCGTGATGGTGCTCATCCGTTCGACGCTCTCGCTTTGAGCATCGTTGCAGTGTGCTCTATCGCCATCTGTCCGCCTCGCCCCTTCAGGCGAGACGGTCGGTCATGCACCAATCTGATTCTGTTCAATCACACCACTCCGGAAGGAGAGTCTGAGATGAAGTCCGCTCTTGCCTTGTGTGTCGTGTCCTGTCTTGCCGTGGGTTCCGCGACTGCCGCTGAAGTCGGTATCGCTGGCGGCTCGGCGACCATGTCCTTCGACCTTCCCACGTTCCTCGGGCAGTCGCCCCTGAACACGTTCGACGCGGCCTTCGGCATCACCGAGACCCGCACCCAGGTGCTCTCGGGCCTGCCGGGGAACAACCCGTCGGCGTCCCAGGCGTGGGCCACCAATCCCGTCGGCACGCCCAGCCCGGCGGGCCGCACCATCCAGGGCACGACGCTCACGATCGACCCGTCCAACGTGCTCGGCACCTGGGGCGCGGTGACCAGCGACTTCGGCGCGTTCGCGGTCGGGGGCGAGCAGATCGGCTTCGGCGGGATGACCCGATGGACGCTCGACCCGGGCATCCCCGGCGTGCTGCTCTTCGGCGACTGGGCGCTGCGCTACTCGCCCGCGCGGGCCGGAACGCTGGCGGGTTCGACGACGAATGTCCGGTCGGGCCTGGTGCTCACCAGCAACATCGACTTTGCCAACGCCACGTTCGTGGACATCGGCAACGCCAACATCTCGGTGACGGGCAACACACTCTCGATCACCGGCGACATGCTGATCTCCGACGGAGTGATCGCCCTCGGCTTCCCGCAGTCCAGCCTGGGCGTGGATGCGGGCGACTTCAACTTCACCGCCACGCTGGTCCCGGCTCCGGGCGCTGCCGCCCTGCTGGGCGCCGGTGGCCTGCTGGCCGTTCGTCGTCGCCGCTCGACTTGACCTTGTCCCGTCCAGTCAATCCTTTTTGATCACAAGCCACGTTCAACATTCACTTGCAGCATTGCAAGAGAGAGAGTGTGACCATGAAGATCGCCTTTGCAGTTGTTCCGGTCGCTGGCCTCACCGCCTCGGTGTTCGCCGCGGTTGATCCCAACACCACCGCCAACGGCACGGCCTACATGACCGTTGACCGCGCCGCCTGGGCCACCGTGGCCCCCAGCGCCGCTTACACCGACATCTCAGGAAATCCCACCGGCGCATCGGGCCCCACCGCCGATGCCGCAGGGCAACGCTGGATGTTCACCGATCGTTTCGAGGGCACAGGCTGGGTCGCGGCCGCGTACCCCAGCGACTACCTGACCGGCCCCGCGGTGCCACTCACCCAGCCCGCAGGGGGCTTCGCCATGCCTGTCAACACCTACGGGGTCAACAGCTTTTCGGCCAACCACAAGATCACCAGCTACGACTCGACGGCCAACCCGAATGGATGGATCGGTCTCGGTGGATCGTTCCGTTCGACCAGCGACTTCAACGAGCCCGGTGCCTCGGTTTGGTGGGAGCATCTGGCGGTGCGTCAGGACCCGTCTGACTCGATCTGGAAGATCTTCGCCACCTCGGGCCCCGGGCAGGGCAGCCTGTTCGAGCTTCGGAACGTGACGACCGAGACCATCGGCGGCAACCTGCATCTCTCGGCTGACTACGTCTTCGGCAACACGGAGTGGCTCCAGTTCTTCCAGGACTATAACGGCCACCTCGACACCGAGCTCACGCTCGGGCACATCGAGATCGTTCCGGTGCCGGCCCCCGGCACGATCGCGTTGCTCGGTGCGAGCGGACTGATCGCCAACCGGCGCCGCCGCAACGCCTAAGCAGGCGGATCGGGACGCCGTCCCGCGCACTCATCACAACGCCCGGAGGGGTTCACGCCCCTCCGGGTCGATTCCCAACCCCGATTGACCAAGGAGACCTGATCATGAACACACTCGCTCTGCTCGCCGCCGTCACCGCAGTTGCTCTCGGCGCCTCGGCGTCCGAAGTCCGCATCGAGAGCGGCACCGCCACGATGATGTTCAACCTCCCCGCGTTTCTCGGGCAGACCCCGCTGAACACGTTCAATGCAGCCTTCGGCATCATCGAAACGCGATCACAGGTGCTCTCGGAACTTCCGGGCAACAACCCCGGCCCTTCGGTGACCTGGAAGCTCAACCCGGCGGGCACTCCGAGCCCCCTGGGTCGCCTCGTCCAGGGAACCACCCTCGCCATCGAGCCCTCCGATGTGCTCGGCAGTTGGGGAGCCGCGTCCGACATCGGTCCGTTTCTCTTCGGCGGCGAACAGATCGGCTTTGGCGGGATGACCCGCTGGACGCTCGACCCGGGCACCCCGGGTATCCTGCTCTTTGGCGACTGGGCGATTCGCTTCTCGCCCATCCGCGCCGGAACGCTCGCGGGACTCACCAACAACGTCCGCTCGGGACTTGTGATCACCAGCAACATCGACTTCCCCGACGCGACCTTCGTCGACATCGGGAATGTCAACATCACCGTGAACGGACGGCTGCTGACGATCACCGGCGACCTGCTCATCTCCGACGCCCTCATCGTTCTGGGCTTCCCCGAGTCAAACCTCGGCCTGAACATCGGCAGGTTCAAGCTGTCCGCCAAAATCGCGCCGGCGCCGAGCGAAGGTGTTCTGGTTCCTGGTGCCGTCACAGCGCTCCCGGTCCCTCCCAAGTGACCGAGTCGCCGGCTTTGGGCCGATGCCTCGCCTCCCCGCCGCCCGCTCCTTCCCTGGAACCGTCATGTCCACTCTCCCAAGACCACGCGCGTTCACGCTTCTCGAGCTCCTCGTTGTCATCGCCATTGTCGCGGTGCTCGTCGGGCTCCTGGTGCCCGCGCTCTCCGGCGGCAGGCGGGCGGCACGGCGCGTCGAGTGCATGAACAACCTCAAGCAGTTCGCCACTGCAGACACGCTCTACCTCAATGATCAACGCCGCTTCCCGCTGATGAGCCCATTTGTGCCCACGAGCATCCGCGTCGAACGCCTGCGCCAGATCGGCGACTACGTCGGGCTGGCGGTGCCGCCGGGCGACGCGATCAGCTGGCCCAAACGCCCCGAGCAACCCAAGTGGATCAACTGTCCCTTCGCCAGAAACTCGGGGTTCGCCGAGGGGCTGACGGTGGGGGGCGGGCTCTACACCGGGTACGGTTACGTCGGTGGGCTCGAACAGTCCGAACTGGTGCGCACGGGGCTTGGCACCGTCGCCAATCCGGGACACGCAGCCGAAGCACGCGGGCTCAACCGCGGGGTGCTTTGGGCGGACATTCTCGCCGAGTTCCCGACCGTTGAAACCCGCCGCTACGAGATCTTCCACACCAGCCCGAAGGCTCCGCGGTACTCCGACTTCCGATTTCACAAGCCTGAGGTTGAAGGGATCGATCGCGCGTGGTCCGACGGATCGGTGGATTGGCTGCCCGGAGCAAAGGTCAATCTTGAAGGTGTCGGCAGCCCCGACCTGCGCTTGCAGACCTTCCTGGGCAACTTCTATTTCTGACTCCCCCCGCTCTCTGAACGAAAGGCACACGTGACAACACCGCAGCAACACGAACAACCTGTTTCGCTCGATCTCTCGCGTCGCGGAGCTCTCCGGGCGGGTATCTGCTCGCTGAGCGGATTGGCCGCTCTGGCGGCGCACGCTTCATCGCAGCCAGTCTCCTCTCCGCCCTTCTCGCCCGGCACCCCCCCGGCGAAATCAGCCGTCGGGAACAAGCCGGACGTGATGACGCCGCAGCAGCACGAAGCGATCCTGCGCCCGGGCAAGGAACGCATCGCGATCGTGCTCTACCCGCAGTTCACTGCTCTCGACGTGATCGGTCCCCACCACGTCTTCATCAACATGGTCGGGGCCAAAGTGCTGCTGGTCGCCAAGACGATGGACCCCGTGCCCTGCGACACGGGCTTCTCGATCACGCCCAACGCGACCTTTGACCAGATCACCGACAAGCAGACCCTCGTGATGGTGCCGGGAGGCACAACAGGAACGCTCAACGCCATGCAGGACGAGGCGACCATGAGATTCCTCCGCCGCCAAGGACCCGAAGCCGAGTGGATCGGTAGCGTGTGTACCGGTTCGCTGGTGCTCGCCGGGGCTGGTCTGCTCAAGGGCTACAAGGCCACGAGCCACTGGCTCACGCGCGATGCGCTGAGAGCCGGAGGCGCGGAACCCGTTGCGCAGCGATATGTCGAGGACCGCAACCGCGTCACCGGCGCGGGCGTCACCGCGGGGATCGATTTTGCGCTCCGTCTGGTCCAGAAGTGGCGCGGCACAACCTATGCCAAGGGCGTGCAGATGTTCATGGAATACGACCCGCAACCGCCGTTCAACAGCGGCTCGCCCACCAGTCCGGACGCAGAGCCCGCGATGGTGGGCATGCTCTCAGCCATGCACGAGTCGTTCAGTCCCAAGTGCGAGGCGGCGATTCGAGCAGCCCTGCTCGCGCAGCGTGACAAGTGAGCATCGTCCATCTTCGACAAGGTTCAAATCCTGCCCACAGTCACGACCCTTTCGCGGCATAGGGGGGCAACTCTCCGAGTCATTTGAACCGACTCGCGCGTGCCGCAAATCCTGTCTCTGTAACGAAAAAGCCCTTCGACGGGGGCGTCGAAGGGCTTGCTCTCTCGAAAAGTCGGGGTGACAGGATTTGAACCTGCGACCTTCTCGTCCCGAACGAGACGCGCTACCAAGCTGCGCTACACCCCGTCGTGTGGCCAGCATGGTAGCGCCTTGGACGGGCGGGTCCACCGGGGGAAGGCCGTAGGCCTTCGGCCGTGGGCCCTAGACCTGAGGCCGTAGATCTGAGGCCTTGGGCGGGGATGGCGGCACGTGGTTCTGGACGCGTCTCAGGCCAACTGCCCTTGGCCCTTTGGCCTTTGGCAATTTGGCCCTCGCCCCCTGCCCGCCCCATCTGACCGACGGCCCACGGCCTACGGCCTCCGCC
The DNA here is from genome assembly GCA_964531675.1 of uncultured Phycisphaeraceae bacterium. Classification (GTDB taxonomy): domain Bacteria; phylum Planctomycetota; class Phycisphaerae; order Phycisphaerales; family UBA1924; genus CAZHFW01. The sequence goes on along the minus strand of CAZHFW010000001.1, from coordinate 136,311 downwards.
CCCGCCCCCGCCCCTCTGAGGGGCCCCGGCCGGGCCGGTATGATGGGCTCGTTGTCCGTTCGGTCCGGGCCAGGGATCGGCCCGCAGGAGGTCGCCAGCGATGTCCGACAGCTTCAAGGCGCTGTGCAACGACTTCTACGTCAATCAGAAGCTCAGCGTGAAGATGGATCTGCCCCGCGGCCGTGAGACGGTGCTGGATCTGTTCGAGCGCGTCCGCAAGCAGTTTCCGGGGATGACCCAGTTCAGGCGGTACCGGGACGAGCTGGCCCTGGAGTCGGCCCCGACGGACATCCCCCACCGCTGGCTCGCGGTGCGGTCCAACAACGTGCGCTCGGGGGTGGTGAACCCGCCCGATCTGCGGGAGGCGTATTCCCTCCATGCGCATGTGCTGGAGGTCTCGCCTTACTTCCTGAACGTCAGCCCGCTCGACATCGACTACGTCGAGCTTCTCTACGGCTTTGACCTCCACGCGGGAGGCAACCACGACGCGATCGTGTTCGAGGCGCTCTACTCAGGCTCTCCGATGGCGGCCCTGTGCGACATCGCGGGCGCGACAACCGTTGAGTGCCAGCCTGTGCTCGGGATCTCGGTGGGAAATCGCGGCGAGCTCGAGGTGCAGTTCGAGGTCAAGACGCGGGGCGAGACCACGCCTCCCAAGGATCCGGAGCTTGGGGATCCGATCAGCGTGTACCTCACGCTGCGGCGCTTCGGCTCGCCCAAGAGCCTGGAAGAGCTCGCGGAAGTCACCGCGGAGCTGGCAGCCCACGGCGAGGAGCTCGTGCAGACGCGGGTGGTCCCCAAGCTGGTCGTTCCGATCCGTGATGCGATCGCTTCGGGGAACGCGTGAACATGTCGACCCTCGCGCTCAACCTGGTGCAGGCCCAGACGCCCAAGAGCTCTTACGAGGCGCTCATCTGGCTGGGCGTGATGCTCGTGCTGACCGTCGCGGGCGGCATCTTCGTGATGTTCGTGCGACGCCGTCTGTTTGGGGGCGGGCAGGATGGCATCGGCGAGGAGGGAATTCTGGATTCCCTGCGTCGGATGCGCGATCAGGGAGAAATTTCTCAGCAGGAGTTCGAATCGGCGCGGCGGGCGATGCTGGAGAAGGCGATGAGCCGCAAGAGCCCCGCAAAGAGCGCCAAGCCCGATGCGGATGCGGGAGCATCGCGCGGCCCGCGAGGCGACTTGAACAAATAACGCGGATTGGACCTCAGAAACGCGGATTTTGGGGATTCCCGCCCCGGGTTCGGCATCGGGTCGCATCGCGATGAACTTCGTTTGAAGAAGATCAGGGGCTGGCACGCCGATACACTCTCGACGCGATGCCTTCGGTACGCCATTGCGTGCGTTCCCGCGGGCTCAGAGAGGGATTCATGGCGAGCAAGAACAAGCCCGACGGCACCGACGTTCCCCCCACCAACCGCGACCAGGACGCGGGCGGATTCCGTGGTCGGAAGATCACGACCTGCTCGTTCTGCGGCAAGACCAGCCGCGAGGTCGGCCCGATGGTCGAGGGACCCAACGAGGTTTACGTCTGCTCCAACTGCACGGACCTCTGCCAGAACATCTTCAGGCAGGAGCGTCGGCGCGTTTCGAGCGTCTCCACGGCGCTGCGCGAGATCCCCTCGCCGCGTGAGCTCAAGTCGCACCTGGACCAGTACGTGATCGGACAGGACCAGGCCAAGCGGGCCTTGTCGGTCGCGGTGTACACGCACTACCGCCGCCTGCTCCACCTGGAGTCGGGCGACGCGTCCAACGTCGAACTCGACAAGTCCAACATCCTGCTCATCGGCCCCACGGGCTCGGGCAAGACGCTCCTGGCCCGCACTTTGGCCAAGGTGCTCAAGGTTCCCTTCGCGATCGGCGACGCGACCACCCTCACCGAGGCGGGTTACGTGGGCGAGGACGTCGAGAACCTGCTGCTCAAGCTGCTCCAGGCGGCCGACTTTGACCTGGAGACCGCCCAGCGCGGCATCATCTACATCGACGAAATCGACAAGATCGGCAAGACGTCCAACAACGTCTCGATCACCCGCGACGTCTCGGGCGAGGGCGTGCAGCAGAGCCTTCTGAAGATGCTCGAAGGCACGACCTCCAACGTCCCCCCGCAGGGCGGACGCAAGCACCCCGAGCAGCAGTACATCCAGATGGACACGAGCAACATCCTGTTCATCTGCGGCGGAACCTTCGTGGGCCTGGAAGAGATCATCCGCCGGCGCATCGGCAAGACGCGCATCGGCTTCTCCACCCAGGGCAACGAGGCCTCGACGGGCTCCCAGCAGGAGACGGCGCAGGTGCTCTCGCAGGTGACCGCGGACGACCTGATCGACTTCGGGATGATCCCGGAGTTCATCGGCCGCCTGCCGATCCTGGCGCCGCTCATGCCGCTCTCGATCGACGCGATGGTGAACATCCTCACCGAGCCGAAGAACGCGCTGATCCGTCAGTATCAGCACCTGTTCTCGATCGAAGGCGCCAAGCTCACGTTTACCGACGGCGCGCTCCGCAAGATCGCGGAGAAGGCCGCCAAGCGTGAGACCGGCGCCCGCGCCCTCCGCGCGGTCGTCGAAGAGGTCATGCTCCCCCTGATGTACGAGCTCCCCGAGCACGAGAACGCGGGCGCGGAGTACGTCATCGACGAGTCCGCGGTGGTCAAGCCCCGCACGCTGCTCGAGCTGCACGTCAACCGCAAGCAGACGGCGTAAGGATGGACCGCCTGAAATCAAGTGCATCCACCCGGGCGGCGCGAAAGCGTCGCCCGGTTTGCTTTTTGTGCAGGGTCAGATCGATGAAGTCAGAGCCGGGTCAGAGCCGTGCCGCGCAAGCGGCCGGTTCTTGACCGTCGTCGCTCCCCGGGGATGACTGACACGCGCAAGGCAGGACGGGACCGGTCGCTTGCGCGACTCGGCTCTGAACCTGAGGGGACTGCCCGGAAGGCCGCCTGACGGTCAGGCCTGAAGCCTGGGGCGGTTCGGGGGATGCCCCTCCCCTACTACACTCCGCCCCATGACTCCTTTCCGTCATCTCTGCGTGTTCTGCGGCGCCGCGACGGGCGGACGCCCCGACTACTCGAATGCGGCCTTCGAGCTCGGAAAGCTCCTGGCCCAGAACCGCATCGGCCTGGTCTACGGCGGGGGGCGGGCGGGGCTCATGGGCGCGGTCGCGGACGCGTGCCTGGCCAACGGCGGGCACGTGACCGGGGTCATCACGACGCTCCTGAAGGACAAGGAACTCGGACACACCGGGATCCAGGAGCTGCAGGTCGTCGAGACGATGCACGAGCGCAAGATGCGGATGGCGACGCTTGCCGACGCGTTCATCGCGCTGCCGGGGGGGCTGGGGACGCTCGATGAGCTCTTCGAGATCCTCGCCTGGGCCCAGCTCGGGATTCACTCCAAGCCCGTGGGGCTCTACAACGCCGCGAACTTCTACGACGGGCTGATGAGCTTCCTGGACCACCTCGACAAGGAGCGATTCCTGCGGCTGAACCACCGCACCGAGGTCATCTGCGACGCGGACCCCGCGGCCTTGCTGCGTCGGATGTCGGATCTGGCCCGCTCGCGTCCGGAACGGCAGGCCTTCTTCCCATCCTGAACCGTCCATACGCTTGCTGCATGCCACGCCCGCCGCACCAGCGCGATGATGCCGGACCAGGCTCTGGGGACCAACCCCGCGAGCGGCACGAGACCGTGCGCGATTTTCAGGGTCGCATGAAGCGCCCCACGCTCAGGCTCATGACGACCACGCTCTGGGAATACCCGAGCCAGCACTACGACGGTGCATCGGGCTCCAGGATGCAGGGCGACAAGGCCTACGTCGGCGCGACGCCCTCGTGGATCATCTGGCAGCTCCTGACGCGCTACACGCGCGAGGGCGATCTGATCGTTGATCCCATGTGCGGCAGCGGCACGAGCATCGACGTCTGCGCCGATCTCGGGCGACGCTCCGCGGGATTCGATCTGGCCCCGTCGCGCCCGGACATCAAGCAGGCCGACGCCCGCAAGCTCCCGCTTCCCGACGCGTCGGCGGACTTTGTGTTCATCGATCCCCCCTACTCCACGCACGTGGACTATTCGGAGGATCCGCGGTGCATCGGCAAGCTCGACGCCGCCGGTGACGATCAGGGAGAGGCGTACTACACCGCGATGGCCCAGGTCATCTCCGAGTGCCACCGGGTGCTCAAGGACCGTCGGTACTTCGGGCTTTACGTCTCGGACTCGTTCAGAAAGTCCAAGGGCAAGCCGGGCGGCACGTTCATGCCGATCGGCTTCGAGCTCTTCGCGATCATGCGGGAGTACTTCAAGCCGGTGGACATCATCTGCGTGGTGAGGCACAACCAGAAGCTCGGGCGCGGGAACTGGAACAAGGCGGCCGAGGAAGGCAACTTCTTCATGCGGGGGTTCAACTACCTGTTCATCATGAAGAAGCAGGAAGGCTGAACACCCTCCAAGACGCAACGGGGGCGCCCGTTGCCGAGCGCCCCCGATCTTGACTTGGAATGCTGATCAGTGGCCTTCGGAAGCCTGGGCCTGCTGCTGGCCGGTGGCGGCGCGGTTGTCCAACGCCGCGACGATCTCGGTCTGCCAGGGGTGCTCGCCCATCCAGTTCACCTTGCCGGTGGAGATGTCGCACACGGCGCCGACGACCTTCAGGGAGCCGTTCTTGACCGCGGCGCGGACCTCGTCGCTCTCCTTGATGAGGTCGAAGATGGTCTGCCAGACGTTCTCGCGAACAGCCAGCGCCGGAAGGTCCTTGGCGTCGACGCCGGGATTGCCCTTGCGAGCACGGTCCACCGCGGGGTTGACGTGGGCGACGAGCTTGGCGAGAGCGCCGTGAAGCTCGGCGTTGCCCGCGGCCGCCGCGACGGCGCCGCACTTGGTGTGGCCCATGACGATCAGGACCGGGGTCTTGAGGTGCTCGACGCCGTACTCGATCGTGCCGGTCTCGGACTCACCCGCGACGTTACCCGCGACGCGGACGACGAAGAGTTCGCCGACGCCACGATCAAAGATCCGCTCGACCGGCAGGCGCGAGTCGGAGCAGGTGATGATCGTCGCGACCGGGTGCTGGCCCTGATCGGCCAGGAGCTGACGGCGCGTGGGCTCGTCGTTGGGATTTTGGGTCTTGTCGGACACCCAGCGGTCGTTGCCTTCCTCGAGCATCTTGAGGACGCTGTCCGCGTCCGGCGTGTCCGACTTGGTTTCGGTCTTGGTCTCAGCCTTGGACTCGGTCTTGGTGGGGGTCTTCTCGGAGGACTTGGTCGTCGCCTTGGGGGGCGTGGTGTCCTTCTCGGAAGCGATCGCCTTGGAGCCATTGGCGGTCGGGCCGCCGTGCTCGGGCTCGCCGCTATTGGAGAGCGCCAGGAGGCCCGCGCCGGTCTCATCGCCCGGGCCGTAGGCCGGAGAAGTCATGACGAGGGTCGTACCAACCGCCACCGCGAGCCACTTTGCGCTGATCATGAGAGAAGCTCCAAGCGGCACGATCGCCGCGGAAAGCTCCATCGACACGACCGAGAACCCGGTTGAGCCCGAGTACCAATAACCCGCAAAGGACCGTCTGTGCCGCCTATTCCGGGCGTGCGGGGGCCGCTGGATCGGGAATGGACCGTTCAATCCACCCCCCACCGAGCACGACCGCGGGGTCATCGCTGGCGTAGAGCACCACCGCCTGGCCCGCCGCGACCGCGAACTGGGGGGCGTCGAAGGCCACCTCGAAGCGGCCCAGCCTTCCCGAAGGCGTGGTCACGCCTGAGGCGGACTCGAGCGTGCGCACGCGGGCGGGCACCGGGTCGGAGTTGTACCGGTACTTGGCCCACACCGGGAACCAGCCCTCGGGCACATCGACGAGCCAGTTGGCCTCGCCGGCGATGCAACCGATGGAGGACAGGCTCTCGCGCGGCCCCACGGTGACGGTGTTGGTCGCGACGTCCTTGCCCACGACATAGACGCGATATCCGAGCGACAGGTCGAGCCCGCGGCGCTGGCCGATCGTGAAGCGGTGCTGGCCCTGATGCTCTCCCACGGGCTTGCCCTGCTCATCCACCAGTGCGCCCGGACGCAGCGCCTCGGGGCGGCGTCGCTCCACCAGGCCCGCGTAGTCGTTGTCGGGGACGAAGCAGATCTCCTGCGAGTCGGGCTTGTCGAAGACGGGAAGCCCGAACTCCTTGGCGAGCTCGCGCACGCGGGGCTTCTCGAGCCCGCCGATGGGAAGCATCATCTCGTTGAGCCGGCTCCGCGTCGCTCCGAAGAGGACGTACGACTGGTCCTTGTCCGAGTCGATGCCGCGCAGGAGACGGGAGCCATCCGGGTCGCGGCGGATGCGGGCGTAATGGCCGCTTGCGACAAAGTCCGCGCCGATCTGCCGGGCGTACTGGTGGAGCTTTCCGAACTTCAGCCAGTCGTTGCAACGCACGCACGGATTGGGGGTCCGGCCACCGACGTACTCATCCACGAAGTAGTCGATGATCCGACCGAAGTCCTTCTTGAAGTTGCACACATAGAAAGGAATGCCCAGCTCGCTCGCGACCAGGCGTGCGTCGGCCGCGTCGTTGATCGAGCAGCATCCCTGGTGGCCGATCTTCACGGTGCGTCCGGGCGGAAGGGCGCAGGCCTGATCGCGGGCGGGATCGTCGGGCATGAGTTCATCGAGCGTCTCACCCGGGGAGCCCAGGCGCATGAAACAACCGACGACCTCGTAACCCTCCCGCTGCAGCAAGGCCGCTGCGACCGAGGAATCGACGCCGCCGGACATGGCGACCAGAACCTTCCCCCTGGAACTCACGCGGAATCGTATTCATCCCGAGGCCGGGGCTGCACTTCGAGCGTGTATCGACGAACCCCGATCCCATCGCGGTGCGGACGCTCGATGCCAAAGTCTGGAAGAGGCCCGGGGCGCGTTCTCTCAGGATTGGGAACAGACGATCGCAAAATGCTCGTAAGCCCTTGCTCCGGGCGGACCGCTCGGGTGATGGTTCTCGGCACGTGGGTTGCATGAGTTGGGGTGACCGCGTGCCCGCTCTCCTCCGGGCACGCGGGCGGCCGGGCGCAGGAGGCGCCGAATCCGGGCGGTCGCAAACGCTGCGGGGCCTTGCGCCCCGAGAGCGGGCCGCACTATGTCTGCATCAACTCGCCATCCGAACGCGCAGGACCGGACCAAGTCGGGCGGATGGCGTGTTCGTCTCGGCCGCCAGCGGTTCACGCGGGCGGCCATTTCCATTTTGTGCCTGGCCAGCGCCGCCCTGGGCCAGACCAGGCTCGAACGCTCCGCCGAGGACCTGGCCGCGGACCGCAAATGCCTCCGATGCCATGGCCAGGAGAAGATCGGAACGCTCAATCCGGCCGAGCGGCTCTCGATGGTCGGAACCTGGCTCGAAGCCGATCCCCGCCCCAGCGATCGCCCCGAGCAGGCCCGCACCCCACAGGCCAACGAACCACCAACGCGTCCGGGGCTGTTCGTCCAGCGTGAGCGCGTCGACCACAGCGTGCACGCCGGGAACAAGTGCATTGATTGCCACCCGGACGCGGCCAAGCTTCCCCACGAGCCTTCGCTTTCCAAGCAGAACTGCTCGAAGACCTGCCACGCCAAGGAGGCGGAGGCGTATCCCACCGGCGCGCACTACGAGGCCCTCAAGCGGGGCGATCCCCTGGCGCCGACGTGCGTGTCATGCCATGGCAATCACGACATCCTCCCGGTGAGCGACGCCAAGTCTCCCCAGCACAGGCTCAACAGCATCTTCCTGTGCGCCGACTGCCACGAACGGCACATCAAGAACACGCCCGGAGGCTACAAGCCCAAGGGCCACATCGAGGCGTATCTCCACAGCGCTCACGGCAAGGCGGTGGCGCAGTCGGGACTGGTCGCTGCCCCCACGTGCTCGGATTGCCACGCAGCGCACGCGGTGCACCCCGTCAGTGATCCTCGCTCTCCCGTCAATCGCGCCAACATCGCCAACACGTGCGGGCACTGCCACGTGGGCATCCTGAACATCTACGCCAAGAGCACCCACGGCAAGGAAGCGGCCAAGGGGAACAGCAAGGCGCCGGTGTGCACGGACTGCCACGCGTCGCACGAGATCATCCAGCCCGACAAGGTCGCCTTCAAGCTCGCCAGCGGCGACCGCTGCGGCAAGTGCCACGAAGACCGCATCGAGCATTACCGCGAGACGTTCCACGGCAAGGCCCTGGCCCTCGGGCGTTCGGGCGTCGCGGCGTGCTATGACTGCCATGGCCATCACGACATCGTGCCGGTGTCGGATCCGAACAGCCGTCTGTCCGCCGAGCGCAAGCTCGACACGTGCAAGCAGTGCCATCCGAGCGCGGGCCCGCAGTTCACGGGCTACCTGGCGCACGCGGACCACACCAACCGCAAGCTCTACCCCGTCCTGTACTGGACGTTCATCTTCATGACGATGATCGTGGTCGGGACGTTCCTGTTCTTCGGCGCCCACACGATCCTCTGGCTGGCCCGCACGACGGTGGTCTACATCCGCGACCGCAAGGCGTTCCGCGAGGCCAAGGCCAAGTGCGTGTCGGATCCCGAGACCTACGTCAGGTTCAAGCCCTTCGACCGGTTCCTGCATGTGCTCGTGATGACCAGCTTCCTGCTCTTGGTCGCGACGGGCATGCCTCTGAAGTTCTACTACACCGACTGGGCCAAGGTGATGGTCCGCGCCATCGGCGGGCTCGAGGCTGCGGCCCAGCTCCACCGCTTCGGCGCGGTGATCACGTTCACGTACTTCACGCTCCACATCGGGAGCCTGATCCGTCGCGGCTACGCGAACCGGGCCCAGTTCAGGAATCCCAAGACCGGCAGGTTCTCGATCGTGCAGTTCCTCCGCGTCTTCTTCGGCCCCGACCTGCCTTATCCGCACCTCCAGGACGTGAAGGACTGGTGGGCGCACCAGAAGTGGTTCTTCGGCCGCGGCCCGCGCCCGCAGTTCGACAAGTGGACCTACTGGGAGAAGTTCGACTACATGGCGGTCTTCTGGGGCGTCGCGGTCATCGGTCTCTCGGGGCTGGTGATGTGGTTCCCCGAGCTGTTCACCAGGGTGTTCCCGGGTTGGGTGATCAACGTGGCGCTCATCGTGCACTCCGATGAGGCGCTGCTGGCGGCGGGGTTCATCTTCGCCTTCCACTTCTTCAACGTGCACTTCCGCCCCGAGAAGTTCCCGATCGACTCGGTGATCTTCTCAGGCCGGATTTCCAAGACCGAGATGCTCCACGAGCGCAAGCGCTGGTACGACCGCCTGGTCGCGTCGGGCTCGCTCGAGAGCATCCGCAACAAGGACGAGTGGACCCAGTGGCGTCGGGTCATCCACCCGCTCGGCTTCCTGGCCTTCGGCCTGGGACTGGTGCTGCTCGTCCTGATCGTCTACGCGATGTCTTCACGACTGGCCGGAGGTCCATAAGCCGGGTCGCGCCCGACCCCATCGCCCGGGCGCCCCGACAGACAGCAGGCTCGCCATGACCCGCTCGCTCTTCACACTCCTGACGCCGACACTCGGACGCGGACCACGCGGACGGATGGCCCGCGTCGCGGCGTTCTCACTCTCCTTGCTCGGTGCTGCGGCAGCTCTGGCTCAGCCCGAGCCTCCCTCCCCCAAGACCGACACGCGGGGCGATCGGCGCTGCCTGCAATGTCACGGCCGGGCGCATATCGCCGATCTCTCGCCCGCGGAACGCCGTTCGATGATCGGGACGCAGCTCGACGCCGACGCTCCCCCCGCGCCGCCTCCAACTCTCCCGCCGCTGACGGGCTCCGAAGCGGCCAAACGGCCCGGGCTCTACATCCAAAACGACGCCCTGAAGGGGAGCATCCACGCGAACCTGAAATGCGTGGATTGCCATGTCGATGCGGCGGCGCTCCCCCACTCCATGCCGCTCAACAAGGCGACGTGCGCCGCATCGTGCCACGAGAACGCGGTCAAGGCCTATCAGTCCGGCGCACACCGCGCCGCCCTGGCCCGCAACGACCCACAGGCCCCCACCTGCGCCTCGTGCCACGGCGGGCACGACATTCTCAAGGTCTCCGACCGCAGAGCCTCCTTCAACAAACTCAACTCGCTCCACCTCTGCGGCGACTGCCACGCACAGCACGCGCCGCAGAGCACGGGTGATGACCCCGCCAAGCGCATCAGCAACTACCTCGACTCCGCCCACGCCAGAGCCATCACCAAGGCGGGCCTGCCGGTCGCTGCGACGTGCTCGGATTGCCACACCGCCCATGCGGTCATGCCTTCCAAAGAGCCCGACTCGACCGTCAACCGTGCCCACATCCCGGAGACCTGCGGCAAGTGCCACGTCGGCGTGGTCGAGACCTACGCGACCAGCGTCCACGGCCAAAAGCACGCCGAAGGCAACCAGAAGGCCGCGGTCTGCACCGATTGCCACACGGCCCACCAGATCACGCTCGCGTCGACGCCCAACTTCATGACCGACGTGATCGCCGAGTGCGGGCGTTGCCATGACAGCCCCGACTCCTCCAAGGACCGCGTGGGAACGTACTACGAGACCTACGCGCGGAGCTACCACGGCCAGGTCACCAAGCTCGGCACCAACCGCGCCGCCCGCTGCGCCGACTGCCATGGCGCGCACGACATCAAGCCCCTCAAGGACCCGACCTCGCGCGTCGCCAAGGCGAACCTCATTCAGACCTGCGGCAGCTGCCATTCGGGCGCCAACGCGAACTTCGTGAAGTTCGACCCGCACGCCAATCACCGCGACGCGCACAACTACCCGATCCTCCACGGCGTCTGGCTCTACTTCATGGTGATGATGAGCTCGGTCTTCACGTTCTTCGGGCTCCACACGATCCTGTGGTTCTTCCGGGCCCGCCGCGAGCGCGCCAAGCTCGGCGTTCACGCCCATCACCACAAGGCCGAGACCGCGATCCGCCGCTTCTCCGCGATGGATCGGATCAATCACCTCTTCGTCGCGCTCACGTTCTTCGGGCTGACCGCGACGGGCATCCCCCTGGTCTTCGCCGACAGCGGATGGGCCAGGCACCTGTCGGACCTGGTCGGGGGCGTGGAAGCAGCCGGGCTCTGGCACCGCTTCTTCGCGATTCTCCTGATCATCAACTTCGGGGCCCACTTCGCGTCCCTGGGTTGGAACTTCCTGCATCGCAAGTGCTCGGCCCGCGAGTGGCTCTTCGGCCCCAACTCGCTCCTGCCGCGCTGGAAGGACGCCAAGGACATCGGCGGGATGCTCCGCTGGTTCGTCGGAGGCGGCCGTCCCCCGAGACTGGACCGCTGGACCTACTGGGAGAAGTTCGACTACTGGGCCGAGGTCGGCGGGTCCATGATCATCGGAGGCTCGGGCCTTCTGTTGTGGTTCCCCGAGCTTGCGTCCAGGATTCTGCCGGGCTGGGCCTTCAACATCGCGATGATCGTGCACGGCTACGAGGCCCTGCTCGCGATCGGCTTCATCTTCACCATCCACTTCTTCAACGCCCACCTGCGCCCGGGCACCTTCCCGGTCGACGAGGTGATCTTCACCGGCTCGCTCCCCGAAGCGGAGCTCAAGGAACAGCGTCCCGAGGAATACGACCGCCTGGTCAAGACAGGCCGCCTCGAGTCGCTCCGCGTAAAGGCCCCCGATCCCGCCAGGCGTCCGCTCATCGTCCTCATCGCCATCGTCACCGTTGGCTTTGGCTTGTTCCTGCTCGCGCTCATCATCGCTGGAGGACTCTTCTAACCGCGCGTTCTGTGTTCACGGCCAGCACTCCGTGATTGACGGTTGACCACTGGTGAAGTCATGCGTCGCTTCCGCCCACTCGCCAAACTCCGCGCCAGGCTCCAGACGGGGCTCCAGAGGCGACTCCCGCCCGGACGTCGCGTGCGCCGGCGTCGGGCGGCGCTCGCGCTCGCACTGGTCGTCGTACTTGGTGGAGGAGCGACCTGGCGTTTCACGCATCGGCATCGTCCAGCGCCCGCCGCGCCCGTCGTGGCGACCTCGGTCCAGAAGCTCCCGCGTCCGACGACCTTGGTCTCGTTCCAGGATGGATGCGTGACGTCCGGGTGCCACGCGGGCATGATGCCAGGCAAGGGCGTGCACGCCGCGGTCGCGGCCCACAGCTGCCAGTCGTGCCATGCTCCGGACTCGGGGGGTCACAAGTATCCGCTCTCACGTCCGAAGGACCAGCTCTGCGTGCTTTGCCATGACCTCGGCGCCAAGCATCTGGTCGAGCACAAGGCCATGACGCCCGATGCGTGCCTGGCGTGCCATGACCCGCACTCCACCAAAGGCCCGTCACTCCTGACCCAAGGGTCCACGACGCAGACCTGCCTCCAGTGCCACCCCAGGCCTGAGCTCCCGGTGCAGCACGCGCCGTACGCGACCGACCGTTGCGAGCTCTGCCACGACCCGCACGGCTCGGACACGCGGGCGCTGCTCCTGGCCAAGAGCCCGACGGAAACGTGCCGGACGTGCCATGCGGGCGTCGTCGCGAAGATCCAGACCGCAGCGTTCTCGCACGCAAGCGTGAAGGGCGCCTGCGTGGGATGCCACGCGCCGCATGCTGCAGCGGTCAAGGGCCTGCTCTCCGCCCCCATCAGCGATACGTGCATCAGTTGCCACGAGGACATCGGTCGCACCGTGAGCACCGCCAAGGTCCCGCACAGCCCAGTCACGAGCGGGCAGCGTTGCCTGGGTTGCCACGATGCGCACGCCTCGGATCAGCCCGACATGCTCACGCAAAAGCAGCAGGCCCTGTGCCTGTCCTGTCACTCCAAAGCGGTGACCGCCGAGGGCGGGCGCACCATCGCCGCGATGACGATCCCGGACTCGCTCCAGACCGCCCCGGCCCACGAGAACTGCGCCAACTGCCACAACGCGCACGGCTCGGATCACGCGTCGATCCTCCGCGAGGCCAACGTGAAGCTCCCATCCGGTCCCTACGACCCGCGCAACTCGGCGCTGTGCTTCTCGTGCCACGACGCAACCCTTGCCCAGAGCCCACTCGCGACCAACTTCCGCGATGGTGACAAGAACCTCCACCGCGCCCACATGCAGGCCGGAGAACGTTCCCGAAGCTGCTCGAGCTGCCATGACCCGCACGCGACCGACCAGCCCGTGATGATCGCGCCCACTGTGCGGTTTGAAGGATCGAGCTGGTCGATGCCCATGAACTTCGTGCGTACGCCCGAAGGCGGCCGTTGCGGCTCAGGCTGCCACGAGCCCCTTTCCTATTCCCGCACCCGCAAGCCCGGAGGTGCCCCGTGAGATCTGGCGCCCTCCCGTTGTCCCGTATCCCGGCGGCCTTGCTCGGTCCTGGGGTGGCCCTGGCCTGGTCCCTTGCAGCCATGGCGGCGCCACCCCAGCCCGGGAAGCTCGACTCCACGGGCTCCACCCTCAAGGCCCCCACCACCATCATCCCGCGCGAGGGATGCGTCACCACCGAATGTCACCCGGGGATCAAGGACAGACCTCAGCTCCACGGGCCAATCCGCGTCAATGCTTGCGAGGCGTGCCACCAGCTCAGCGACGCGGCGACGCACAAGTTCCAGCCCACCCGTGAGCGCCACGAGCTCTGCGCCCTGTGCCACGCGCCCGAGCCTTCCACCAACCCGGTCGTGCACGCGCCGTTCGCCAAGGGCGAGTGCCTCTCATGCCATGATCCCCACGGGAGCAAGGGCGTGCGTCTGCTCCGCGGCGAGCGCTATGCGGACACCTGCGCCGTGTGCCACGCGGACGTGACGGGCGCCCACGACAAGGTCCACGGCCCGGCCTCGGTGGGCGCGTGCGGCGCTTGCCATGAACCCCACACATCGATGCGGCCCAAGCTCCTCAACGCCGAGGGGCGCGAGCTCTGCCTGAAGTGCCACGTGCGTACAGGTCTTGAGATCGAATCCAAGCCCAACAAGCATGCGCCGGCGCTGGGAGACTGCCGCGTCTGCCACGCGCCGCACGCAACCGACAATCCCGCGATCCTGGTCGCGGACACCGCGACGTTGTGCACGAGCTGCCATCAGGACATTGCCAACACGCTCTCCAAGGCGACGACCCAGCATGCCGCGGTGACCTCAAAACGCGCGTGCACCAACTGCCACACGCCCCACGCCTCCGATCACGCGTCGCTCCTGAAGGACGAGCCCAAGAACCTCTGCTTTGAGTGCCACAACCAGCCGATCGCCATGCCCGACGGCTCCAAGCTCGTCAACATGAAGAAGCTCATCGAGACAGGGACGAGCCTCCACGGCGCGGTCACCCAGCGCGGGTGCGTCGAGTGCCACCAGATCCACGGCAGCGACCACCGCAAGCTCCTGGTCAGCGCCTATCCGTCCGAGCTTTACTACCCGTTCAGCGAGTCCAACTACGCGTTGTGCTTCAGCTGCCACGACAAGCAGCTCGCGATGACGCCGACGACAAACTCCGCGACCGGGTTCCGCAACGGCACGACCAACCTGCACTACGTGCACGTGAACAAGGATAAGAAGGGCCGTTCGTGCAAGGTCTGCCATGACGCCCACGCGTCGACGCACGACAAGCACATCCGCGACACCGTCGCCTACGGGCCGGGCGGATGGAACCTCCCCATCAAGTACCAGTCGACCATGAACGGCGGTTCCTGCGGCGGGGCCTGTCACGCTCCTCTGGAATACAACCGCGTCACGCCGATCACGTACCCGCCGCGGGCCCCGGACAACACCTGGAAGGGAGACGATCTGATCCCGGGCTCTCGCGCTGACAATCCCCAACCCAAAGACGCATCTCCTGAAAAGAATGCGACACCCAAGCCGTCCCCCAAGTAACCTCGTCTCGGGCGGCGCTGCCGCCTGGCCTTCACGGAGCCTCCCCATGTTCTCCAGCCGCCGAACACTCCGCACCATCGTCCTCCCCGCGATCGCGCTGGCCTCCATCTCGTTCTCAAGCGCCCAAGCCGATGAGCTCCGCAACGTGAAGAAGGGAGATCCGCTCCCAACCTGCAAGCTCCCCGCGATCGACGGCAGCGTCATCGACTCCGACGCCCTCAAGGGCTCCGTCGTCGTGTACGTCTGCCTCTCCGCCGAACAGCACCGCTCCGAGCTTGCGGCGTCCGAGTCGGCCCAGGTCATCGGATCCTTCTCGAAGGATCCCGTCAAGCTCGTGCACATCACCGCGGACGTGCTCCAGAAGCCGTACTTCGAGAAGTACCGCCAGGACCACACGATCGCCGCGCCGCTCGCGATGGACGCCGACCGCGCCTTCTACGCCAAGCTCGGGCTCATCGTCTTCCCGACCACCATCATCGTGAACAAGGAAGGCAAGCTCGACTCGGTCATCTCGCTCCATGGCTCGGAATACAAGATGCTCCTTGACGCGCACGTCCGGCACGCGCTGGGCACCATGACCGACAAGGAGCTCGAACAAAAGCTCTCCACCCGCGCTTCCGATGAGTCCTCGCCCAAGAGCGCCGCCTCGGCCCATCGCGCCCTGGCTCGTCTCATGCGTGAAAAGGGCCAGCTCGACAAGGCCAAGGAAGAGCTCAACAAGGGCCGGGAGATGGATCCCGAGAACCGCGAGATCATGCTCGACCTTGCGGATCTGGACATCGCCACGGGCGACCTGGACAGTGCGGACGCCCTGATCGATAAGGTTCTGGAATCACAGCCCGACTACCGCCGCGCCAAGCAGCTGCGGGGCGTCGTGCTGTTCCGCCGGGACCGTCTCGAGGAAGCCCGGGTCGTCCTTGAGGACGCACTCAAGCTCAACCCGAGCCCCGAAATCGCCCACTACTACCTGGGCAAGATCTACGAGGCCAAAGGCCAGACCGACAAGGCGATGGAGCAGTACAAGGAGGCCCTCCGGTACTTCATCAAGGAAGGCGACGCCGCCAAGCCAGCGGACAAGCCCGCGGACAAGCCCGCCGACGCCAAGCCCGCCAAGTAAGCACGCAACAGAACACCATCGCTCGCACGCACCTTCAAGCACGTGCGTTCGACGATCGCCATCAGCCAGAGAACGGCGCGATGGCGGACGCGGGCCCGGAATCTCCGGGCCCGTCGCCGTTTTGTTCACACGGCGCGCGTGAGTTCCCGGGCAGGCCAGGGCTCGGCCCCGAGTCGATCCACGCGCTCGAGCACCTCCTCGACGTAGATCCGCTCCATCAGCTCGCGGCCCTTGCGGTCGTGCTTGTGGTCAAGCTTCTCGGTTTCACCGGGTTCCAGATGCTGGAGCACGTCGCGCTCGCGGTGATAAGGCCCGACCAGATCGATGCGTGTCGGCCCGAAGAGCGCCACGATCGGACGGCCAAAGCCGACCGCGATATGCAGGGCCGCGGAATCGTTGGCGATCACCAGCCCGCTCTTCTCGATCAGCGCGAGCAGTCCTCCGACCGAAGTCGCCCCGATGCGGTCCACAATGCGGGGCTCGCGTGAAGCAAGCTCCAGGAGCGGCCCGCACTGGTCCCGCTCGCCCTTGCCTCCCACCAGCACCACGCGCTCAAAGCCCCGGCTCAGAAGTCCGGACGCGACGGCAGCAAACCGCTCCACAGGCCAGCGCTTGCCCTCCCATCGACTGGTCGGAGCGACCACCGCGTACCGGCACGCCAGGATCGGATCCGATGCGACGTTGGCTCGCTCGCACTCCGGCGCATGCAGCCTCAGATCCGCGATCGGTGGAATCCCCGCCGCTTCGATCAGGCCGAGCATCTTGTCCACAGTGTGCGGCTGATCCACCGCGTAGCGCTGCGTGTACCCGAGCCACCCAAACTCGCGCGCGTCCGCGAAGCCGATCCGCTGCCTGGCATGCGACCACCACGAGAACACGCCGCTGCGGAAGAGCCCCTGCGCGTCGATCACCATGTCGTAGCCCGGCGCGCGGAAGGTCTGATCGAGCCAGCGACGCAGCGCTCCGACCTGCAGGGTGCGGGCGTACCGCCCGATCTGCTTCCGTGGGAAGGGCACCACCGCATCCACCGCGGGATGGGCCGCGACCGCCTCGACGAACGCATCCTGCACGAGCCAATCAAGCGTGCACCCGGGCCACGCCCGCTTGATGCTCACCGCCAGAGGCACCGTCCGGCAGACGTCCCCCAGCGCGCTGGGCCTGATGAGCAGCACCCTCCCAGGGCCTGGGCGGGGGGATGCGGACGATGGGGAGGCCGGTTCAACCACGGGCCGCGATCGTATCTGCTTCGGACGCCGCAAGTTCGACCCACCCCTCGGCAACCCCCACGGCGCGGGCTACGCTTGGGCCTCAATTCTGGAGCGTGTTCCCCCCGGAGTCACCCATGGCCGCTGATTACGCAACGCCCGTCCTGAACCACTCGGACACCCACGTCACCCTCCCCGCCGACTCCAACCAGGCCCTCAGCCTGGGCCACTACGCGCTGGCGTTCATGTCGCAGTCCTCCGACCACGGCGGGAACCCGGACGCCTCCGTCCTGGAGCGCACCGAGCAGTTCCACACCGACGCCTGCCTCTGCGGCGCCTCGGCGCTGGCGCTCAAGACCAACGCCCCCACCGTCCTCCGCCGCGAAGCGCTCCAGTACGTCGCGCCCGCCGCCGGCGTGGGCTCCATGGGCCCGATCATCCCGGGCACGATCCGCAACGGCGTGACCGTCTTTGGCGCCTGCGCCGAGCTCATGCCCGAGAAGGCCATCGCCGCCAACTCCTCAGCGGTCCGCGAGTGGGACTCCAACGGCACCAACTTCGGGTTCAATCCCTCGCTCAACCACATCGCCGGCGAGTTCGGCCACAACGACTTCTACGCTGTTCCGATCGCCGCCGCGGCGCTCAAGGGCGAGGACGGCGCGTTTGCGCTCAAGGGCATGGTCCTGCTCGATGAGATCCGCGGGCGTCTGGCCGAGGTCTTCTCCCTGAAGTCCTACAAGGTCGACCACGTCGTGCACGGCGCCATCGCCTCGGCTGCGACCTTTGGCGCGATGCTCGACGCGACCCCCGAGCAGATCGAGTCCGCGATCGGCATGGTCGTCGCCCACGCCATCCCGTTCCGCGCCATCCGCCACGGCAAGCAGCTCTCCGACTCCAAGGGCGCCTCGGCCGCGATCTCCACCGAGTTCGCGATCACCGCCATGAAGCGCTCCATGATGGGCTTCGTCGGGCCCAAGGACATCTTCCGCAACCCCGAGGCGATCTTCTGCCTCTTCCAGAAGCCCGAAGGCAAGAAGGGCGAACGCTCCCCCTTCGACCTGGTCCTGGGGAAGAACGGCGACGACTTCGCCGTCATGGGCATGCACTTCAAGCTCGGCCTCTACGAACACCAGTCCGCCGGCGCGCACCAGGCGATCATCGACCTGCTGACCAAGCACCCCCACCTGCTCTCGGATAAGGGCGGCTCGAAGATCAAGACCATCCGCATCGTCTCCTACGAGCCCGCGTTCAGCATCATCGGCGACCCCGCCAAGCGCGACCCGCGCACCCGCCAGTCCGCCGACCACTCCATGGCCTACATCATCGCGACGCTCGTCCGCAAGGCTCTTGAGCAGTCCCGCTCGGACTGGAAGAGCCTCATGCTCATGCCCGAGGACTACGACGACAACGCCCTCTTCGACAAGCTCACCCGCTCCCTCATGGCCAAGATCGAGTTCGAGCACGGCGGGCCCGACTACGACCGCCGCTACCCCGACGGCATCCCCACCTCCGTCGTCATCACCGACAACGCGGGCTCTCACTTCGACTCGGGCCTTGTCATGTACCCCAACGGCCACGCCCGCTGCACCAACCCGCGTTGGCGCGAGCTTCTCGAACACAAGTTCACCCTCATGGCCGGCCTCTCGAGCGACGACCCCAAGTCCGTCCTGTCGCGCCTCTCCAACCTCGCCGACAAGCCCGCCGAGGACGTCGCGGGGCTCTACAGCTTCGACATCAAGGGCCTCTAAGCCTTTCGCCCACCCAGCACGTCAAGCCCCACCACACGCCCGCGCTCAAGCGCAGGCGTTTTTCCTTTCCCGGGAACGCTTCGCGTGGGTCAGCCCCGCTTGATCGTCTTGGGAGGACCCTCGGGCTCAGCGAGGGGAATCGGGCCTTCTTCGCTTGCCTCGATCCGCTTCTCGCCCGGCAGTGAAACCGCCTTGATCTTCTGACCACCCTTGCCGAGCTTCTCGACATCCGGCGCCAGGGACTCGTAGTGCTGCGCCAGTTTCTCCGCGAGTCTGGATTCGGTCTCCAGGCGCGTTACCGCGTTGTTGACCGCCCACGCCGCGATGGACGCGAGCGTCAGCATGCCCCAGATGAACGCGCCCCACGAGAGGATCAGGCCGATGAGCCCGAAGACCCGACCCACCGTAAACAGCAGCGCCAGCACCGAGGGCATGTGCTCCGCGATTGCTCGCCCATAACAGCCAACCGGCACACCAATCGCCAGGCCCCAGGCGATCAGATCCATGCGCGTCTTGAGCTCATCGTCTTCCGCCCACTTGGCGAGGCGGCCGATGTGCAAGGCCATGGGCACCAGCGTCAGCAGACAGAACGGGATGAGGAAGAGCGAGTAGATCGACTCCAGATTCCCCGCGAGCGACGAGAGCGAGAAGAACGGATTGGCGCTGTTGAGCGAGCCGACCGCTGCGGCACGCGCCTGCACCGCGGAGAGCCTGACGAAACACGCAACGACCAGCAGGAGCGTCGCGAGGACCCAGCCGGTCTGCAAGGTGCGATTGACGACGCGCAGGATCTTGGGATCTTGCACCGCGGGCCCCGCCGCCGGGTTGTGACGCTCGGGTGCCGTCACGATCCAGACACCCGCCCACCACGCCCCCGCAAAGGCCAGCGCCGCCAGCGCGAGCAGAACGTTGGACGTCGCCAGCGTGAAGAAGGTCAGAAGGCACGCGCCAACCGAGCCCCCCGCCATGAGCAGCGCCCCGATCCGGAGCGACTTCAGGTACGACATGGGAGCATCGGTCAGATTGTCCGAGCGTCGCGCCCGGCTGCCCCCCTTGATGACCGTTCCGCACTCGGGGCACTTCTGGCCGGTCCGCAACCCGTTGAGGTCGTAGTTGCAGTTCACGCAAGGCCGTTCGCCTTGAATGAGCTCACCCAGAACCGCCTTGGCGTTCTTGTCGGAGCGGATCCCCATGGCTCCTCCTATCGGTCAGGCTGCCCCGGAGATGCGGAATCTGACCCGCCGCCGGCGGAATCTGCAACCCGACGCCGATCGACGCCCGAGACGACTAGCTTCAAGCTGCTTCGGTCGCGGCCCGCACTCTGCGCTCGCTTGCGTTGGCGCGCTCGCCACGCAATGTTCACCCCTCGGAACTCGGGAGACCTTTCCCTCAAATCGCGCCGGCGACCGAATCGCGTCGGCGGCCTAGTCCCGCCGGCGATAGGTGATCTCCACATCCTCGACCACGCGCTTGAGCCGCCAGAGCTTGAATCGCTTTCCATTGCTCAACGTCTCGGCAACGCGTCCCGCCGCGACGGTCTTGGCCATCTCGTCCCCGAGCAGAAGCGGCGCAATGTACACCACCGCTTCATCGATGAGATCCTGCTCCAGAAGCGATCCCACAAGCCCGGCGCCCGCCTCCACCATCACCGTCGAGCATCGGAACTCGGTCGCCAGCAGGTGCAGCAGTTCCTTGAGATCAAGGCCCCGCCCGCCCACCATCCCCGGACCGCGCACCCCCACCACGCGCACGCCCGCGGCGATCAGCTTGGCGCGGCGCTCCGCGGTGATGCCCGCCGCGACCAGCTCGCGGGCGCACATCACGATGGTCGGAATTTCCCGCGCCGTGCGCACGAGTTCGCAATCGATTGGGATGTCCAGGTCGGAGTCCGCCACCACGCGGATGGGCGTCTTGCGGGGCTTGCCCCGCGTGCGCACGTTGAGCATTGGGTCATCCGCCAGCACCGTGCCGATGCCGGTCAGAATCGCGTCCACGCGCCCGCGGAGCCGATGCACGCGCACGCGCGATGCGGGACTCGAGATCCACTTGGACTCGCCGGTCCGCGTCGCGGAGCGACCGTCGATGGTCTGCGCCCACTTGGCGATGACCCAAGGCAGCACCAGCCCCTCGGCCGCCGACCGCATCCGCTTGACGAACGGATCACTGATCCCGATCGCAAGCGAACTGGATCCATTGAACTGGAACTCGATGCCGTGCTCGCGGAGGCGTTTGGCCCCGCCGGCCTTGAGCGGATTGGGATCAGGCCTGGCCGCGACGATGCGCAGCACCTTGGCCTCGATGAGCGCCTCCACGCACGCGGGCTGCTTGCCGCTCGCGTTGCAAGGCTCGAGCGTGACGTATGCGGTCGCCCCCGCGGGATTCTCGCCTCGCCTGGCGCAATCCGCCAGCGCCACCCGCTCGGCGTGAGGCCCGCCAAAGACGTGATGGTGCCCCATCCCGATCACGCGCCCGTCCTTGACGAGCACGCACCCGACCAGCGGATTGGGTTCCACGCGACCCTGCGCTCGCAGGGCAAGCCTGGCCGCCAGATCGAGCATGCGCTTGGCTTCGTTCACGCCCAAGCGTAGAGCCCCCGACGGGCGGCCGCGTCAGATACCGACAAACCGCAGATCCCGGGCGTTCAGGCTCGACGGATGAGCCGCCGCCGGTCCTCATCGGTGAGAATCGCCTGCGCGTCCGCGAGCCAGCGCTGCGCATCGGTGTAGTAGCCCGCGGTGGGCTTGAGCTCCGTCAGCCGAGCGGACCAGTACCGATTGAATCTCGCCATCGTCAGCTCGCGCGTGAGCTTGGCAGCCATGCTCGCCAGTGCGGTCGGGAGCCAGTCCTTCTCACCTTCCACGCGGAACTCCACGCGGACCAGCCCATGCTCGTGCCGCACGCGATACGCGCTGCACTCGGGCGACTCCTCCAGCACATCCACCCACGCCGACACGCCCGCCTCCGAGAAGAGCGCCGAGAGCGTCTTGCCGTAGGCCTGACGACCCCCGAGCCGATCACAGACCAGATGGACCTGTTCACCCTCGCAACGCTGGATTTCGAGCAGATCCCGCAGGTGCATACCGATCGCTGCCAGGGTCGTTTCGGCCTTGCTTCCCTTGTGCTCGACGATGGCGTTGAACGCCTCTTCGCCGATGGTCCGCGCCCGAACGCCAAGCACGCGCACACCCGCGTCGGCGCACGCCCGCCTGAGCTGATTGCCCGCGATGGCGATCTGCCCCGACGTTGACCCCAGAGGCAGCGCCAGAGGCTCGACGCTGTAGCACGCGTGCCCGGGCAACTCGACGCCGAGGGCCTCCATCAACTGGGCGTCGTCCGCGCATACGCGATCAAGCGTCGCCAGGAACGCCAGTACGCCCCGTTCCAGATGCACCAGCGGATGCCTGGTCTTGGAGTCGTTGGAGAGCTTGAGCGCCTTGGAGTCGGCGACCGCGATCCGACCTTTGGCGTCAGGCTTCCGGCTCACCGCCCGCCCGAGGGCCTCCCACAGGTCCGGCGGCTCATCCCCCTCCACGCGCAGCGCCGCCATCCCCACGCACAGGGGGCCAAGCACCGGCCCGTATCCGGCCTCGTCGATTCCTGCCAGGATCATCCGACCTCCGCCCCGAGCCTAACCCCAGGCGGGCCCAAAAACGAATCAGGCCGCACACCCGAAGGCGTGCGGCCCTGAATGCGGCCGAGAGGAGTCGAACCTCCACTGGTTTCCCAACTAGAACCTGAATCTAGCGCGTCTGCCAATTCCGCCACGGCCGCGGCTTGGGACTCAGGTTAGGACACCCGTCCCGCAAAGGCAACGTTCGGTCATTTCCCGGGTCGGTTTCCCCGGGGCTGGCTCACTCGCCAAGCCTGCGCTGCAGGCTCGTGCAATGGGCCTTCCAGGCCTGGCCTTCCTCCGGATCGGCGTCCTCCCAGATGTCCGCCAGCTCGGAGTTGGTCATGGTCCGGGCCACCGCGGCGGTCGCCAGCTTGACCAAGCCCGCATCGGGGGCAGGACGGCCCTGGAGCCACTGGCTGACCTCAGCCGGCAGTTCCCCCGCCGCCTTGCCCTTCAGGGCCGCGACAACCTCGGCCGCCGCCAGGGCGATCGAGCCCTCGGGAGCCTCCAGATAGTCGTCCGCCGGCCAGTGGGCGACCCGCTGGAGGTAGTCCTCGACGAACGAGGTCCCTTCCTCGGCAGCATCCTTCAGATCAAGGGCCCAGTCCTGCGCATCCTCGTTCTCGAACGGCCCAGATCCCCAAGCGCCCATGTCAGTTCCTTTCTGAGACCCCGTAACCAGACAGCAAAAAGAAATCCGGCCGCGAGCCTTCGCCCACGGCCGGGAAGATCATATGTCTCAATCCTCGTCGTCGCCAGGCTGGGGCTTCCCAGTCACCGGGTTTTCCAGACGATGCTGGAGGATGCCCCGGCGAATTTCCGCCGCAAGCTCGGTGTTCTCCTTGAGGAACACCTTGGAGGCCTCGCGGCCCTGGCCGAGCCTGACGTCGCCGTAGCTGTACCAGGCCCCGCTCTTCTGGACCACGTTGCACTCGGCGCCCAGGTCGAGCAGGTCGCCCATGACCGAGATGCCCTCGTTGTACATGATGTCGAACTCGGCCTCACGGAAGGGCGGCGCGACCTTGTTCTTGACCACGCGGGCGCGGGTGCGGCTTCCCACGGTCTGATCGCCTTCCTTGATCGCGCCCGTGCGACGGACGTCGATGCGGACCGACGAGTAGAACTTCAGGGCGCGGCCGCCGGTGGTGGTCTCGGGCGAGCCGTACATCACGCCGATCTTCTCGCGGATCTGGTTGATGAAGATGACGGTGCAGTTGGACCGCGCGATCACGCCGGTGAGCTTGCGCATCGCCTGGCTCATGAGTCTGGCCTGCAGACCCACGACGCTGTCGCCCATCTCGCCCTCGATTTCGGCCTTGGGGATCAGGGCCGCCACCGAGTCGACGACGATGATGTCCACCGCGTTGGATCGCACGAGCAGCTCGCAGATCTCCAGGGCCTGCTCGCCCGTATCCGGCTGGGAAACCAGCAGATTGTCGATGTCCACGCCCAGGCGGCGCGCCCAGGACGGATCCAGCGCGTGCTCGGCGTCGATGAACGCTGCGACGCCGCCGTCACGCTGCGCATTGGACGCGACCGTGAGCGCCAGGGTCGTCTTGCCGGAGGACTCAGGCCCGAAGATCTCGACGATGCGTCCGCGCGGGATGCCCTTGCCTCCCAGCGCCAGATCGAGCGACAGCGCGCCCGACGAGATGCCCGGGATGGAGAGGTACGCGTCCTCGTCCATCCGCATGATCGACCCCTTGCCGAAGGTCTTGTCGATCTGCTGGAGGGTGAGTTCAAGCGCCCGCTTCTTCTGCTTGTCCTCGAGCTTGAGCTCGATCGACTGCTTCACGTCGCCCGCCGCGATCCGCGGATCAACGCGCGGTTCAGCCGCCGCGGGACGAGCCCCGGCGCCGCTGGTGTTCTGGTTGGAAGGGGATGCAGCCGCCTCGGCCGCCTTCTCCGCGCGCTCGGCGCGTTCACGCGTGGCCATAGGCCACCGCCTTTCTGTCTGTCGGGGGACCGCCGCCGGAACGGAAGCCGCACCCGAGCTCTCCAGCGTGAGTCACCGCCAAGGCTTCCATTGCCTCAACCGGCGGCCGGGGGCGACGCTGGACGCGAGCCCGGCAAGGTTCTCGAACCTTACCGCACACCAAACAACCTGTCAATGTTCGGGGCGTGAAAGGGAAACAAAATCCTTTTCACCCCGAGTTTTCCACATCCGAACCAAACAACCACCGCTCATCCCAACCCTCTTCAAGCAAAGCGCTTGCGATGTGGTCCGCCAGCTCGGATCCCCCCGCGTCGCGGACCGATCTTTTTTCCGCGTGGACCCGCTTTGCCCCAAGTGTCGTCAGCCGATTCCGCCCGACGATGTCAACGTCGCCAACGACATCGCGCTGTGCCGCTCGTGCAATCACGCCGCGTCCTACGCCTCGCTGGCCCGCCGCGCCAATCTCGACGAGCTCTCGCAGGTCGATCTCTCCCGCCCGCCTTCGGGCCTGCGCATCGTCGAAACCGCCACCGACGTCGCGCTGATCATGTCCACGCGCTCGATCGTCGCCGCGTGCTTCCTCGTCCCCTTCACCGCGATCTGGTCCGGAGGCTCCCTCACCGGGATCTACGGCTCACAGATCCGCTCCGGGCATTTCAACCTGCTGCAATCGCTCTTTGGGCTCCCTTTCCTCGCGGGCACCATGTGCCTGGTCCCCATCACGCTCATGGTGCTCTGCGGCCACGCCCGCATCAGGCTCCGCGGCGATGAAGGCGAACTCTTTGTGGGCGTCAGCTTCCTGGGTTACCGCAAGACCTTCGCGGTCTCCGAAATCACCGACGTCTACGTCGAAGCCTCCAAGCCCGACTCCGATGGTGATCGAGCCTGGGGCGTCTACCTCGACCGCGCCCCCAAACCCATCCAGGTCTACACCAGCAGCAAGGCGGAGAAACGCAACTTCGTTGCTGCGGTCCTTCGGGCCTGGCTCGGCCTGGCGTCCAGCGATCGCAGCAGCCGTCGGGCCGCCTGAACTGAGGCCCGAACCAAGACCCAGGAAGGACCGAATCGTCGGTCATCAGGCCTGCGCCCAAGGCCCGGACGGAAGTGACCGGGCGGGCTGGTTTCCCTATGGTTCGGCCTTATGTCGACCCCCGCTGCCCCCGTCGCCAGCCCGCCCAAGTCCCTCAAGGACCTCACCGCCGAGTTCCTCGCCACCGAGGCCAAGCTCAAGGAAGGCGGCGGGAAGGGCGCCATCGACCGCCAGCACGACAAGGGACGCCTGACCGCCCGCGAGCGCGTCGAACTCCTCATCGATCAAGGCTCGTTCTTCCAGGAGTTCGGACTCTGGACCGCCTTCGGCATGTACAAGGAGCACGGCGGGGCCCCCGCCGCCGGCGTCGTCACAGGCATCGGCCAGGTTCAGGGCCGCCGGTGCATGATCATCGCCAACGACGCCACGGTGAAAGCCGGCGCGTTCTTCCCGATGACCTGCAAGAAGATCATCCGCGCCCAGACCATCGCGATGATGGCGCGGCTGCCTCTGCTCTATCTCGTGGACTCCGCGGGCGTCTTCCTCCCGCTCCAGGAGGACGTCTTCCCCGACACCGACGACTTCGGACGCATCTTCCGCAACAACGCGGTCATCAGCGCCGAAGGCATCCCGCAGATCGCCGCGATCATGGGCTTCTGCGTCGCGGGAGGCGGATACCTCCCGGTCCTCTGCGACACCCTGCTCATGACCGAAGGCTCGGGCCTCTACCTCGCGGGTCCCGCACTGGTGAAGGCAGCCATCGGCCAGGAAGTCACCGACGAAGAGCTCGGCGGCGCGTCGATGCACGCTTCCATCTCCGGCACGATCGACTTCAAGGAAAAGGACGACCCGACCTGCATCCGCCGCCTGCGCGAGCTGGTCGCTAAGTACAACACGAGCTCCGACGCGTCCCGCGCCCGCGTGCCCGGCGCCATCAAGGACGCCTCCGACGTCTACAACATCTTCACCGACAAGCCAGGCACCCAGTACGACGTGCGCGAGCTCATCACCGGGATCGTCGACTCCCGAGGCGAGCCCAACGCCGACGGCCACCAGTCGCTCGCTCCCGACTTCGATGAGTACAAGGCCGACTACGGGCAGTCCATCGTCTGCGGCTACGCCAAAATCGGCGGACACGCCGCGGGCATCGTCGCGAACCAGAAGAAGCTTGTCTTCCGCACCATGCCGGGAGGCAAAGCCGGCCCGAGCAAGTCCACCCAGATGCCGGGCGTCATCTACGACGACAGCGCCGACAAGGCCGCCCGCTTCATCATGGATTGCAACCAGCGCAAGATCCCGCTGGTCTTCCTCCACGACACGACCGGCTTCATGGTCGGCCGCGACAGCGAGCAAGGCGGCATCATCCGCGCCGGCGCCAAGATGGTCAACGCCATGTCCAACTGCGTCGTGCCCAAGATCGTGGTGATCACAGGCGGTTCCTACGGGGCGGGCAACTACGCGATGTGCGGCCGCGCATTCGACCAGTTCCTCGCGCTCGCCTGGCCTTCCGCCAAATGCGCCGTCATGGGCGCCAATCAGGCCACCGGCGTGCTCGCGACGATCGAAGAAGCCAGCCGCAAGAAGAAGGGCGAGACCATCGACGAGGCGACCCACAAGGCCATCCTCGCGGCGGTCCACGCGGGGTACTCCGAGCAGCAGGACATCCGCCACGCCGCCAGCCGGGGATGGATCGACCGCATCATCGAGCCCCACCGCACGCGCGACGAACTGATCGCGGCCCTCGCCGCCGCGAACCAGGGCTGGGACTACTCCCGCGACTTCAAGACCGGCGTCCTGCAGACCTGAAGCCCGCGACTTCATCCCGCCGTCGGAGCCTCTCCGACTGAGCCTCTCGCATCATCCGAGCCTCTCGCGCAAGCGAGAGGAACCCACCACCCATCCCGCGCTCGATCTCCCCACGGCCCCGCCCCCACGATCCCACCCACTCTCCGCCTCATCGAATCGGGCGGTTTCGTTGCACCCCAAACCCGCCCTGCTAGTCTGGGCTCATGTCCGAGCAAGATCCCAACAAGCCCGACATCATCCGCCACGAGCCGTCCTTTGACTCTGGGAGCGAGTCGCCTCCCGCGCAGCTGACCGATGCGGAGATGGACGCGATCGGGGCTCATGTCGAGAAGTTCGTGGGTCCGATCGAGATGGTGCTCCACGAGATCGTCTCGGAGGGGATCCACCTGGATGTGCTCAAGATCGCGCCGAGCGAAGACTTCCCCTTCCGCGCCTTCGTCACGATGGGCATGAGTGCCGCCCCGATGAGCGTGCCCGATGACGAGGAATCGCCCCGCTTTGCCGAACTGATGATCTGCCTGCCTCCGGACTGGCCTTGCAGCCAGGACGACTTCAACGATCCCGACAACTACTGGCCCGTGCGCTGGCTCAAGGAACTCGCCCGCCTGCCGATCAGCTTCGAGACGTTCCTGGACATGGGCCACACCGTGCCCAACGGCGATCCCGCCGAGCCCTTCACGGAGAACTGCCCATTTGTCTGCTGGATGGTCCTCCCTCCCGCGCTGGACGAGCGTGGCGCGTTCATCAGAAGCAGCGGAAAGAACATCGCGCTGTTCCAGATCGTGCCCCTGTTCCGCGAAGAGATGGAGCTTCATCTCGAACAGGGCTCAATGGCGCTCTTTGAGCGGTTCGACGCCGCCAACCTGAGCCCCATGGACCTCGCCAGTCCGTCGCGCGTCAACGTCGGCGCGTAAAGCGCCACAAAGCCGCGTCGACTGCCGACGCCTCCGCGCGGGCCCACTCCGTCCGGGCCCCTCCGTCCGAGCCTCTCGCGCAAGCGAGAGGAACCCACCGCCAATCCCAGCGCAACCCCTTCACCAACCCACCCCCGACATCAGCGGCGAAAGCGCCGTTCGTGTCGAAGCGCCACCCGCACACCGCATCCGCTCTCGCGCCGGAATTCCGTGCGCCGCGCCACTTCCCCACACCCCCACCGCCGACAACAAGAAATCTCCCCCCAAGACTTCCCAATCCACGCTCACCCCGCGTCCGACACGCCATCGCATCCGAAGTCCGCAACATGCATCACGCAACCCCGCGCCGATTCCTGGCTGCCATCCTCGCCCTCTCCGGCTCGTTGGCGTCAACGTGCTTCGCCGAGCCGCCAGCTCAGACCGATACCCAGGCCCCGGTCACCGCCCAGACCTCCTTCACACCCGATCAGATCCGCGAGGATCTGGATGTGCTCCGCCGTGCGTACACCGCGTTGCACCCCGGGCTCCTGCGCTACAACACGCCCGAACAACTGGACGCCTCCTGGAGCGCACTGTCACGCGATCTCTCCGCGGGCGCCACGCTCGAGCAGGCGTACCTCCGAATCTCCCGGTTCCTCGCGACGCTCAAGTGCGGCCACAGTTACGCCAACTTCGTCAATCAACCCAAAGCCATCACCGGGGCGCTCTTCCAGGGCGTGAACCGCGTGCCGTTCGCGTTCCGATGGTTCGATGGCGACATGATCGTCACGCGCCCGCTTGACCCCGCTTCGCCCTTAAAGCCCGGGGACCGCATCATCGCGATCAACAACTCCCCCACGTCGACGATTCTCTCGTCACTCATCACCATCGCCCGCGCCGACGGCAGCAGCGACAACAAACGCCGCCGCCTGCTGGAAGTCTCGGGGCTCGAAGAGCGGGAAGCCTTCGACATCTTCTACCCAATGCTCTTCCCGGTCGGTCCGGAAGGATTCGATCTGACGCTCCGCGATCCGTCGGGTACGGAGAAGCACGTGCGCGTCCGGGCCCAATCTCACCAGGACCGCGATGCTCAGATCGCGCAGAGCCGCAGCGCACTGCTCGACGCCGCCAAGGCCCACGCGAACACCACGCTCTTCGAAGAAGGGCTCTGGGAGTTCCGCATGCTTCCCGAGGGCGGCGCGTACCTCCGCATGCCTTCCTGGGGGTTCTACAACACCAAGTCCGACTGGTCGAAGTGGATCCACGACCGCGTGGACGAGCTCATCGCGTCGGGCGCACGCGATCTCATCGTCGACATCCGAGGCAACGAAGGCGGCTTGGACTGCGGAGACGTGCTCATCGAGCGCCTCATCGACGCGCCGCTCGCCAAGCCCGCCTTCGAACGTCGCGTCATGGCCCGCGCGGTGCCCAAGGACCTGAACGCCTACCTCGACACCTGGGACGATTCCTTCCGCGATTGGGGCGACGCCGCCAAACCCAGACCCGAAGGCGGCTTCATCCTCGATCGCGGCGCTGACTCTGGCGATGACAACATCATCCGCCCCTCGCACACACGCTTCACCGGCCGCGTCTGGCTCCTCGTCGATGCCGTCAACAGCAGCGCCACCTTCCAGTTCGCGTGGATCATGAGCCGGTCCAGGCTCGCCACACTCGTCGGCGAGCCCACCGGAGGCAACCAGCGCGGCATCAACGGCGGCGCGTTCTTCTTCCTCCGCCTCCCCAACACCAGGATCGAAGTCGACCTCCCGCTCATCGGAAGCTTCCCCATCGAAAAGCCAGGCAATCCACCCACGCCAGACGCTGGCGTGACGCCCGACCTTCTCGCGCCAGTGACGCCCGATGACATCCGACTCGGCAACGACGCGGCTCTGGCTCAGATCCTCGAACGCATCCGCCAGAGCCGCTGATCCCGAGGGGCGCAATCCTGGATCCAGATGCACCGATAATCCGCTTCCGTTTGTGACGCCTCCGCTCCGCGTCGCATCGGCATTTCCTCTGGCATCGAGGACTCGTGTTTCCCACCTTTGGGGCATCGCCCGCTTCCCGCGGCCGCGACCACACCCAATCGGAGACACGTGATGCTCATCCGCCGCGCTTCGGCCAGTTCCGTCATCCTCGCGATCGCCGCTGGCGTCGCATGCGCCGACCCCACCTTCACCCCGGTCACGCCTCACCCGTCCGAGGCCAATCACCCGCAGATCCTCCACAACATCTACGGCGGGGCCTGGACCCTCTCGGGCAATAACTACATCTCAGGCGGACTCTCCGCGGTCCGCGTCGCCGACTCGGGCTTCATCTCACCGCTCGAAGCCTCCTCCGGCGCGTCCTCCGGCGTGAGCGATCAGACCTGGTCGGGTCAGTCCATCATGCTCACGGCACGCGCCAAGAACGCGGGCGACAACTCGCAGTTCGGCTGGATCGACGACACGCAGGCCAATCCCGCCTTCGTGCCGCTCTTCAACACGGGCTCCCTCGGCGCCTCCTCCACGATCGTCGGAAGCTCGAGCTTCCGCTGGGCGCTCAAAGACCTGACCATGAACACCCTGTTCACCAGCCGCGCCGCGGACAACATCGACAGCAACAGCAACGCCCGCGACCAGCTCGTCACCTACCGCATCACCGGTCTGAACACCTCCGAAGCGGTGTACCTCCTGTGCTGGGAAGACCGGATCTACGGCAAGGGCTCTGCTGATTACGACTACAACGACTCCGTCGTCGAACTCCGCGCCACGCTCGTCCCCGCCCCCGGCGCGCTGGCGATCTTCGGCCTCACCGGCCTGACCCGCCGTCGCCGCCGCTGATCTCGCCAGACTCCCGGATCCCCCTCATGACTCGAAGCACGCCGGGCCCAGTGCCCGGCGTGCTTCCTTTCATCCTTCCCAGTTCAACCCGCAAGCCCGAATATCGCCCTGCCTCGATATTCGCCCGCTCGGTTTCGCACGCAAAACCGGCGGAATTCTCCCGAAAAAGCACGGCTTCCCGTACCATGTCGTTCCCGCCGAGGAGTTTCCGCCCTCGACGGGGACGGCGTGCTGCGCCGTCTGGAGTTTCGGAACTCGCGTTCCGTGGGGAGAGAGGATTTCGACATGACGATCCGCACCGTTTCCGCCTCGGGCCTCTTCGTGGCCCTGGGCCTCGCGTCGGCCTTTGCGCCCGTCGCGACCGCCAGCACCTTCAGGTACGACAACGGCACCACGACCACCGCGTCGGGCCCGCCCAACTCCTTCCCGGTCAACCCCATCACCGGTTGGGGCAACTACTTCGACTCCGACGTCGGCGGCACTGTCCTGCACAGCGTCTCGGTCGCCTTCGGCCCGTCCTTCAGCGTCACCACGCCCGTCACCATCTCGATCTTCGCGGACACCGACGGGGACTACAACCCGCTCAACGCGACCCTGCTCACGCAGGTCACCGCCAACCCCACCGCTGTCGGTGGCTCGATCTTCACGACCTTCAATATCCCGAACACCCTCGTCAACGGTGGGTTCTTCGTGATGGCCTCCGCGTTCACCGTCAAGGGCGTCGACAAGCCCGCCGCGGCTGACTCGACCGCCCGCTTTGACCGCTCCTGGTACTTCTATAACCCCGCCTCGAGCGGAATGAACTTCACCAACCTTGGCGCCAACGCTCTGGCCCGCCGCGTGGATCAGGTCCTCCCGATCCCCGGCGCGTTCATGATCCGCGCCGAAGGCACGCCCGTGGTGCCCGCACCGGGCGCGCTCGGTCTGCTCGGCCTGGCCGGTCTGGCGTCGCGCCGCCGCCGCTGATCACAACGCGATCTGATTCCAAACCCCCGGGGACCCGCGTCCTCGGGGGTTTTTCATTCCATCAGGGGTTGATCATGTCAACTCAGGCAATCTGGGACATCCGCGGAATCTTGAAGATCGTGGCAGACACCGGAATCGGGTGCCGATCCACGCGCAGGCCATTGATGTCCCTCGATCCATCGCTAGAGTAACCCCCGGCGGATTTCCGCTCCGCCTGTGTTCATTGTGTTCGACCTTTTGGGAGAAAGGGACATTTCATGTCGACTCGCGCCCGCGCCGTTTCCGGCGTCGTCGTGTTGCTGTCCGCCAGCGCCGCAAGCGCCGGCGTCCTCAGCGACTGGAACCTCATCGTTCAGAACAACCTGACCTCGACCTCCGAGGTCGAAGGCCGCACCGCCGTCGGCGGCAACCTGGGCGGCCCCGCGTCCAACTACGGCATCAAGCTCACCCCCGCCGCCAACTACGTCGGCACCGACGTCCTGCTCGTCGGCGGAAACATCAACGCGACCAACATCAACATGGCCGCCGGCCGTCTCCGCCTCGGCGGCTCCAAGGGCTCGGCCAATCTCAACTTCAACGGCGGCGGCGGCCCGGTCATCCAGGACCCCACCACCGCTTCCCAGGTCTCCAACCTCTTCGCCCAGGTCACGAGCATCTCCTCGTACCTCGCGAGTCTGGCTCCCACCAACACCGTTACCCTCCCGGGCCAGCAGCCCGCGGGCGTGACCTTCAACGCTGTCCCCAACGCCAATGGCGTCGCGGTCTTCTCCATCACCGCGTCCCAGCTCTTCGGGAACAACAAGGTCCAGCAGATCGATCTGAACCTCGGGACCGCCACCTCGGTCATCATCAACGTGACCGGTGACAGCTCCTCCTGGGACGCCGGGAACTTCGTGGGCAACTTCAACAGCGCCTACGCCCGCTCGCACGTCCTCTGGAACTTCGTCAACGCCAACACCATCAACTGGACCTCGGGCCGCACGCTCTCCGGCGCGCTGCTCGCTCCGAGCGCCGCCCTGAACTTCACCGGCACCATGGAAGGCTCGGTCTTCGTGAAGTCGCTCGTGCAGAGCGGCGAAGTCCACCTTCCCACCTACCAGGGCTTCGTTCCCGCCCCCGGCGCGCTGGGCCTCCTGGGCCTCGCGGGCCTGGCCTCCCGCCGCCGCCGCTGAGATCCGCTCAAGATCCTCTGAAAAAAGAGCCCAGGGGCTTTCACCCCTGGGCTCTTTTCTTTTCCGAACTCAGCGTTCCGGGAACGTCACCGTCCCGGACGCTCAGCCTTACCTGTCCTGTTCACGGCTTCCCATGCCCTTGCGGTAGGTCGGGCTCTCCGGCCGCTTGGGCGGATTGAACCCGTTGGTCGTGATCTCGTTCTTGAGATGTGCGATCGCCGCATCGAGCTGCGGGTCCCCGCCGTTGACCATCTTCGACGGATCGTCGATGACCTCAACGTCCGGGTCCGTGCCGTGGCCTTCGATGCCCCAGTTGCCGTCGGTCTTGTAGAAGCCGAAGGTGGGAACCGAGACGTAGCCGCCGTCGATCAGGCTCGGGTTTCCCGAGATGCCGACCAGACCGCCCCACGTGCGCGTCCCGAAGACCTTGCCGATCTTGTTGTGCTTGAACAGCCAGGGGAACATGTCGCCGCCCGAGCCGGCCAGGCCGTTGATCAGCATCGCCTTGGGACCCTGGTGGCTGTCCGGCGGCCAGATCCAGTCCTTCCCGTCACGCCGCGCCCAGAAGTTGGTCACCGGACGATTGAGCAGCTCGATGAACCGCGTCGGGATCTGCCCGCCGCCGTTCCAGCGCTCGTCGATGATGAGCGCCTTCTTCCCGGCCTGCCCGTAGAACTGGCGGAACAGATCGTTCTGGCCATCGACGCCCGTGTTCGGGACGTAGATGTACCCGATGTCTCCGCCCGAGGCCTGCTCCACCGAGGCCCGCTTGGCCTCGATCCACGCGCGGTAGCGCAGATTGCCTTCATCGCCAAGCGTCTTGACGATGACCTCGCGCTCCTTCCCGTCCATCGCGGGCGAGCTGTTGATGGTCAGCGAAACCGTCTTGCCCGCCAGGCCGACGAACGCCGCCCAGGGATCCTGGGTCGTGTCCAGCGGCACGCCATTGACCGCGAGCAGGTACTCGCCTTCCTTCACGTCGATCCCGGGCTGGCTGAGCGGACCGCGAGCGTCCGAATCCCAGGTGCCTCCCGTGTAGATCTTGGTGATCTTGTACGCCTTGCCCTTGTCCGAGGACTCCAGCGCGTAATCGCAACCGAGCATGCCCACGCCGATGCCGGGCTGGCCCTCGACGTCGCCCTGAGCGGTGACGTACGCGTGACCGATGTTGAGCTCGCTGATGAGCTCCGCCAGGATGAAGTTGAGGTCCTCGCGGCTCGATGCGTCCTCGATCATCGCGCCGTAGTGCTCACGCATGGCCTTCCAGTCCACGCCGTGCATCGTGGGCTCGTAGAAGAAGTCACGCTCGATGCGCCACGCGTCGGTGAAGATCTGCTTCCACTCGTCACGCGGGTTGATGGTCTTGCGGAGCCCCGAGACCGAGACGTTCTGGGCCTTGCCGCCGCCGGCCGCCGCGTCGTGGATCGCCGCTCCGGCGCCGCGCCGGACGAGGATCTTCTTTCCGTCGGCCGACAGGTCATACCCGCCGCCCGCGACCACGAGCTTCTCTTCCTTGTCGTCGCTCTTGTAGTCGTAGATCTTGATGCCGGGCTGTCCGCCTTCGCCGCGGGCGCTCCCGCGGATGAACAGCAGCTTGGCCCCATCGGCGACCGTCAGCCCCGCGAAGTTGCCCGCGCCGATCGGCAGGACCATTGCACGGCTCTCGATGCCCTCGAAGTCGATCTTGACTTCCTTCTTGTCCTTGGCGTCGGCCTTGTCGCCCTTGGCGTCGGCCTTCCCGCCGCCCGCGCCGCCGGCGCTGGAACGCGTCGCCTTCCACTTGCCCGAGGCCTCGCCGGCGCTCCAGGCGCCCTCGGCCTTGCCTTCCTTGAGGGTGCCGGTCAGCGTCGCCGCGCCCTCGCCAAGCGAGATCGTGACGGTGAACTGCCCGGTCGCCTTGTCGTAGGTGCCCTGGCCTTCGCCCGAACCCATCGCCGAGACCGCCTTCACGGAGATCTTCCCGTCGCCTTCAAGCTTCAGGATCAGGCTGAAGGGGATCTCCGCACCGGACGGATCGGCGCCCGAGGCGCTGCCCTGCCAGGTGCCGCTGACGCCATCGTCCGCAGCCGGAGCAGCGTCCTTCTTGGCGTCGCCCTCCTTCTTCTCATCCTTCTTCTCGGCCGGCTTGGCGTCCTTCTTCTCTTCCTTCTTCCAGTGCTCCTCGTCGCTCTCCGCGAGCCAGGGGCTCTTGATGTCCTTGCGCAGCGGGATCATCAGGATGTTGTCGCTCTTGGCGTACACGAACGACAGATCGATGTCCGAGTAGATCGGGCTATCGAACGTCCGCGTCGAGACGCAGAAGAGGTAGTCGCCGTCGCGGTCAAACGCGGGCGACGCCGACGCGAACATCGGGCTGGTGATCTGGTGCTTCTGGCCCGTCGCCGCCTCGACCACCCACACCACGCTCTGGCGGTTCGCCTCGTCGGCGCGGGTGTACGCGATCCACTTGGAATCGCTCGACCAGCTGGCCTGCGGCGTGTTCATCCACGGGTCCTTGTCGAGTTCGCGGGTCTTCCCGCTCGCGACGTCCGTGATCATCAGGCGACCGGCCTGATCCGTGAACACGATGCTCTTGCTGTCGGGCGACCAGTTCGGGCTGTACCGGAAGCCGGGGCCCAGATCCGTGAGCTTGCGCGGCGCAGCCTTCGGCTCGCCTTCCTTCTTGGCCTCGTTGGAGGCCTCGTCCGCCTTCTCCTCGCCCGCCTTGTCCTCACCCTTCTTGGCGTCGCCGCCCTTGCCTTCCTTCTTCTCTTCAGGCGGCTTGGCGTCGCTCGGGCGCACCCAGAGCTCGTACTCGCCCGACTCGTCGGAGAAGTACGCGATCCAGCGCCCGTCGGGCGACCAGGTGGGCGAACGCTCCGCGAATCCATCGCTGGTCGTGAAAGCGCGCGTGATGCCTTCCTTCACCGGGACCGACCACAGATCGCCGCGGGCTTCCACCGCGATCCGCTTGCCCGTCGGGCTGATCGACATGTCCGCGACGTTCTCCGCCGCGTCAACCGTCTTGGTGCGGAGCTTGGGCCGCGCGCCGGGGATCGTGACCTTCACTTCCTTCTCGACACGGGAAGGCAGATCCAGCAGCATGAGCTTGGAGCCGAGCTGGAAGATGATCTCCCCGCGCCCGCCCTTGCCCGGTCCCATCGAGGGCCACTTGATGTCGTCGTCCTTGTACGCCGTCACCTGCTCACGCTTGCCCGACGCAAGCTCGTACGACCAGATGTTCAGGCGATGCTCGGGCCCGTTGTCGGAGAGGTAGTACACCTTCGAGGGATCCGCCGGCGCCCACATCGGGATCGTGTCCGTGCCTTCCCAGTCGGTGATCTTCTTGGCCGAGTTGTCCTTCAGGTTGTAGAGCCAGATATCCGTCGCCATGCCGCCGCGGTAGCGCTTCCAGGTGCGCGTGTCCGTGGAGTGCGGCGTGTACGCGAGCCAAGTCCCATCCGGACTGACGGCGCCAAAGCCCGAGTACGGAACCGGGAACTTCTCAGGCAGACCGCCCTCGGCCCCGACCTTGAAGAGCTGCGTCTGCCGCGCCAGTCCCGCCAGACCATTGGTCAGGAACACCAGAGACTTGCCGTCCGAGGACCAGTCCGCGAGCGTCTCGCCGCTGGGATGGTGCGTGACCCGTGTGGGCGTTCCGCCGGTCACCCCGATGGTGTACAGATCGCGCCCGCCGTCATAGTTACCCACGAAGGCGATGCGCTTGCCGTCGGGGCTGAACCGCGGGAAGGTCTCCATGCCGGGAGGGCTGGCCAGGGGCGACGCCAGGCCGCCTTCCTTGGGCGCGACCCAGATGTCGTTGGCGTACACGAAGCAGACCTGCGACTCCGACACGTCCGGGTACCGCATCATCCCGCCCGCCGGGACGATCTGGGCCTGGGCCGCCAAAGGCATGCCCGCCATCAACGCGACCACCATCGGAGCTTTCCACACCAAACGACCTGCAGAGGGAGTCTTCACGCGCATCTCCAAATGCCGAATGTTCCGTTTCGTACCATGCCGCCGCCGAACGGCGTCGGGGAAGTCAGAACGATGTCGGACGCCAACAATACCGTCGCGGTTCCTTCCGGATCGGACCGCTTTTCTTTCGACGCCCCCCGGGACGCCCTCCCCAGGGCCGCTCGGGTTACCATCCGGACATGCCCGCCGCCCGCGTCCGCATCACCGACGTCTCGCCCCGCGACGGGCTCCAGAACGAGCCCGGGGTCATTCCCACTTCCGACAAGATCCGCCTCGTGCAGCTTCTACGCCCCGCCGGCGTCGACGAGATCGAAGTCTCGAGCTTCGTCAGCGCCAAATGGGTCCCCCAGCTCGGCGACGCCGCCGAGGTCTTCGCCGCCCTGGCTTCCGACACCCTGGCCTCCGACGCTGCCTCCCCCACCCTCTACTCCGCGCTGGTCCCCAACGAAAAGGGACTCGACGCTGCCCTGAACGTCAATCAGCGCGCCGGCCGCCGACTGATCTCCAAGGTTTCGGTCTTCACCGCCGCCAGCGAGACCTTCGCCCGCAAGAACACCAACGCGACCATCGCGGAAACCCTCGAGCGTTTCAGCCCCGTGCTCAAACGGGCCCACGCCGAAGGCCTGCTTGTTCGAGGCTACATCTCGTGCGTGATCGCGTGCCCCTTCGAGGGCACCATCGAGGCCCAGCGCGTGATCGACGTCGCCAGGCGACTCCAAGACCTGGGCGTCGACGAACTGGACTATGGCGACACCATCGGCGCCGCCACGCCCGCCTCGACCCGCACGCTCCTGCACGCCCACGCGACCGCCTTCGGCCGTGCCGCCTTCGACATGGATCGCTTCACGCTCCATCTTCACGACACCTTCGGCCGTGCCGCCGATTGCGTCCGCGCCGCCCTCGACGTTGGCGTCCGATCCTTTGACGCCTCCGCAGCGGGACTCGGCGGATGTCCCTACGCCAGCCTGCCAGGCAAGCCCGCGCCGGGGAACATCAACACCGAAACGCTCGTCCATGCCGTACACGCTGCGGGATTCACGACCAACATCAACCCCGAGGCTCTCCGCGAAGCCTCACGCTTTGCGCGAGCCGCCGTCGACGCCGCCCGCAAACTGGCTACCTGATCGACTCAGCACATGCCCGAGACCTTCGACCATCCCCACGTGCGTCTGACCATCGATCCCGTTCCGGGCTCTGCGGGTCTGGCGAATCTGGTCCTGGACCGGCCCGACAAGCGCAACGCCCTCACGCCGGACATGCTCCACGCGATGATCGCCCAGGCAGCCTCCGTGAAGGGCCGCGCCGGAGCTCTTCTGATCTCGGGCCAAGGCGCCGCCTTCTGCTCGGGCTTTGACCTTTCACTCTGCCTCCAGCACCCCGATGGCAGCGTGATGCGCGACCTGCTCAACTCGCTCTCAAACCTCGTCCGCACCCTGCGGAGCTTGCCCTGCCCCGTGGTAATCGCCGCCCACGGCGCCGCCCTCGCCGGCGGCTGCGCCATCCTCGGCGGCGCGGACCTGGTGGTCGCCGACGATCAGGCCAAGTTCGGATACCCCGTCGTCCGCATCGGCGTCTCCCCCGCCGTGTCGGCCCCCTTCCTTTCGGGGATGGTGCATCCCGGCCCCGCCCGGGCTCGGCTCCTGGATCCGGGTCTCATCACTGGCCTGCAAGCCCGGGCCAAAGGGCTGGTTCACGTTTGCCTGCCAAGCCCCGACCAGGTCCTCCCAAAGGCCCGCGAACTGGCGATCGAGCTGAGCCGCAAGCCCGCCGGAGCGATGGCGACCACCAAGGCCTGGCTGCTGGAAATGGATGAACCCGCCAGCTTCGCGGAGACCGCGCTTTCCGCCTCGCTCGCCCTGACGGGGGGCGACGAGGAACGCGAACTGCTCCCCCGCGCCCTGGTTCCCCCTTCGCGGAAGTGACCGGGCCTTTGGGCCACCCTCCCGGTCCCCGCATCCTCTGCACACGACCCCGGTAATTCCGCTATTCTGACGGACCACGTCCGACCGCCCGGTCCGCATTCTGGCGGCCCGACGGTTTTGCGTGGCGTGCGCCGGGACTCAAACCCCGGCGGCAGAAGCAGTTCCGATTCACCCCCTCACGGGCGGTCCACACTCGCGGGCCGTCCGACCAGCCGAGCCGGAGTCGAAGCGATGCCGATCGATCGCCCTGTCGCGACCACCTCTCCCATTGCCGCTCTCTGCCGCGTCGTCGGCTTGGCAGCGCGCAAGGACAAGCCCGCCCGCCGCCCGGTCATGGCCGCGGAACTGATCGACCGGCTCGAGCAGCGCCAGATGCTGGCCGCCGCGCCCCTCATGGCCTACGGCCCCGGCCTCGATCCGTACAGCACCGACAACTCGGGCACGATCGCGGCCTTCGAGTCGATCCCCGTCGGCCAGGTCGGCCGCATCAAGTGGGCCGGCAGCATCGTCGAAGTCCGCTCGGGCTCCTACGTCGTCCGCATCGACGACTCGACGCCCATCTCCGACGCTCGCGCCGTCGCACTCACCAACAAGATCGCCGAGACCCTTGGCCTCACGTTCACCAACGTGCGTTCCATCGGCCGCGGACGCTGGGCCGGCTTTGACTCGCCCGTCGCGCTCACCGAGGCCCAGGTCATCCGCGCCGCCGCAGCGGTCCCGGGCGTGAAGGGCATCGAGCCCGACCGCGTCTTCGGAGTCCAGCGCCTCCCCAACGATCCGAGCCTCGATCTCCAGTGGTACCACAACAACACCGGCCAGACGATCGTCACCCCGGGCAAGGTCGGCGCTGACATCAAGAGCCAGACCGCCTGGGACGTCACGATCGGCTCCCGCAACACCGTCATCGGCGTCATCGACACCGGCGTCGACTACACCCACCCTGACCTGGCCGCCAACATCTACTCCAACCCGGGCGAAATCGCGGGCAACGGCATCGACGACGACGGCAACGGCTTCATCGACGACGTCCGCGGCTGGGACTTCGGCGATCTCGACAACAACCCCTACGACGACATCATCGGTCACGGCACCGAAGTCGCCGGCACCATCGGCGCCGTCGGCAACGATGGCCGCGGCATCGCCGGCGTCAACTGGGACGTCTCCATCCTCCCGCTCAAGATCGCCGACCGCTTCGGCCTCCTGGTCGGCTCCGCCATCATCGGCGCACACGACTACGCCACCATGATGCGCGAGCGCGGCGTCAACCTCGTCGCCACCAACAACAGCTACGGCGGCATCGGCTCCGACTTCTATTCCAACCTCCCCACCGGCATCGACGCCGAGAAGGACGCCATCGAGCGCTTCATCGCCTCCGGCGGCACCTTCGTCGCCTCCGCCGGCAACGACGCCCTCGACAACGACTCCAACTTCCGCGCCTATCCCGCCTCCTACAACCTCCCGGGCATCATCGCGGTCGCCGCCACCGACAACCAGGACAACCTCGCGTCCTTCTCCAACTACGGCGCCGAGACCGTCGACCTGGCCGCCCCGGGTGTGTACACGTACACCACCGCGGTCGGCGGCACCTACGCCCTTCCCTCGGGCACCTCGTTCTCTGGCCCGATCGTCGCCGGCGCCGTCGGTCTGCTCAAGACCTACCGCCCCGACGCCTCCGCGGTCGAAATCCGCAAGACGCTCATCGACTCCGCCGACCAGGTGCCTTCGCTCCAGAACAAGGTCGTCTCGGGCGGCCGCCTGAACATGCGCCGCGCTCTGGACATCATCGGCCTCGCGGGCCCGACGGTCCGCCTGGTCACGCCGGGCCCCGTCTCGGGTCAGCTCGATGCGTCCAGCTCGCCCCAGGTGCCGCTCGACAAGATCACCGTCCGCTTCAACAAGACCATCGACGCCTCCGTCGTCTCCACCGCCAACTTCCGGATCATCGGAACGGGCCTGGACACGATTCTGGGCACCGCCGACGACGTGGTCATCCCCGTCCTCTCCGTCGCGCTGGCGCCCTCGAGCGACTCCACACTCGTCGCCTCGCTCGATCTGAGCTCCTTCGCGGGACAGCGTCTCCCCACCGATTCCTACCGCCTCACGCTCCGCGCCTTCATCAGCTCCGTCGCGCAGATCCGCGACACCGACGGCAACCTGCTCAACGGCAACGCCGCTGCGGGTCAGGACTATTCCTACGACTTCCGCATCGTCGCGGTCACGGGCGACTTTGAGTCCAACGACACCATCGCCTCCGCGACGCCCGTCACCTTTGGCACCAGCGGCACCGCCAGCTTCACCGGCGTGACCCTGGGCAACGGCGTCTTCGGCAACTCCGACGTCGACCTCTACCGCATCGACCTGCCCAAGGGCGGTCAGATCACCGCGCAGGTCTACGCCCAGCGCCGCTCCCTCCCCTCCACCCTCGACTCCTACATCCGCCTCTTCAACGCTGCAGGCACGCAGCTCGTCGCCAACGACCAGTTCTTCGGCGCTGACTCCTTCATCAGCTACTTCGTCTCCACCGGCGGCACCTACTACATCGGCGTCAGCAGCTTCCCGAACACCACCTACGACCCGAACCTCGGTGGCTCGGGCTCCAGCCCCACCAACACCTCCCTCCCGGCCCTCTATGACCTCTCCGTCGGCGTCCAGCTCCTGGGCGACGAACGCCAGACCGTCCAGGCGCCCATTCCTTCCGGCGGCCTGCGCATCCCCTCCGACTCGAGCAACACCGCCACCCTCGGCACCACCACGACCACCTTCACCGTCACCGACACGCGCTCCATCACCGACGCCAACCTGCGTCTCAACCTCACGCACACCTACGACAGCGATCTGGTCATCTCCCTCCGCTCCCCCTCCGGACGCACCGTCGTCCTCGTGAGCCACCAGGGCGGCGATCAGGACAACTTCACCAACACCCTCCTCGACGACGAAGCCCTCACGCCCATCGGCTCGGGCGCCGCGCCGTTCACCGGGTCCTTCAAGCCCGACAACCCGCTCTCGGGTTTCGACGGCCTCTCCGCCCTGGGCACCTGGACCCTCACGATCCAGGACACCGCCCAGTTCAACATCGGCACCCTGCTCTCCGCTTCGCTCGAGCTCACCCTCGAAAACAACGTCTTCGGCCCCTTCGAGTCCAACGACACCACCTCCACCGCGACCGCCTCCACCGGCATCTCCTCGACCAACGGCGGCTCGGCCCGCTTCGAGGGCTTCATCGGCGACGGCGGCTTCGGTCAGGCCGACCGCGACATCTTCTCCTTCCAGGTTTCCGCTGGCAGCACGTTCAACGCCGCGGTGTACTCGGGCTCGCTCCCCTTCGGCGGGACCGGCCTGAACTTCACCCCCGGAAGCGATTCGCTCAACGCCGCCATCCGCCTCTTCGACGCTCAGGGCGTCGAGCTCAAGCTCGCCAACCCGGGCGGCACCAAGAACGCCGTCATCTCCAACTTCGTCTTCACCACCTCGGGCACCTACTTCATCGCCGTCTCCGAGAGCGCCAACGTCGCCTACGCCGCCAACGACATCAACTCCGGTTCCAACGGCGCCACCACCGGCGGTTACGTCCT
Organism: uncultured Phycisphaeraceae bacterium; assembly: GCA_964531675.1. GTDB lineage: Bacteria > Planctomycetota > Phycisphaerae > Phycisphaerales > UBA1924 > CAZHFW01. The sequence continues at coordinate 93,800 of CAZHFW010000001.1, read as the reverse complement.
CGAGTTCTCCGTCAGCCCGGGCGTCAGCGACCCCGACATCACGCTCGCCGGCAGCCGCGTCACCGCGGGCGTCCGCACCAACGGCGCGTTCAGTCCCTCCACCGGCATCAGCTTCGGTGGACAGCAGTTCCTCTTCCGCAACTCGACCTCCAACCCCAACGCGTACTTCGCCGCCTCCGCGGGCGGTTCCACGTTCCGCAACGACTCCGCGTCCTTCAGCACCAGCCCGCTGCCCTTCACCGTCGCCGACCAGAGCGACACCTACAACCGCCGAATGGTCGCCGGCGGCTCGCTCTTCACGGGCCAGGGCGAACTGAAGATCGAACGCGACATCTCCTTCGGCGTCGCCGACGGGTTCATCGCCTTCGACGTCTACCTCCGCAACAACTCCTCCAACACCATCACCGGCGTGAGCTGGATGGAAGCGTTCAATCCCCAGCAGGGCACCAACCTGGTCCCCTCCAACCCGAGCACGTTCAACGACGTTGACGCGCCGATCAACGGCACCACCCGCTTCGCCTGGGCCCGCTCCACCTCCAACGCCTTCCAGTCCGGCCTCACCGTCGCCTTCGGCGCTTCGCAGGACCAGGCCTTCTCGCCCACCGCTCGCTTCATCCCGAGCACGCTCATCGTCCGCGACCCCACCCAGGTCTTCGATCAGCCCGCGTCCGATCCCAACGGGACCGCCGGCGACGACCTCCTGGCCATGACCTTCGACGTGGGCAGCATCGCCGCGGGCCAGACCGCTCGCCTCCGCTACTTCATGTTCTTCGGCAACACCCCCGCCGACGCCCGCGCCCTCTATGACACGCTCGACGCTGGCAACGGCACCGGACACCTCGTCCAGGACACCGCCGCGCCCGCCAACGAGACCATCCTCCAGCCCGATGGCTCCACCAACGTCAACCTGCCCCAGCTCCCCTACCGCCTCTACTACCCCGAGGGCTTCGCCAACTCGCAGACCTACACCTTCGTGCCGGTCGTCAACAACTCCGACCAGCAGACCCGCGTGGTCATCATCGCCCGCTACGAGCTCGACCCCTCCAACCCCACGCTCCGCCGCGATCAGATCGTCGCCGACCTCTCGCTCAACCCGGGCCAGCGCAGCGGCATCACGATCACCTCGCCCGAGCTCTACGCCAACAACACCCTGCTCGTGGACAAGGACCGCCCCTACGCCCTCGAGATCCGCGCCGAACGCCCCGTGTCGGCCACGTTCAGCCACTACGACCAGTTCCTGCTCGCCGGCGGCCGCGCCGCCATCGGTCAGGCCTTCACGACCCGCATCGGCTCCGAATGGACCTTCGGTCAGGCCCTCAAGGGCGCTGACATCGCCGACTTCCTGCTCTACATGAACACCACCGATCAGGCCATCAAGGTCACCACGACCTTCTATCCCCAGGCCGAGGGCGCCCAGCCCTTCACGTTCACCCAGAACGTCGAGCCTTACCGCCGCTCAGGCATCAACTTCAACGCGGTCCCGCAGCTCGCCAACGGGACCTACGGCCTGGTCGTCAAGTCGCAGGGCAACATCGTCGCCGCCCTCTCCCACTACAACTCCCCCAACCTCGCGACCGACAACAAGCCCAGCGCCTACGGCTTCATCGGCCTGCCCACCTCGGGCTCCACCACGGGCGCCGCCCCCGAAGGCCAGGTCGGCCTCAACAGCACCAACGAGAAGCTCGCGGTCCTCAACGCCACCAACACCACCGCCACCGTCAACTTCGAGTTCATCTTCGCCAATGGCTCGAGCTACCGCGCTTCGCTCACCGTCCCCAAGTCCAGCCAGCGCTCCCTCGAAGTCGACGCCCTGCCCAACTTCCCCACGGGCCAGCCCTACGCCATCAAGTACACCTCCAACACCCTCGTCACCGTCGTGCAGCCCAGCCTCGCCTTCTCCAACGGCCTGGCCAACACGTTCTCCGACAAGGCCTACAGCTACTGGGGCTTCGGTGAAGGCTTCCGCCCCGCCAACAACGTCACCAACGTCAACGAATACCTCCGCCTCTACAACCCCAACTCCACCGACGTGCTCGTCGAGATCACCCTCCGCTACGACAATGGCCTCGGCGAAGAGTCCTTCCGCCAGACCATCCCCGCACGGCGCGTGAGCGAGATCAACCTCCACGATCTGGTCACCGGAAGCCGCCGCTTCGTCGACGTCTTCTACGGCACCACCATCAAGTCCCAGCTCCCGATCGTCGCCTACATGGGCCACTACGACCCCTACTTCCCGGGCGCCTTCGGCACGCTCGGCACCCCGCTGGGCATCAGCACGCCGATCGTCTGAGTTTCAGCGTGCATATGCACGCGAGTTTCCGCTATACTTCCGAGGGGTGCGCGTCGCGCACCCCTCTTTTTTCCCCGGTCTGGTAAGCTGTTTGCCCCCATGTCCGACTTGGCCACGATCTCAACTTCCGGACGGATCGCCACCCTCACGCTCAATCGAGCCGAGGCGCGAAACGCCCTTTCCATCGATCTCCTGGCTGCCCTCCACGCCCGCGTGGAAGAGGTGAAGAACCGCCAAGAGCTCTCTGTCCTGCTCCTCACCGGCGCTGGCTCCGCTTTTTGTGCTGGGATGGATCTGAAAGCAGTCATCAACGACCCGGAAGCCCCGGGACGACTGCTCAACGCGCTCGCCGAGTTCACCGTCAAGCTCCGCTCGCTCCCCATGGTCGTGGTCGCCAAAGTCAACGGGCCGGCGATCGGCGGCGGGTGCGGACTGGCGTGTGTCGCGGACATCGCCCTCTCCTTCGACCAGAACAAGATGGGCTTCCCCGAGGTCGACATGGGCGTCTGCCCCGCGGTCGTCGCGCCCTGGCTGGTGCGCAAGATCGGACAGGGAAAGGCCCGGCGCGTGCTCCTCTCCGGAGGCCTGATCTCCGGACGTGAAGCCTTCGACCTCGGCATCCTCGATCACTGTCTGACCACGCCCGCCGAACTCGATGCCGCCACCGACCAACTGCTCGAACGACTCGAAGCGGGTGGCCCCCACGCGCTGCGGGCGACCAAGAACCTGCTCAATCAGCTCGACTCGTCCCTCAATCCCGAGTACGCCCGCCGCGGCGCAGAACTCTCCGCCAAGGTGCTCGCGCAGCCCGAGACGCTTGAGATGCTCCGCAGCAAGCTCGGCAAGTAATCCAACTTTCAGAGCCTCTCCCGCGTCACCCCGCAACCCGGGGGAATCGCCCGGCAGCCCGCTCGCTTCGCGCCGGCCGCAAACCCGGAGCGAGCCTGCCGCCCGGACGCCTCCCCGATAAACTCGGGACATGTCTACGCCTCTCCCGACCTCCACGATCTCCGACGGCCCGCACGCGGGCGTTCTGACCATCACGCTCGAACAGCCGGGCAAGCCGGTCGTCGTGCTCGACCTGGAGCTGATTCAAAGGCTCGAGGCCACGCTCAAGAACGTCTCGCGTGATGTGCGCGGCGTCGTGCTCGCCTCCGCCTCCGAACGCGTCTTTGTCGCCGGGGCCGATCTCAAGTCCATCCAGGATCTCGACGACGCCCAGCTGCACAAGTACCTCGAGTACGGCGCCCGCGTCTTCGGAATGCTCTCCCAGCTCCCCTGCCCCACCGCCGCCGCGATCGGCGGCGCAGCCCTGGGCGGCGGCCTGGAACTCGCGATGCATTGCGATGGCCTCGTCGGCGCGCCCAGTGCATCAGGCAAGCCCTATCCCGTCGGCCTTCCCGAAGCCGGGCTCTCGATCTGCCCGGGCTGGGGAGGCACCAACCTCTTCCCCGCGCGCATCCCGCCCAAGGACGCCATCACGCGGACCGCGACCGGGAAGCCCATGACCTACGACGAAGCGGTCGCGGCTCATCTCTTTGACGTGATCGCCCCCTCGGCCGCCGAACTCCTGGACACCGCCCGCACCTGGGTCTGCAAGGTCGCGGCGCACGGCCGCGTCGATCGCGACGGCGCACCCTCCCGCTGGATCGGCCGCGTCTCCGGACCCGCGAAGTTCAAGGCCGCGGAGATCGGCCTGGCGCTCATGGAGATCGCCGACACGCTCCCCGAGACCGGAGCCGCCGACGCGGTCGCCCGCTGCGTGGACACCGGCCTCCGCGAAGGCTGGCAGGCCGCCCTCAAGGCCGAGCGCGACCACCTGGTCAAACTCCGCTCCTCGCCCGAAGGCAAGACGGCGATCGCGGAGTTCTTCGCCAAGAGCAAGAAGTAACGCCGCGGACGCGTGAAACGAAGAGCTGCTCCGCGGCGCTGCCGCGGCGGTTTATCCGTGCGCGCATCTGGCGCACACCGAACGGTCCACAGCGGCTCCGAACCGGACCACGCCCATCGGTCGTACCGGTTAGGCTCTCGGGCACCACACGAAAGGAGTCTCGCATGTCCACTGAATCACTCGACCGCCGTGCCGCCCTCACCGCTCTTGGCGTCGCCGGCCTGGGCGCGATCGCCGCCCCCGCGATGGGCCAGGCGGGCGCTGCGCAGCCCGCGCTGGATCTGTTCGCCGATCTGGGTTACGACGCCGCCAAGGGCGAGTACACGCTGCCCCCGCTGCCGTACGCCAAAGACGCCCTCGAGCCCCACCTCGACGCGGCCACCATGGAGATCCACCACGACAAGCACCACAAGGCGTACGTGGATGGGCTCAACAAGGCCCTCAAGGCGCTGGCCGACATCCGCGCCGGCGCGGGCGATGCGGGCCTCGTGAAGCACTGGAGCCGCGAAGTGTCGTTCCACGGCTCAGGCCATGTGAACCACGCGCTCTTCTGGAAGATGATGGCGCCCGCGGGCAAGGGCGGCGGCGGCGAACCCGAGGGCAAGCTCGCCGACATGATCAAGCGCGACTTCGGCTCGTTCGCTGCGTTCACCGCCCACTTCAAGGCCGCCTCCACCGCGGTCGAAGGGTCGGGCTGGGGCTGGCTCGTGTACGAGCCCGTCGGACGCCGCCTCCTGGTCACCCAGGGCGAGAAGCAGCAGAACCTCATGATGACCGGCGTGCGGCCCATCCTGGGCATCGACGTCTGGGAGCACGCGTACTACCTGAAGTACCAGAACAAGCGGGCCGACTACGTGGCGGCGTTCATGAACGTCGTCAACTGGTCGTTCTGCTCCAAGCTCCTGGACGCCGCGGGAGCCTGACTCCGACGCCCAAACCTCCCTGCCCCAACCAACCCCAGCCCCCGGGCTGGGGTTTTCTTTTGGCGGCGGCTCGGTTGGCCCCGCCAGCGATGAAATCGGAATCCCGCCGGAGAAACCTGTTCGGGTTTTATGTGGTGCAACTCCCTGTCGATACAGGACTTACAGACCGACTTGAGGCCACTGCGAAGAAATCGAAAAGAAAAGTACCGCCTTTTCTGGCACGTCCAAAAAGCTGTGGCATGTTTGTGGTGTCTTGTCTCTCTCTCCTCCTATGACTCGGCTGCGGGCGGAAACACGCGGCCGGGTTTGACGAAAAGGGCTGACCATGAAGGTCGGCCCTGTTCGTTTTTGCCCCCAGCGTGACCGACAGCCCTGCGGGATCCCCACCCATTCTGGATATCCGTGGCGTTTATTGAGCTAAACTCTCGATGGCGGGCGCTCCTGACGGCCCGCCTTGGGAGGCTTGCATGCTCCGTCGCGCCGCGTTTCTGACCCTGTCCGCGCTTCTGCTCTCGGGTTGCGCATCCACCACCAGCGTGACCACCGTCTGGAAAAATCCAGAGCTCAAGCAGGTCCAGCCCTTCAAGAAGATCGTCGCGATGGTGGTCAACACCACGCCGGGCGAGCGCCGGGCCGCCGAGGACACCCTCGCCTCCCTGATCGTCCGCGCCCCCGCGGTTCCCGCCTACACGATCATCCCCGACGAGCACATCGGCAACCGCGAGAAGATCCGCGAGATCCTCGCCAAGAACGGCTTCGACGGCGCCGTCGTCCTCCGCGTCGCCTCCACGCAGCAGACCACCAGCTACGTCCCCGCGTACCAGGATCCCTACATCCGCTCCCAAGGGTTCTACGGCTGGGACTACAACAGCGCCCCGCTGTACCGACCCGCCTACACCACCACCGACGTCGTCATCCGCGGCGAGGTCAGCGTCTTCGACGTGACCACCGGCAAGCTTCTCTGGTCGGGCACGAGCACGACGTACAACCCCACCGAGATCCAGGATCTCGTCAAGCAGGTCGCGAACGGTTCACGCGAAGAGCTGCGTCGCCAGGGCCTGCTGCCTTGATCAGCAGCCCGCGTCGAACCCGTTGAAGAACGTGAAGAAGTCGCCCAAATCGACGCCCGGGACGTTGTCCAGATCGGCCCGGATGTCCGCGACGTCCCACGCGTTGAAGAACTCAAAGAAGTCGACCAGATCGACGACGCCGTCGAGGTTCATGTCCGCCAGGCAACGGACCGAGCGATAGCTCCGCACGCCGTTGAGGTCGGAGATGATCAGCGAACCATCGGAGGCGAGCGACGGTCCGCCCTGGTTCTGGCGGCTGAGATTGAGCGTGAAATAGGTCTGGGACAGATCGGGCTTGAAGGCCCAGAGCCTCCCGTCGGTCGCGGGCGAGCTGGCCCAGCCGTTGGACAGATACACGACCCCCGACGAGTCCACCGCGGTCTTGGGGGACAGGTTCCCCGTCCCGATCGTCGGCAGCACGCCCGCATTGTTCACGATCGCCCCCGAAGCGGGATCAAGCCTCACGAACGAGTTGTCGGGCAGGAACGTGTAGATCGACCCATCAGGCCCGATGCCCGCCTCATGCGCGGTGGTCCACCGGATATCGCGGTTCCACGCGGGGACCAGCGCCGAACCCGTGTCCGTCCACGCATAGAGCTTGTCCACGCTCGCGTTGTTCTGGGTGCGGTGGAGGTACACCGTCGATCCATCGCGAGAAACGAACGGCACATTCTGCACCGTGAACCCCGCCATCACGCCCGACTGGTAGAGCAACGCGCCCGTGTTGATGTCGAGCTTCTTGATCGCGTGGCCTCCCGCGACCACATCCGCGATGTACACCGCGTTCCCAAACGCCGCTGCGCCGCAGTTGCCCCCCACCGATCCCACGCGGGCGGTGCGCCACTTGACGGCGCCCGTCGCGGAGTCAAACCGCGTGACGTTCGTGCGATCACCGACAATCGGATCGCCATCCTCGGCGAAGATCATCCCGTCGTAAGGCCCCGCGAGAATGGTCGCGGCGGACGTCCAGGCGGTGGATCCGTTCGAGGCGTTCAGCGCCACGAGCGGCGCCGCGACCGAACCGCCATTGCCCGCACGGCTCACGTACACCTTGCCGCTCGAAGCCCCGCCCACCCACGCGGTCCAGTTCGTGGTCGTCGATCCGCTGTAGGGGATCACGATGCGCCAAAGTTCGGCGCCGGTTGTCTGATTCAGCGCGATCAGCACATCGCCGGGCGAACCCCCGTTGGACGGGAATCCGGTCTGCTTGATGAAGAACACCCGGCCCGAATCCACCACTGGATTCCACGCGATGATCGTCCCCTCGTTGAAGCTCCACGCGACGGAAGCCTGAAGCGGCCCGCGCGCGGTCGACAGCCCGTTGCGCTGCGCGTTCCCGCCGACGTTGCGCCAATCCTGTGCGGAAGCCAGTCCAGAAAGGACTGCACAGAGCAGGACCGTCTTCAACTGCTGCATCGGATCATCTCCTGAGCCTCGGACCGGGCGAGCCGGATCCTCACGTGATCTTGATAATGCGAGTCCACCAGAATCCGGCGCGCCGATCAAGCCAAACTCCGCCGGGACCGCGGCGCTTCGCACGATCTTGGCCCGTTCATCACGGGAGTTTTTCGTCTGGATCTCTCGGAACGACGGAGCGTTGACCGAACAATCATCGCATCGTTCTCGGCGTTCGCACCGCCCAGTCCCAGAAGCGGGGAGGATCCTCGATGGGTCTCAAGCTCTCGTTCCGATCCGTGTTCATGAGCGATGTCCACCTCGGCGCGGGGGCCTGCCACGCGGACGAGGCCGCGACCTTTCTCAAGCACGTCGAATGCTCGACCCTTTACCTCGTCGGCGACATCATCGACATGTGGAGGCTCCGCTCGCGCTGGCACTGGCCCGAGAGCCACAACCGCTTCGTCCGACGGGTCCTCAAGATGGCCAAGCAAGGCACCCGCGTGGTGCTCATCCCGGGCAACCACGACGAACGGGCTCGCGACTACGCGGGATTGACCTTTGGAGGCGTTGAGCTGGCGCGCGAGGCAATCCACACAACCGCCGACGGCCGCCGCCTTCTGGTCACCCACGGCGATGAGGCCGATCTCATCGTCCGCCATCATCGAGCCCTGTCCATCATCGGTGGCGCCGCCTACGACCGGCTGGTCGGACTCAACCGGTCCTGCAACCTCATCCGGGCACGCTTCGGGCTCACGCCCTGGTCGCTCTCCCGCGTCGTCAAGCTCAAGATCAAGTCCGCGTGCACCTTCGTGAGCCGGTTTGAAGACTGTCTCGAGCAAGCATCGCTTGAGCGCGGGTTCGACGGCGTCGTCTGCGGCCACATCCACAAACCGGAGATCCGCCAGGGCAAGGCCTGGTACTACAACTGCGGCGACTGGGTGGAAAGCTGCACCGCGCTCGTCGAACACGACGACGGGGCGATCCGCCTCATCGACGGTCTCGCCTTCATCGCAGAGCTTGAAGCTCTGGATCATGACGCGGACGAAGCCGACGGGACGTTGCCGCGTTGGCCTGACAAGTCTTTGGGCTCGCCCTTGCCAGGCAAGGCGTGAACCCCTTCCGGTCCCAAAGGACAGGCCGCCGACTCAGCTCTTCCTGATCATCGCCTTCCAGCTCAGGAACGCGAGCGCCGGAACCCCCGCACCAAGCATCCAGATCGAACGATCCGGATGAGGCTCCGCCACCTCGGCATGCTGGGGCGCTTCGTGCTCGGCCTCGAGGGACGGCGCGTGCTCGAGCTTCAGCTCGCCCTTGAGCGTCGCCAGGTACGCCACCACATCGCGCACCTCACGGGGCGAGAGGAACTGCGTCATCAGAGGCATCGCCGAGACCGGCCCGAAGCCCGCAGCGACCTCCGCGCCGGGCTCCACAACCGACTCGACGAGCTTCTCGATGCTCAATCTCGTCGCCACCTTGGTCAGGTTCGGCCCAGCGGTCCCGCCGGTGTCCCCGATGGTGTGGCAACGCAAACACTCCGCGGAGCTGTTGTGCAGGAAGATCTCACGGCCCGCGTCCGGGTTGCCGCCCGCCGCCAGGAGCACCGTGCTGTAGCCCGCGGGGCGATTGGGCGAGATCCCGATCGCCTCCACCGCGGCGCGAGCGCTGGACTTCTCGGGGAGCTTCTTGGCAGCCTCGTAAACGTCCAGCGCAATCGCGCGATTGATCTCACCCTGCGCGAGCTTGGTCGCCAGCGTCGTCAACGCCGCCTCCGCTGCGGGGAGCTTGATCGACGCCAAGAGCTTCACCGCATGCTGACGGTCGCCGAGATCTCCGGACCCCGCGGCCTCCACCAGCGGCGCGATCGCCTGAGCCGCATCGGCCCTGCTCAGCACTTCCAGCGCTCGGGCCTGAAGAGGCCCGCCAGAGACAAGCTTCAGAACACCCAGGCAGTCCTGGGCCGCCTTGGAAGGCTCACGACGCGTCAGCTCGTTCAAGAGCCTGACGCGGTACGCATCGGCGCGGGATGCGTCGCCGAGCTTCGTGCGCAGCTCATCGATCGGCAGCACGAAGCGGGCCTCGAGTTCCAGGGCCTTGAGCTTGATCTCGCCATCCGAGTGCGCGATCACGTCCGCGATCCCCGCCTTCACCGCCTGCTCGACATCCGACGTGGACCGCGCCGGGAGATTCACCCAGTTTCCCCACACCCCTTCACGCTTGAGAGGCTGATCCCATCCCAGCACCCGCTCCATCGCGAGCAGACGCCACGCCCCCGGGATCTCCGCCCGCCCGGCGAGCGTCACCAGCCTGCTCACGCACGCCGGCGTTCCGACCAGCACGTTCGCCTCGATCACGCGGCGCATCATCGGCTCGATGAGCACCTCCGCGCGAGCCTGCTTGTCAAGCAGCGACGCGAGCTTGGGAAGCTCGGTCGGCAGGCGGAAGTCGTACACGGCGCGGGCCGCCTCGATGGCGTTGTCCGTATCCCCATCTTCCAGGAACTCGCCCACGCCCGGATGCTCAAGCCGGCGGAGGGCCAGGATGATCCCCATCCTCGCCGCATCACCAACCCGGTCCGCTGCGGCCAGCATCGCGTCGGGATCGTTGATGAGCGTCAGCGCGTACACCGCCGCATGGCGCAGCGTCAGATCCTTGTTGTCGATCGCATCCAGCCCGTCCAGGATGTACCCCACCGCCTGCTTGGCGTGGAGCTTTCCGAGCGCGATCATCGCGTACATCCGCGCCCGAGGCGACTGGTCCTTGAGCATCTCGATGAACCGCTCGACCGCCGCCTGTGCGTGCTTGCCCCCGACATCGCCAAGCGTGCGGGCGACCTGGGCGCGGATCTCGCCATCGGCATCATTGAGCAGCAGCCCCAGCGCCGCGGACGCATCGATCTGCGTGCGGCTGATCTGCCCGATCGCCCAGATCGCGTGGATGCGTGCGTGCAGCTCACCCGCCGAATCCGCCGCCAGCGCGATCAGAGGCTTCAGCGCTGACGCGGGCCTCCCTGCCAGTTCGAGCTGGGCCTCGGTCCGCACGCGTTGGTCGCGGTGCGCGAGCATCCCGAGCAGTTCCGCGTCGGGACGCTGATGGAATCCGGCCTTGAAGATCTCCCCCACTTCCTTGATCGCCGCCGCTTCCCCCGCGATCTCACGAACGGACGTGTTCGTAATTGTGAACATGTCCCCGTTGGGATTGGGCTGCCAGCCTCCACCCCAGTCCGAGAGGTACATGCGCCCGTCGTAGCCAAACACCAGATCGGTGACCGTGACGCCCTTGTAGTACTCCTTGTGGTCCGCGAGCTTGTAGCCCGCGCCGTCCTGATCGCAGCGGAATGAGTGCACCGTGGAGCCCGAGCCGTAGAAGTCGACCATGAACAGGTGCTTGTCGTACGCCGCCGACTCGCCCGTACCCGGATAGAACGCGATGCCCGACGGGCCCGCGCCCATGTACGCGACCGGCGGAAGCGACCACGCGGGACGTGCGGCGCCATGCACCTCGTCGAGGGTCTGCCACATGCCTTCCCGGTTCCACGGGCCGCGTGAGGGGAGCGACTGCACGTCCTGACGCCAGCCCGAGTCGCCTCCTTCGACGAGATACACAATGCGGGCGCGGTCGCCCGAGTCGCAGTTGTTGTCGCCCGTGAAGAGTTCGCCCAGATCATCGAAGGCGAGCTTCTGAGGATTGCGCAGGCCCTGATAGAAGAGCTCGAGCCCGGAGCCATCGGGCCAGCACCGGAAGATGCCGCCGCGATCCACGCCGACGATGTGCTTGCCTTCCTTGGTGGTCAGGTTGTACCCGCGATCGCCCATCGAGAAATAGATCCGGCCGTCGGGGCCCTGGATGAGGCCGTGCAGGTCATGGCCATAGAAGCACCACCGCACGCCATAGCCAGAGCTCAGGCTCTCGCGCTTCTCGGCCTTGAACGGATCCGCGCCGGGCGTGAGCAGCCAGAGATTGGGGATGCAGGTGTAGTAGAGCTTGCCCTCGCGCCAGAGCACGCCCGCGCCGATGCCGTCGACGTCCTGGTTGAATCCCCCCGCGTAGACGCCGGACCAATCGGCGACGCCGTCACCATCGGTGTCGCGAACGACGCGGACGCGGTCCTCGGTCTTGGTGAAGTAGTCCTTGGGGAACGCGCCGTTGTTGATCCAGCGCTGGATCTGCTTGTGGCGATCCTCGACGGACTTGAGCTGGAGGTCTTCCTCGACCGCGTTCAGGTGGGCCAGGCCGCGCGTGTCGGTGACCGCGTTGCCCGCGCGATCGGACTCGGCGACGTAGATGTTGTTGTTCCAGTCGATGCAGATCGCGACCGGGCTCTCGAGCATCCCCTTCTTGGCCCAGGTCGCCAGCACGCGGTTCTGGCCGTCCTGCACGAGCTTCTGAGGCTTGCCCTTGTCGGCGTTCTCCTGGGCGTGCGAAGCCAGGCCGATCGCGACGCCGGCCAGCGCTGCAAGGATCGAGTGCGTGCGGGGAAGAGAAACGCGTCGGATCGAGCGGGAGTTGGTCGCGGTCATGAGGGGGACGAGTGTACCGAACGCGCACGAAAAAGCCGCCCGGAGCGGGCGGCTTGGTGTGCGTTCCATTCGGTCCGAGGCCTTTATGCCGCGGGCTTGACGCCGACCCGCTTGGAGTCGATGCGGGCCTTGTCGGGAACCTTGACGTTCCAGACCAGGCCGACCTTCTCCAGGGCCTTGATCGTGATCCAGCTGAAGTCGAACTGCCACCACTTCAGACCATGCCGCGCCGAAGCGGGGAAGGCGTGGTGGGTGTTGTGCCAGCCCTCGCCCAGGGCGAGAATTCCGACGACGACGTTGTTGCGGCTCTCGTCGTGGGAGCGGTACTCCTTCTTCCCCCACAGGTGGCACACGGAGTTCACGCTCCAGGTCACGTGGTGCAGCAGGAAGACGCGGACCAGACCACCCCAGAGCATGCCCAGGAGCAGATCCTTCCAGCTTCCCGTGATCGCGAAGGCGATCAGGCCCGGGACGATGATGCTCAGCGCCGCCCAGAAGACGAACAGATCGCTCAGCACGCGGATGAGCTTGCTGGCGCGGAGGTCCGGCGCGTACTTGTGCAGGTCGGGCGGATCGACGGAGAAGAACCAGCCCATGTGCGAGTGGAACGCACCCTTGAGCCAGCCCCACAGGCCGTCGCCGCTGGTGTGAGGCGAATGCGGATCGTCGTGGCGATCGCTGAACTGGTGATGCTTGCGGTGCATCTCGACCCACTTGATGATCGAGCCTTGCCAGGACATCGAACCGAGGATGCCCAGCGCCGCGGTGATGACGCGGCCGGTCTCGAACGACTTGTGGGTGAAGTACCGGTGGTAGCCCACGGTGATCCCGAGGCCCGTGAGCAGGTAGCCCACGCCCAGGATGACCATGTGCATCCACGAGAAGCCCCAGCCCCACGTCAGGACCGAGGCCGTGATGAGCCCCGCAAACGGCACAAGGATCACCAGCAACGTGGCGATCTTGTAACGCAGCGAGGCAACCTGGATCTCGCCCTCGGTCTCTTCCAGCGCGTCCGCGCCGGGCCCGCCGTCAATGGCGAGGGGGTCGACCAGGGGCACTTCTTTCTTCGCGGTCGCCGCGAGGATGTCTCGCGGGGTCAGTACTGATGCTTCCATCGATCCTCTCAACACCTGTCAGGAGGCGAGGCCCTTCGCCATCCACAGCTCGGGAGACCCGCCCAAGGGTCGGGGGAGAATACCCGGTCCCGGCGAGGCGTGCGAAGCCCAAATCGGAAAGAAACCCGAACTCGATTGAATTCCGGGCTTCTCATCGAAAATGACGACCCGCGAGGTCTGGCACCGGGAATTCACCAGACCAAAGCCGCCGAGATCCCCGGTCCGGCATTCCCATTTAGCCCGCTGTGAGTGCTCGGATCAGTCCGGGCGCGACCCGCGCGACCAGCACCACCGCGGCCTGATGCCGCGTCGTGGCCAGTCGGACCGCCCGCCTGAGGGTTTCGGGGAACGCCAGAGGCTCCCGGGCCGACTCCTCGGCGATCACTTCCCGGAGAACTTCCGCATCCTGGGCTGCCCCGCAGACGCGGGTGATTCGCTTCACATCCGCAAGCCGCGCCGCGAGCCTGCGACGCTCCGGGGGTGATCCGGCGCAGACCATCGCGAGCTCCAACGCATGGCGAAGCTCCTTGGACGCGATGCGCATGCGGTGCATCGCCTCCACCGAACGATGACACTCGCGCAACTGCTCGCACAGCGCAGCCGCGGTCTTCTCAATCTGTTCGCGCACGAATCGGCCGCTCGTGGCGAAATCGCGCCCGCGCATCGCCGCACGGATTTCCCGACTGATTCTTGAGGTTGAGTGCAGATCCGCGGCATGCCGCGCGCACCAGCGCTCCAGCCGCTGCGCCTTCCTGGCCCGCCTGCTCGCCATGATCCGCTCGAGCTTGGCGCGTTCGAGCGTTCCTACGCCACGCAGGCGGCGAAGCTCCGCGAGGACCGTGTCCAGATCGCGGACCGCTCCCGCGTGTCTCCTGGCCTGACGCGCAAACTTGGCGTCGGACCGCCGCACGCCCAGCGCCTCAAGCAGCGGCGCGAGCGACTCCAGTCTCCGGCTGGCGGAACGGAGCTTGTGCACCCGCCGCACATCCGCTCCCCGGCGAGCCACCGCCTTGAGCGCCCGCCGAAGGTCGTCGGTCGCCTCCGCCACCAGCCGGGCAATCGACTTGGCCAAGTCCCGCGCCGGAAGACCCGGGGCACCCGGGGAATGGATTCGGGGTTTTCCCTGGCCCATGGTCTAATTCTTAGCCCCCGTCAGTGGGTGGGCCGGATCGGGCGGGAACCAGAAAGAGGATGGGCCAAGGGGGCCGATTGCTATAATGGATCTATACATCCGATTTCAGGCGGGGGCCCGCCGTTCGGGCCTCGCCCCCGAAAGGAGCTCCCTATGAACCGCGAGTTCATCCATGAAGTGCGGGGTGACATCCTTCTCACGGACGCACCGGTGATCGCCCACGGCGTGGCCCCCAATGACCCGTTCCACTCCGGGCTGGCCCTCCAGCTCCGCGAGCGGTTCCCGGCGATGTACAAGGACTTCCGCCACTACTGCCAGACCCACCATCCCCGCTCCGGAGATCTCTGGGTCTGGTCCGGCACCGGCGCGCACGGCCCGGTCCGGATCGCGTGCCTCCTCACCCAGTCCGGCTCGTACGACCATGGCGGCAAGCCCGGCCCCGCCCAGATCGACTACGTGAATCACGCGCTCAAGAAGTTCGCCCGCTGGGTGGAACATGAACAGCCCGCCGGCGTGGCCCTCCCCAAGCTCGCGACCGGCGTGGGCGCGCTGCCTTGGGAGCACGTGGCGCCCCTGATCCGCCAGCACCTGGGCAAGAGCGGCGTTCCCATCAATCTCTACTCGACGTACCACCGCGGCGTGAAAGCCGAGGAGTTCATCGCCAGCGGGACCAATCCATAACGACGCGCCACGGGGGTGCTTTGGCCGACCGACTCCTTGCGGGCGTGCGTCGTTGAAAAACACGCACGCCGCTTCGCTTGGTCGCTGCACTACGCTTCAAGCATGAACCGCCGCTGCATCCTCGCGACCTCCGTGCTTCTCACCGCGACCTGCTGGCCCGCGTTCGCGCTGGCGCAGGAGCAGGAGCAGCCCGGAGCTCTGCCGGTCGTCAAGAGCAAAGAGCCTGCGCCGCCCGTGACCATCCGCGTCGCCACCTTCAACATTGAGGATGTGCGGCTGACGGACCTGGTGAACGCCGACGGCACGCCGCGCACGGATCACCCCAGGCTCAAGCGCCTCGCCGAGGTCATCCAGCGGATCCATCCGAACATCCTGCTCCTGAACGAGATCGCGTACGACCAGACCGGCGCGCCCGGGTTCAAGGAAGGCATGCCCCCCGGACAAAATGCCCAGCGCTTCGTGGATCAATACCTGTCGATCCCTCAGGCCGAAGGGCTCGTGCCTCTGGCGTACAAGACGTACATGGCCCCGGTGAACACCGGGATCCCGAGCGGCTTTGACCTGGACAACGACGGCAAGGTCGTGCAGTCGTTCCCGGCGCCGCCCGCGGGCAAGGCCGATGGCTCGCCGGGACCGCAGACCGAGGGCGGCCGCGCGTACGGCAACGACTGCTGGGGCTTCGGGACCTTCCCGGGCCAGTACGGCATGGCGCTCTTGGTCGATCCCAGGCTCGAGATCCAGAGCGAACAGATCCGAACCTTCAGGCTCCTCCCCTGGGACTACATGCCCGGCGCGGCGCTCCCGGTGAAGGCCGATGGCTCCGAGTGGTTCGATCCCAAGGAGAAGGCGGTCGCCAGGCTCAGCTCCAAGAGCCACTGGGATGTGCCGGTGAAACTCCCGAACGGCGCGACGGTGCACATGCTGTGCAGCCATCCGACCCCTCCCGCCTTCGACGGCCCGGAGATGCGCAACAAGAAGCGGAACCACGACGAGATCCGTTTCTGGGCCGACTACGTGGATGGCGAGCAGTGGATCGTGGATGACAACAACGTCGGGGGAGGCCTGGACTGGCTGGCGCACTTTGTCATCCTGGGCGACCTCAACGCCGACCCGGTCAAGGGCAACTCCTACAAGAACCCGATCGCGATGCTCAGGCCCTATGGGAAGATCCAGTCCAAGGTCCGCCCGGTCGCCAGCGTGCCGGTCCCGGGCCTGGATCCGGACGACACCGCGATGTTCAAGATGGGGGTGGACTACGTCCTCCCCTCCCGATACCTCGAAGTTGGGGAGTCCGGGATCTGGCGGGACACCCCCGCGGGCGGGACGGCCTTCCCGAGCGATCACTTCCCGGTCTGGGTGGACCTGACGGTCCCGGGCCCGAACTGAACGGACCGGAGTTTCCTGCCGGGCCGCTTGGCATGTGTGGGGGAATCTGTTAGTCTGGCGGGGTCTGCCCGAGCCGGCCTGAACCAGCGGAGCACCCGCTCGCACCCCGGCTTGCCGGTCCCCCCTCCCCGGCGCCTCGGAGCTCGGACTTTGGTCCGGGCGGCCCAGCTCGGCGATCGCAAGGCTCGACCCGACGGGAACGATTCACCCCGCCGGTATGGCATTGCCCCTGCTCGGGATATGCCATGCCCGCGACAGGTATTCCAGACCTGGGTTTCGCACCAAAGGCCGCGCCATCCGCTAAGCTCTCCGTCCCCCGGCGAAGAAGTCGATCCGGGGGTCAATCTGTTCCGTACCGACTTCCCAATCCGGGGATTTTCCCGCATTGGCCATTTTGGTTTGCGACCTGACTGACACGAGACGCTCGCGCCGCACGCCGAACCCCCCTTCGCGGACGCGGCCGAGCGAGATGGAGTTTTCGATGAGCCCGACGAATCGCAAGGCCGCGTCCGTTCCCGCCTCGAGCCGCCTCGGAAGGCTTCTGGGCGTCGTTCGGAAGGATCGCAGCGCGACGGAGCTTGCCCGCGCCGCGGGTCGCAAGCCCGAGGCCCACCTGGAGAGCCTCGAGAACCGCGTCCTGCTCGCGGGCGATCACCCCAGCCTGGCCAACTTCCCCACCGCCACCTCGATCAACATCCCGGGCTCGGGCAACGCCTCCATCGCGGGCAACATCGAGACCTCGGGCTCGGACGACCTGCTCAAGTTCGTCGCTCCCGCGACCGGTTTCGTGAAGGTCTCCGCGGTCGCCGATCGCTCCGATCCCTTCAACACGCTCGACAGCAAGGTCGAGATCTACACCGGCACGACCACCGCCACCCTGCTCTACTCGGGCACGTCCTACTTCGAGCGTCCCGACGGCAACCAGCTCGTTGGTGATCGCGTGAACTCCGACGGCGTCGTGGGCTTCATGGCCACCGCCGGCACGACCTACTTCATCCGCGTCATCTCCGACGTGTCGAGCGGCTCGGGCTCCACGGGCCGGTACACCGTCGTGGTCAACTCCAAGGACGCCGATGTCGACGCGCCGGTCGCGACCGCGGTCGCGCTCAACGCCGGTACGGGCCTTGGCTCGGCCTCCTCGACCCTGGTCGCCAACGACTACGACATCTTCTCGTTCGTCGCGCTCTCGGCCGACTTCGTCAGCGTCCGAGCCGACACGCTCAACAGCGTCGGCTCCACGCTCGACAGCTCCGTCGAGGTCTACGACGGCGTCACGGGCGCGCTCGTCTCCTCGGGCACCGGCAACGGCTCGCTGACCGGCGGCAACGCGACCGACGGGTGGGCGGGCTTCGTCTCCGTCACCGGCCGCACGTACTACGCGCGCGTCCTGGCGACCAACCCCACCGCCGCGGGCAAGACCGCGACCGGCGCGTACTCGCTCCGCGTCGACGCTCGCACGACCAACATCGCCAACCCGGCGGTCGCCACCAACGGAACGATCGGCTCGGGCGGCGCGATCATCGGCGACGAGATCATCTACAAGTTCACCTCGCCCAACGATCCCGCGTCCAACAGCATGTTCCTGGCCAACGCCACCACAGCGGCCGGCCTGGTCACCGATCTCGACACCCGCCTGGAGATCTACGACTCCACCGGCAAGACCCTCTCCTCCGACTCCGAGAGCGGCTGGCGTTCCAACGCCTTCACCGCGTGGAAGGGAAGCCCGAACACCGTCTACTACGTCCGCGTCCGCTCCGACCGCTTCGTCGATCCCACCTCCGGAAATGCGACCGATCAGCAGCCCTACTGGGGTCCCTTCACGCTGAGGCTGACCACCAGCTCGACGGCGCTCACCATTGACCCGGTCACCCGCCGCGGATTCGCGGGCGGCTCCGCCGGTCAGACCTCCACTGTGCTGTACGTCTTCACGGCGCAGGGTTCGGGCGAGACCATCATCACCATGTCCGGCGCGGGCCTCCCGCCGCTGATCGACACGGCGCTGCACCTGTACTCCAGCACCGGCGCCGAGATCGCGTTCAACGACGATTACGCGGGCGCCAACGGCCCCTCGAACATCAACATCACGCTCACCGGCGGCCAGACCTACTGGATCCTCTCCGAAGGCTTCGACGACAACTCCGCGGGCGGCTTCTCGCTCGCGGTGGAGTCCAACCACACCTACGTCGCGGGCGGGATCGACGATCACGCCAACGCGGGCGATTGGATCAACGCCACGCCAGTCGCGTTCGACTTCACGACCCAGCAGGCCCCCGACTATCTCAACGGCGGCACGCTCGACGACCACACGCGCGTGATCCGCGGCACCGCCAACGGGCGCATCCATCGCGCGGGCGACACCGACCTGTTCACCTTCACGCCCCCGATCGACATGCTCGCCTCCTACGCGGGCCGGGACGATCAGGCCCAGGATCCCAACCTCCCCGCCTGGCTCCCCTTCCACAGGCCGGGCTCCAAGATCAGCTTCTACATCCGCACCGAGGAAGGTCTGCTCGGTCAGGCCAACGTCACGATCTACGACTCCAAGTTCACCACGATCTACTCCAACGGCGGCGTGTGGACCGGCATCCCGCCGACCTTCCCCGAGAGCGCCGTCTCCGGCGCCGCGGACCCCTCCGCGTTCCCACCCAAGTTTGACAGCCTCCTGAACTACCCATTCATCTACGCCAACCAGTCCGCCCCCTCCTTCAGCGTCTGGGGAGGCGAGCAGTACTACATGCAGATCCAGGGCGGCTTCGAAGGCCGTTACTCCCTGATCATGTTCGTCGATGGCGTGGCCTATCCCGCTGGCGACACCGACTGGGACGGCACCGCGGATCCGAACGATCCGCTCAACTACCTCGTGTATTACGACTCCTCCACCACCGACGGCGCCAGCTTCATCACCGAGCTGGCGGGTGTCAATCAGTACGCCTCCGCCACCGAAATCGGCATCAACGGCGCGGGCTGGGGCACCAACGCCAACGACCCAATCGGCAAGTTCGCCACCGGCGACGGCGTGCAGTATCAGCGCCTCACCGTGACGCCTGGCTTCAACAACGGCGCGCAGCCCTTCACCCGTGATCTGGCGGGAACGGGCCTGTACCGCCTTGAAGAAGGCGGCCTGGCGGGCATCGAGCACCCGCTCGACACGGATCTGTACAAGTTCCGCGCCCCCTACACCGGGTTCGCGGAGATCCGCCTCAACACCACCAATCTCTCCGACTGGTACAACGAGTTCATCGCCGACGGCGAAGACCCGCTCACGGAGCCCACCATCGTCCTCAACCAGCGGACGACCAAGGTCTACGACAGCCCGCTCGACGGCGCTCTGCGCGTCTTCTCGGGCGACCAGCAGCAGGTCGGGTACAACAACGACAACCCCGCCATCTCGGGCGAGTCGGGCCAGTACACCGTCGGCGACGCCAACAACTTCCAGACCTACACCTTCCACCGCCGCGACGCCCGCGTCGTCGTCCCGGTGGTCGCCGGTCAGGTCTACTACGTGCAGG
Source organism: uncultured Phycisphaeraceae bacterium (assembly GCA_964531675.1). Lineage (GTDB taxonomy): Bacteria > Planctomycetota > Phycisphaerae > Phycisphaerales > UBA1924 > CAZHFW01. Next base: position 73,888 of record CAZHFW010000001.1, on the reverse strand, counting down.
TCGAGAGCGGCCAGCGCCAGAACTACCTCAACTACGTCGCCAACAGCTCGTCCAAGAACCTCCCGGTCGACTGGACCCACATCATCGGGTCCTACGAGCTCATCGTGCACACCCAGGGCAACATGGTGCAGTCCTCGGACCAGGGCTCCGACGACTACCCCAACTACGGCGCCAATGTGGTGCAGTTCAGCCCCACGCTGCCCATCGATCTCTCCGTGAATCCGGACGGGTCGGCGACCACCGCCAACGGCACCGCCTCGGTCACCGGTCAGATCCTCAACTTCGTCAACAACCCGACCGACACCGACGTCTTCAACTTCATCGCCTCCGCCCGCGGCACGATGACCGTCAAGCTCGGCCGCACGTTCGGCTCGGTCCTGTCGGGCGTCGTCGCGGTGTATGACAGCAACGGCGCTCAGGTCGTCTTTGGCACCGCGGACCTCTCGGGCAACATCAACATCAGCTTCCCCGTCGCGCCGGGCGACCGCTACTACGTCGCGGTCGGCGGCGGCGGCGGCACGCAGGGCGGCTACACCCTGTCGCTGGCCGGCCCCAAGTGGACCGACAACGCCGCCGACGAGACCCAGTTCCAGAGCGCCAAGCAGATCGCGCTCCTGGACTTCCAGGGTTCCGGCGCCGCCCAGGGCTCGCTCGAAGGTCCGGGCGACTCCGACGTCTACTACTTCATCGCGCCCGCCAACACCACGGTCACAGTTTCCGTCACGACCAGCGCCGCTTCGATGGACCCCACCCTCACGGTCTACGAGCTCAACCTCGACGGCCGTCAGGCCGACATCACGCCCGGGCTCTTCGCCAAGTCCAACGCCATGCCGCTGCGCATCGCGTACAACGACAACGCTCCGGGCGGCGGCGGCGTGAACTCGCTGGCGACCTTCTCGGTCTCCAACACGCGCACCTCTCCCGCGCCCAACGCGGGCACCGGCCTCACCTACAACGTCTACTACATCGTCGTTCGTGGCGCTGACCGCAACACGAACTTCGGCAACTACCAGGTCCTCGTCAGCTTCCCCCCCACCGACGACTTCGCCGACGCGACCGAGTACACCTACGCCGGTTCGCTCCCGATGGACAACAACACGGGTCAGGGCCAGATCGACGGCGTGACCGAGCAGACCGGCGATTCCGATCTGTTCATCTTCACCGCCCCCGCGGGCGGCTCCGCGACGATCACCGTCGATCGCCGTCCGGGCACGACCTCGACCATCATTCCCAAGCTCACCGTCATCAAGCTCGTCAACGGGACGCCCACGGTGCTCGGCACCAACACCGCCTCGACCGGGCCGTTCACGCCCGCTTCGGTCACCTTCACCGCTGATCGCGGCGCGTCGTACTTCGTGCTCGTCGAGAACACCGGCGGCTCGCTCGGTCAGTACCGCGTGAGCGTCAACGCCATCCCCGTGGACGATCACGCCAACTCGGGCGAGTTCCCCCTGGCGACGGTCATCCCGATCTCCACCACCGATGGCAACGGCTCGGTCGGCACCGTCGCCGACGCCTCGGGCACGCCCAAGCTCAACTACGACGGCGACACCGACCTCTTCACGTTCCTCACCCGCAACGCGGGCGTCACCGTCATCAGCGTCCCGGTCCTCAAGGGCAACCTCGCCCCCGCGATCACCATCTACGACTCCACGGGCTTCCAGATCGGCTCGGCCTCGGCCTCGTCGATCGGTCAGACCGTCACCTTCACCACCGCGAACTTCGCGGCCAACACCCGCTTCTACGTCCTGGTCTCCGCGGTCGCGCTGGGCGGCGCTTCCCTCCAGGGTCAGTACCGCATCGACGTGGACAGCCCGAACCCCGCCGACGGCGGCGGCGGCGGCGGCGATCCGGGCGCCATCGACTTCAACAACCCCGTGGTCATCCCGCTGGACTCCCTCACCGGTTACGGCGAGAAGACCACGCAGATCGACATCGCCGGCGATCGCGACCTCTTCACCTTCACCACCTTCGCCTCCCCGGGCTCCATCCTCCGCAACATCCAGGTCCAGATCACCACGCCCAACGGCTCCACCCTGGACGCCTCGGTCGTCGTCCTCTACGGGCCTGACGAGTCCCTGGTCACCGCTTCCGATTCGGGCGGCTACGCCGGCGTCGAAGCCAACGTGAACTTCCAGGACTCGGGCAACAAGCAGTACTACCTCGTCGTCAAGGGCGCGGGCAACGGCGTGGGCACCTACACCGTCCGCGTCCTGGCCGAGCCTCAGAAGCACACCGTCTTCTTCCCCGAGGGCTTCTCCTCGGCCGCGATCAGCGAGTTCGTCTCCATCGGCAACCCGAGCACGACGACCACCGCGAGCTACTCGGTCATCCTCCGCTACGAGAACGGGGACATCGGAGGCGTCATCTCCTCCGGCACGATCGCCCCGGGCTCGCGCGGCGGCGTGACCCTCTCCGACGGCAAGGGCAGCATCCTCTCGGGCATCCGCGCCGACACCCCCTACTCCATCGTCATCGAGTCGAACATCGAAGTGGCCGCCACCCTGGCGCACTACGACTTCGGCACCGCGATCGGCGACGCCTTCACGAGCCAGTCGAGCGACACCTGGTCCTTCTCGCGCGTCGAGCGCGTGCCGGGCTCGGTGTTCGACTTCGTCGTCTACTACAACCCCAACAACTTCGACGTGGATGTGACGCTCACCGCGTACGCCGCGGGTCAGTCGCCGGTCTCGCTCACGCAGACCGTCGGCGCCAACCGCCGCCTGGGCTTTGCGATCAACGACATCCCGCAGTTCCCCACCGGCGTCTTCGGCGCGGTCCTGACCTCCAAGGCCAAGCTGACGGCCAATCAGGCCTCGTTCCGCGGCGTCGTCGCTTCGCTCTCGCACTACAACCAGACCCTGGGCACGGGCTTCGCCGAACTCGGCGACGTCGGCCTCGGCGATATCTCCGGCGCCGTCAACAGCCTGACCAACGGCTCCAACGTCTCGGGCGAACTGGTCCTCTTCAACCCGGGCACCGCCCCCTCCGTCGTCAACCTCACCGGCACCTACATCCGCACCCCCGCCCTGCCTCAGGTCTTCCGCACCATCAACCTGGCGCCCAAGCAGGTGGTCATCCTCTCCGGCAGCCAGCTCAACCTGGTCGCCGATCAGCCCATCGGCTTCGCCTTCACCGCTTCGACGCCCGTCAGCGTCCTGGCCTCCGAGTCGCAGGCCCAGGACGCCAACGCGACCAGCACCGCGTTCCGTGCGGGCACGGGCTTCGTCTTCGGCGACGCCTTCATCAACACCGCGGCTGCGGGCCAGCTCTACTTCGAAACCCTCAACTTCCACAACCCCACCGCGACCGACTCGACGATCTCGGTCCGCCTGCTCTTCTCCAACGCCGACGTGGTCACGGTGTCGGTCAACATCTCGGCCCGAGGCTTCGCGGAGCTCAAGCTCCACGAACTCCCCGAGATCATCAACGACCGCCCGGGTCTCAACTTCTTCTCCATCCAGGTCACCGGCGCGCTGCCCTTCACCGCCAGCCTGACCCACTACGACCTCTACCTCGGCGGCGGCTGGACGACCAGCGGCGCGGTCTACGGGCTGACCAACCCCATCAGCCGCATCTCCTGATCGCCAGTTCGCACAACTGATCGCACGACCGATCGCACCACGGGCGGAGCCGAAAGGCCCCGCCCGTTTTCTTTTCCGCACGCCCCGCGTGATGCTGGTACGGGCTAACATTTGGCGGAACGCACGACACGGAGGTTCACATGCGCGCCGTCATTCTGGCCTGTCTGGGTTTGTTCACCATGCTCGCGGTCGGCTGCGAGACCAACATCTCCGACAACGACATCAAGTACGCCTCCCTCTCGGAGATGAAGCAGTTCGTCGACGGCGCCAAAGCCAACCCCAAGGCGGTGCTCATCGTCGATCCCCGCTCAACCAGCGCCTACGAGACCCAGCGCATCCCGGGCGCGGTGAACATCGCGCTGACCAGCATCCGTGAAACCGACGATCCCGACCCCGCGATCAAGGAGTACTCCCAGATCGTCGTCTATGGCGAAAACCCCGCCTCTCCCCCCGCCCGCGCCATGACCAAGCGCATGCTGGCTGCGGGATATAAGGACACCCGCATGTTCGCGGGCGGCCTGGAGGAGTGGACTGCGGCCAAGTTCCCGCTCGAGTCCGGCCCTCCCACGCACAACTTCACCCCCAGGCGTCGCCTCCGCTGATCGCGGACGAACCTCACGCCCACCCGCGGCGTCCAACCTCCCATGATCGATCGACGCTCAAGCTCGGTACTCGCGCTGGTTTCCCTCGCGGCCTTCGCGGCAGCCGCCCAGGAAGCCCCGTTCCACGCCCGCCCCGCGGCCATCGCGGACTCCACGGCACTCGTGCCCGGGCAGATCGCCCGCGTCGGGATCACCTTCGAGATTGATCCCGAGTGGCACCTGTACTGGAATGGCCTCTCCGACACCGGGATGCCCATCCAGATCCACCCGAGCCCGCTGCCTGATGGCTTCGCCTGGCAGGATCAGATCTGGCCCGCCCCCCACCGGCACGCCCCGGCGGACGACATCCTCGACCACATCTACGAGCACCGGGTGACGGTCATCCTCCCGGTCCAGGTCCCCCAGACTGCCGCCCCGGGCTCGAAGGTGACCTTCGGCTTCGATCTGGACTGGCTGGTCTGCAAAGAGGCGTGCATCCTCGAAAAGTCGCGGGTCGAGCTGACGCTCCCCGTGGCCTTGGAGGCCAAGCCAAGCCCCCAACAGGCACTCTTTGCGCAAACCCTGGCGACGGCTCCAGTTCGGCCCCCAGCGGGCCAGGAAGCGGCCTCCCCGGTCCAGGTCAGGTGGGATTCCCCGAACGCCCCGGTGGTGGGCTATCCCGGCGCCAAGGCGCTGGAGTTCTACCCGTCGACCCAGTGTTCACGTCCGACGAACCTTTCGGTCGATGGGCGAGTAGAGGGTGCATCGATCCGCATCCGGATCGAGGGCCCCAAGGATGCTGCTCCGGCCATGCTGGACGGCATGCTAAAGGTCGAACTCCCGGCGTCAGGGGGGGCTGGTTCGGGTGTCTCCTACTTCTGGGTGACATCCAAGGCCCCTGCCCCAAAGGGGGAATCAGGCGGCAGCGGCGGATCCAGAGCCGACGCTCCCGCGTCCAAGTGAGTGCTTTTGCAGTCTCGTGCAGGCTCGGGCGTTGTGCCTGATGCCTTTTCCGAAGCAATCGCCCGCCACGTCGGCCCGGAGCGTCTCCGAGCGGCCGGCAGGGCGGGAAGCCCCGGGATTCGGGGTCCACAGGAGTTCACACGGATGAAACCCACCAAACTGCTCGCTGCTGTCGCTGCCCTCGCCTTCCTCGCGGCTCCCGCGGCCATGGCCCAGCAGTCGGCCGACCAGACCAAGGATGCGCAGAAGACCCAGGCCACCAAGGCGCACGGCCAGCCCGGCAAGGTCGAGAAGCCCGCGCTCCAGGCCGCCACTGTCGGCTCGCAGGCCCCCGACTTCAAGCTCACCGACACCGACGGCAAGGAGGTCAAGCTCTCCTCCTTCGCGGGCAAGATCGTCGTCCTCGAGTGGTTCAACCCCGACTGCCCCTTTGTGAAGAAGTACCACGAGTCCAACAAGACCGTGGCTGAGCTCCAGGAGAAGTACGGCAAGCAGGGCGTGGTGTGGCTCGCGATCAACTCCGGCGCCGCCGGCAAGGAAGGCGCGGGCAAGGAGCGCAACGTCAAGGCCAAGGCCGACTGGAAGCTCGCCTACCCGGTGCTGCTCGATGAGAACGGCCGCGTCGGCCGCGAGTACGGCGCCAAGCGCACCCCGACGATCTACATCATCGACAAGAACGGCATCCTCGCCTACTCGGGTGCGATCGACGACTCCAAGGACGACGTGAGCAAGGTCGGCAAGACCAACTACGTCGCCAACGCTCTTGATGAGCTCATCGCCGGCAAGGCGGTCACCACCAAGGAGACCGAGTCCTTCGGCTGCGCCGTCAAGTACTCCAGCAAGAAGAACTGATCATCCGCAACGCTCGATCACGCAAGGCCCGGGCTCGCTCCCGGGCCTTGTGCTTTTTGGCCTGAGAATGCAGGACGCAAACGCAGACAGAGCCGTGTCGCGCGAGCGACCGGCAAGGTCTTCATGCAAGAAGCAGGCGGTGGATTGCCGGTGGCCTGGCCGGTCGCTTGCGCGACTCGGCTCGGACCGGTTATGGGTAATCCTGCCTGGTCGGGCGGATGAGGATGTCGCTGACGTGTACGCTGGCGGGCTGAGCCGCGGTGAACGTGATCGAGCGGGCAACGTCCTCGGGCTTGAGGACCGGTCCGATGCGATCCCAGACGCCCTTGATCCACGCGGGGTCGTAGCCCGCGACGCCCTGGAACTCGCTGACGACGAAGGCGGGCTCGATGAGTGTGACGCGGACGCCCTTGGGGCCGATTTCGCGGCGGACGCCTTCGGTCATGCCGTGCACCGCGAACTTGGTCCCGCCGTACATCGAGGAGAAGGGCGACACGTGGCGTCCGACGGTGGAGCCGAGCACGATGATGTCGCGCGGATGGTCTTGCCAGGACTTGCCAGCAGCGGCCTGACGCTCGATCTCCGCGACCTGGCGGATGCCCGCGTGGCGGATGAGCTTGGCGGCCCCGAGGAGGTTGGTGCGGACCATTTCCTCCCATTGCGAGGTGTCCGAGGTGATGACGCTGCCGTTGAGTCCACGGCCCGCGTTCACCACCACAAGATCCGCCTCGCGGATGCCTCCTCCGATGGAGCGGGCGGCGTTGAGCATCGCCTCGATGGTCGCGTCGTCGGCAGCATCGCCCGCGACGATCTCGATGCGGGCGCCGGAAGCGAGCGTGGAGCTCAGCGACTTGCGGACCTCCTCGAGCTTTTCCCTGCGGCGCGCGTTGATGACGATCGACGCGCCGGCTTCAACGAAGGCGTGGGCGACCGCCAGGCCGATGCCGGCGCTGGCGCCTGTGACGACCGCGATGCGGTTGGTAAGCGGCTTGGACATGTCCGATGGTAGCGCTGATCCTCTACACTCCGCGCATGTACGGCTCCCACCTCTCGATCGCTGGGGACATGACCAACGCCATCCGCGAAGCCGAAGGGCTCGGCATGGACACGGTCCAGGTCTTCACCAAGAACCAGCAGCAATGGAAGGCCAAGCCTCTCGCCGAGGACCTGATCGCGAGCTGGCGGTCGGAGATCAAGAGGGTCGGGTGGGAAGGCCGGGCGGTTTCGCACGCGTCATACCTGATCAATCTGGCGAGCCCGGACGATGAGCTCTGGGAGAAGTCCGTCACGCTCATGCGCGATGAGATCGAACGCTGTGAGATCCTGGGCATTCCGTTCCTGGTGCACCATCCGGGCTCGTTCACGACGAGCACGCTCGAGCAGGGGCTGACGCGGATCGTCGACGCTTATGTCAGGCTCTTCAGGGAGACCAAGGGGTACAAGACGGTTTCGTGCCTGGAGGGAACCGTCGGCGGCGGGAACACCATCGGCGGGAAGTTCGAGCATCTGGCGACGCTGCGCGACCGCATCGTCGAGAAGACCGGCGCCAAGGAGCGCGTGGGCGTGTGCCTGGACACGTGCCATCTGCACGCTGCGGGTTACGACATGGGCACCCGGGCGAGCGCGGACGCGATGTTCAAGGCGTTCGACGAGATCTGCGGGATGTCGCTGCTGCGCGTGATGCACATCAACGACAGCAAGGGCGGCGTGGGGAGCAAGCTTGATCGGCACACGCACATCGGTTGCGGGCTGATCGGTCGGGGGCCGATGGCCAAGCCCGCGCTGTCGGAGAAGCCCGCCCCGATGAAGGTGCTGGCGGAGTCGGGGTTTGCTTCGGTGGTGAACCATCCCGCGTGCCGCGGGATCCCCAAGATCCTGGAAACCCCCAAGGACGAACGGCCGGACGGGAAGGTGTGGGACGCGATCAACCTGAAAGCGCTCAAGGGCCTGGAAGGGTCCGGAAAAACGGCCTCATCCGGGAAACGGGCCTGAAGCCTCCCCCGGGGAATATCCGATAACACCTCCGAACCTTTCCCTTCTGCAACGCATAAAACTGAGCCATGCGAAACGCTGCTGCCATCGCGACCATTTCCCTCTCGACCCTCGCCCTGATGGGCGGCTGCACCTGGATGGGCAAAGCCGACGGCCGCAACGGCACCGGGGACACCAAGACGTCCGCCAAGCCCGCGACGCCCAGTGACAGCGGGGTCGATCTGGTCTCGGAGGCGGACCGGCTGAAGCAGGAAGGCAAGTCCACCGAAGCACTGGCCCAGCTCGAACGCGCCATCGCGATCAACCCGAGGCTCACCGTCGCGTACGTTTCCGCGGGCGACATCTACCGCGAGCAAGGCGATTACAACTCAGCGGAGAAGCAGTACGGCAAGGCTGCGGAAGTCGAGCCCAGCAACTTCGACGCGCAGTATCTCCACGGCCTGACGCTCCAGCTCCTGGACCGTCTCTCCGACGCGATCCGCGCCTACCTCCGCGCGCTGCAGATCAGGCCCGACGACTTCAACGCCAATCTGAACCTGGCGACGGCGTACCTCCAGCTCGGCGAGCCCCAGCAGGCGATGGCCTTCGGCCAGCGGGCCGTGAACCTCAAGCCTCAGGACGGCGCGGCGCGCTCCAACCTCGGTTCGATCTACGCGGCGCTCGGACGGCACGATGACGCGATCACCGAGTTCCAGCAGGCGGCCGAACTCACCCAGCTCTCTCCCCCGCTGCTGCTCAACCTCGCCGACAGCTATGGCCAGGTCGGCCGCTACGCCGAGATGGCCAACACGCTGCAGCAGGTGATCAAGCTTCAGCCGACCGCGGTCGCCTACGAGCGTCTGGGTTCGGCGCAGTTCCGCCAGCGCGAATACGACAACGCTCTGGCGACCTTCCGCAAGTCGCTCGAGATCGACCCCAACCACTATCCCGCGCTCAACGGCGTGGGCGTGTGCCTTCTGAACCAGTACCTCTGGAGCGGCGGCAAGGACCTGGCCCTCAAGGACGAGGCGCTCTCCTCGCTCCGCAAGAGCCTGCGCATCGAGCCCAAACAGCCCAAGATCATCGAGCTCGTGGCGCGGTACAGCTGAGCCCGCTCGAAGCTGATGCGCCCGCGAGATCGCGGGCGCTGTTCAGTCACGATCGCAAAAAGAAAAACCGCGGCCCGACCGGGCCGCGGCGTCGTGATTCGTCGTTGGGATTACTCCCCGCGCGAGCGGCGTTCGTTCTGATCGCCGATCACCGCGCCACCGATGCCGCCAGCAACCGCGCCGATCGCAGCGCCCGCGCCGGCGCTGCCGGTCAGGGAGCCGATGGCCAGGCCGCCGAGGGCGCCCAGGCCAGCGCCGCTCAGGGCGCCTTCACCCGCGTTGTTGCATCCGCCGGACGCGAGCAGCAGGCTCCCACCCAGCGCGACCAGGGCGCTCTTGCGAAGCCAGGACTTGCGCGTCTGAACAGCCAGCATTCTTCATCGCTCCTTTCGGATCCCGGGACGTCCCGCGAAATCCGTCGCGGGGGGTGCATGTCGCCCGGGTCACTCAATTCCGTCGACCAATGGTATGACGCCGCGTGAGCCCGCTTGGTTTCCGACACCGTTCCGACCCGGCAAGAACCGCAGAATGACCGTACGGACACCAACTCTACGGTCCGATTCGGCTGTTTGTTCGGATTTTGACTGAGATCCTGATCAGTTCCAGTGCACGCCCTTGGGGAGATCACCGGGGATCTGCTTGGCCGCCTTGGTCAAGAGGCTCGCCAGGCTGCCCAGGGCCGTCTCGATGATCTCGGCACGCCTGAGGGCATCAGGCTCGGCCAGGAGCTTGTAGCGGGTCGCGGAGTCGGTCACGAGCGTGAAGCCGACGACCTCCAGGATCGCGATGGTCGGGATCTCTTCGTTGCGGACGTACTCGAGCACAGGCTGGGCCGCCGCCATGTGGGTCAATGGGCCGCCCGAGAGGGCCTGGTCGAGGCGGTGGCGCGTGGCGGCCAGCATCTGATCGTCCACCGCGTCGATCCCGACGGGCTCCAGGATCGCCTCGCGATAAAGGCGCTGCCCATCGGGAGCAAGCTCGCTGATGACCTTGGCGCGGCACACGCCCTGGAGCAGCAGGTTGTAGCGGCCGTCGAGCGTCTTCTCGTGCTGGACGATCTGCCCGACGCACACCGCGGGGCGGATGGGCGGACGCCCGTGGTATTCCTGCTGCCAGCGTTTGCCCTCGAAGATCGCCATGGCGATCTGGCCCGAGCCGTCCAGAGCGCGCTGGACCATCTGGCGATAGCGTGGCTCAAAGATGTGCAAGGGAAGCACCTGCTGGGGGAGCAGGGTGACGTTGTCGAGGGGGAACAAAGGCATGGGCTTGCCGAAGTTCACCTGGATGGAGTGCTCTTCCTCGGACATTGCGCAACGATAGGGGTGTTGGCGGAATGAGGCTGGCGGAGGAAACTCCGGTTGGTGGAAGCGGTCCAAGCAAGGGGCTCAAGAGGATCTTGGAATGAAGGAGTGGAACATGTGCAAGTGCCGCGCTGGACGCCGTTCGGGATCGACGCTGGCGATGTTGTCCGCGATGGCGGTGATGTACGTGCCGCTGGCGCAATCCAGGAGCCGGGAGGCGCACGAGCCTCCGACCACGACAACGCAGCCGGCCGCGGAGACGATGATGCACGCGGTGCGTGTCAGCGCGTTTGGCGGGGCCGACGTGCTGAAGTATGAGTCTGTCGAGCGTCCAATCGCGGCCGATGGAGAAGCGCTGGTCCGCGTGAAGGCGGCGGGCGTGAATCCGGTCGACTGGAAGATTCGAGAGGGGATGGGCAAAGGCATGGGCCTGACGCCGCCGTTCGTGCCCGGGTACGACATCGCGGGCGTGATCGAGTCGTTCGGACCGGCGGACGCGGGAAGGCTTGAGGCCGAGGGATTCCACGTCGGCGATGATGTGTACGGGTACATCCCGCTCGCACGCGGCGGCGGATACGCGGAGTTCGCGCGAATCTCCCTCTCGGCGCTGGCGCACAAGCCCAAACACACGAGCTTCGAGGAAGCTGCAGCGACCCCTCTGGCGGGCCTGACCGCCTGGCAGGCGCTCTTCGAGCACGGCCAGCTCAAGCCCGGACAAACGGTGCTCATCCACGCCGGCGCGGGTGGCGTCGGGCACTTTGCGGTGCAGCTTGCCAAGTGGAAGGGCGCGACGGTGATCGCGACCGCTGCCGCGGCCAATCACGAGTTCCTGAAGAAGCTCGGCGCGGATGTCGTCATCGATTACTCCTCCGAGAAGTTCGAGGAAGTCATCGCGGCCCGCGGACTGAAGGTCGATCTGGTGCTCGACTCGATTGGAGGCGACACGCAGACCCGCTCACTGGCGGTGCTCAACAAGGGAGGCATGCTCGTCTCGATCGTCCAGCCTCCCGACCAGGCGGTGCTGAAGGAAATGGGCCTGCGCGGCCTGGTGTTCCTCGTGCACCCCAGCGGCTCGCAGCTCAAGGAACTGGCCGAGCGCATCGACGCGGGCGACGTCACGCCCCACGTGAGCCAAACGTTCCCGCTGCGCGACGCCGCCAAGGCTCAGGACGCGAGCCGAACGGGCAAGACGCGCGGGAAGATCGTGCTGAAGGTGGAGTGAATGGTCAGCAGGCGGTATCGAAGGCGTTGAAGAACGTCAGGAAATCGTCGGTCGTGACCGCATTGTCGCCAGTGAGGTCCGAGCTTGGATCGGACGTATCCCAGGCGTTGAGCCATTGGAAAAAATCGGTCAGGTCCACCGAGCCCGAGCAATCCGTGTCCGCGACGCAGACACGGATGGTCGCGGCTGAGCTGGTGGAGCTCCCGCATGGGTTGGTGACGACACAGTCGTAGCTCCCCGAAGCGCCCGCGAGTGCACGGGAGATCGTCAGGGTAGATGATCCGGCGCTGGGATTGAGAGTGGTGTCGATCGGAACGCCATCGTGTCGCCACTGGAAGGTCACGTCGCCCGGATTCTGGTTGGTTCGGACTTCGAGCAAGACATCGGACTTTCCGCAGAATCGACCCGATTCGGGCTGCTGAACGATCGCGGGTGCGCCTTGCGAGGTTCGCTGCGCCAGCCCGTAGCTCACGACGCCGTCGAGCCTGGAGAAGTCGCCCGCGACGAAGAGATCACCGGTGGTCGTCACCGTGATGTCGTCCGCGCGCTTGTTCGTCAGCGTTTCCTGATTCAACGCGGTCCATGCACCTGTGAAGAGATTGACGCGGGCGAGCTGGGCTGCGGGGAGACCGCCGGCGGCGGAGAACTCGCCGCTGACCGCGACTTCGCCGCTGGGCAGGAGTGCAAGCCCGGTGACGAGCCCGTTGACACCCGCTCCGAGCGCAGAGACCGTCCCGGCCTGCACGTCAAGGATTCCGATGTTCTGGACGGGCGTTCCCCCCGATTGGCTGAAAGTTCCCGCGATCACGAATCGGCCGTCGGACATCGGGAGGATCTCGGAGACTCGGTCGAGACCCGTCGCCGTTCCAACATTTTTCACAACCGACCATGCGGAAGTCGTGGGCTTGAACCGCGCGAGGTTGACCGCGTTCACGCTCCCCGCCCGGGTGAACGCGCCACCCACGAGCAGGTCGCCTCCCGGCAGGACCTCGACCGCGTGCACCCTCCATGAGGCGATTCCGGCGCCCAAGGTGGACCAGGCGCCGGTGCTCGGCGTGTAGCGGGCGATGTTCTTGGCCGACGTCGCGCCCGCCGAAGTGAAGGTGCCGCCGACGATGAGATCGCCATTGGACATTTCGCGGATTGTGGTGACGCGGAACTCGGGCCAGGCGCCTCCGGTCTGGGTCACGCCCGCGCCCAGGGGAGACCACGCACCCGAAGCGGGGTCGTACCTGGCGATGTTGTTCGCGGAGACGCCTCCGATCGCGGAGAAGCTCCCGCCGAAGATGATGCTGCCATCGGCGCATTCGGTGACCGCCGTGATGCGGCCTGTGGTGCCCTGACCAAGTGAGGTCCAGGACCTGGTGGCAGGCGAGTTGCGTGCGATGCGCCCGAGTGGAACACCGTCCACGGATTCGAAGCTGCCGCAAACGATGAGATCGCCATCGGCGAGCGGGGACACGAGCGAGGCGGGGCCGCTCAGTCCGCCGGCGATCGGATTGACGTGCAGGCTCTGGAGATTGAACGTCCCGACGCCCCGGGCGACGAGTGAGCCGGGGCCATAAAAGTCGCCCGCGACGACCGCGGTCCCGTCGGCCAGAACTCCCGCGGCGAACCCGCGATGTCCCGCGTCCGACACGTTCACCGGGATCTTCCACGATGAGTCCGAGGGACTGAAGCTCGCAAGGCCCGGCGCCGGCAGGCCGCCCACTCGATTGAATGAGCCCAGGACGAGCACCTGACCATCCGGCGTCACCCGGAGTCCGAAGATCCGAGCGATGAAGGGGGACTCGAGCAACAACGAGCCGGTGGGGATCCACGACTCGGTCGAGACGCGATAACGCACGAGCCCCATATCAGACGGGGCGTCGTCCCCGAGGGGCACCACCGCGCCGCCCGCGAGCAAATCGCCATCCGGGAGGACCGCAAGGGAGTCGACCGCAGGGAACTGCGTGAGTCCCATGCCTCGACCGACCGCGAACCATGCGCTGGAGGCCGGGCGGAAGCGGGCGATGCAAGGCGAGGAAACGCTCCCCGCGGAGTCGAACCAGCCGCCGGCAACGATGTCGCCATTGGGGAGCATCGCCAGCGCGTTCACCCGGCCGTTTTCCAAGGAGCCGGAGGTGCCCGCATCGAGGCTCTGCCACGACTGCGCGTCGGGATCGAAGCGTCCGATGTTGTTCAGGATGACGCCATTGGCCTGAGCGAACTTTCCACCCACGATGACCGTCCCATCGGGCATCGTGAGCAGCGCGTAGACCGGTCCGCTGGGAGAGCTGCCCAGCGGTGTCCAGATTCCAAGGGAGGGATCAAGCCTCGCCAGAGACGCCGAAGCTTGCCCGTTGGCGTTGGCAAACTCGCCTCCAACCAGGACATCTCCGTTGGGCAACAGCGTCATCGCGGTGACGGGACCATCCAGGCCTCCCGCGAGCGCGACCACCGTTCCCGTCGCGGGGTCAAATCTGGCGATGTTGTTGGCTGCAACGCCCCTGCATGCATTGAAGGCCCCGCCCAGCAGCACCTGACCGCTGGGGAGGGGCAGCACCGCATAGACCGGCGCTGGAGTACCCGGCACTTCGGACACGCTCGTCCAAACCTCGCCGCAGGACTGGGCGAGGACCGGGGTCGCAGGGACCGCACACGCGACAGCGGAAGCCAAGAGCACTCCGACAATTTGGAGTCCAGTTCTCTCCATGCGAGGGATGACATTGAGACCCGAATTGCTGGGCTGACTCTGATGTTGGGCCATCGCTGATCCTCTGCCGATCGTGTTTGAACCGTCACGATGCACGATGTGCATAACTTCGACGGCAAGACTTGCAAGCAATGACATTTTGACCCGGATGGTCAGGTCGGCGTCCTGCTGATGACCGGACGCGAGCGCCGACCTCCCCAACTTTGTGGTGTCGGCAAGTTGCGCAGACGCTTCGGAGAGGGCACAGCTTCAACGGACAAGTTCGAGCACGCGGAGCCCGCTTGGTGATCCGGCAGCGGTCGACCAGCGATCCGACACGCTCCTCACCGATGGTTGCGAAGTGTCCGCGCGTGCGCATTGGGCCCTGAGAATCAGGGGCGTGATGGGCGACGGGATCGAGTGGAAGCGAATTGAGATTTGACCCGTCGCTTGCGCTCCGGGCTCGTACGCTTGCGTCGGGAGTGACGCCAAGGGATCGGGCCTCGGGATCAGGTCACCAGATCAGGTCACCAGATCAGGCCTATGGATCAGGCCAACGGATCGGGCCGGTACAACTTCGTGTCCAGCGCCCACTGCTTCTCGGTGAAGTTCCCGTTGCTCTCGAACGCGCTGGCGCGGTCGGGGCGGGCGGCGGCCTGGGCCATGGTTGTCTTGGCGTCCAGGTTGTCCAGGAGGCTGACGAGGATCGCTTCGGGGGTCGCGGGGATCTTGGCGGCGCCGTACTCGGGCACGCCGTGGTGCGACAGGATGATGTGCTGGAGCACCATCACCAGACCCTGAGGCAGGCGCTGGCCCGTCTCGCGCATGACCTGCTGGGCCTTGTCGTGCAGCATGATCGCGCCGTCGACGATGTGCCCGATGAGCTCGCCCCGATCGGTGTAACCGAACGTGCGGTCGTACACGAGCTCGCGGGTCTTCCCGAGGTCGTGGAGGAACAGGCCGAGCAGGACGATGTCGCGGTTGATCTTGGGATACAGCGGGCAGACGCGATCGGCGAGCTTGCACAGGTTGAGCGTGTGCTCGAGCAAGCCTCCGAGGTACGCGTGATGCATGCTCTTGGCCGCCGGGCACTGCTTGAGCGCGTCCATGAGGTACTGATCGTTCAGGTACGTCTGCGCCAGCGCCTTGATGGCGGGGTGCTTGAGCGTGTCGAGCAGGGCCGCAAGCTCCGCGAACATCTCATCGGGAGAGCGCTGCGCCGAGGGGAGCAGGTCGCGCATCTCTTCGGGAGACGGATCCACCGGATCGATGCTCTGGATGATGAGCTGGAGCTCGCCCTGATAAGGCTGGGTCTCGCCCTCGATGTACACGAAGCCCTCGGTGGGCAGACGGCGGAACTGGGACTCGTCGATCGACCACATGCGGGCCGGGAGCTCGCCGGTCTTGTCGGCGATCAGGCAGCGCAGGTAGGGCTTGTCGGTGCGCGTCTTCCCGAGCTGGGCGTTGGAGATCGAGAAGATCCCGCTGATGCGCTCCGCGCCCGAATACTCGCGGATGAAGCGGCGGGGCTTGGAGCCTGAGGCGGCGTTTGCGGGAGTGGATGCCGAGCGGGGTGCGGTGGACATAGGGACGATGATAGGGGAAAAGCCCCGCACGCGCGTGGAAAGTTGTGATTGGGCCTTTCTGAAGCTCAGCCCGGACGCTTGGCCCACGCGGGAACGTCGCCGTGCTCCGCGGTGATGACCGAGCGGATGCCGCCACGGCCGCGCCACTCGGAGCGGATCTGGAGCCAGGTGGGCTTCATGAGCTTGGCGAGGTCGTCGCGGATGGTGTTGGTCACCGCTTCGTAGAAGATGCCCTCGTTGCGGAACGACTGGTAGTAGAGCTTGAGGCTCTTGAGCTCGACGCACACGCCGCCCGACTTGGCGGGCGCGGGCTGGTAAAGGAGCTTGATGACTCCGAAATCGGGATGCCCGGTCTTCGGGCACACGCTCGTGAACTCATCGGAGATGTGTTCGATCGTGAACTGCGAATCGGAGGGGGCGGGGAAGACTTCCAGCAGCTTGAAATCGGGCATGGCCCAAGGGTAGGAACCCTACCGGCCGCGACGCGCGGCCACCAGGCACGCCAACCCCGCGAGCACGACGCCTCCGGGCGCGGGCAGCGACTCCGCGGGCCAGTCGGAAAGAGCGGTCGCGAACGAGCCGCCAAGCTCAGCGCCAAAGAAAGCCTGGGACTCGGCGCTCCGCGTGATGATGCGGGCGAAGTCCCCGGGATTGGACGCGCGCAGGCTGAACGTGATCGAGAGTCGATCGGCGCTGATCTGGAACCAATCGCTTCCGATCTCGAGCCCTCGGTTGAGCAGGTTGGAGTCGAAGAGCGAGGCGCCCAGGAAGTCCGACGCGCCGAGCCTGCCGCCCACCCGGCGGGCGCTGGTCGCATCGGTGACGATCACGCCGATGATCTCGGCGTCGAAAGAGAGTATGGTCTGAGCCACCGCAAGCGAGGACGCGGGCTTCAGGAAGACCGCATGGCTGGACACTTCCTGGCCCGCGGGGATCACGATCGATCCGAGCTGAGACGCGCGGTCGAAGGTGCCCGGAGCCGCAGCGTCTACGACGAGATCGCCTTCGAGCGTGAAGTTCTGTTTCTCGTCCCAGGCGCGGATGAGCGTGGAGCCCGTAATCGATCCGCTGCCGCGGAGCCTGGCGTCGGAGGGCGCACTGATGAGCCAGTCGACCTTGCCTGTCGCGTTGACGATCTCGCCCCGGGCCAGCCCCGCCATGGCTGCCAGCAACGTCCACGAGCACACACGAGCCGCACGAATCGTCGTCAAGAGACACCCCCGAAGCGCCCGCCCCGACGTCCAGAGAACGCCGGGAAACCAAGAGCGCAGAGCAAAGGTGTCAAACCGCAGCTCGGAAGCGAGCGGATTCGTGCGGGAAGTTGACGCCTGGCCTCAAGCCCTGCGGGCTGGAAGCGTCCGAAAACCACGTGTGATGTTCGCGGACCTGCCCGGCGTCGGGGCTCCCCCCACCACCCACGCGAGGTTTTCAGTGCACGCCTTCGGAGGCGAGCCAGCGCTCGGCGTCGAGGGCCGCCTGGCAGCCCATGCCCGAGGCAGTGATCGCCTGGCGATACTCCGCGTCGGCGACGTCGCCCGCGGCGAACACGCCCGGGATGTTGGTCTTGCTGTTGCGGTTCTTGAGCACGATGTAGCCCGACTCGTTGAACTCGAGCCCGGAGCCCTTGAGGAACTTGACGGTGGGCGTGTGGCCGATCGCGATGAACAGGCCCTTGACGTCGAGCGTGGAGAACTCGCCGGTCACCGTGTCCTGGAGCTTGACGCCCGAGATCTTCTCATCGCCGAGCACATCCACGACGACCTTGTTCCAGAGAACCTTGGCGTTGGGCCGCGACAGGAACCGCTGCTGCATGATCTTGCTGGCGCGGAGCGAATCCCGGCGGTGGATGACGTACACCGTCGACGCGAACTTGGTGAGGTACGTGGCCTCTTCCATCGCGGTGTCGCCGCCGCCGATGACCGCCAGAGGCTGGTCGCGGAAGACAGGCAGAGCGCCATCGCACACCGCACAGGCGCTGACGCCGCCGCCGGTGGTCGCCAGACGCATCTCGTTGGGAAGGCCGAGCCAGTTGGCGGTGGCGCCGGTCGCGATGATCACCGCGTGGGCCTTGATCTGCTTGCCGCCATCGGTGTGCAGCGTGAAGGGCTTGGTGGAGAAATCACAGCGGACGATGTCTTCCTGGATGACCTTGGTGCCGAAGCGGCGGGCCTGCTCTTCGAACTTGGCCATCATCTCCGGGCCCATGATGCCGTGGGGGAAGCCCGGATAGTTCTCGACCTCGGTGGTGAGCATGAGCTGCCCGCCGGGAAGGATCGGCCCGGGGTCCTGCTTGGGCACGCCGGTGTAGACGACGGGGCTGAGCTGGGCGCGGGCCGCGTAGATGGCGGCGGTCCAGCCCGCGGGGCCGGAGCCGATGATGACAACCTTGTGCGCGTCGGCGTGGGACATGGCGTGCCTCTGGGAACCGAAGGATGAGATGCCGCCGGAGGCCGGCGGGTGCAGCGGGACCGTCGGCGGGCCCGTGGGAGTTACTTGAGCTTGCCGGACTCGATCAGGTGCTGGCGGTACAGCGACGTCACCGGGGGCCAGATGAGATAGTCGCTGTTGGGGACGTTTTCGTAGGTGTTCTGGACGCGCTTGGCCCAGTTGCGGGCGCCGTCGACGCCGACCGAGTAGAGCACGAACTGATCCTGGGCCACCTTGGCGGTGAAGTTCTCGCCATTGGACGCGAGGATCGCCAGCTCGCTCGGCTCGGGATTGCCTCCGGGGAACTGGTCCTTGGTGTCACGCATGGGGACGAAGAAGGCCAAGGGGGGCTTGCCGCCGTTCTTGCGGTTGGGATTGAACGGATCCAGCTCGAGCTCCTTCATGAAGCGCGGGCGGATGCCGGCAATGTCGAGGGGGAAGGCGTTGCCGATGAGCCAGAAGCCGTAGAGGCCCAGCGCGTGACGCGTGCCCACCGCTTCGGTGCGGAGCGCCTGGCGGAGGCCGAACATCGGGGTCATGTCGGGGATGACTTCGGCGATGAGCTTGAACCGGCTGCGGTCCATGCGCGGATACTCCCACGCGACGGACATGATGGGATCAAACGCGTCGGCGCCCCAGCGGCCGCTCCAGTCGTCGCTGAGCTTCTTGATCTCCGCGGACGTCGAAGCCTTGTCGGGCATGCTGGCGCCCACGCCGCGCCACTTGGCGGTCTCGCTGAAGATCTGGAGCGGATGCTGGCTTGCGCCGGTCCTGGCCATGGTCGCGGAGAAGACGTCAGCGTTGACCTGGCCGTCCGAGCCGTACATGCGCGAGACGAGCTGCTCGGCCGCAACCAGTTCGCCATCGGGGAAGCGCATGCGCTCGACCGCGAGGGGGCCGTCTTCGCCGAGGCGCTTGATGGCGTCTTGGATCTGCTGGATGGTGAGCTTGCGCGGACCGCGGAAATCCTGGTAGGCGATGTCGCGGACGCGTTCGAGCCCCTGGATGGTCCAGGTCATCGCGTCGCCGACTTCCGCGAAGTAGCGCCGGTCGACGAGCTGGCGGGCGACCAGCGTCCAGTCGATCGCGACTTTCAGCGCGCCCGCCGCATCACCCTCGGCCATGCGCCGCGTCGCTTCGACGTCCGCGAGCTGGCGCAGCACGCCGAAAGCCTTCAGATAGCCGAGCTTGACCGCGGCCAGGGTGGGCGGATCGCCGAGCTCGCAGTACATGCCCGAGCGGATGAGGTCGATCGGCACGCCGTCGGTGCCGTAGGGGAACGCGACGGTCAGGGCGCGACGCCAATCGGTCTCGCTGGTGACCTTGTCCATCGCCTCGATGGCGGCCTTCTGGTTCGGAGCCGTCGCCCAGGCGACCGCGTCCTTCCATTCCGGCGCGCCGGGGGTCAACAGCGCCAGGCTCGGAAGGGCCGACGAGAGCGTCGGGACGTTGGCCAGCGACTTAGGGATCGGGTCGAGCTTGGCCAAGGCCGGGAGCAGCACGCCTTCGCTGTGCTGGTCGGCGCGGGTGGCCTTGTAGGTCGCGTTGATTTTGTCCAGGAACTCGTCGGCGATGGCGCTCCCCGCGACAGCGGCAAGGGCGGCAGCAACGAGGACCGAGCGGCGGAAGACGTGCTTGAGCATGGTCCGGATACTAGCAGCCACAAGCCCTGGTCTGCAGCCCGGAAGGCCCCTCGACATGACGCCGGCGTCCCCCAAAAACAGAACCGGCCCTCGTTTCTCCGCGAGGACCGGCCTGCATGATTCGGAACGCCCGACCGGGCCAAAGCCCGGCGCGAGCGAAGTTGTCGTTGTTCAGCCGACGGCCGTTTGACGCCAGCCTTCGCCCGGGACGTCGTCCTGAGCGTCGGTGGACTCGAAGGCATCGCGGCGGAAGAACCGGCTCGGACGATCGTCGTGCAGACGCTCGTTGAGCTTGGTCAGCGCCTCGTCGACGATCTGACGCACGCGCTCGCGGCTGATGCCGACCGAGTCGGCGATCTCCTTGAGCGTCAGGGGCTCGACGCCGTCGAGGCCGAAGCGAAGGCGGAGGATCTTGGCCTCGCGCTCGTCGATCGTCTCGAGCAGCTTGTTGAGCGTGCTCATCTCGTCGGACTGGAGGATGCGCTCCTCCGGGGTCCCGACGCGCTGGTCCGCGATCAGCTCGCCCAGGCTCAGAAGGTCGCTCTCCGAACCACGGGCACTCTCCTGAGCCGGGGTCTGGAAGGCCTTCATCGCACGACGAATGATGCGGATCTTCTTGACAGGCAGATCCATCGCGACGGCGAGTTCCTGCAGGGAAGGCGGGTGGCCCAGTTCGGCCTCCAGCTTCCGCGCAGCTTCCTTCCACCGGGCGATCAGCTCCACCATGTAGGCGGGGATATGCACAGGCTGCGTGGCGTTGATCAACGCCCGCTTCATCGCCTGCTTGATCCACCAGGAGGCGTAGGTGCTGAACCGAGCGCCCTGCGAGGGATCAAACCCCTCGACGGCTCGGAGCAGTCCGATATTGCCTTCCTCGATGAGATCGGTCAGGGGCAGCCCACGATTGGCATACTGCTTGGCGATCGAAACCACCAAACGCAGATTGGCGCGGATCATCCGCTCCCGCGCCTCAGGGCAGCCTTCATTGATAATGGCCCACCCCAGCTCTCGCTCTTCCTCGGCGGTGAGGAGGGGCGTGCGGTTGATTTCCCGCAAATAGAGCTGCAGGTCCGATTGGACGGTACGAGACCCCGTCCGGGTCTTTTCTCTCGTCTCTCTCACTGTTCTACCCACTTTCGCGGCACCACAAAAGCCGCTTCGACCGCGGGTTGCGCTCCTACCACACCCAGGACTTTCGCACGAACTCCCATGCGGGTTGCATCGGTGTCCGCGCTTTGGCCCTGAAGTCAGAGCGCAATCCCCACATCTCTCCACATGAAATGTGACACAGAGTGTGCGGCCTGCAACGAATCCACGGAAAAAACTTACCCGGTAAGCAGATTCCCGGCGAGTAAGCGACCGCTTTTCAGCCCAAGTTCCCATTATCGGACGCATTTGCCGTGGCTTTCACCTGCATTCTCGGGCTTCCGCCTCTCCACCGCGCTCACGCGGGCCGATTCGACGAATAAACTCCCGGTCCAGACCCGGGGCAGGAGTGGCCCCGGTCCATGCACAAGACCCTGATGAACCCCGATATCTCCGAACTTCTCGACAAATGGCCCTTCGAGTCGGGCAAGATCAACGCCCGCCTCGTCAAGGGGAAGGACGGGCTGCCCCGCATCCAGGTCAGGCTCGACCTTGGCCTCCTGCAGATGCACACCGAGGGCCGCCCGGATGGTCAGCGTCCGTTCGGGTACACCAGCCTCCTCGAGTACTTCGAGTCGCGGATGGACGACGCCCGAGGCAACAGCACCCCTGACGAGCGTCCCGACGTGCGGGGCTCGCGGGGCACTCCCCCGTCAGGCCCGGAGGACGCCAATCCCGACGACACCAATCCCGGGGACGC
Organism: uncultured Phycisphaeraceae bacterium; assembly: GCA_964531675.1. GTDB lineage: Bacteria > Planctomycetota > Phycisphaerae > Phycisphaerales > UBA1924 > CAZHFW01. Next base: position 52,129 of record CAZHFW010000001.1, on the reverse strand, counting down.
TGCCGGGGGCGAGGCGGACGTCGAGGACCAGACGCCTCCCACGGACCATCCGGAGGCCGAGGGCGACTCGGCGTCCGAGCGCGAGCCCGAGGAGTTTTCGCTTTCGCCGGAGGATTGCCGGGCCCTCCGCGAGGAGGCGGTGCAGTACTACCACCGGTACCTGGCGGAGATGGCGCTGGAGGACTTCGAGGCGGTGGTGCGCGACACCACGCGGAATCTCCGCGTGCTGGACCTGTGCCGGGACCACGCCGAGTCGGATGACGACCAGCTGGCGCTGGAGCAGTTCCGGCCGTACATCACGATGATGCGGGCGCGGGCCCTGGCGAGCCAGTCGCTGAAGAACAACGAGCCCAAGGCCGCGATCTTCGCGATCGAGGAAGCCCTTGATCTGCTGAAGAAGCACTTCCAGGAGCACGATCAGCTCCAGCTCTTCGAGCAGTCGAGCGAGGTCCAGATGCTGCGCAGCATGCGCGACGCGCTGGTGCCCAAGCTTCCGGTGAGCCAGAAGGGCGAGCTCAAGGCCAGGCTCCAGCGGGCCCTGGAGCAAGAGAACTACGAACTGGCCGCGATCCTTCGCGACGAGCTCAAGATGCTCAAGGAACAGTAAGCTCGCTCAGGCGGGCTTGGGATCGGAGGCCTGCTGCTTCCGCTTGCGCCGCGACTCGATCTTGGTGATGACCTCGCGCTGCATCGCTTCGGCGGTCGCGATCTCTTCGACGACGACGTGATCGGCTCCGAGCTCCTGCGCCTGAATCGCACGGCTCAGGAAGTTGGTGCGCGTCGCGATGAACACCTCGGGCGCCATCGCTCGGATCACCCGGCAGGCCCGGAGCGTCGCCTCTTCATCGGGGACCGTCAGGATCACCGCCTCGGCGTGGCGGACACCCGCGGACTCGAGGACCTCGGGATTGGTGATGTCGCCATAGACGAACGAACGGCCCATCTTGGACTGCTTCTCGACGGTTTCCGAGTTGAGTTCGATGACCGTGTACGGCGTACCCGACCGGCGGAACTTCTCGGAAATCGCGCGCCCGACCGGTCCGAATCCCGCGATGATGATGTGCCCCGCGGGGGCGGCGGGTTCGGCCTTGTGCTCGGCTGCGCCGGCGGTGGTCTCTTCCTCTTCCGCGAGCTTGGGCGCCTTCATCCAGGGCGCGATGTGGATCGACGCGGCCTGCATCGCCATGTCGTGGGCCGGGTTGATGAGCATGGGCACCAGGATCAGCGTGAGCACCACGATGGGGACGATGATCCCGTTGACGTGGGCGTTGATGATCCCCGTCTCTCCCGCGGCGCCCAGGAGCACGAGGCTGAACTCTCCGGCGGTCGCCAGGTACGCGCCGGTGAGCACCGAGACCGTCGCGGTCGTGCCCAGGGTCCAGGCGCTCAGGGAGATCGCGATCCACTTGAACGCGATCACGCCCGCGGTCCCGAGGAGCACGATCCACCAGTTCTCCATCATGATGCGCGGGCTCACGGTGAGGCCCACCGCGGTGAAGAACACCGCCATGAGCAGATCGCGGAGGGGCGCAAGCTGCCCGCCGAGCTGGTAGCGGAACGGCGTAAACGTCAGCAGGAACCCGCCGAGGAACGCGCCCATTTCAGGGCTGAATCCCAGCGCCGCGGTGAGGATCGCCGATCCCAGCGCGATCGCGGCCGAGGCGATCAGCACGAGCTCGTTGGTCGGGCCATCGGCGGACTTGGCAACCTGCTTCAGGATCCATGGGAGCGCGTAGCGCCCGAAGGCGAGCATGCCCGCGATCCCCCCCACTCCCTTGGCGGCGGTGATCGCCAGCGCGGAAAGATCCGCCATTGCGCCGTGTGGAGCTCCGGAGGCCGCGGGGGCGTGCGTTTTGATCCCCGCCCAGGCGGCGATCGCGGGAAGCGCCGCGAGCATCAGGATTGAGGAGAGGTCCTGCACGATGGAGACACCCAGGCCGATCCGGCCGTGGATGCGGCGAAGCTCGCGGCGCTGCTGGAGCATGCGCACGAGCACCGCGGTGGATGACATGGAGAGCGCCATCGCGACCACCAGCGCGACCTGCATGTTCATCCCGGCGAGCATGAGCAGCGCCCACGCGAAGAGCATGAACAGCAGCGTGGATACGCCGCCCACGAGCAGGATCGGCGCCATGCCCTTGCGGATGTTGGAGACGTCCAGCTCGAGCCCGATGCCGAACATCAGGAGAACGATGGCCAGATCGGCGATCTGTTTGACGTTGGAGGCGGACTCCACGACCCCGAAGGCGTGCGGACCGACCAGCATGCCCGCGACCAGGAATCCCGGGATGGACTCGAGCCTGAGCCGGCGGAAGACCGTCGCGACGATCGCGGCGGTGCCGAAGATTGTCAGGAGGTCCAGCGCGATCGGGCTGTTTTCCTCCGACGCCAGGGTGAGCAGAGGCATGAAGGTTGTGTGGAAGTCGGTCGGCATTGGAGCTCGGATGGGTCGGTCACGCGCCTCGGGACGTCAGGGTCAGCCGCAAGGCTAGGCAGGGTCACTCCGCCGGCTTTTCGCGGCTGGCCCGGTTGAAGCGGGTCACGTGCACCGCGAGCAAGGTCAGATCCGCGGGGGTCAGGCCTTCGAGCCTCCCCGCCTGACCGAACGTGCGCGGCTTGAACTTCTTCAGACTCGCCCGAGCCTCGGCCCGGAAGCCATCGAGCAGGTCGTAATCCAGGCTTTCGGGAATGCGCCGGTGCTCCATCTCGCGCTGGCGCTCGACTTCCGCACGCTGGCGGATGATGTACGCCTCGTAGCGCCGCTCCGCGTACACGCACCGGAACGCGCCCTCACGGAGCATGGGGTCGTGGTCACCCTGCGCCAGCGCGGGCCCGATCTCGGCGCGGAGCGCCTCGATGGGGAACTCGGGCGACCGGAGCCAGTGCGACAGGGGCTTCAAGTCCATCTTCCCCGCGTCGACCGCAGCGTGCAACACGCTCGCCAGGGACCGCCGGGAGGAAAAGACCGCGCGTCGTCTGGCGCCCAGACCCGAGTCGTGCGCGCCGTTGAGCAGTCCGAGCTCGATCGCCAAGGGCGTGAGCCGCTCCGCAGCGTTGTCCGCGCGCAGCAGCAGGCGATGCTCGGCCCGGCTCGTGAACATGCGATAAGGCTCGACCGGCGTCTTGGTGACCAGATCATCCATGAGCACGCCGATGTACGCCTGATCCCGGCCGAAGATCACGTCGGGCTCGCCCAACGCCGAACGTGCCGCGTTGATCCCCGCCAGAAGCCCCTGGGCAGCGGCTTCCTCGTACCCGCTCGTGCCGTTGATCTGACCCGCGAGGAACAGACCTTCGACGAGCTTGGCACGGCCGCTGGCGTGGATCTGGTGCGGCCGCACCATGTCGTACTCCACCGCGTAGCCATACCGGTAGATCTCCGCGTCCTGACAACCCGGGAGCGAGCGCACGATCTGGTCCTGCACGTCCGAAGGCAGGCTCGTGGAGATCCCGTTGCAGTAGATCCAGTCGTCGCGGTGGGATTCGGGCTCGAGAAACACCGTGTGGCTATCGCGTTCCGCGAAGCGCACGACCTTGTCCTCGATGCTCGGGCAATACCGCGGACCGACCGACTCGATCTGGCCGGAGTACATCGGCGCGCGATGCAGGTTGGCGCGGATCAGCTCGTGGGACGCCCTGCTCGTCGAGGATGCACGGCACTCGAGCTGTTCGAGCAAGGGGAATCGATCCTGCACGAACCCGCTCGAAGCCCAGGAAACCAGCGCCCGTCTTGCGTGCTGGATGCCTTCCGGGCTCACGCTCGCGGGGCTTGAGATGATCGGCTCGCCCAGCGCCGCGTCGAAGTCCATCGAGCGGGGTGAGGCCAGTTCGCGCCCGGTCCGCACGCCGGTGAGATCGCTGAACGGGACAGGCTCGCGATCACCGACGTGGGGCTCGAGCAGATCCCACGTGATCGAGGACTTGCGGAGCCTCGGGGGCGTGCCGGTCTTCAGGCGACCGAGCTCGAAACCGAGTTCGGTCAGAGCGCTGGAGATGGTGTTGGCCGCGGCCTCGCCATGCCGACCGCCGGGAGTCTTGGACTCGCCGGTGTGCATGAGCCCGCGCATGAAGGTGCCTGTGGTGAGGACGACCGAAGGCGTGCGGAGCTCGATCACGCCTTCGCGCGGCGACTGCACAAGCACGCCGACGATGCGGCCGTGCTCGATCATCAGCCGTTCGACGGTCCCCGCGATCACGTCAATCTCGGGGCGCGAGGCGATGAGAAGCTGGACCGCCTCGGCGTAGGCGTGCTTGTCGCACTGGGCTCGCGGTCCATGCACCGCAGCGCCCTTGGACGTGTTGAGCACGCGGAACTGGATCCCCGACGCGTCGGTCGCCAGCCCCATGACGCCGCCGAGCGCGTCGATCTCGCGCACGAGCTGGCCCTTGGCCAGGCCGCCGATCGCGGGATTGCACGACATGACGCCGATCTTGGCGGGGTCGATCGTGATCAGGGCGACCGGACGCGCGTCATCATCCGCACCGGCGCCAGCGCCAGAGAGGATGTTCGCAGCGGCCCACGCAGCTTCGACGCCCGCGTGTCCGCCTCCGATCACGATGGTGTGGTACGCCCGCCGGATCACGCCGAAGGGTACGTCGGTGGCGGAGAAGGCGGCACCGCGGCGCCCAGCGATGCTTCTCCGCCGAGCAGGACGGAATACCCGCACGCAACACACTGGCCGTCCCGACGTCGGAGTCGTTCACGCCTGTCCACTGCGCGCCGTGAGAGCCAGGTGACGATCCAGTAGGTCCAGGTCAGCCCCAGCACAACGGACAGGATGTTCTCGTACTGGAGCGTCAGCATCAGAACCGGCCTGGTCGGATCTCCGGAAGACCAAAGGAATCTGGACCATCCGTCGCGGCGAATCCCTGCCGGGAACGTCATCGGCTCCATGACGCCCATGTCGGGCCTGCGGATGTACCGGTTCTCCGAGACGCTGAAAAGGAAGAAGCGATCCGCGAACAATCGCGCCCGCGTCCCCGTGAGATCATGGACACCTTCGCGAACGGCCGCGATGGTCAGATACTTCTCATCGCCCGTGCCGGGGAGGTCCAGGATCATGCGCGCCAGCGGGCGATCGGCATCACCAGACGCGATGAGGTCATCCAACCGCGCCGGAGAAAGCGGCAACTGGGCGAATCCCTCCCAGCGGGTCGCGCCCGGAGGCCAGGGGACCTTGACAGCGAAATCCACGCGAGTCGTCGGCCACGGCATTCCACCGGATTTCACGGTCAAGATGCTCATGAACGCGATGAAGCCGAGCATGAGCAAGGCTCCGAACCAGGCCGAGGCAAGCCACATCCAGCCGACGCGTCGGTCACGCGGCACGCGTCGAAGCACGCGGCGTGCAAGTCGGGGCAGCAGGACCGCAGCCAAGGCGATCAAGCCGAACGGAACCGCAAGATTCGGAAGATGAATCGTGACCTCGCGGAAGACGCCGCCCACGCTCTCCGGCTTCGGGCTAATGACAAGATTGCCGCCATAGAACGAGACCAGTGGTCGAGGCGGGACACGAGGCAACTCACCGGGCAGTTCATACCTTCCGATGGGCCTTGCTGTCGGATCCGTCCGGCAGGGAATCCAGCCTGCCTTCGCCACGGCGTCCACGTACACCCGTTGGGTTGAGATCTCGACAAAGCCGCGAGGCCAACCCACGCTGACCCACTCGGCGCTCTTGCCCTGCGCGGCGGTCCAGCCGACGAACATGCTCCAATCGCCGGGGAGCGCCGACCATGCGTTCTTCAGAGCATGCGCACGGACTCTCCGGGCCCACTCCGTACTCCCTGGGCCTTTGGCTTCGGCGATTGACTGAAGTTGATCCCGCGTGATCCCCGGCTCGACGATCCGAGGGAGAGCCGAGCCAATCATGTAGCCCGTCCACTTGGAATCACGCACAAGCCAGACGCAGATCAGCAGCAGGCACCCAACGACCGCGAGAACTCCCGCACGCCGCCTCCAGAACGAGGCCTGAGTGGGCGTCGTCGCGAGCGGGTCGGTTGTGAATCCGCGCTCCGGACAGGTTGCAAGAACCCGCGCATGCTCCATTCTCGGAGCATACCAGCTATTCTAATACCTCAAATGTTCTTTCAACCCAGGTTCGCGGTTTAACGCCGACGCCGGAGACCCGCAAGACCCGCAACGCCCAGCAGAGCCGCGACACCCGGCGCGGGAACCGCCTTGACCGAGATCGTGTCGATGGCCCAATCGCTGTCCGCGGTCACTTCCGCCTCGAAGCGGAGCATCGCGGAGGTGCCGGCTGCGGTGAACTGCAGCGTGAAGTTGGACCACTGGTCGCGGCGGTTGTTGTCGGAGTACTTGAGTTCGCCGTCAACCAGTGCACGGAACGGATCGCCCGACTGGAAAATCACGAGCGTCGCGTAGAAGCCCGAGACCTCGTAGACGCCGCCCGGCGTGAGGTCGGTGATGAGCTGCTCGGCAAAGGGCACCTCGCCGCCGCCGTTGCTGTTGATCCAGAAGTAGCCGGGCTGACCATCCGAGCCCGCGCCGTTGGAATAGCCGCCGAAGGGAGCGAAGGTCGTCCAGCCATCCGCGTTGCCCGCGAAGTTGCCATTCACGAGCGTCTGGGCGGACGCGGTCGAGCTGAGGATGAGCGTCAAGCAGAGAGCCGTCGTACGCATAGGAGTACCCCTTCCACGGAACAGTCGATGGTGACAGATCGACCATGCCACAGGAACGGGTCCGATGCGACCGATTCTGGGACTTTGATTCAATTGATCGGCGTACGTTCGGATCCCCGCACCGCACGGGTGCGCAGGGGGAAACTGCCGTCACGCCGACGTCGGCTCAGTGGGCCCCGCGGTGCAGCCTGAAGGCGGTGAGGATCAGGATGCGCAGGTCGAACCAGATGCTCCAGTGACGGATGTAGAACAGGTCGTACTGGAGGCGCTTCTTCAGGCTCGTCTGCCCACGCAGGCCATTGACCTGCGCCCAGCCTGTCATCCCGGCCTTGACGTGCTGGCGGAGCACGTAACCTCGCCAGTCTTCGCGGAACCGGCGGATGAGCTCCGGACGCTCGGGCCTGGGGCCGACCAGGGACATTTCGCCCTTGAGCACGTTGAAGAGCTGCGGCAGTTCGTCCAGGCTCGTCTTGCGGAGCCAGCGGCCGATGGGCGTGATGCGGGGATCGTCGCGGCGCGTCCAGCCATCGATCTCTTCGGCGCGGCGGTCGTCCGGATCGCCCCGGAGCTGAGCCTTGCGCACCTCGGCGACGACTTCGGCGCCGGCGGCACGCTCGTCATCGGCTTGGTACATCGTGCGGAACTTGTAGATATTGAACTCTTCGCCGCCCAGGCTCACGCGCCGCTGCGTGAACATCACCGGGCCCGCGCTGGAGAATCGCACAATCGCCGCGATCGCGAGCATCAGCGGAGACAGGATCGTCAGGAAGAACAGCGAGCCCGCGATGTCGACCAGACGCTTGCTGAAGCCGCCGAGGCCATACAGCGGGCACTCGCGCACGCTCAGGATGGGCATGCCTTCGAGCTCGCCGACCGACATGTTCTGCGGCATGTACCGCGGGTGAACGTCGGGCACGATCCGCACGTCGATCGGGAACTTCTCGAGCCGGCGCAGCACCGACGGAATGACCGCGGCCCGCTGGCTCGGAACCGCCAGATACACCGCGTCAAAGGTGCGCTTGTCGAGGATCGCTTCCAGGTCCGACAGGCCCCCGAGCACAGGCCGCCCGAGACAGGCGGTCCGCTTGGTGTGATCGTGATGGCTCATGAACGCCGCGACGTGGATCCCGGTCCAGGTGTTGCGCTCAAGCGTCCGGCAGGTGATCTGGCCGAGCCGGCCCGCGCCGATGACCAGCACATGGCGAAGGTTCCAGCCCCGACGGCGCAGCTCGCGGAGCGTCAGCCTGAAACCGGTCCGGTGCACGCACAGGATCGCGGGAAGGAGGATCGCGAGCGAGCCGAGCTGCACGCGGCCGGCGTCCAGTTCGACGCCCCAGAGATCGACGGACGGGTAGCCCTTGCCGCTGCCGCTGCCGATGACCTGATTGCCCAGGATCCACAGGCCGACGACCATGGCCATGACCGCGGTGACGGAGACCTTGGCGATCTGGGAAAGCTCGCTTCCCAGGGAGCGGTCACGCCGGGGGCGGTAAAGGCCGAAGGCCCAGATGGCGTACAGGGTCGCGGGGATGACAAAGAGGAACAGGGGTTCCTTGAGCCAGTTCTCCCACTGGCGGGGCCAGAAGCCCTCCACCGCCATGCGGCGGACGGCCCACGCAACAGTCGCCGCCAATGCGACCATGATGCCGTCGGCAATGACCAACAGCGCCGCAAAGATCTGGTGCTGCTGCTTCAACATGCATCACATCCCGGGACGACAAAGCTCCGCCAGCGGTGCGGGGTGGGGTCCCCGTGGCCGGCGCGAGAAGCTCCCTGAGGGTAGGAGCACGAGCCTGGATCAGCAGAAACGAACAAAGATCGAACAAGACCAGCACACGACCGGCGTCCGCACCCGAGTCGGGCGGCGCTGAGCCAGGCGAGCGTCCATGCTGCGCGGTTTCGGTTCGTCACGAGTCCCATTCCGGGCCTGCGCGCGGCGAGGGGGTCTTGGCCGCAAGCGAGGTCAGCATACCACGCTCTTCGGGGGTGATCGACGCAAGCCCCGGAAAGACGACCTGCAAAACTGCGTAGAGATCGCCCTGGCGACCCGCGGCATCTCGGATGCCCTTGCCCTTGAGCCTGAGCTTCTTTCCCGAACCCGCGCCGGCGGGCACCCCGAGCTCCACCTTGCCCTCGAGCGTCGGAACGGAAACCGTCGTTCCGAGCGCCGCCTCCGCGATCGTCAAAGGCAGATCGAGGTAGAGGTCCAGTCCCTTGCCGAGTTCGGCGCCTTCGCCGCGCCGGAAGAGCGGGTGGGCCCCCACCTTGATGCTCAGGATCAGATCCGCGCTGGAGTCATCCGAGGATGCGCCGCCCCGGACGCGCAGGTTCGCGCCGTCGGGGGTTCCCGGAGGGATCTTCACTTCGATGGTCTTGGAGCGCCCGCCCACGGTGAGGCGAACGTTTTCGGTGCCGCCCTTGGCTGCGGTCATGAAGCTCACGGAGATCGCGTGGCGGATGTCGTCTGAAGCGGGCTGAGGTTGCGCTCGGCCGCGGGCGGCGCGCCCTGACGCGCGGCCCGGTCCCCGGCCTCCGAAGAAGGCCTCGAACATCGAGCCCAGGTCTTCGGCGTCAAAGTCGGCGTCGAAGCCCGAGCCTCGCTGGCCCGCGCCCGCATTGGACCAGCGGGCCCGCGGTCCACCGGCGCCGGTCGCGCCCGACTCCACACCCGCGTGCCCGAACTGGTCGTAGAGCTTGCGCTTGGACGCATCCGAGAGCACGTCGTAGGCCTGCTGGACCTCGTTGAACTTCTGAGCCGCGTCGGGCTCCTTGTTCACGTCGGGGTGGTACTTGCGCGCCAGCTTCCGGTAGGCGCTCTTGATGGCGTCATCATCGGCGCTGCGCGGGATTCCGAGAATCTCGTAATAGTCGCGCGGTGCGGGCATCGTGCTCAATAGTAGGACGGGCGCACAAAAAAGCCCGCCTTTCGGGCGGGCTTGGCGATTCGGCTCGGCGTGATTCAGTCACGCTTGGGAGGAGTCGGAGGCTGGGTCGCCTGCACCGCGGGGGTCGACGCGGCGCCGGGCTGGCCCGCGGCGGCCGGGGGTTCCTCGGCGGGCCGCTTCTGCACGTCCATGATCTCGATCTCGAAGACCAGCGTCGCGTTGGGCGGGATCATGCGCCCCGCGCCGTTGGCCCCGAAGCCGAGCTCGGGCGGACAGACCATCCGCACCACCGACCCCGCGCCCAGGCCGAGCAGACCCTGGTTCCACGCCTGCATCAGGCGACCCTGCTCGAACATGTACGGCGTCCGATCACGCGAGGTGTCGAACACCGTGCCGTTGGAATAGAGCCAGCCCGTGTAGTGGGCCGCGACGTTGTCGCCCATCGCGATCTTGTCGGGCTTGTCCGAGCCTCGGTAGCTGATGAGCACCAGCCCGCCATCGAGCTTGCTGAGCGTCGCGGTCGGCGTGAACCTCGTGAAGGTGTAGCGATCCGAGCCCGAGGAGCCCCACACGACCTTGCCGGTCGCGTCGTAGCCACGATCGACCGAGGAGATCTTGTCCTTGCTGAACTCCATCTCGCTGGTCATCTCGACCGCGCCGCCCAGGCCCGTCGGATACGCGTAGGGCGTCGCGCCCTTGTACCCGTCACCCGAGGGCTTGAGATCAAGATCAACCGTCGCAATGAGGTCGTCGCGGTTGAGTTCCGGGAGCATGTCCGGCGCGAGCCAGAGCCCGGTCATCACGGCGCTCATCTTCGGCGACGACGTGATCTCGTAGGTGCGGAGCCTGGTCACGCCCTTGTACGTGTAGAGCTGGAAGATCGCCTGGCGGTACGGCCTCCAGCCCGCGTCAAGACGCGCGATCTCGACGTACATCGTGTCCGTCAGGCCCTTCACATGCACGGGCGCGATGTGCATCTGGATCTCGGTGCGGGTCTCCGCCTCATCGGCCTGACCGACCGGGCCCGACTTCCAGGAGCCGATGAGCATCTCCCCGATCTTCTGCATGTCGGGGCTCGACCAGCGCGGAGCCCAAGGCTCCTTGGGCGCAGCCTGCGGAGCCGCTGCGGGAGGCTGAGGCCCCGCCGACGCGGCCTGATCCTGAGCGATCGCCGAAGAACAGGCCATTCCGGCCAGAACCAACAGCGCCAGCATCGACTTCTTCATGGGTGCATCGCCCGTGGGCGGCTCCTTGGTTGTCCGCGGACTTTGCCAGAGATCGCCGGCGGCCGCCGCCCCGCCTGATCCCTGCGCATCTCGAATCGGGCGTTGGTACGCCCGGCGACGGATCGGTGTTCAGAGGCCCGAATCGGGCTCGGGCCGTCCCGAATCAGGCCAGGTCGGGGAAGAGCTTGACGGTTGCGCCGATCAGGTCCTTGACGTGGCTGATCGACTCGTTCATGAACTTCTGCTCGGTGTCGTTCATCTTGAAGGTGATGACCCTCTCGACGCCCTTGGAACCGAGGACCGCGGGCACGCCGACGAAGAGGCCCTTGCCGCCGTTGGCGTTGGCGACGCCGAACTCCTTCTCGCAGAAGGCCGCGGTGGGGATGACGCGCTTCTTGTCACGCACGATGGCCTCGACCATCTCGATGGTGCCCGCGGAGGGGGCGTACCAGGCGCTGGTGCCCATGAGCTTGACGACCTCGCCGCCGCCGACCTTGGCGCGCTCGACGCAGGCGTTGATCTTCTCATCGGAGAGCAGATCGGTGACCGGGATGCCGTTGACGCTGGTGAGGCGAGGAAGCGGAACCATGTCGTCGCCGTGACCGCCCAGGAGCAGGCCCTGAATGTCCTCGACGGAAACGCCGAGTTCCATCGCGAGGAAGGTCTTGTAGCGGGCGACGTCCAGCGCGCCGGCCTGACCCATCACGCGGTGGGCCGGGAAGCCCGTGACCTTCCACATCACGTACACCATGGCGTCGAGGGGATTGCTGACGACGATCACGATGGCGTTGGGTGCGTACTGCTTGATGTTCTGCGCGACGTTTTTGACGATGCCCGCGTTGATCGCGACAAGGTCGTCGCGGCTCTGGCCGGGCTTGCGCGGCACGCCCGCGGTCACGATCACCACGTCCGAGCCCTCGATGTCCTTGTAGTCGAAGGTGCCCACGATCTTGGAGTCGAACTTCTCGACCGGCCCGCAGCAGGCCAGGTCCAGGGCCTTGCCCTTGGGCATGTGCAGGTCGGGCTTGTCCTTGTTGGGGATGTCGACCAGCACGACGTCGCCGAGTTCCTTCATCGCGATGGAACGCGCACACTCGCCGCCGATATTGCCCGAACCGATGACGGAAATCTTCGCACGACGCATGGGGAAAAGCCTCCTGAGAAATCAAGCCGGACCAGTGAGCGCGACTATAGGAGACCCCCCGGTCGGATGGCTATCCGCCCGGGCTCGTGTTCGCCCCGGCCCTGCATTTTCAGACACTTGCGAGCCTCAGCCCGACACCCGCGAAGGGACGCGGACGATGAAATCGTCCAGAGACGGCCCCGCGGAGAGGCCATGGCTGAGTGGTGGCGGCAGGCAGAAGGACCGGCGCCGGATCGGTGCGGATCGAGCCGGGACCCGAAGCTCCACCTCACGCTCACCGCTGCTTCGAACTCTCGGCTGGTTGTGAAACTCCCGGCGTGTGCGCATCGATCCAGTCGCTGATCTCATCGGCCCGATCACCGAGCGTGACGAAGAGCCAGATGTGCCCCGCGTCGTAGCTCCAGCGTTCGGGCTTGCCCGCCTTTTCCCAGAGCAGGTCGCCGTACTGATGCGGCACGATGCCGTCGCGCTTGGCGTGGATCATGAGCGTCGGGATGGTCGCCAGAATCGGCGCGGTGTGCAATGGGTCGAGGGGATTGGCCTTGAGATACGACTCTTCCCAGAGCTTGCCCCGCTCGGGGTTCAGGCGGATGTCGCCCTCGCCGTAGAGCAGACCGATGTTGAACACGTCCGGGTCCGTCTCGGCCATGATGCGCAGCATGTTGGCGCCGCCCCCGATGAGCACCGCACTCCTGACGCGATCGCCAAGCCTCTGCACCACCGGCGGCGTGAAGATCGCGCCCAGACTCGTCCCGAGCACCACCACAGGCTTGTCCGCGAGTACAGGCTCGGAACGCTCCGCAAACTTCAGACCCGCTTCGAAGGCGTACGCCATGTCCGCCATGTCGCCCCGGATCCACTCGGCCATCCAGCGCCCCGCAGCATTCGGAGGCGGCTCGGCGGGCTTGACCTTGGGTCCTGTCGCTTTCTTGGGTTTCTCCCAAGGCACATCGATGACCATCACGCTCCGCGTGGATTGCAGAACCTCCAGGCGGTCAACCGTCAGCACCGCCCAGCCATGCTTCACGAGCTCCTTGGGCACCGGGAGGCTCAGGCTCGCCGCCGAGATCGGAGGCACGAACAGCACGGTGCCTCGCGGCGCTCCGCCTTCGGGCATGACGAGCCTGAACCGCGCGGTGATGCTCGCGCGATTGGCCGCCCGCTGGAACGACACCAGATCGTCCGCCGACTCTGATCTTCCCTTGGGCAGATCCCACACCGGGCGCTCGCGCGAATCCCACGCGTAGAAGTTGAACTGATGGACGCCGCGGATCGCCTCGTCGGATTCCCACTCATCCCACGCGCGGGACTTGCCCTTGGGCTCGCCCCAGTTCACGGTGAACGCGACGAGCCCCTGACCGACCTGCATCGCCCGCCGGACGGTGATGAGATCGATGTCGAGCTTCCCGCCGGGCTGGTCGGCGATCTTGAGCTCGACCTTGCGAGGCTCCACGCACACGAAGGGATGAAGGCCCTCGGTCCATCGCGCGGGCCATACGTCGGGCGTCAGTGGCTTGGACTCGGCCGCGACCGCGGCCTTGGCGGCGGGATCCACGGGCGTGCGCGTCGTCGAGCAGCCTCCCGCAACGAGCAACGCCACGCCGATCGCGGTGATGGAATGCTTCAACTGCCGACCTCGCACGCAAACCCCTCCAGCGGTTGGATCGTTCGTGGCGGGAGTGTAGCGATCGCGTCCGAGGCCCTTGGCCGCTGGCATTCCCGGGGCACGCAGGCTTATGGCCCGATCAGGCCGAGCAGCGGTCGTCCCGAGGGGAGCGTGTCGTCCATCGCGGCCAGCACGCGCTCCCGGGAACCCGACGCGTCGGTCCGCTCGTAGACCTGGCGCATGATCGGCGCGCGGCGAACCTGCCTCCCCGGATAACTCGACGCCAGCGCGGCCAACTGATCAGCGCCGAGCGGTGCGCCCTTGGGGCTCTTGGCGAACGCCACCGGCAAACCCGGGGCCTCCGTCTCGCCCGGGGGCATCGCGTAGAACTCGCCTTCAAAGCCCGCGGCACGCAGGGCCCGAAGAGCCGCCGCCGGATCGCTCGCCGCGCCTGCTTCGGTCGCGATGACTTCCGTTCCCGCCTCGCGCACCAGCGCCAGCGCCGCCCGGGCGTCCTCGAGAAGTTCCAGAATGCCGGAAGGCAGAAGCTCGCCTCTCCACGCCGCGTTGATCGCGCCGGCGTGCTCACGGACAAGGACCGAGGCCCGATCCACGCCGACTTCGTACTCCCCCGCTGCTCCCGAGGCGCTTGCGAGGTTGTCGAGTTCGCCCAGCGCCATCGTGACCGCCTGGAGACCGATGATCGCGGGGACCGACGCCCGCCAGCGATCTCCCTCCGCGTCCTTGGGCAACGCGACCGCTGCCCTGGCGAAGTTGGTCCAGTGCGCCAGCAGCGCCGCCCAGGTCTGGGCCGAGGCTTGCTTCACGTCGGCGGATGAAGGATCGGTCGACATGCTCACTCGACGTACACGACGTCCGCGGGGATCAACGGCACATCGGTCCACTTTGGGTCTTCAAGCTGCACACGGGTCGCTTCGACCACGTTGGAGATCTTGCCATCGACCTTGCGCGCGATGTGCACGATTCCCTTCGCATCGGCAGCGAAGCCAGCGCCCCGTTCCATGACCAGCGCACGCAGCGTGAGCGGCTTGTCGGCGGGCATATCGAACGCGCCCGTCTTGATCGCCTTCCCGAAAAGCATCACGGTGCGCCCCGGATCGGTGCGCCAGAGGCTCATCTGCGGCCCGCTTGGATCCGCCGCAGCAGCCTGCGCGAGTTCGCGCTGGGTCAGCCCTTCGGGCTTCTCAGATCGGCTGCGCAGAAGCGTGACCACGCCGATGGCCAGCCCCGCCAGGACCGCCGCGGCCACGATGGACAGAATGAGGCGTTCGACGAGCTTCACGCCCGAACAGTACGCATGCGCACCGGAGGACCAAGGAGTGGCCCTCCACACGTTGACGTCGGTTCAACTCAGCGGCGGCGGCGGCCGATCAGGCAGCCGCCAACGCCCATGACCAGCGTTACGCCCGGCGCGGGCACCGCGTACTCCATGTTGTCGAAGGCCACGCCATCGACGGAGGGATCGACGGTCGACGCCAGACGGATCTGCGCCTTGCTGAAGGGCGTGGAGGAGACGATGCCGATGAAGACCTTCCCGCCGTTGGTGAAGGAGCTGGTGTACGCGTAGAGCTTGTCGTCGGCGTTCGACCAGATGCCGGTGCTCCTGGCTGCGCCGGCGGTCTCCACGTCGATGAAGTACCCGCCGAAGGCGATCACGGGGCTGGCGAAGGTGACTTCCAGAATGCCATTGCGGATCGTCGTCGATGTCAGCTGCAGCACGTTGGATTCGGAGACCGGCGCCACGCCATTGGTACGGTCCGTGGCGTTCGGATTGAGCGCAAACGGCAGGCCCGAGCCGGGCGTGCTCGGGACGCCGGTCAGCGTCAGACCCGCGTAGTGATCAGGACTGATCGCGGCCGATGCGCCGCTCGCCAGCGAGAAGTCATCGAAGGTGATCAACGTTCGAAGGCTCCCGGCCGCCGCGGCCCATCCCGCGTAATCACCCTGGAACGCAGTGACCTGTCCCACAGCGGACCCAGCGAGCAGGAATGAACAGACCGCAAAGCTTGCGCGTGCAACCAACATGGAGCCTCCCGCCTTGATAAGCATCTTGGTTGCAAACATGCCACCGCTTTCCGGGGGCGACCACCAAACGTCCGGTATTTCCGGTCCCCGCGATTCCGGAGGTTCAACTCCGACGGATACGCTGAGCGCATGGAGATCGACCCCGCTGCTCTCTCCCAACCCGATCGGTACAAACTGCTCATCGGGGGCATCATCCCTCGCCCCATCGCGCTGGTGTCCACGATCTCACCGGACGGACGTACGAACCTGGCGCCGTTCTCCTTCTTCGCAGGGGTGGGATCCAATCCCATGACGCTCCTGTTCTGCCCCGCCAACACGCCGGAAGGAACCGAGAAGGACACGCTCCGCAACGCCAAGCCCGCCTCCGAGGGAGGGACGGGTGAGTTCGTTGTGAACGTCGTGCACGAGTCCTATGAGCGCCTGATGGCCGCGACCGCGGAGCCCTTGCCCTACGGCGAGTCGGAGTTCACGCGCTTCGGCCTCACGCCCGAGGCGTCCGCGAAAGTCCGAGCGCCGAGGCTCGCGGAATCTCCCATCTGCTTTGAGTGCCGGACGATGCAGGTGATCCGCACCAACCCGGGCGCCCCCGCGGGCGGGAACATCGTGCTGGGAGAGGTGGTGCACGTCCGGGCCCTCCAGGGCGTGGTGAGCGAGCGCTATCACGTGGACCCCGCGGCCTTGGCGACCATCGGCCGCATGGGCGGATTGACGTATTGCCGCACCCGTGAGCGGTTCGACATGCCCCCGGGTGTGAAGGCCCTGCAATAGAGGATGACCGGTGGATCGGCTTCCCGGAACCGGGAAGCGAACGCCGGATGCTGATCCGGAATGTGAACATCGGCAAGCTGAGCCCGAGAAGCGGTGCAACACCGGCCGGAAGCCTTGCGAACGGAAGTGCTCGCGGGTACAAGTGTCGGATTGCGTCTTCCGGGCGGGTGCCACCGTCCGGGAGTTCCGGGGCTGTTCTAGACCCGGCCGACCGATGGGCGGTGCGCGACGTCGATGCGCACCGTCCTGTTCTCTGGCGGCAATGTCTGATTGTGGGTCTGCTTGTGGGTCTGATTTGGAGGGGAATGACATGGGGATTCGATCCGCTCGTCGCGCGTTGCTCATGGGTTGCCTGGCGGGAAGCTGCCTGGCGCTCCCGGGTGTGGCCTCCGCGCAGGTTCAGTTTCGCAGCAAGGCCGATCAGGCTGCGGTTGTGATGTCCGCGGATGAAGTTTCCGCGGCCCTCCGGAATCTGGCCGGTCAGCACGCCGTCGTGCAGTTTGACTCCACCCCGACCGAGCTTGAGCGGGCCGCGATCGAGTCGTCGGGCCTCAAGCTCCTGTCGCCTTTGGGAAATCACGCGTACTTCGCAAAGGTGAACCCGGAGGCCGTGGTCGCGGGCAAGGGCGTCGTGACGATGAAGCCCAAGAGCGTCCGCGCCATCGAGACCGCGTGGAAGCTCAGCCCGATGTTCGACCGCGCCAAGCCCACCTGGGCCATCGTCCCGGGCGGAACCGAGTCCGATCCACGCATCGGCGCGTACATCGGTCTGCATGATGATCAGTCCATCGACGCTGCGGCCCAGGCCCTGGTCGAACGCTTCGGCGGCACCGTCCGCGACGTGATGCTCTCGGTCAACGGCATGGTGATCGAGGCCCCGCTCTCGGCCATGAAGCTCATCGCGTCCGATGACCGCGTGATGTGGGTCGAGCCCGCGTTGCCCCAGCTCGTCGAGCTCAACGCTGAGAACCGCGCCCTCACCGGCGCCGACACCGCCCAGTCCGCCCCGTACAACCTCTCGGGCGCGGGCGTGACCGCCTTCATCTATGACGGCGGCACGGCGCTCTCCACGCACGTCGACTTCCAGAGCCGCATGACCCTGCTCGACGCGGCGTCGGTCTCCAACCACTCCACACACGTCGCGGGCACCGTGGGCGGCGCGGGCGTGGCGATCGCGAACAACCGAGGCATGGCCCCGGGGGTCACGCTCCTCTCCGCTGGCTTCCAGTACTCGGGCTCGGGAACCTTCCTCTACACCAACCCCGGCGACATCGAGGCGGACTACGCCCTGGCCATCACCAACGGCGCGGACGTCTCCAACAACTCCATCGGCACCAACACCGAGTCCAACGGGTTCGACTGCGCCTTCCAGGGTCAGTACGGCCTCACCGACAAGCTCATCGACCAGATCGCCAAGGGCTCCGCCGGCGGTCCGATCATCATCTGCTGGGCCGCGGGCAACGAGCGCCAGGGCACCCGCTGCAACATCGAGGGCTACGGGTCCTACTACTCCGTTGCGCCACCCTCGGGCGCCAAGAACCACATCCCCGTCGGCGCCACCAACGCCAACGACGACTCCATGACGACCTTCTCGTCCTGGGGACCGATGGATGATGGACGCATGGTCCCGGTCATTTCCGCGCCGGGTTGCCAGGTTGGCGGCGACGGCGGCGTCACCTCCTGCTCGAGCTCGAGCACCACCGCGTACGCCTCGCTCTGCGGCACGTCGATGGCCACCCCCACCGTCACCGGCCTGGTGGCGCTCCTGCTCCAGGACTTCCGCGCCCAGTTCCCCGGTCAGCCTGATCCTTCGGGCTCCACGGTGAAGGCGCTGCTGGCGCACAACGCCGTCGATCGCGGCAACGTCGGACCCGACTACCAGTTTGGCTACGGCTCGGTCCGCATCATCCCCACCATCGACTACATGCGCACCGGCGCGTTCACGACGGCCAGCGTCTCTCAGGGCGTCCGCAATCGCTACGCCTTCACCGTCGCCCCGGGCACCTCGCAGCTCAAGTACACCCTGACGTGGGATGACGTCGCGGCCACGCCCAACGCGGCCAAGACGCTCATCAACGATCTGGACCTGGTCCTGATCAGCCCCTCCGGCCAGGAGTTCAACGCCTGGACGCTCGATCCGCTCAACCCCTCCGCTGCTGCGGTCCGCACCACCGCCAACCGCCTCGACAACATCGAGCAGGTTGTCGTTGACAATCCCGCCGCCGGCAGCTGGCGTCTGGAAGTCCGCGGGTACGACGTTCCCCAGGGCCCGCAGGGCTACTCGCTCGTCGGCCTCCCGGCGGGCACGCCCTTCGTCGCTGCGGGGATCAAGATCGTGACCTCGCCCTCCAATCCCATGGGACCGGGCTCGCCCACCCCCATGACGATCAATCTGAACGCGCCCGGCGACACGGTGAACCCGGGCTCGGAGACCTTCTCCTACCGCTTCAGCCCTGCCGATCCGTTCACCACCGTCCCGCTGACGCTGGTCTCCCCGGGCGTCTACTCCGCCACGCTCCCCGCGGGCCGTTGCGGCGAGACGATCCAGTACTACGCCAGCGCCTCCACGGTGAACTTCGGCGCGATCAATGATCCCAGCGCCGGCGCCGCGGCACCCTACTCGCGCACCGTCGATGTCGTCACGACGGTCGCCTCCGAGAACTTCAACGCGACCAATGGCTGGGCGGAGTCCTCCTCCCCGCAGCTCACCTCCGCGCTGGGCAAGTGGGACCGCGGCACGCCCCTCACCGGGCTCACCCGCGGCGAACCCTCCGCCGACTACGACGGATCGGGCCAGTGCTGGCTCACCGGCAACGTCCTCAACGGCGACGTTGACGGCGGCCCCACCACGCTCACCTCTCCCGTCTACAACACCGCCGGGCTTTCCAACGTCTCGGTTTCCTACGCCCGCTACGTCTATTGCGACGACTTCGGCACCGCCGACAACGACAACCTGATCGTGCAGATCTCGACCGATGGCGGCGCCACCTGGCCCACCACGCTCGAGACCGCGTCCTCCACCTCTTCCTGGGTCGTCAAGAGCTTCCCCGTTCCCGCCTCGGCCCAGTTCCGCATCCGCTTCCAGATCGGCGACGTGCCCAACGCTTCGGTGACCGAAGCGGCGGTGGACGCGTTCAAGATCACCGCGAGCGGCTGCTCCTACTCCTGCCCCGCGGACATCGATCGCTCGGGCGATCTTGACCTCGCCGACTTCTTCGCCTTCTTCAACGCCTTTGACGTTGAAGGCCCGCTGGCCGACCTTGACGGCGTGCCCGGCGTCGACCTTGGCGACTTCTTCGCCTTCTTCAACTCCTTCGATCAGGGTTGCCAGCCCTAAGCAGCTTGCCCGCCGCAAGCCAGGCTGCTGATCATCTCCGTCCCAAAAACTAAGCCCGGGAGGCGTGAGCCCCCCGGGCTTTTTCGTTGAGGTTCACGCGGGCTTCCGCTTGCGTGGTTCAGGCTCGAATCAGGAGCCGATGAGCGCCGTCGCGATCTGGTTCCAGACCGGGGTCCGCGCCAGCAGCACGATGCCCGCGCCCTGGAGCGTGACCAGGACCACGCCGATGGTGAGCCACTTGTCCAGGCCCCGGATCAGGATGGTCCGGAAGGCCAGGAGGAGATAGGCGAGCACGATCGTCATGAAGAAGGGGCCGAAGAGGCGATCCCACGCGGTGCCCACGTAGAGGTTGTTGAGCACGTCGATGCGGTTCAGTGCCGCCGAGAGGATTCCGAGATTGGCCGTCAGGATCGCATTGCGGTGAATGGCCGGGACGCGCCGCTTCCAGATCGCGATGCCCACGAAGATCGCAAAGAAGATCATCGAGCACACCGGGACCGACATGAACTCCTTGGCATTGAAGCCCATCAGCGAGAACCCGGGCGGCGCAACCCGCGCCGACTGGATGCCCACCGCCAGGCCCAGCGGCACGATCAGGAGCGCGACCAGCGCGCCCAGACGCCCCGTGAACATGTGCAGCTTGCGCAAGCCCATCGCGACGAGCATGGGCTGCACGAGGCTGAAGACCATCCACACCGCCATCATGATGCCGTGCGCGATCACCAGGCATCGGATCGGCGGCGTGATCTCCCGGTTCGGGAAGGCCTTGCCGTGGAGATAGAACATCTGGAACCCGACGAACGCCAGCACGATCGTGAGGATCCCGGCCGTCGTATAGAAAATGCGATCGGCCCGCGCCCGCGAGAGGGAGCGTGATCTGGCCTGCGAGGCCTCACCCGAGTTGGTGGGGACCGCCGCCGCGACTGAACTTGTCGACATCAACTGCTCCTGTCCTGCCCCAGACTGCAAGACACCCCGGGCCGGTTGCGGCGTTTCTTCAGGACGCCGCGGGCTTGAACGATCCTAGATGCCGCCCCACGCGGGTTACGGCGGATCGGTTGTTCCGCATCCGGAAGTTCCTGTTTCAACCTTCCAGAATCCCAACGTTGCACATCCGATTCCCGTCCCGACACCCGGATGGTTTTCAAACCGGACCTGCGTTGGACTTCCTGAGATGCATCCCGCGGGGTCTCCCGTCAGTTCCGCCAAGCCGCTGGGGAGCGCGGGACTGACCGCCCGGTGCACAAAAAAGGAACCCCCGGGCGGTGGTGGGTTCGCCCGGGGGTTCGGAAGGTGCGGGGCTGGCATCAAGCCGAGGTGGATCGGCGACGCTCATGCCCCGCTCGGGTGGGTCCGATCGGCCATCTCGCACACGTCTGGTTGTCGCCGGCGATCCGGCCTGGAGGTCATCCGTCGTTGTGAGAAGGCTTGGCGAAGGAGGCTGAAGGCCCGAGGCCTCGCTGGGACGGGCGTTCGTGTCGCTTGGCTCGACACGCACGCTCATGGCTCGTCCTGGATCTCCGTGGCGTGATCCCGCGCCGGACGGGGGTAAACCTTGCCCGCCGCGGGGTGGTGGTCGCCGATTGATCCAAGACTCACCGAGCAGAGAGTTCGGAGCCCTCTTGGCGCCGAACTCCAGCCTGGGTTCCTTCCTCGAGCTGGCTCATCCAGTTCTGATGGCCACTCGACCGTTCAACCTCCTTCGCCAAACACTCTCACAACGATCGCTCTCTCCTCCCTGACAAGCGGTCGCCGGACGGTGAAGTCCGGCGGCCGTCGATTCCTTTACGAGCAGCCCATGCTGTTGCCGCAGTTCAGGCACTTGTAGCACGTGCCGCTGCGCACCGTGATGGTGCCGCACGAGTCGCACGCGGGCGCATCGCTCTGGCTCTCGCCAAGCAGGCTCTCCAGCGCGTTCTTGGCCCCGGGGGCCGCCTCCACGTCGGTCGCCTTGGTGGTCACAGGCATGAGCGATTCGATCCGGCTGACCGCCTTGGCGTCCGGGGTCGGAGCCGCG
This sequence comes from uncultured Phycisphaeraceae bacterium, assembly GCA_964531675.1. GTDB lineage: Bacteria > Planctomycetota > Phycisphaerae > Phycisphaerales > UBA1924 > CAZHFW01. Next base: position 30,461 of record CAZHFW010000001.1, on the reverse strand, counting down.
ATGGGCTTGACCTCGGGCGGCGCGGTCCAGCGGCTCTCGGCCAGGGCCGGCTCGGAGCTGCGCCGCGGCGCGTGCAGCTCGCGATAGCCCTGGATGAACTGGATGCCCATCCACCGGAAGATGTAGTCCACGAGGCTCTTGGCGAACGGGATCTCCGCGTTCTCCGTCATGCCCGCGGGCTCGAAGCGCTGGTGGCTGAACTTGTTCACCAGGCTCTCGATCGGCACGCCGTACTGGAGCGACACGCTCGTCGCGGTGCCCAGTGCGTCCATCAGACCGCCGACCGTCGAGCCTTCCTTGCTCATCGTGATGAAGAGCTCGCCGGGCTTGCCGTCGTCGTAGAGACCGACGGTGAGATAGCCCTCGTGGCCCGCCACGTTGAACTTGTGGGTGAGGCTTCGACGCGTGTCCGCCAGGCGGCGGCGCATCGGACGGTACACGACCTTCTCGACCACCTTCTCGATGATCTGGGGCTCGGCGCCCGCCCCCACCGCTGCCGCGAGCTTCGCGACGTCGGAGGCGACCTCGTCCTTGGCAGCGGCAAGCTCGCTCTCCTCGGTCTCGTCCTCCGAGAGCGTCTTCTCGCTGTCGGCGGTGGATGAGAGCGGCTGGCTGAGCTTGCAACCATCGCGGTACAGCGCGTTGGCCTTCAGACCAAGCTCCCAGCTCAGGCGATAGCACGACTTGATGTCGTCGATCGTCGCCTCGTTGGGCAGGTTGATCGTCTTGCTGATCGCGCCCGAGATGAAGGGCTGGGCCGCCGCCATCATGCGGATGTGACCCTCGGCCGCGATGAAGCGCTGGCCGAGCTTGCCGCACTTGTTGGCGCAGTCGAACACCGGGAGGTGCTCGTCCTTGAGGTGCGGAGCGCCCTCGACGGTCTGCGTGCCGCAGATCACGCGGTTGAGCGCCTCGATCTGCTTCTCCTTCAGACCAAGCTTCTTGAGCAGGTTGAAGGACCAGTCGTTCTTGGCAGCGGCCGCGTCGACACCCAGGCGGGTCAGGGCCTCGTCGCCCACGGTCCAGGCGCCGAAGGCGAAGGAGAGCTCGAACACGCCGGGAAGGCCCTGCTCGATCTTCTTCACATCGTCGGAGGTCATGCCCTTGGCGATCAGGAAGTCCGCCAGGGTCTGGCCGGCCTTGGCGCCCTTGACGCCTTCAGGCAGCGGCACCTCGAGACTGAGCGTACCGAGCAGGTACGTCATGATGTCCTTGATCTGGGTCTCGGAATAACCCAGGGCCTTGAGGGCCGGACGGACGCTCTCGTTGGCGATCTTGAAGTATCCGCCGCCGGCGAGCTTCTTGAACTTCACCAGGGCGAAGTCGGGCTCGACGCCGGTGGTGTCGCAGTCCATGAGCAGGCCGATCGTGCCGGTGGGCGCGATGACCGTGGTCTGGGCGTTGCGATAGCCGTACTTCTCGCCCAGCGAGAGCGCCTCGTCCCAGCAGACTCGGGAGCGTTCGGCGAGCTTGCCGATCGAGCGGATGCCCGCCTTCTCGCCCAGGCGACCGATCAGCTCGTGATCGACCGGGACCGGACGGATGCGCAGGTGCTCGTACTCCTCGCTGGAGCGGTTCATGCCGTGGGCCGCGCGACGGTGGTTGCGCACCACGCGGAGCATGTTCTCCTTCTCCGGCGCGTAACCCGGGAACGCGCCGAGCTCCTTGGCGAGCAGCGCGCTCTGGCGGTACGAACGACCCGTGAGGATCGCCGAGAGGGTCGCGCACACCGCACGGCCTTCCTCGGAGTCATACGGAATGCCCGCCTGCATGAGCATCGCGCCCAGGTTGGCGTAGCCCAGACCGAGCGTGCGGTACTTCCAGGAGAGCTGCGCGATCTCCTTGCTCGGGAACGCCGCCATCAGCACGGAGACTTCAAGCACGACGGTCCAGAGATCGATCGCGTGCTCGTACTTCTCGACGTCGTACGCGCGGGTCTCGGCGTCGTAGAACTTCAGGACGTTCAGCGACGCCAGGTTGCACGCCGTGTTGTCCAGGAACATGTACTCCGAGCACGGATTGCTCGCGTTGATCCGGCCCGCGCCGGGGCAGGTGTGCCACGCATTGATCGTCGTGTCGAACTGCACGCCCGGGTCGGCGCAGCGCCAGGCGGCGTAGCCGATCATGTCCCAGAGCTCGCCGGCCTTGTAGCTCTTGGCCACCTTGCCGCTGGTGCGCCAGGTCGTGTCCCAGTGGGCGCCCTCGTCGAGCGCGTCGAAGAACGAGTCCGGGATGCGGACGGAGTTGTTGGAGTTCTGGCCCGAGACCGTCGCGTAGGCCTCGCCGTTGAAGTCGTAGTCGAGCTTGAGGCCGAGCTTGGACGCGGTGTCCTTGTGCTCCTGGCCCAGAGCCTTCATGCCCTCAACCAGGGCCGCGACCTTGATCTCCTCGCGGACCTTCCAGTTGATGAACTCCGCGATGTCGGGATGGTCCATGTCGAGGCAGACCATCTTGGCGGCCCGGCGGGTCGTCCCGCCCGACTTGATCGCGCTGGCGGCGCGATCGCCGATGCGGAGCCAGCTCATCAGCCCGCTGGAGCGCCCGCCGCCGGAGAGCTTCTCGCCCTCGCCTCGGAGATGGCTGAAGTTGGTGCCGGTGCCCGAGCCGTACTTGAACAGGCGGGCTTCGCGCACCCACAGGTCCATGATGCCGCCCTGGGCGACCAGATCGTCATCGACGCTCTGGATGAAGCACGCGTGGGGCTGCGGGTGGGTGTACGCGTCCTTGGCGAGCGAGACCTCGCCCGTCTTGGCATCCGCGACGAAGTGGCCCTGCGCCGGACCCGTGATGCCGTAGGCGAAGTTCAGACCCGTGTTGAACCACTGCGGGCTGTTGGGCGCGCAGATCTGGTGGACCATCATGTAGGCGATCTCGTCGTAGAACGCCTGCGCGTCGGACTTGGAGTCGAAGTAGCCGTGGCTCTCGCCCCAGTGTCTCCAGCAGCCGGCCAGGCGATGGATCACCTGCCGCGCGGACTTCTCGGGACCGGTCGTGCCATCGCCATTGGGCACCCCCGCCTTGCGGAAGTACTTGCTGACCATGATGTCGGTCGCGAGCTGCGACCAACTCTCGGGGACCTCAGCGTCCTTCATCTCGAAGACGACCGAGCCGTCGGGGTTCGAGATCTTGGAAGACCTCTTGACCCACTTGACGGAGTCAAAGGGGTCGCGTCCTGCGACAGTGAACTTCCTTGTGATCTTCATGGTACTGCTCGTCCTCTTACTGAAACCCTTCGATCCGACCCTCGGACACCCAAGCCGTCCAAGCCCGAGCGCCCGCTCCGCACATCATGCTGTTCCGACCCGATCCGGAAGCGGCCCCGCTGGCCTCACTTCCAGCGCACCGCGACACCGTTGGCCCACATCTTTTTGTCCGCATCGATGCCGGTGTCCGTGAGGATCACCGCATTCGCGCCGAGCTTGGCCGCCCTCTCGCGAAGTTCCTTGTGCATCTTCTCGGTTTCCTTGGGCTTCTGATCCGTCACGGTGATCGTCGCGATCTCGCTGTACGCGCGATCGGGCTTGGTCATCAGGATCTCAACCTGATCGGCCTTGGTCGCGGCATACTCGGTCTTGGAAGTCCGGGTGATGTGGTAGTTGTTGGCGCAGCCCGCGAGGGTCAGAGCCCCCGCTGCCGCCGCCAGAATCGCCCGTGAAAAACCCTTCATGCCGACGCTCCTGTCCCGACGAACGCTTCCCAGCACACGACCACCCTCAGAGGCCTGAAAAGCCCGAGGGCCTTGATCAATCCACCTTCGGCAACGTCAACCCGCTCTGGTCCTGATACTTCCCGCCCTTGTCCGCGTAGCTCTTCTCGCACACCTCGTCGGCGACGAGGAACACGAGCTGGGCCACGCCTTCGTTGGCGTACACCCGCGCCGGCAGCGGCGTGGTGTTGCTGATCTCCAGCGTCACCTTCCCGCGCCACTCGGGCTCGAGAGGCGTGACGTTCACGATGAGTCCGCAGCGGGCGTACGTGCTCTTGCCGACGCACACAACCAGCACGTCGCGCGGGATCTCGAGGTATTCGACGGTCTCACACAGCGCAAAGCTGTTGGGCGGGATGATCACGTATTGCTTGTCCGCCGGCCGGTCGGCCACGTCGACCTCGACCATCATGTCGTCGGAGAAGCTCTTGGGATCGACGACCGCGATGTCACCCGAACGCGTCGCGCTGGAGAAGATCTTGAAGTGCGTGCCCACGCGCACGTCGTAGCCGTAGCTCGACACGCCGTAGCTGATGCGGCCCGGGCGCTTGACCGAGGCCTCGAAGGGCTCGATCTTCACGCGCTGGCGGATCTGTTTATCGCTGAGAACGCCCACCTGCAGACTCCACCCTTGGCCCGACCGAACCTGTCCGCCCCTGGACCCGCTCCAACCACCCGCTCGATCACCCGTAATCGCCCGACGGCACCACACGCACCTCACCCCGTCCACCGAGGTGAGCGCCGATCAGGACTCATACAAAGTCCGAACAAATTTGCGCGAGCACGAGCCCCCAACCTGAGGGTTCGACCTGAACGGCCAAACCCGTCCCAACCCAAAACCAAGCAAACACACCAATCAGAACCCGCTCTTTCCCGCCGTCGCGAACACCGCGGCGGGTGGAGCGGGAGGCGAGCATACCACAACAGATCGTGTGTTCAACCAAACGGGACCACAAAATGCTGCGCACGAACGCCTCCATTCGGATTTCGTGCGGCGCAAGCGCCTTGCGCCGCAAGGGTTTCCGAGCGTGCGCAAATTCTCACACCCGCCCGCGCAAGGCGCGCAACTGCGCGCCAATTCACGCCTGTTGACAGGATCTTCCAAGACCCGAGTTTTCCACATTGCACCCGAACAGATTCACCCCAGCACCAAAGCCACCGGCGTAACTGCCTGCGCCAGCAACGAATGGGGTGCAAAGCCCGTAAAGTGACCCCCCATGATCCGCTCTGCGACCAGACTCCCCTTCCGCTCCGTCGGCCTCCTCGCCGCGGCGCTTGCCCTCGGACTCACCGGCCTCACCGCCTGCGACTCGGGCTCCAAGCCCAAGCCCCGCTCGGTTGTGCCGGTGGTTCGCGACGTCCCCACCATCCTCCGCGGCACCATCGGCGCCGAAGCCACCGTCTACGGCGCTGAGCCCGTCCTGGTCTCGGGCCTGGGCTTTGTCGTCGGGCTCAACGGGACCGGCGGCGGGCAGCTTCCCGATCGCGTTGCCGCCACGATGGAACGCGAGATGGGCCTGCAAGGCATCGGCAAAGCAGGCGACTTCCAGGGCACCGCCCTCGAAGGCCTCACGCCCCGCCAGCTGCTGCGCCACCCCGACACCGCGGTCGTGCTCGTGCAAGCGGCCATCGCCCCGGGCCTCCCCAAGGGCACGACCTTCGATGTCTACGTCCGCGCCCTGAACGCCACCAGCCTGGAAAATGGCTCGCTGTGGTCCACCGACCTGCGCCTGGGCGCCGCATCCGTGTTTGGAGGCGTGCAGGCCCAGCGCCTCGCCTCCGCCCGCGGCGCGATCTTCGTCAATCCCTTCGCGGAGCCCGGCAAGAAGTCCGCGGTTGCGCCCACGGTTGGCCGCGTGCTCGAAGGCGGCATGGTCACCAGCCCCATGGACCTGGCGCTGGTCATGGACAATCCGTCGTTCTCGCGGGCCCGCTCGATCGTCGAAGCGATCAAAACCCGCTTCCCCGAAGGGCCTGGCGATGAGGGCGCGACCGCCCGCGGGCTCTCCGGCGGCAACGAGCAGACCGGCGCGGGAGGCCGCATCGCGCTGCGCGTCCCCGCCCGCTTCCGCGACCGTCCCGCGGAGTTCCTGCAGATCATCCGCAACCTGCAGATCGATCAGAGCTCACCCGAGGAATACGCACGCCGCTATGTCGAAGGCCTGAAGAACAACCCGGGGCTGGCCGAGCAGTTGAGCTACTGCCTGGAAGGCATCGGCGAGAAGGCCATCCCGTTCATCCGCTCGGCGTACGACTATCCGGATCGCATCCCCAGGATCGCTGCGCTTCGTGCCGGCGCTCGGCTTGGCGACGTCCAAGCGGCCGAGCCCCTGCTCAACCTGGCCCGCTCGGGCAAGATTCCCGACCGCATCGACGCCATCCGCCTGCTGGCGGATCTGGACGCGGGCCCCACGGTCGACGTGGCCCTTCGCGAGATGCTCGCGGAGAAGGAACTGCTCATCCGCGTCGCGACCTATGAGGCCCTGGCCAAGCGCAGCGAGCGCGTGCAGCTCACCCGGCTCCTGGCTGCGGCCAACGCCCGCGCCCAGGTGCCCGGGCAGCAGCTCTCCTGGAACCAGATGGAACTGCTCAGCCAGGGCTCGCTCCCGGGCGGCATTCAGGGCGTTCGCCGTTCGCTGGTCCCGGGCAAGTTCGTCCTGGACCTGGTCCCGGGCGGCGACCCGCTCATCTACATCACCCAGCAAGGACGCCCGCGCATCGTCCTCTTCGGTGATCCCATGATGCTCAGGCCCCTGCTCGTGAGCGCCTGGTCGGACCGCCTGCTCCTGGCGTCCGACGGCGGCGAGGACCCGATCCGGGTGCTCTACCGCAACCCCAGAACCCAGCAGACTTTGCAGACGACCGTCCCCCCCATGCTCTCGTCGGTCGTCCCGATCTTCGCGCACCGCACGACCCCCGAGGATCCAGCCCCCGGGCTTGATCTGACGTACTCCGAGACCGTGGGCGCGTTGCACGCGATCCACCAGTCCGGCGCGACCGCCGCTGCGTTCGCAACCGAGCGCGATCGCCTGCTCGCCGAACTCACTGTGGCGGCCCAATCGCCCGAGACCAAGGACCGCCCGGAGACGCCGGCGGACAAGGAAGAGGTCGTGGTGTTCGACCAGCCGGTCGTGACGCCAGGCGAGGCGGCGCCCAAGCCCGACGGCCCGCGCGTCGTGCCGCTCGAGCCTGTGGACCCGAAGCAGAAGAAGAAAAAGTGAGTCGCGCCGCGTGGACCGCCTGATCGGGCTCTACCGACAGGCAGTCCACACACGCGGGAAGAGTCGAAAATCGCCGGGTTTTGCGGGCCGAACGCCTCTTGTGTTCAGGCCCGGCGCGATATGCTGTTCCCGCGACGGGCGGAGCCCCAAGCTGTTGGGGCCGTCTGTCTGTGTCAACTCGCCCGCCAGGGATCTCGGCGGGTCGTCCGGCGACGGATTTCCACAACGGGGGCGCTCAGGCTCCCGACATCCGGTGGACCCGCGGCCGCGACACGGAGGTTGCGCGACGATGCGCCTGGCCAAGCTCACGCTCAACGGTTTCAAATCCTTCGCCGACAAGACCGAGTTTACCTTCGATGACCACGTCACGGGCATCGTTGGTCCCAACGGCTGCGGCAAGTCCAACGTCGTCGACGCCATCAAGTGGGTGCTCGGTGAACGCTCCAGCAAGAGCCTTCGCGGCACCGAGATGCTCGACGTGATCTTCGCGGGCTCCGCCGGCCGCAAGCCCGGCGGGATGGCCAGCGTCACGCTGACCTTCGAGAACCCCGAGATCACGCGCGATCCCGCGCTCCTGGCACTGGACACCATCGCGCCGGACTCGGGCGAGCCTGCGCAGCCGGCTGCTGCAAGCTCCGAAGCCGGAAACGTCGAGGCCGCCGAGGAAGCCTCGGAATCGCCCGTTGCGGTCGCGGTTGAAGTGAACCCCGAGCTCGAGTCGGACGTGATCGACGCCTCGGTCCGAGGCAAGCGCACGCTCCCGATCGACGCGGACATCGTCGAGGTCGAGCGCCGTCTGTATCGCGACGGCACCAGCGCGTACCTGATCAACGGCAAGAAGGCCAGGCTCCGCGACATCCGCGAGCTCTTCTTGGACACGGGCGTCGGCGCCGACGCGTACTCGATCATCGAGCAGGGCAAGGTCGATGCGATGCTCCTGGCCAATCCCCAGGAACGCCGCACGATCTTCGAGGAAGCCGCGGGCATCGCCAAGTACAAGCAGCGCCGCATCGAAACGCAGCGCAAGCTCGAACGCACCGAGCAGAATCTCTCGGTCACGCGTGAACAGCTCGACTCCACCGAACGCCGTCTGCGCCTGGTCAAGGGCCAGGCGGTCAAGGCCCGCAAGTTCAAGGAGCTCGACGAGCACTATCGCGCCTGGCGCACCGCGCTGGCGTTCGAGCAATACGACGATCTGCGTCGGCGTCTTGAGGGCCTGACCAGCCGCCAGGCCGAGCTCGAGTCCACGCGCAGCGACGCCATCACCCAGCTTGCGCAGATCGAGCAGTCCAAGCAGGAACTGGACATCCGCCGTCACGATCTGGCCGCGGAGCTCAAGGGCATCGAGCAGGAACTGCTCGCCTCCGAGCACTCCAAGTCGCAGGCCGAGCAGAGGCAGGCGATGACGACGCGGTCCATCGAGGACGCGACGCGTCAGCTCGAGACCGATCAGACGCGTCTGGCGGACGCCAAGGGGCGCATGGAATCCGCCGAGGCTTCCGCTGCGGATCAGGCCGAGGTGGTCGCGGAGCTTGCCGAGAAGGTTTCCGAGTCCGAGCGTGTGATCGGCGCGCTGGCGCAGGAGCGTTCGGAGATCATGGCCTCCATCGCGGGGCGTCAGGCCGAGCTTGGCGAGAAGCGGGCCAGCGTCACGCGCATCGACCGCGAGCGGATGACGCTCACCGCGTCGATGCACGCCGACCAGAAGCGGGCCGAGCAGCTCCGCGAGCAGATGGACCGCCTGACCGAGCGTGCTGCGGGCTTTGAGCGCGACGCCGCGAGCGTCGCCGCGACCATCGCGACGCTCACCGAGGCGCTGCGCACGACGCAGGAGCAGGGCTCCTCGCTCGACGCGCAGCTGCGCGAGCACGAGTCGCGCCTGGAAGCCCTCACCGCGGGCCGCCAGGGACGGGCCGCACGCGTCAACGAACTTGGCCAGGAGCTTGTGCGCCTGGAGTCGCGTCGGGCCACGCTTCAGGAAATGAGCCAGTCGCGCGTCGGCTTCGGCGAGAGCGTCCGCAAGGTGCTCGATCTGAAGCGCACCAGCGCCGCGAGCCCCGCTCCCGTCTTCGCGAGCATCATCGCGCCATTGGCGGACCTGATCGATTCGGATCCGGAGCACGCGGCAGCGGTCGAATCGGCGCTGGGCCAGACGCTGCAATCGCTGGTGGTCCCGAGCCTGACCGAGCTCCCCTCGGCGGATGATCTGTCCAAACTCCCGGGCCGCGTGAACTTCGTCCCGATCGCGGGGATCGGTGCGGCACCGACGCCCGCGACCACGGACCTGGACTACGCCTCGCTTGGCGGGCGCGTGGTTCCTGTGCGGACGCTGGCGCGGGCTCGCGCCGCCGAGGACTCCCCCGCTCCCGCGGGCCTGGACGCTTTGCTTGATCGCCTGCTGGGCTCCACATTCCTGGTGGAAAACCTCGACAGCGCGATGATGCTGCTGGCCGGTCCCATGGCGCATCTGGCGGGCAAGGCCCGCTTCATCACGCACGCCGGGATTGTGCTCGAAGCCGATGGGCAGATCGCGGCGGGCCCCAAGGGCAAGGGCGCCGAGAGCGGCGTGCTCCAGCGTCGCGGCGAACTCCGCGAACTGGAAGCCAAGATCAAGGAGCTCTCCGCAGAGCTCGACGTGCAGCGAGCCGAACTGGCAAGCGTCGACTCCGAAGCGGCCTCGCTCAGCGCCCGGGCGCGTGAGCTCCGCACCGAGCTGGCGGCATCTCAGCGCAAGGCGGTCGGCGAACAGGCCCAGCTCGAACGCCAGCAGGCCGATGCCGCCCGCATGGCCCGCGAGCAGCAGGCGGTCGGTAACGAAATCTCCCAGTACACCCAGCGTCTGGAGAAGCTCAGCGCCGACACCGAGGCGATCCGCCAGCGGGCCGAGCGTCTGGCCAGGCTTCACGAGGAAGAGTCCGCGGGGCTTGTCGAGCTCGAGGAAGAGGTCCGCAAGGTCAGCCTCCGCATCGAATCGGTCAACGAGCAACTCACCGCCGCCAAGGTGGAGATGAGCAAGCTCTCCGAGCAGCTCGCGGGCGCCCGTCGCGAGGCGGGGCGTCTGCAGCTTGCCCGCGACGAGGCCGAGCGTCAGACGCGCGACCTGGACCAGGCGATCACCCGCACGCAGGAGAGGCTCGACGAGCACCGCCGCGTGATCGAGGAATGCTCCGCGATCGTGCAATCCGCGGGCGAGAAGATCGAAACGCTGCGCGCGTCCTCCTGGGAAGCATCGGCCCGCGTGAAGGAAGCCGAGGCCGCGGTCGGCGATCTGGCCGAGCGCGTGCGCGTCGCCCGCAACCACGCGGGGAACATCGAGCGTGACTGGAACAGCCTGGAAGTCTCCAAGCGTGAAGTCGAGGTCAAGCGCGAGACGCTCGAGGAGCGCACCCTCGAAGAGCTCACCATCACCCTGCCCATCGAGTACGACCAGTACCGCCAGATGATGGACGAGGGCGATGTGGCCCGCATCGATCCCGCCCACGCGGCGCTGGAGATCGAGGCCCTGCGCGATCAGATCAAGAAGCTCGGGAACGTCAATCTCGACGCCATCGACGAAGAGAATCAGCTCGAGGCCCGCAACGAGGAGCTCATCAGGCAGGTCCAGGATCTGGACACCGCCGCCGCCCAGATGCGCGACCTCATCGAGAAGCTCAACATCGTCAGCAAGGACCGCTTCGGCGAGATCTTCCACACCATCCAGCACAACTTCGGCGGCCCCGAGGGCATGTTCCGCAAGCTCTTCGGCGGCGGCAAGGCCGAGGTCAAGCTCATGGGCCTGGTCAAGGAGGTCAACGGGCCCGAGGGCGTGCAGAAGGTCGTCACCGACGAGCTCGATCTGCTCGAATCGGGCATCGAGATCATCGCCAAGCCGCCGGGCAAGGAGCCCCGCTCCATCAGCCAGCTCTCGGGCGGCGAGAAGACCCTCACCGCGGTCGCGCTGCTGCTTGCGATCTTCCGCTCCAAGCCCTCGTGCTTCTGCGTGCTGGACGAAGTGGACGCCGCCCTCGACGAGGCCAACGTCGGGCGTTACAACAACGTCGTCCGCCAGTTCACCGACCGCTCGAGCTTCATCGTCATCACGCACAACAAGCGCACCATGCAGAACATGGACAGGCTCTACGGCGTGACGATGCAGGAACGCGGCGTGTCCAAGCGCGTCAGCGTCAAGTTCGAGCAGGTTGGCAAGGATGGAAGCATCCACGCCCAGGCTGGCAGCTCCGAGAACGCACAGGCCGCCGCGGCGATCACCGACGTCCCGCCCGAAGAGACCAAGCCCGCCCGCGGCCAGCGCCGTCGGGCTGCGGAGCCCTCCGAGGCGCTCGCCAGCGCGAGTCCGCAAACCGCGGTGCTCGACGAGCCCGCAGCGGCGCGTGATATGAGGGACGACGAGGCATCTCCCGCGGCCGAGAAGGCTGCGCCCGAGAAGTCAGCACCCGAGAAGTCAGGCGGCATCCTCAGGCGAGCCCTGGCGGGCATGCGGGAGTCCAAGAAGCACGCTGCACCGGGCGCCACCGAATCGGACGCGCCTGCGGAGTCGGCACCCCCGGCGTAGAGCTTTGAATCGTTCGAGCAATTCGTGCGCGTCGCTTGCGCCCGCCGATGATGCACCGTGCGGGAACCGATCGATTGGGCATGCAACAGCCTGTCTCGATCGCTCCTCCCCGTTCTCGGTTCCGCGCCGCGATCTACGGCCTGGCGCCCGGTGCCGCCATGATCGCCATCGCCATGGGCTTCAGGCTCGATCCCCAGTCCGCCTCGGCGTTCTCGGGCCAGCCCCTGGATCAGACCAGCTTCACCAACACGCCCGTCAATCAGCACAACACGACGCCGCAGCCCTTGCCGAGCCAGCAGCATCCGCTGCAGCACGGAGCGGCTCCGGGTGATCAGGGTGCGGGCACGGAGCCCGCGCCCCGCTGATCCGAGGCCCCGATCGCCGGGGCCGACGCGACGTATTTGGAGATCAGACCCGACACGACGCTGTCGCACACCTTCGTGACGCCCGCATGGGCCGAGTTGGTCGCCACCAGGACCGCCATGTCCTTCTCCGGGGCCAGCCACGTCACGGCGTACCACATCGTGTTGCTCCCCGAGTGGCTCAGGGTGACCCCTTGAGGGCCCGCCCACGCGCGACGACTCCGCCCCCATCCCGCGGCGTAGTTGTTCAGAGCGGGCGTGTGGAGCAACACGAAGGACTCAGGCTTGAGCAGCGTGGTTGATCCGCCGCGCTCGCCTTCCAGGTGGAGCGTGACGAACTTCGCCCAGTCATCAAGCGACATCGACGCACGCCCCGCCGGCGAGAGCATCGGCGGGTTGTCGGCTGTCCGAGACGGCGCAATGCTCTCACCCGCCCGATTGGTTCCCCAAGGCTGATCGACCTTGTCGGCCGAGCCGGGCGGCCCGAACATCGCGGTCGTCATCCCCAATGGCTCGAAGAGCCGCTGCGTGATCAGTGTTTCGTACAACACACCCGTCACCCGCTCGGCCATCATCCCCGCGATGATGAAGTTGGTGTTGGAGTAGCAATACGCTGTCCCGGGCTCGGATTGCAGGTCCCAAGCGACGATCGTCCGCAGCATGTCCATCCGCGCCTCGTCGGGCAATCCCTGGTGGTTCCAGAGCATCTCCCAAAGGCCCTTCTTGCGCAGGTCCGATCCGATGCCGGACGAGTGCGTGACGAGCTGACGGAGCGTGATGTCGGGCCAGGCCCCCACCATCAAAGGCTTGAGCTCCGGGAAGATCTCGCCGATCGTGGAGTCCCAGCGGAGCTTGCCTTCCTCCACGAGCATCGCGCACAGCGTCGCGGTCATCGCCTTCGTGCACGAGCCCAGGTGGAACAGGTCGTACGCCGTCGCCTTGGTGGGATCGCCGATGCGTCGCACGCCCGCAGCACCGCGCGCGATAATGCGGCCTTGCTTCACGACGACCGCGGCCACGCACGGATACTCCTTGCCGTCCGCGACCTGCGCGAGCAGCGGCGAGATGTCGTCAGCGCCGTCGAGCGTCGCGGGATGATCCAGAACGTGCAGATCGAGCGGACGGGGCGCCAGCTCAGAAGCGGGCTTGGCCTCGCTCGGCGCGGTCGAGCTCTGCGCGAATGACTTCTGCGCGATCGAGCTTTGCGCCAGCAAGGCCGCCAGCACCAGCACGGAAACTCGCCGCGGGGCGCGGCGCGTCCGCATCGTTGGCTCGGGCTGGTCTGGGCGTTGGCTCAGCATCTCCCCCTCAATGCGTCCTCCTCGGCCAAACGGGCGGGAATCCATGGGATTTCCCGCTGCCCCCGTTTCCGGGGAAGATCCGCTCATCCCAGCCTGACCGCCCCCACCAGCTCGCCAATCGAGGCCACGCCCTGCTGGCGGACCCACTTCTCGAGCCCCCGCAGGACCTTGAGCGGCGACTTGGGGTCGACAAACAGCGCGGTACCCATCTGGACAGCACTGGCGCCGGCCAGGATGAACTCCGCAGCATCCTCCCAGGTCATCACGCCGCCGATCCCGAGGATGGGCGTGGCGGTGGATTTGCAGATGCCGCGATAGGCGTCGTGCACGAGCTTGACCGCCATCTGGTGGACCGCCGGACCGGACAGGCCGCCGGTGGTGTTGGCCAGTCTGGGCAGCCTCGTGCGGACATCGATCGCCATCGCGGGGGTCGTATTCGCCAGGCACACGCCGTCCGCGCCGGGGCGCTGGTTGGGGCCGTCAGGTTTGCCCTGGGCCTCGATCGCCGCCCGAGCGAGCGCGACGATCCCGGGCTGCCCCACCGCGACCGGGCTGAGCTTGATGAAAAGCCTCGTGCGGCTCAGGACCGGACGCAGCGCGCCGACCAGTTCGCGCAGGAGCTTCTCGTCGGTCCCGAACTCGCAGCCATGCGCGACGTTCGGGCACGAGACATTGACCTCCACCGCCTGAAGCGCGTCGACCTCGTCCATTGCAGCCGCGACCGCGACGTAGTCATCGATCGAGTAGCCCGCGATCGAGCCCACCACGGCACACGACGCCGAGCCGACCCGCGGGCCGACGTCCCGGGACCACGCCTCCACGCCCAGATTCGCCAGACCGATCGCGTTCATCATCCCCGTCCGGGTTTCGATGATGCGCCAGGTCTGGTTCCCATCGCGCGGATGCCGCGTGATGGACTTGGTCACGACGGCGCCAACCTTGGAAAGGTCGAGCACGTCGGCCATCTCATCCAGATATCCGCAGGTCCCAGCGGCCAGCATGACGGGGTTGCGCAGCGCCAGGCCCGCGAGGGAGATCGAGAGAATGGAAGAGGCGTCGGGCACGGGGGGATCGTAACGGGTTCGATCCCTGATTGCCGAAACCGCACGCGATGGGAGCATCTCAGCAGACGACTCATCTCCGCAGGCCGGTAGCGACCTGTGCCACGACCGATCCTGTCAAGGCCCCGACATCGGACTCGGTGTGAGGCGGGCTTCGACGCCTTCGTCGATCAGTCCAATTGCGCTCGGCGACGATGCTCCGAATCGCCGCTCTCGGCTTGAAGCTCGCGAACCCGTTCCGCATGGATCAGTTGTCTCGACACGAGATCAGCCCGCGTCGAATCCTCGACCACACCGACGACGCGCCAGGTCGCGGCTTCGAGTGCGATGTGCTCCCGCGCCACTCGGTCAAGATCTGATCTGGCCGTGCGTTGCGTATCGCCGCCCCGGGCTATCCCCTAAACAGGCTCGGAACGACGCAACAGAAATCTTGTTGATTTGGGTGGTCTGCCCAGAATCATGATGCATGTTTGGGCGGGCAGCAGGGCATGTCGACTCCATTTGTCATAGGGGCCGGACATTATGTATGCACTCCAAGACTGCGTTTGCCCGTAACTCCCACATCTCGCGCCTCGTTGCAGTGACCGGAGCCGCTCTGGCGGTTGGTCTTTCTGCGCACGCCGCCACAGGCCTTGAGGCCCAGGTTTCGGCCAATCACGCTGGCCTCCAGGCCAACGGTGATCACACCCTGACATCCAATCCGATCGCGCTTCAAGGCGCGGTGGGTCCGATCGCGGTCGCGGCCAGCGCCTGGGCTTCCTACGGAACCCTGCACGCCGCATCGCACGGCAACACCACCGGCGGCCTGGTCTCGGGCTATTCGACCGTCAGCGCGTGGTCCAAGTTCACCGACT
This sequence comes from uncultured Phycisphaeraceae bacterium, assembly GCA_964531675.1. GTDB lineage: Bacteria > Planctomycetota > Phycisphaerae > Phycisphaerales > UBA1924 > CAZHFW01. The sequence continues at coordinate 15,404 of CAZHFW010000001.1, read as the reverse complement.
CCATCACGATCACCGGCGGCACCGGCACCGGGTTCTTCATGTGCGATTTCGAGATCGACGGCAGCATCGTCAAAGGCGGCGCCATCCCCGCAGCGGGAATCCAATGGTCCAACGTCTTCAACCTCGTCAAACTCCAGTCCGGCACCCAGACCGTGAAGGGCACCTTTCCGATTCAGTTCACCTACGGCGTTCCCTTTGAGTTCTCGGCGCAGCTCAGCACGCTCGTGACCTGGATGTCCAGCGGCGACTCGGGATTCGCGACCGCGAATTTTGCAAACACCGCCCACATGACCAATCCCACGGTCCGTGACGCCTTCGACAACATCGTCAAGGGCGTCTCCATCAAGGGCAGCTCGGGCTTCGACTACACCAACGTCCCCGCGCCGGGCTCGCTGGCTCCGATCGGCGTCGGCCTTCTCCTGACTTGCCGTCGCCGCCGGAAGTAACCGCTCCTCCGGGGACGCCTTCGGGGCTGCAACGCCCCTCCAGACCAATCGTCGTCCCCAATCGCCATCGTGCGGCCCTTCAAAGGGCCGCACGATGTTTCGTTGCAGTAGGAGGCCTTCGCGACGTCTGGGGGCTTCGACCTAGTCTCGATGGTGCATCCGATCGCGCTTTTGTCTCGCGCGTGGCGAGTGATCGACTGGAGACGACGGAGCCGCCCCTTGGCGAGTTCCAAGAAGTTGGCCATCGCATTCACGCACGCGCGGATCTGCGAGCACGCGATGCCGAAGCGTGCGCAAGCCTGAGTCCCGGGGCAGTCGATCCAATCTCGACGCGTCGGCCGGTCTGTGGCGAGACTTCAACTGCCCAACCTACCAGTGCAGCCAAGCCTGGCGACGTTGATCCGAGGGGATTGTCATCCGTCATCGCTCGCCATGTCAAAATCGGGGCGCATTGCTGGTAAATAACCACCTACGAACTGGCCGGGTCTGCTAGATTGGGTGGGTCGAGTGAGTTCGACCGGTCCGCGCCCGGTCGCCTCAGGCCTCGACTGCAGAACCCGCCGGGTGTGCACCGCAGCATGGTGGCATGCAACGGACACATCAGCCAGGAGCATGTCATGCTTCGCTTCAAAGTTGCCTCATTCTTCCTCGTGGCGGGAGCGGCGCTCGTCGCATCGACTGCGAGCGGTGCTCTTACCCCGCCCACGACCCCCATCGGCGACGCTCCCAACGACCCGGATCCCGCCAATCACAGGGGCCAAGTCCCCTATGTCTACTTCATCGGCGTCTACGAAGTAACCGCCGGCGAGTACACCGCGTTTCTGAACTCGGTCGCGGCAAGTGATACGCACGATCTCTACAGTCAGAGCCAAGCCAGCACGCTCACGGGCTGCGGAATTTTCCGCGCCGGTTCCGATGGGAACTACTCGTACAGCGTAAGCCCTAATTTCGCCAATCGCCCGGTGACCTTCGTTTCCTTCTGGGATGCCGTGCGATTCGCCAACTGGATGCACAACGGTCAGCCCACAGGCCCGCAAGACAACACGACGACCGAGGACGGCGCATACACACTCACCGAAGCTCGCATTTCAAACAATAGCGTCCAGCGCAACGACGGTTGGCTGTGGGCCGTGACAAGCGACGCCGAATGGTACAAAGCGGCGTATCACCAGCCGCTCAGCGAGGGCGGCCCATTTGGCAACTACTGGAACTACCCGACCTCACGCAGCACCATTTCCACCCTGGAGGCGAACTACAACGGTGTCATCGGGGCCACAACTCCCGTCGGCTCTTACTCCGCGAACTACTACGGCACGTTCGATATGGCCGGAAACGTGTACGAGTGGACCGACGGGCAGATCAGCGGGAGATACCGCGGACTTCGAGGAGGGTCATTCCCCTACTTGATGCCCACCAAGAACGGCGGTAGTTATTACTTCCCGACGCTCGAAGACGGCGACACCGGCTTCCGCGTGGTGCACTTCTGCATCGCAGATCGGAATGAAGATGGCGTGGTCGATCTGGGCGACTTCTTTGATTTCCTGAACTGCTTCGATCCGACGGATACCTGTGCGGACATGACAGGCGAAGGCGTGGTCGATCTGGCCGATTTCTTCGCGTTCCTGAACGCGTTCGATCAGAGTTGCTGATGGTCGCCCAGGGAGTTGCCAAGGCCTACGCAACCGCGTTGAAGCCCACCACGCAGCTGGGACTGCGAACGGCGTTCGGGCAGGACTCCGGTCCGAAACCAGCGCTGGCGAACCGCGACAGATTTTTTGGGCGATGTCGCGAGGACCCTGTGCTTGCGCACAGGGCTCGTTGGCGCTTGGCTTGTTGGGGCATGGCTCGTTGGTCGCGGGCTCTGAGCGGGACCTACCCTTGGTTCATGGACATCGCCCAACGCATCGCTCAGTTTGAAGCCATGGTCCGCCCCGAGGCTGACCCCAACAACGACATGGCCTGGTTCAGCCTTGGTCAGGCCTATTCCCAGGCTGGGCGGCACGCCGACTCGGCGGGCGCTTTTGTCCGCTGCACGCAGATCAACAAGGACATGTCCAAGGCCTACCAGCTGGCGGGACAGTCGTTCATCGCGGCCGGTCAGAAGGGCAAGGCCGCCGAGGTGCTGCTCGAAGGCTTCAAGGTCGCGGGCGCCAAGGGCGACCGCATGCCCCTGAAGGCAATCGAGGAGATGCTCGTCTCCATCGGCGTGGAGCCTCCCAAGCTCGCGCCGTCGAACGTCGCGCTGCACATCGCGGGCGGCGCGGTGGATACCAAGACCGGGCGTCCCGGCAGCAAGCTCCCCAAGCCTCCCTTCAAGGGTCCGGTCGGCCAGTGGATCTTCGAGAACGTGACTGCCGAGACCTGGGACGCGTGGATCCGCCAGGGCACCAAGGTCATCAACGAGATGAGGCTCGATCTCTCCCGCGACGACCACGCCGAGACCTACGACCGTTACATGCGTGAGTACCTTGGTCTGGACGACGAGACCTACGAGAAGATCACCGGCCGCAAGCCCGCGGGCTCGGAGCACTGAGCCCGGCTGTTCCACGCTGAGAACCGAACGGTTCAATGAAAAAGGCCCCGCACTTGGCGGGGCCTTTCATGTTTCAATCATCAGGCGTTCACGAGCGGCGACGGCGAGCGCCCAGGCCCGCGGCAGCGCCCAGAACCATCAGCGATCCCGGCGCGGGAACCGGCGCGTAGCCGAACGCCAGGGTGTTCTGACCGACGCCGTGATCGACCGTGCCCGCGAAGGTCATCTCACCCGACATCGTCACGCGATTGTCGGCGTACGGCGGCTGGATGATGTCCTGATCCTTCGTGAAGCTCCGGCTCGAACCCAGTTCGCGCTCCACGCCGATGAGCAGCGGCAGATCGGCCTTGCCATCGCGCTTGTGATCATCGCCGGGTCCATCGCTCGGGCCATCGCCGGGCCCCTGCGAGATCTTTCCGGGGTTGTTGGCCGAGCCCATCGAGCCCGGGTCGAGCTGACTGTTCTGATCGGAGACCTGGGTGTCCGTGCCGAGCCCGGAAACCAGATTCCTGGAGGCCAGAGCCGAGGACGCCAATCCGACGCACAGGAGCCATGCGGCCGCGGTGCGCAGTTGGGTGCCGGGCCTTTGGCTGCACGGCGTGCTGAGGGGGGTGCTGAACATGAGTTGCCTTCTTCTCCGCGGATCCCGACGGACTCGGGAACTTGGGCTGGTCGATCTAGAATTCAGTTCTGACGAATCACACGGGCGGTTCTGAGAATCTGCCACCCGGTCTGCCGGAAGCTCGGGAACCGACCCATGGCGCCGACGATCGTGCGGACTTCTTCGCCGTCGATCGTCCACTCCAGGGGGGTGCCGATGAGCTCGGTCACCCGCTGCCTCTGCAGGAACTCCAGTGTGAACAGTTTCTCGCGGAGGGACCAGTTGTTGAGCCTTTCCGCAAGCTCATAGCCCTTGTTTGTCAGAATGGCCACGGTGCGGTTCATATCCCGGTCGGGGAGGTGCCGCAGGGCGATATTGGAGCCGAAAATACAGGACCAGCAGTAGCTGTCCAGGAGGTCGGCCGCCCCCACCTGGTCCAGGTCCACCACCGCGTCCAGGTCGTCCATGATGGACTTGACCGCGTCGGCCGCCTGGACCTGCCCGAGCAGAACCCGAGCCTCCAGAGCCCCGAGGCGGCTGGTGCGGGCCTGACCGGCGTAAAGCTGGTCATTGAACTCCGCAAACAGGGCGTTGTAGATCGCCTCGGCCTTGGTCAGATCGGCGATCGACCGCTCGGCGTGGCGCTTCTGGGCCACCACGTCGGACCCCATGAGCAGGCGAGAGGATTGCCCGCTCACGAAGTACGCGTACGCGTGCGAGGACCGCTCCGACTCGCTGTTCGGGGGCTCTTCGCTCAGATACTCGAGCAAGTCCTTGGCCAGGGCCCGCGCCTCGACGGCGTAGTTCATCGAGTAGTAGGCCAGGGCGAGGTTGCTCTCGAGCACGAGCCTGGCGCCGCGCGAAATCGGGGATTCGGCCAGACCGGCGCGAAGCACCTCGATGCCCTTGGCATAGCGGCCCAGACCGTCCCAACCCGCGTATTCGCGGATGCGGGCGATGGCCCGCTGCTGGGCGTCTTTGGCCCGGGCAAGCAGCGCCGGAGCGTGCTTGAGCACGTCCTGGTACTTGCCCTCGCGGTGCAGCGCCACGATGCGGTCTTCGAGGGCGTCAAACGACGCGACCTCGGAGTTCGCACCGGACTGCTGGTCGCCCCACAGCGCGTTCACCACATCCCCGACGGGCCAGTCGAGCAGCTCGGAGAGCGCCACGACCAGGTCGAGTTTGGGGTTTCCGCTCTCGGGGACGACCTTGGTCGCATCCCGGTCGAGGGCCGCAGCAAGCTGCTTGCGGGTCCACCCGCGATAGACACCGGCCAGCTCCAACAGCTGTTCAAGCCGGCGCTTCCGCGCAATTTCAGCATCAGTCAGTGTGGGCATGGCGACTCCTCTCAACGCCGCGGTCGTACGCGGCGGCCATGCGGCCATGGGGGTCCGGAGCTACGCAGTTCCCCGAACGCATCACCAATATACCGCGAGCGTTTCCCAAAGGTTCCAAGGCTGCTTTTTTTCTGCCGCGAGGCGGAAAGGCAGCCATGCTGCCCAAACGCAACCCGAAGAAACCCCGCGACTTTGGGCAAGATGCTGTTCGGGACGGGGTACACCATGCCCCGACAGAGAGAATTCCACTCCTCTCTCCTCTCCTCAGGCCCTCCACGTTTCGACGGCGTGGAGGGGTTTTCTTTTTGGACTCTGCGGTCCCGGCGGCTCGGGTCTATCTGAGAAGCCCGCCCCGGCGGAGCGTCCCGGCGAGCAGCGTTTCCACGGGCGTGCCGCTGCTCACCTGGAAGAACGCGATGCCGCGGGCAAAGCAGGCGTCGCGGAGCGACTGGGTGTAGGCCTCGAGCCTCTGCTGGTAGCGGGCGATCAGCGATTTGGAAACCGTGACCTCGGCGACTTTCCCCGACTCGACGTCGGTGAGACGGAGATCGCCGCGCAGGCCGCGATCAGCGTCGAGCGAGGGATCGAGCTCCGCGGGTGAGAGCAGCTGCACAACGCAGAGATCGCACGCGCCGGGCACGCCGCTGGCCGCGTAGAGATCGAGCGTCTTCTCGAAACCCTCGGGCACGAGCATGTCGGAGATGAGCACGCCGATGCCGCGGATCGGAGAGACGCCGAGCTTGCGCATCGCGTCGGCCATGGTGAGCGCCGGACGCGCCTCGACTCCGGCGCGGGATCCCATCGGCGTTTCGGGATTGAGGCTCTGGAGCAGGAAATCGGCGAGTTTCTGGGTCGAGCGGCGGCCGCGCAGGGGCGCGAGCCTGACCAGTCCCGGCGCCGCAGCGGCGCCCATGGTGGGATGTCCCAGCACGGCGCAGCTCACGCGATTCTGATTGACGAGCCCGATGTACCCCATCGCCATCGCCAGGCGGTGCGCGTGCACGAGCTTGTTGGGCTCACCCGCGTCCATGGACGCGGACGCGTCGACGATCAGGTGCAGCGCCAGATCCTCTTCTTCGCGGAAGAGCTTGATGAAGAGACGATCGAGCCTGGCCAGGACGTTCCAGTCGATGTGCCGGAGATCGTCGCCCGGGATGTACTCCCGGTAGTCGTCGAACTCGACGGAGCGCCCCCGCCGCTTGCTGCGACGCTCGCCCGGGAGCTTTCCTGAAAAGACCTTCCGGCTGAACACGTCGAGGCGATCGATCGCAGCCGCGGTCCCGGGACCGATGAGCTGATCGAGCGTGCGCGGGCGATCGGAGGCCGGAGCGTAGAGCACGCCGAATCCTTGGCGCGCCGGGGGCCCGGGAAGTCCCGCGTTCGGTGGGTTCGGGAAAACCGCCTCCCGCCTCTCCCGGTACAGTGTGGAAGCAACTCCCGCGGAGGATCGTGTATGGCAGCTTTCAACCGGAGCGTCGGTGTCCTTGTGGCGTGCAGCGGCCTTCTGGGCCTGCCGGCCCATCGCGCGATGGCGCAGGACCAGCCCGCAGCTCCTTCGGTCGCTGACCAGATCGAGAAGCTCCGCGCGGAGAACGAGGATCTCAAGCGGCGGCTGGCCGCGATGGAGCGCGAGCTCACCAGCGCCAAGGCGACCATCAACGCGATGAAGGCCAAGGCGAGCGAGCCCAGCAAGCCCGCCGCGACCAAGGCGGAACTGCCGGATGATCCGCTCTCGTGCCCCGAAGCGATGCTGGCGGACCTGAAGCGGAAGTACGACTCGGAGTTCGGCTCGCTCCAGGATCCGCGCGATGACGCGTCGCTCAGGCTCAAAGCGCAGCGCTGGACGCGGGAGGCCGAACGCGACGCGCGGGGCAAGACGACGTGGATCGTCAAGGTTGCGCGCACGGATCAGATCGGCCAGGGGGCCAACGCGATCGCCCGCGCCACGGGAACGGTCCTCGACGCGACCAGCCGCCTTCCGATGGGAGAGAGCTTCTCGATTGACGTCCCGCCGCGCTTTGCCGGAAAGCTCATGGCTGCCGGGGGAGACACGACGTGGCAGATCGCGTTGACCGTGGCGCCGCGCGTGAAGTTCAATCCGCAGCGGCACTCGGCGGGCAAGCCCGACGTCCCGCCGTTCATCGGGCGGTACGTGGAACTCGAACCCGAGTACATCATCGAGTCGATGACCGAAGTGAAGAAGTGATCCGCGTGCCGCGTTGATCAGCGGAGCTTGCGGGGATTGTCACGCGGGCGGCCGTCAGCGTAGCCCCAGACCGTCACGTCGACGTACTTGACGCCCCACTTGCGGGCCATCGCGTGCGTGGGGTAGAGCAGGTCGAGGCGATTGCCCTTGATCGCGCCGCCGCAGTCGAGCACGGGAACGACATTGCCCTCGTCATAGCCCGGGACGGAGATCATCGAGCCATAAGGCAGCACGCGCGGATCGGACGCGACCAGACGGAAGTCGTTGGTCGTGACATGGTGCAGGGTGGCGGTGATTCCGTCGGCCGAGGTGCCGCAGGAGGCGGCGTCGGGCGAGTAGGCGGTGACCTTCATCCGGATCGTGCGCACGGGGCGGATGGGGCGGCCGTTGAAGAAGCGGGTGCCTTCGGGGTAGAGCTTGGCTTCGGAAGCCCCGGGCTCGGCCGGCGTCTGGACGTCGATGGGCTCCACCGCGGGAACGGGCGCGAGCGGGTCGATGACCGGGAGGGCCTTTTCCTCGAGGGTGACGGGAAGGACATGGGCGTCCGGCGAGGTGAAGCGGGCCAGAGGCGGCGCGGTCCCGGCTTCCTTGACCAGGATCGCCGACCAGGCGGTCAGCGCGGCAAGACCCAGGCAGCCCAGGATCTGGAGGGCCTGACGGCAACGGACCGCCGCCGGCGTCCGCAGGGACACCGACTCGGACGTCGACGCAGACTGAACCGAACGGGTCGGTTCGCGCAACGCCCCAACGCTGGCGGGAGCAGATCTGGACACTTGTCGGGCCTCCCCGTCCAACCCAAGTTCCGGAGCAAGCACACCACCACGTGTGCCGGCGTCACCCACCACGGCTTCGCCCAAGGCCCCGGCCCAAATCAGGGTCGGAAGGTCCAAAAGCATACGCTTCGCGGCGGGGGTGTGCTGGACTTCCACCCTTTCGTTCGGTTCTCGGACGGTCGGGTTGCAATCCCAAACGGTCCAGACGGAATAAACCTCCGCAGCGCAGGTCCGAGAATCGTTGCGGGCGTCGCGGAGTCGAGCCGGAGTTGAACTGGCGAACTTTTTGTGACGCGCCGACGTACGAGATCCGCGGGTACGAACGCAAACCAACCAACCGTATCCGGCTATCAAGATTGACCGGCCCAGGGAGTGGGCCGGGGCGCGCCCGAAAGGGCGCGGGAAGGGGGAAAGGAATGATCCGGTTCGTCAACAACGTCAAGACGGTCTTCCTGCTGGGCGGGCTGATGGGCCTGTTCCTGGCGGTGGGCAGCATGTACGGCCAGAACGGGATGTTCATCGGGCTGCTCTTTGGCGGCCTGTCCAACGTGATCGCGTGGTTCTTCTCCGACAAGATCGCGCTGACCGCGATGCAGGGGCACGAGATCAACGGCACCGAGGGTCCCGAGACGCGCCGGCTCTACCAGATGGTCGATGAGCTGCGCCAGCGCGCGGGCCTGCCCATGCCCAAGGTGTACATCTGCCCGCACGAAGCGCCGAATGCGTTTGCGACGGGGCGCTCGCCGCGCAAGGCGGCGGTCGCGGTCACCGCGGGCGCGATGAACCTGCTCAACGAGTCCGAGCTGCGCGGCGTGATCGGGCACGAGCTGGCCCACATCAAGAATCGTGACACGCTCACGAGCTGCATCGCGGCGACGGTCGCGGGCGTGCTCGGCTTCCTGGCGCAGTGGGGCTTCATGCTCGGCGGCGGGCGCGATCGCGAAGGCGGCAACCCGCTTGTCGCGCTGGTCGGCGTGCTGGTCGCGATGTTCGGCGCGGCGCTGATCAAGGCCATGATCTCGCGCTCGCGCGAGTACGTTGCGGACGCTGATGGCGCCGCGATCGCGGGGAGCCCGAACGGCCTGATCTCGGCGCTGCAGAAGCTCGAGTCGTACTCGCAGCGCATTCCGCTGATCCAGCCCAATCCGGCCCAGAACAACCTGTTCATCGTCGAGCCTCTGTGCGGGGCCAACTCGATCATGAACCTGTTCGCGTCGCACCCCCCCACCGAGAAGCGCATCGCGGCCCTGCGTCAGGCGGCGTGAGAGCGGTGAGAAGATCGAGATCAATGAACCCTCCGCTTGTGCGGGGGGTTTTTTGCGCGCGTTGGGTTGGGGGGTCGAGGGCGCGGGCGGGGCGCTGGGGGGGACCCTCCGCTCGCGCGGAGGGCTCGTTGGCGTTGGGCTCGATTGTGCTTTGGGGACGGGATCAGGTTGCGGGTGGGAGTTTCAGCTCGGCGCGGAGTTCGGCCTGGAGCTTCTGGATCTCGCTGCGAAGACGGAGCAGTGCGGCGTCGGGGCCGTCTTTGAGAAGCTCGGCGGCGGGGATGGGGTCCCCATAGATCACGCCCACGCGTGAGCGGAATCCACCCGGGAGCGTGCGCGTGCGGGGCCAGGCTTCGAATGCGCCCGCGACCGCGACGGGGAGCACCGGGGCGTCGCCTTTCTTGACGAGCAGCGCGATGCCGCGCTTGAACTCCTGGAGCTTGCCATCAAAGGTGCGGGCGCCTTCGGGGAAAATCACGACCGCGTTGCCTTGTTCGAGCCGGCGGACGATCTCGCGGATGGATGAGGTGTCGTTGCCATCACCCTTGATGGGCGTGGCGTTGAGCCAGCTGATGAGCCAGGCGAAGGGCTTGAACGTGAAGAGGCCGACGCGGGCGACGAAGGACACGTGCCGCGGACGGGCGTAGATGCCGACCAGGGGCGGGTCCAGATACGACTCGTGGTTGGACGCGATCAGCAGGGGACCTTTGGGCGGCACGCGCTCGGCGTGCAGCACCTTGACGCGGTAAAAGCAGCGCATGCCGATGCGCAGCGTCAGCGAGCAGAACTCGTAAAAGAGCCCTTGGGCGAGTGAGACGCCCGGGCTTCGCTGGCGGAGGGGAAGGGACATGACGGGGAAAGGTTAGCACCCGCAAACGCCCCGGGCGTCTCGGCAGGGCCGATCGCTAAGCTGCGGGAATGACGACGAGAACTCTGCGGATGGGCATGGTCGGGGGCGGCCGGGACGCGTTCATCGGTGCGGTGCACCGCATCGCGGCGTGCCTGGACAATCAGGTTGTGCTGACGGCGGGGTGCTTCTCTTCCTCGCCTGAGAAGGCACTGGCGTCGGGACGCGATCTGGGTGTGGCGGCGGAACGCAACTACGCGACGTGGGAGGCGATGCTCGAGGGCGAGTGGAAGCTGCCGTCGGACCAGAGGATCGACTTTGTGAGCATCGTGACGCCCAATCACGTGCATCATCCTGTCGCCAAGGCCTTCGCGGAGGCGGGGATTCACGTCGTGAGCGACAAGCCTCTGACGACGACCGCCGGATTGGCGCGTGATCTGGTCGACGTCGTGAAGCGCACCGGTGTGGTCTTCGGCGTGACGTACAACTACTCGGGCTATCCGCTGGTACGGCAGGCGCGAGAGATGGTCCGCCAGGGCGAACTTGGCGCGATTCGCAAGGTGATCGTGGAGTACAACCAGGGCTGGCTCGCGGGCAAGCTCGAGGCGACGGGCCAGAAGCAGGCCGACTGGCGCACGGATCCGGCCCGCTCGGGCGCGGGCGGCGCGATCGGCGACATCGGGAGTCACGCGGAGCAGCTGTGCGCCACGATCACGGGGCTCGAGATCGAGAGCATCTGCGCGGACCTGACGAGCTTTGTGCCGGGCCGCCGGGTGGACGATGATGCCAACCTGCTGCTGCGCTTCCGGGAGCGTGACTCGGAGCGGGCCAAGGGCGTGCTGATCGCGTCTCAGATCGAGATCGGGCACGAGAATGATCTGCGCATCCGCGTCTACGGCACCAAGGCCTCCGTGGAGTGGAGACAGGAGGAGCCCAACGCGCTGGTATTCAAGCCCGACGGACAGCCCGAGCGCGTGTACCGACGGGGGAACGGGTACTTGTCCGATGCTGCCAAGCGCGTGACGAGGATCCCGCCCGGGCATCCGGAAGCGTTCTTCGAGGCGTTCGCGAACGTGTACAACGGCGCGTGCGCGGCGATCAGGGCGGGCGCGAAGGGACTCGACGCGCCCAAGGCGCACGATTTCCCGGGTGTGCTCGACGGGGCGCGAGGGGTGCTGTTCATCGAGAAAACCATCGAGAGCTCGAAGAGCGAGGCCAAGTGGACCCCGATGGGGACGATCGCGTGAGCAAGGCAGGCGAGGCGAGAAAGGGCGCCCGGCGGATGAGCGAGATCCCGGCGGCGACGCGGCGCGAGCTCAATGCTGGGCGGGTGGAGTCGATCACGCTGGTGGAGATTCTCGCGATCGACTTCGCGGAGCTGGCGATCAAGGCGGATGTCGGGCTTGGCAAAGCCGAGGGCGAGCGGATCAGCGCGGCGGGCGGGATCGTGCCTCGGATGCGTGAGGCGGGTCGCGTGCTCTTTGAGAAGCACGGCAAGGACGCCTGGAAGGACTTTGCGGGGCATCGCTCGGACACGGTGCGGGGCTGGGCAGCGTTTGCGATCGGCGCCGCGCAGAAGATGAGCCTGGCGGCGCGGTTCAAGGCCATGAGGCCGCTGGCGGATGATGCGCATTCGGGCGTGCGCGAGTGGGCCTGGCTGGCGCTGCGCGATCACACGTCGGCGGAGCTTGAAGAAGCACTCGTGCTCCTGACGCCTTGGACGCGTGAGCGATCGGCGAATCTGCGGCGCTTTGCTTCGGAGATCACCAGGCCTCGGGGTGTGTGGTGCACGCACATCAATGCGCTGAAGGATGATCCATCGCCCGGGCTTGCGATCCTGGAGCCTCTGCGGGCGGATCCGACCAAGTACGTCCAGGACTCGGTGGGCAACTGGCTCAACGACGCCTCCAAGTCCACGCCCGCCTGGGTGAGAAAGGTCTGCGCCGAGTGGAAGCGCGGGAGCGACCATCCCGCGACGACGCGCATCTGCACCCGGGCGATGCGCACGCTCGCGAAGGAACGCAAGAGCAAGTCCGGCTGAATGGGCGCGGGGATCGCGGTCAGCGGGCCGGCTCGTGCTCACCACGATAAATGCAACCCGAGGTTGCGGTCTCGCTGAGGTGGACCTCGGCCAGGTGCGGCAGTGCGGGCTTGAGCTTGCGCCAGATCCACACCGCGATGTTCTCGCTGGTGGGCTGGGAGAGGCCTTCGATCTCGTTCAGGAACGCGTGATCGAGCTGCTGGATCAGCGGCTTGACGACCGCTTTCACGTCGGCGAAGTCCGCGACCCATCCGAGCGCGGGATCGATGGGACCGCGGAGCACCACGCGGAGGCGATAGGAGTGTCCGTGCAGGTTCTTGCACTTGTGCCCATCGGGAAGATGGGGCAAGCGGTGGGCGGCCTCGAACTTGAAGTCCTTGAAGATCTCCACGGGGTCTCCTGTTGCGGCGGGATGATAGAGGCCGGGGACGCTGGCTTCTCGGACCCTCAAGAGGCGAGGCGGCGAAAAACCTGACAGGCTGGGCCCCCACCACGGGCCTCCCGGCCGGACGGGGCTGAAGCCCGGGCCCGGGCGGCACGATGACGCAGAAGTGTCGGACGGCGCGGACGTCCGAGAATCAGGCTTCCAAAGGCATATTCGTGACGCTCAGGAAGAAGGCAACGCTGGTCATTTGGAGCACCGCGGTCGTCATGGCCGCGGCGATCACATTGACCGCGTACCTCGTGCTGGGCGCGTCGTTCGGCGCGCTGGAAGAGAGTGACGCACGGCAGGACGTGGCGCGGGCGTACGACGCGATACTGGCCCAGACGCGCAACTTGTCCCTCAAGATGGCCGACTGGGCGGCGTGGGACGACACGTACAAGTTCATCGACGACGCCAACAAGGCGTACGAGACTGCGAACCTCACGGGCGAAACGTACCAGACAGGCAAGCTCGATCTGGTGGTCATCGCGCGGAGCGACGGCACGATCGTGCACGGCTCCTGGCTCGACCGCGCCAAGGGCCAGCTCGAAGAACTCGACCACGAGACGCGACAGATCTTCAGGCCGGGCACGGTGCTGACCAGTCACGCGAACGTGGAATCGGAAGTGTCGGGCATCCTGATGACGCCGCGTGGTCCGGCGCTGGCGGCGTCGCGCCCGATCACCACCAGCGACAAGACGGGTGAGATCAAAGGCACGATCGTCTTTGTCAGGCTCCTGGACGCGCACATGGTGGACATGCTGAGCAAGACCAGCCATGTCGACCTCGCGCTGCAGCCCCTGCCCGGCATCCTGGACCACTCGAGCGTGCCCATGCCGGTTTCGGACGCGTCGCTCGACCACAGCTGGTGGACCGACGCGGGCGTGGTCTCCGTGCGTGCGCTCTCGGCGGCGGATCTGGAGAGCTCGATGGAGCTCGCGGACGTCTTCGGCCGTCCGGCCTTGCGGATGACGCTCCGCATGGATCGGGCGGTGCACCGGGAAGCCCAGCGGGCGACGGTCCTGATGACCTGCGGCGTCGGTCTGGCGTGCCTCACGCTCACGCTCGTGACGGCGGGCTCCCTGCGCTGGCTGGTGCTGGACAGGCTGAGCGTGCTGGAGCGCGACGTCCAGCAGATCTCCGCGGGCACGGGAACCGAGGACCGGATCACGGTCAGCGGGACCGACGAACTCGGGCGGCTTGGCGACGAGATCGCGACGATGGTGACCGCGCTGCGCCTGGCGGAGAATCAGGCCAAGGAAGCGGCCGAAGCGCGGAGCAGGTTCCTCGCGAACACGTCGCACGAAGTCAGAACGCCTCTGAACGGGATCGTGTGCGCGCTCGAACTGCTCTCTCGGGCGGGGCTGGCGCCGGCGCAGGCCAAGTATGTGCGCATCGCGCAGCTCGCCTCCGAGCACCTGATGCTGCTCATCAACGACATCCTGGACCTTTCCAAGCTCGAGGCGGGCAAGTTCGAGATCGAGTCGGTGGAGTTTGATCTGCCCGAAACGCTCGGCGAGCTCGGTGCGCTGTACGCGCCCAAGGCCGAGGCGCAGCGCATCGCGCTGACGTGCGAGGTCGCGCCGCGCATGCCCCGGATGGTCAAGGGCGACGTCGCCAAGATCCGCCAGGTGGTGAGCAATCTGATCTCCAATGCTGTGAAGTTCACCGATCACGGGGGCGTGGCCCTCCGGGCGGTCGTGGACCGCGACGATGGGAAAACTTTCCAGCTCTGCGTGAGCGTGAGCGACACCGGCCCGGGCATCCCGCCCGAACGCGTGCATCGTCTGTTCAACTCGTTCTCCCAGCTCGACGCCTCCACGACGAGGCGTCACGGCGGAACGGGGCTCGGGCTTGCGATCTGCAAAAAGCTCATCGAGATGATGGGCGGGCAGATCGCGGTCGCCAGCGAGCCCGGACGGGGCTCGACGTTCTGGTTCACGCTCCCGCTCGAGAAGGCGGCCTCGGAAGTCGCGGCATCGCAAGGCGCGACGCTCGACCTCCGCTCGGCCCGGATCTGGGTCGCGACGGTCGGGGAGCACTCCGATCGCCTGCGCACCGTGATCCAGGAGCTCGGCCTGAACGTGATCGACGACGACGACATCGGGATGTCGGTGTGCGACATTCTGGTCGCGGAGGTGCCCGCTGCCGATCGGGCTGCGGAAGTCATCGGGAGGCTCCCGATCAGGCCTCAGAACCGACCCGCAGTGGTCGCGATGATCACGGACGGGGCAGACGCTCCCGAGGTGCAGGCCAACCTGCGCGCGCTGGGCATCGACGCGTTCTTCCCCTGGCCGCTCGACGACGCCCAGGTCGCCGACGCGCTGGCGGTCGCCTGCGGCGCCGTGAAGCCCGCGACGATCGAGGAGCGGCAGACCTCCCGATCCAGCGCCGAGACCCGGACCAGACTGCGCGTTCTGGTCGCGGAGGACAATGAAATCAACCGCCTGGTGATGAGCGATCTGCTTTCGGGCGAAGCCTGCGACTGCGCGATCGCGCCCAATGGGAGGCGTGCGGTCGAGCTCGCGACGCGCGAGGCGTTCGACCTGATCCTCATGGACTGCCAGATGCCCGAGATGGACGGATACCAGGCCACCCGGGCGCTGCGTGATCTGGAGCAGAACGGGTGCGTGCTCACGCGCAGCGGCGGCCGCATCCCGATCATCGCGCTGACCGCCAACACGACCCCCGAAGATCGCGCCAAGTGCGAGTCGGTTGGGATGAATGGTCTGCTCTGCAAGCCCATCGAGGTCGCGGCGCTGGTGAGCATGCTCGATCAGTTCAGGCCTTCGGTGCCGATCGCGGGCTCGGAGAGCTCGACCTCCACGCCGCGCTACCGGGCGACGTCGAATCAGGCCGGCGACGCGCAGGCCGGGACCGACGCGCCAACGGTGGATCTGGCGGACCTCGGACAACGCTGCCGGGGCAAGC